>JADYYK010000054.1 GCA_020853705.1 Deltaproteobacteria bacterium
ACGCCGCCACCCCCGACGCCGCCACCCCCGACGCCGCCACCCCCGACGCCGCCACCCCCGACGCCGCCACCCCCGACGCCGCCACCCCCGACGCCGGCCTCTTTTGCGCCACACCGCCCCCGCAGGACTTCGTCGGCCACTACCAGGGCGTTGCCACCATCACCGTCTACTGGGTCGACACCTCGGGCGGTCCCAGCGTCTGCATCGAGCATCGCGGCACCACCACCTCGACCGCCATCCTCGACGTGCGCCGCAGCCCTGGCTACGCCATGACCCTGTCGCTGCCCGGCCACACCCCGGCGCCGCACGAGCTCGCGCTCGATCTCCCCGGCGTCAGCCACCTCATCACCCACTCGCTGTCGTGGGACGCCATCGGCGCGGCGCTCACCACCTGGGACGCCTGCATGATGACCACCTACTGGGAGCCCAACCGCGCCACCTTCACCCGCAACCTCGACACCGGCACCGCCCGGCTGAGCACCATCTGCACCGCATCATGGCTCGACGCCTGCGTGTGGCCCACCAACGAGCAGACCGACTGGACCATCGACCTCACCCTCACCTGCATCCCCGGCGCCGCCACCTGCATCGACGGCGCCATCGTCACCTGCGACGCCGCCGGCACGGTCACCTCCAGCGTCGCCTGTGGCGCGCCGTGTAGCCCCTGCCGCGCGCCGACCCCCGACGCCTGCGGCACACCCGCCGCGCCGGTGTGCACCGACCTCGACACCGACCGCGCCAACTGCGGCCAGTGCGGCAACGCCTGCGCCAGCGGCGAGCTGTGCGCGACCGGCACCTGTGTCACCGCCTGCGTTGGCGGCACCAGCTGCCCGACCGCCAGCCCGACCTACTGCGCCGACACCCTCGGCGACACCGACAACTGTGGCGCCTGCGGCGTGGTCTGCGCCCCGGGCAAGCTCTGCGTCGATGGTAGCTGCGCCTGCCCGACCCCGAACCCCGACGCCTGCGGCAGCGGTGCCTCCGCCTACTGCACCGACCTCACGCAGGACGAGAGCAACTGCCAGAACTGCGGCTATGCCTGCCTGCCCGGCCAGACCTGCAGCAATGGCGCCTGCGCGCCCTGAACCGTCAGTCGGTCAGCCGGCGGTACGCCGACAGGTGGCGGATCGCCGCCGCCGTCCTGCCCTGGCGTTCATACAATCGCGACAGATTGTAATGCGCATCGGCACAGCCGGGGTCGGCCGCCAGCGCGCGCCGGTAGGCGGTGATGGCCGGCTCGACGCGGTCCTGATCCTCCAGCGCGACGCCCAGGTTGAACGCTGCGGTGGCATCCCCCGGGGACAGCGCCAGCGCGCGCCGGTACAGCTTCTCGGCCGCGGTCAGGTGCCCGGCCTCGTGCTCGAGGCGCCCCAGGTTGACCAGCGCGTCCAGGTGCTCGCCATCCAGCTCGAGCACGCGCGCATAGGCCTCGCGCGCCCCCGCCGGCGCGGTGCGCTCCAGATCCAGCCCGCGGGCATACCAGCCGTCGATGTCCCCCGCCTCGGGCAGCTCGTCGCCGAGCACCGGCCCACCCGGCACCAGCCCGGCCGCCTCCAGCAGCGCCGCCGCCGCCGCACCCTCCGCGGCCAGCCGCTCGGCCTCCAGCTCGGCGTCGGCCGCCGCCTCCGCGGTCTCGGCCGCGGCCACGGCCCGACGCACCCGCGCCTGCAGCGTCGACACCACGACCCCCTTGCCGCCACCCGCTCTCGCCGCACCACCGCCCGCGCGGCCTGGCTCCGGCGCCGCACCGGCGCGCCCAAAGTCGAACAGCGCCTGCCCCGACTCCGGCTGCCACACCACATGGCCGTCGCGCACCACCACGGTGCCGCCCAGCGCCTCGATGCTGAGACCACTCAGCGGCCGTCCCGCCGGCAGCTTGGCGCGCAGCTGCTTGAGCGCCGCGCGCACCCGCCGCGCCGGCACCTCGGCGGCCAGCAGCGCCCGCGCCGTGCGCATCAGCACCAGATCCTGGAACGAGAAGCGCATCTCGCCGCGCGGCCCCCGCGCCGGCGCCAGGAAGCCCGCGCGCACCAGCCCCCGCACCTGCGCTGGCGAGACCTCCAGCAGGCGCGCCACCTCGGCTGACGTGTAGCCTTCGCCGGTCACGCGGGGCCTACCATAGCAAACCGCGCCAGCTACTTCTTGGAGGCTTTCCGCTTCGGCGCGCGCTCGCCCGCACCGGCCGCCCCCGCCTGGGCCACCGCCACCGCCGCGGTCGCCACCGCCGCGGCCGCCGCCGGCGCTGCGTCATCCTTGCGCTTGGCCGGCCGGCGCTCCTCGCTCGCGCCCGCCGCCGCCTCCCCGCCGCCGGCGCGCTTGGCCAGCGACGCCTTGAGCGCCTCCATGATGTCGATGATCTGCGCCTTGCCCTGCTCGGCCGGCGCCGACGTGATCTCCTGCCCCGCCACCTTCTTCTCGATCAGCTCCTTGACGCGGGTGCGCACGTCGTCCTGGTACTTCTCGGGCTCGAACGCCGGGTTCGACGTGGCCTCGACCAGCTGCGCGGCCAGCTTCAGCTCGGCCTCCTTGACCTCGACCGTGGGCACCTCGACCTCCTCCCACGAGCGCACCTCGTCGGCGTACATGAGCTGCTGCATCACCAGCCGGCCCTCTTTCGGGCGCAGCAGCACCAGGTACTGCTTGCCGCGCGCGGCATAGCGCGCCAGCGCCGCCTTGCCGGTGTTCTCCAGCGTGGTCGCCAGCAGCTTGTAGGCCTTGTCGCCGCCCTTGTCGGGCCCCAGGAAGTAGGGCTTCTCGAAGTAGATCGGATCGATCTTCTCGATGGGGATGAACTCGCTGATCTCGATGGTCTGCGTGCTCTTCTCCTCCAGCGCCGACAGCTCCTCGGGGGTCAGCATGACGTACTGGTCCTTGGCGAACTCGTAACCCTTGACCATGTCGTCGCGCTCGACCTTGTCGTTGCAGGTCTGGCACACGTACTGCTGCTTCAGCCGCGAGCCGTCCTTCTTGTGCAGCAGGTTGAAGGAGATGGCTGCCGAGGCCTGGGTGGCCGAGTACAGCTTGACGGGGATGGAGACCATGCCAAACGACACGGTGCCGGTCGCGATGGAGCGCAGCGCCATGCTTTAATTGTACCGCCGCCGCGCACGCGTCGCGAACTTCATGCCCAAAAACCTCGACGAATACCGGGCCAAACGTTCAGCCGGCGCCACCCCCGAGCCGTTCGGCCGCCTCGACGCCCGCCAGGGCGCCGCCGCGCCCACCGGCGGCGAGCTCGGCACCCCGCGCCTGTTCGTGGTGCAGAAGCACGACGCCACCCGCCTGCACTGGGACCTGCGCCTCGCGCTCGGCGGCGTCCTGGTCAGCTGGGCCGTGCCGCGCGGCCCGTCCTACGATCCCGCCGAGAAGCGCTTCGCCATGCACGTCGAGGATCACCCGGTCGAGTACGCCGACTTCGAGGGCGTCATCCCGGCCAAGCACTATGGCGCGGGTCCGTCGATCTGCTGGGATCGCGGCTCCTGGCTCGCCCTCGAGGACCCCGAGCAGGGCATGACCACCGGCAAGCTGCTGTTCGAGCTGCGCGGCTACAAGCTGCACGGCATCTGGACCCTGGTGCGCACCAGTGGGCGCCGCGAGACGCGGCCCCGCGGCGACGACGGCGGCGACCAGTGGCTGCTCATCAAGCACCGCGACGCCTACTCGGGCCCCGGCCGCGACGACTTCGTGCAGCAGTCGATCCTGTCCGGCCTCACCGTCGAGGAGCTCGGCGCCGGCGTCTCGCGCGGCCCCGCGCTGCACAGCGAGCTCGCCGCCGCCGGTGCCGTGACGCCCGCGCACCCGGTCGACCTGGCCAAGGTCGAGGTCATGCTGGCCGACACCGCGGCCAAGCCGTTCTCGCGCCCGGGCTGGCTGTTCGAGCTCAAGTACGACGGCTTCCGCATGCTCATCGAGAAGTCCGCCGCCGGCGTGCGCCTGCGCTACCGCAGCGGCAACGACGCCACCCGCGCCTATCCCGAGCTCTGCAACGCCGCCGCCGCGCTGCCGGCGGCCTCGTTCATCCTCGACGGCGAGGTCGTGGTGCTCGGCGACGACGGCCGCCCCAGCTTCAACCGCCTGCAGAAGCGCATGCAGGTCCAGCGCGACGCCGACCTCGAGCGCGCGCGCGTGACCATGCCCGCGACCTGGTATGGCTTCGACTTCCTGACCCTGGGCGACCTCGATCTGCGCAAGCTGCCGCTGACCACGCGCAAGGCCGCGCTGGCGCGCCTGCTGCCCCCGGTCGGCCCGCTGCGCTACTCCGAACACTTCGAGCACGACGGCGAGGCCCTGTTCGAGCGCGTGCGCGGCCTCGGCATGGAGGGCATCGTCGGCAAGCGCGCCGACAGCCCCTATCGCAACGGCCGCTCCAAGGACTGGCTCAAGGTCAAGGCCGAGCACACCGCCGACGTCGTCATGGTCGGCTACGCCCTGCGCGGCTCGCGCTGGGGCGGCACCGGCGCGCTCCACGTCGCGGCCTGGGACGGCAGCGCCTTGCAGTACGTCGGCCGCGTCGCCAGCGGCCTGGACGAGGCCAAGTTGAAGCAGATCCACGCCATGCTCGACCCGCTGCGCGTGCCCGCCCCGCCGTGCCTGGGCGCCCCCACCTCGGGCGAGAACATCTGGGTCAGGCCGCAGCTGGTGATGGAGCTGCGCTACCTCGAGTCGACCGCCGACGGCATGCTGCGCTTCCCGGTGCTGCTGCGCTTCCGCGACGACAAGAAGATCGAGGAGTGCATCCTGCCCGCGCGCCACGTTGGCGGCAGCGACGACCCGACCCTGGCGCCGCCCCCCGATGGCAGCGGCCCCGGCCCCGACGAGCCCACCGCGGCCCCCGGCCCCGAGCCCTCACCGGCTCCGGCGCCGGCCGCGCGCCCCTCCACCGTCGGCCGCGCCACCCTGACCAACCCCAAGAAGATCTTCTGGCCCGACGAGGGCTACACCAAGGCCGACCTGTACGACTTCTATCGGGCCGTGTCGCCCTGGCTGCTGCCCTACCTGCGCGATCGCGCCCTGGTGATGACGCGCTACCCCGACGGCATCACGGGCAAGTCGTTCTTCCAGCACGACGCCCCGGCCTATGTCCCGCAGTGGGTGCGCACCCTGCGCATGTGGAACGGCGATCGCCAGTCCGAGTCGTCCTACTTCATCTGCGACGACGTCGACACCCTGCTCTACATCGCCAACCTCGGCTGCATCCCGCTCCACGTCTGGGGCGGCCGCGTCAACGCCGCCGGCCCCGACTGGACCATCGTCGACCTCGACCCCAAGGGCGCCCCGTTCAAGGACGTGGTCCGCATCGCGCGCGCCATCCACGACCTGTGCGACCGCATCGAGCTCAACTCGTACGTCAAGACCAGCGGCGCCACCGGCCTGCACGTCATGCTCCCGATCGCCGCGCTGGCCAGCTATGACGAGGCCCGCCTCATCGCCGAGCTGATCGCCCGCGTCATCGTCGCCGAGCTGCCCGACATCGCCACCACCGCGCGCATGATCAACGCCCGCGGCGGCAAGGTCTACCTCGACACCGGCCAGAACGGCCACGGCCGCACCGTGGTCTCGCCCCTCTGTGTGCGCCCGCTGCCCGGCGCCCCGGTCTCCACGCCACTGGAGTGGTCCGAGGTCAACGCCCGCCTCGATCCGAAGAAGCACACCATCAAGACCGTGCTGCGCCGCCTCGACAAGAAGGGCGACCCGCTGGCGCCCATCCTGACCGACCGCCCCGACCTGCCGCGCGCCATCAGCCACCTGACCGAGCTGGTGCGCGCCCTCGGCTGAGCGTCCGCGCCTCGGCTGAGCGTCCGCGCCCTCGGCTGAGCGTCCGCGCCCTCCGCGCCCGCTACCGCCCCGGCCGCCGCGCGCTCGCCCGCCGCGCCGCGATCGACGGCCGCGTCGGCACCATCCTCAGCACCAGCTCCTTGCTGCCGACCTCGACCGCGCCGCGCTCGACCGCCATGGCGCGGCGCACGTCATCCAGATCGTAGTGATCACGGTGAAACCCGCGCGGCGGCACTCCCAGCGCACGCGCCATCTCGTGCAGCTCGTCGAGGCTGTGGTCGCTGACCATGTGGCACCACAGCCGGTCCGGCCAGCGCGACCCGTCATACCTGCGCAGCCCGTCCACCAGGATCACCGCCCCACGCTACACGTGACGCGCCGCGGCAACAAATCGACGTGAAATCGCCCTTTATTCGCCGTGAATTTGATCGATACTGCCGCGCATGAAGTGGCTTCAGACGCGAACTGCGATCCTGGTTTCGGTGCTGGCGGCGACGCTCCTGTCAGGCTGTGGTCCCGACCACGCCGGCGGCGACGACGACGACACGCCAGGCGGCGACGGCGGCATCGCCGCGGGCAGCCTGCGCATCACGCCCGCCGATCACTCGATCACGGTGAACGGCAGCGCGGTCACCGTGCCGTACCAGGCCTTCCTGGTGAAGCCGGGCGGCGGCGAGACCGACGTCACCGCCGACGCCACCTTCACCATCGATCACCCGGTGCTGGGCAGCTTCAGCGGCGCCACCTTCACCTCGTCGACCGCGGCTGGCGGTCGCACCACCGTGCGCGCCACCGCGCGCGGCGCCAGCGGCGACACCTCGCTGACGGTGCGCCTCGAGACCATCGTGCTCGGCCCCAACGTGCCCGCCAACGCGGCCACGCTGTTCGGCGGCCCCAGCACGGGGACCGCGCCGCAGCTGGTCTACCCGGCCGACGGCGTGCTGGTGCCGCCCAACCTCAACGTGATGGAGTTCCACTACATGCCCGGCTCGGGCAATGGCCTGTTCGAGCTGACCTTCCAGGGCGCGCGAGTGCAGCTCAAGGCCTACTTCACCTGCAGCACGCTCGGCGCCGGCTGCCAGTACACCCCCGAGGCCACCACCTGGGCCGTCCTCGCCATGGCCGAGCGCGGCGGCGATCCCATGACCTACACCCTGCGCGGCATCCCGATGAGCGCCGCGGCCGGCTCGCCGGTCGGCATGTCGGCGACGCAGAAGATCTCCTTCGGCCAGGAGGACATCGTCGGCGGCCTGTACTACTGGAACGCCAGCCCGGGTAGCGTGAAGCGCTACGAGTTCGGCCGCGCCAACCAGCAGGCCGAGAACTTCATGGACGCCGCGCGCGCCGGCGCCACCCAGTGCGTCGGCTGCCACGTGCTGTCGCGGGACGGCAAGAAGATCGCGGTTGGCCTCGATATCCCGTCGCCCGCCATGTACAAGGTCTTCGACGTCGCCAGCCGCACCATGGTGTACTCGAAGGGCTCGATGTTCGGCGGCGGCGGCGCCAACTTCTTCTCGTTCTCGCCCGACGCCACCCAGCTCTTGTACTCCAACGGCATCTCGACCGGCCTGGCCGACTCGTCGACCGGCACCGACATCAACGCCAACCTGATCGCGGCCGGCACCATGCCCGACTGGTCGCCGGACGGGAACTCGATCGTCTACGCCAAGCCCGGCATGGCGGTGCCGTGCTTCCCCGGCCTCGCCTGCGGCGCCCCCGGTGTTGACAAGTCGTCAATCGAAACCATGGTCAAGTCCGGTGGATCCTGGGGCCCCGGCCCGACGCTGGTGTCGTATGCCAGCGGCAACAACAACTTCTACCCGACCTACTCGCCCGACAACCGCTGGGTCATCTTCAACCGCTCGCCCAGCGAGGCCAACTCGTTCGACGCCATGGACGCGCAGGTCTGGGCCATCAGCGCCGCGGGCGGCAACCCCATCCGCCTGGCCACCGCCTCGACCGGCGGCGACTCGTGGCCCAAGTGGGCGCCCGACGCGCAGCCCTACCGCGGCAACACGCTCATGTGGTTCACCTTCTCCAGCCGCCGCGCCTACGGCCTGCGCCTGGCCGCCAACACCACCGCGCAGATCTGGATGGCCGCCTATGACCCCACCAAATCGCTGGCCAACCAGGACCCCAGCCTGCCCGCCTTCTGGCTGCCCTTCCAGGAGCTCGGCTCCGGCAACCACATCGCCCAGTGGGTCACCACCGTCGAGCGCCAGATGTGCACCCTCGACACCCAGTGCGGCAACGGCGAGTTCTGCCAGGGCGGCCGCTGCCTGCCCCGCATCGACTGACCCGCGCGCCCAGCTCCGCGCGAACGCCTCCGGTGCGTGGCGATGACCTACTCGTCCTGCACTGCTGCCAGCACGACCTCCAGCTTCGCCATCAGATCCTCCCCCCTCGAGAACCCACGCTCGGCAATCAGCGCGAGGTTCGCGCGGACGACGGTCAGATCCAGCGCCGGGTTCATCGCGATCAGGTTCTGGGCGTCGCTTCGATCCTGGAATCGCCGCTCGGTCATGGACAGGACCTTCATCGCCAGCAGCTCTTCCGCGCGCGCCACCGGGACGCTGCCTGCACCGAGTATCTGCAACGGCTCGGCGCGAGCAACGATCTCCACCTCGATGCCACAGCTCGCCGCCAAGAGATCGACGACGACGCCGGATGGGGACACCAGGCGTGCTGTCGCCAGGCGCCCAGCCGAGCGCTGCTCCACGGTCGCGATCACCTTGTAGGCGGTCGACGTCAGCGCGAAGATCAGCTGCTCGAACTCGGCGTCGCTGGCGACTGCCACCGCCACATCGACATCGGCGGTGAACCGGGGCTGGGTCCGCGCGCCGGTAGCCACGCCTCCGACCAGCGCGTAGGGTCGTCCCAGGTCAGTGAGCGCGGTCGCGATGGCCCGCAGCGCCGCCGACCAGCCGACCTCAGTCACGCGCCAGCAACCAGGCCCTCAAGCGCTGTTCGATCTGTGGCTCGCTCTCCTCTGGATGGCGGCGCTTCAGGGACTCGCGCTGCATCTCGATGCCGACGTCCATCAGCTCGAGGGTTCGCAGTAGCCTCTCCGCCGGGGGGGTGGAGATGGCTCGCTCGATGTCGTCTCGCCTGAGCGCGTCCACAGCGAGATCATATACGATGCCTGCCATGCTGCCCACTACGCGGGTCCTCCTCGACCTCGAAGCGCACGCGGTCGCCAGGCTGGAATTCCAGACCGCCGTCTGAGCCTGCGCCATGCTGGAACTGACCATCGCGCTGGCCCTGGTGGTCGCCCTCGCCGGCGGCACCTTCGTGCTGGCGATGGTGTCGTGGCAGAGCCAGATCTGGGGCGGCCTCGGCCTCGTCGTCATCGGCCTCGCGGTCAGCCTGCCGGCCGGCCTCTGGTACCACGTCAAGCTGTGGCGCGCGCTGTCGCCGCGCGGCGCGCTGTCACCGCGCTGGTGGCTGTTCCCGACCCGCGATCACGGCAACCTGACCGCGGCCGAGCGCCCCGGCGTGATGCTGTGGTTCCGCATCGGCGCGGTCTTCTTCGGGGTCGCGCTGCTGGGCTGCGCGCTGCTGCTGGCGGGCGGCCTGCGCGCCCGCTGAGAACGCGGTAAGGTCCCGGCCATGAAGCTGCTCTACGGGGTCGTGGGCGAAGGCATGGGCCACGCGATGCGCTCGCGCGTGGTGCTGGAGCACCTCATCAAGGAGGGCCACGAGGTCGAGATCATGGCCTCGGGGCGCGCCACCGACTTTCTGGCCAAGCGCTTCGAGGGCGTCAACCGCATCCACGGCCTGCACATGATCTACGACGAGAACCGCGTGCGTCGTGGCGCCACCCTGTGGTCCAACGTGCTCGGCGGCGTGACCGGCGTGCCCGACAACATCGCGGCCTACTTCGAGCTCATCCACGGCTTCAAGCCCGAGGCCGTCATCAGCGACTTCGAGAGCTGGACCTACTTCTACGCCAAGGCGCACCGGCTGCCGATCCTGTCGATCGACAACATGCAGATCATCAACCGCTGCAAGCACCCCGACTTCATCACCGAGGGCCACTTCACGGCCTTCCAGCTCACCAAGGCCTTCGTGAAGTCGAAGCTGCCCTTCTGCGACCACTACCTCATCACCACCTTCTTCCGCCCCGAGCTGCGCAAGGACCGAACCACACTGTTCCCGCCCATCTTACGCCCAGAAATCCTTGCCGCGCGCGCGAGCCGCGGCGAGCACCTGCTGGTCTACCAGACCGCCGAGGGCAACGACGACCTCGCGCGCACGCTGCAGGCCACCGGCCTGGAGTGCCGGATCTACGGCATGCGCCGCACCATCACCGAGGAGCAGGTCGAGGGCAACCTGCGCTATCGCCCCTTCAGCGAGGCCGGCTTCATCGAGGACCTGGCCAGCGCGCGCGGCGTCATCGCGGGCGGCGGCTTCACCCTGATGGGCGAGGCGGTCTACCTGCACAAGCCCATGCTCAGCGTCCCCGTCGAGGGCCAGTTCGAGCAGATCATGAACGCGCGCTACCTCGAGCTGCTCGGCTACGGACGCCACGCCGCCACCCTGGCCGACCCCAAGGCGGTGCACGACTTCGTGGCCGCCATCCCGAGCTGCGAGGACAAGCTGGCGAGCTACAGCCAGGACGGCAACCAGCTGCTGCTGGACGGCCTCGACCACCACCTCGACTGCGCGGCGGGCGGGGTCTACTGAGCCGTCAAGGCCGCGGCTGCGCGCGCAGCCGGGTGCTCGACACGCTGGCCGGGTTCAGCGGGCGCTCGGCACCGTCGGGGTACGACACCAGGTTGGGGCGCTTGCCCCTGGCGAAGCCCCACAGGTAAAAGCGCCGCGGATCGCGCGCGTGCACGACATACGCGATGTCCCCCGCCGCCGGCGTGAAGCCCAGCGTGGTGATGTTGCCTTCACCCATGAAGTAGTCGCGCTCCAGCTTCTTGCCGTCGGGGGTCAGGAACTGATAGCGCACGTGCAGCTGGGCGGCGTCCTTGCGGCGCGAGAACACCACCTCGCCCACAGCCGGGCGGCCATAGCGGAGCAGCGAGCGCATGCGCAGCGCCCACACGATGATGCCGAGGCCGACCAGCTGCAGGAAGCCGGCGCCCAGCAGCGCCGCCAGCCGGGCATGCTCGGGCACCCAGCGCGCCAGGAAGCCCTCGCCGCGCACGACCAGCCACGCGCTGGCGCCGATGCCGACCGCCTCGATGACCGCCGGCCACAACAGCGACGGCGCGAACCGCGGCAAGGGCCGCGGGACGGATGCCCGGAGGTCGCTCGGCAGCTCCGACACGGGGCTATTCTACTCCCGCCAGCGGGGCGTGCTACACCCGCGACGTGAGCAGCCCCCGGCCAGGCCTGGCGTCATGACGCGGCGCTCCGCGTATGTGACCCTGGCGGCGGCCCTGCTGCTGGTGTCGACCAGCGGGCCGTTCATCGTCATGGCAGCGATGGATCCCTGGGCCACGGTGCTCCTGAGAACCGCGCTGGCGGCGCCGCTGTTCCTGGGATTCGCGTGGTGGCGCGGGCAATTGCGCGTGCCGGCCGGGCTGCGCCTGCGGCTGGCGGTGGGGGGCGTGCTGCTGGGCGCGCACTTCCTGCTGTGGGTCAAGGCGTTCGACCTGACCGACTATGCCTCCAACCTGCTCCTGCTGGTGGCGCAGCCGGCCATCGCCGCGGTGCTGGGCGCGCGCCTGGGCGAGCGCGCGACCCGGGCGACCTGGGTCTCGGTGGCGCTGGCGACCCTGGGCCTGGCGGTGATCGCGGGCGGCGATCTCGCCCTGGGCTGGCGCGCCATCCTGGGCGACGCCATGAGCATCACGGCGGGCCTCGCGATCGCGCTGTTCTACGTGGTGACCCGCAGGGCCCGCGTCGCGCTGCCGCTGGCGCCGTTCATGGGCTGGACCCTGGTGGGCTGCGCGCTGACCGCGCTGCCGGTGGTGCTGCTGACGCGCGCCCCGCTGAGCTACCCCGCCGCGCAGTGGGGCTGGCTGGCCGGCCTGGTGGTGCTGACCACGGCGGCCGGCCACGGCCTGATGAACCTGTGCGCGCCACATGTGCGCCTGTTCACGTTGAACGTCGTCATCGTGCTGGAACCAGCCATCGCGATCGCCATGGGCGCCGGGCTCTTCGCGGCGCACGTGGACGCCATCCAGGTCGTCGGCGGCGTGGTGCTGGCCGCCGCGGTCGTCATCGGGATCAGGCAGGAGACCCGCCAGGACCCGCCGCTTGGTACTATCGAATGATGCGCTTCACCATCGCTTGCTGTCTCGCCGCCGCCCTCGGGGCCACGGGTTGCACCACCGACAACACCGGCGACGAGCCCGACAGCAGCCTGCAGGTCGACGCCGACGTCCCCGACGTCGACGGCGGCCCCGGCACGGACGGCAGCGTCAGCAGCGACGGCGGCACCAGCATCCCGCCCGCGACCATCACGCCGGGCGCCGCCGACCGCTTCCTCTTCGTCGGCACCGTGCTGACCCCGACCGGCCCGATGGCCGGTGAGGTCCTGGTCGAGGGCGTGCGCATCACCTGCGTCGCGGCCTCGTGCAGCGCCATGCCCGGCGCCACCGGCGCCACCGTGGTGCGCACCAGCGGCGTCATCTCCCCCGGCCTGGTCGAGACCCACAACCACGGCCTGTTCAACATCTTCGACGAGGCCGACTGGAACCCCGGCCGCTTCTACCAGAACCACAACAACTGGACCTCCGACACCCGCTACGGCCAGGTCGTCGACGCCAAGCAGTACCTCAACGGCGAGGGCTCCCCGGTCGACTTCACCTGCGAGCTCGACAAGTACGCCGAGGTCAAGGCGCTGATCTCGGGCACCACGTCCTACCTGCTGGCCCCCGGCGCGCAGGAGCCGGCCTGCTACGACTCGGTCATCCGCACCATCGACACCCAGCGCAACGACCTCGGCTTCGACCGCATTCGCACCTCGATCTCGGTGCCCGACAACGCCGGCGCCGTCAGCGTATGCAACGGCTTCACGGCCGGCACCACCACCTCCTATGTCGTCCACGTCGGCGAGGGCGTCGACGGCACCGCGCTCAACGAGTTTGCCACCCTGTCGGGCCGCAACGGCGGCTGCCTGCTGTCACCACACACCACCATCGTGCACGGCACCGCCTTCGGCATGCCGCAGTTCACGCAGATGGCGATGTCGGGCATGCGCCTGGTGTGGTCGCCCAAGTCGAACCTCTTCCTCTATGACGGCGCCGCCAAGCTCGACCTCGCCATCGCCGCCGGCGTCTCGGTCATCGCGCTGGGCCCCGACTGGTCGCTGGGCGGCAGCATCAACCTGCTCGACGAGCTGCGCACCGCCGACATGGTCGACACCATGCGCCTCGGCAACATCCTCACGCCGCGCCGCCTCTACGACATGGTCACCATCGACGCCGCCCGCGCCCTCAGCCTGGAGGCCGAGGTCGGCTCCCTCGCCGTCGGAAAGCGCGCCGACATCGCGCTCTACGCCGCCGACCCCGCCGATCCCTACACCGCCATGCTGGGCCAGCGCCCGCAGACCGTCGAGCTGGTCATGGTCGACGGCCGCGTCCTCTACGGCGACCGCGCCCTCAAGGCCGCCGGCCCCGCCGCCCCCGGCTGCGAGGACATCGACATCTGCGGCGTGCCCAAGTTCCTGTGCATCGCCGAGACCTCGACCCTGAACAAGCTCAACCAGACCTTCGCCGAGGTGGTCACCGCCCTGAACGGCGCCATGCAGGCCTACGACGCCATGTTCCCTGCCCAGGCCCCCATGTTCCCCCTCGCCCCCCTCACCAGGTGCAACTGACTGCTAGCCCGCCGCCGGGCGCACCGCGCGCAGGAACGCGTCGAGCGGGCGCGTGTTCAGCACCTCGCTCTTCCTGACCCCGCCGCGGCGCGCGGTGGCCACGCCGTAGCGCAGATAGCCGAGGCCCTGGACCGAGTGCGCGTCGGTCGACACCACGAACCGCAGGCCGCGCGCGCGCGCCAGCCGGATCCATTTCGGCTCCAGATCCAGCCGGTGCGGGTCGCCGTTGATCTCGATGGCCGCGCGTGACGCCGCCGCGGCGTCCAGCACCGCCTCGACGTCGCAGCCGAACGGCTCGCGCTCCAGCAGCCGGCGCCCCAGCGGGTGGCCCCAGATCTTGAACACCGGGTGGCGCATCGCGGCGATGAGGCGCGCCGTCATCTTCTCGGCGTCCATCTTCATGCGCGAGTGGATGCTGGCGATGACGACGTCCAGCCGCTCCAGGACCTCCGGCGGGTAGTCCAGCGCGCCGTCCTCGAGGATGTCCGACTCGGTGCCGCGCAGGATGCGCACCTTGACCCGCGGCTGCACCCGATCGATCTCGTCCCACTGCTCGAGCAGCCGCTCCAGCCCGACCCCACCGGCATAAGCCGCCGCCGGGGAGTGATCGGTGATGGTCAGGTACTCGGCGCCCAGCGCGTCGGCCGCGCGCGCCATGTCCTCGACGCTGTTCTTGCCGTCCGAATAGGTCGTGTGACAGTGGATGAGGCCGCGCACGTCGCCGGCCTGGACCAGATCTTCGAAGCGGTCACCGGCGTCGGCCGCCTCCAGCTCGCCCTGGTTCTCGCGCAGCTCGGGCGGGATGTACGGCAACTCCAGCAGCTGGTACAGCGCCGCCTCGCTGCCGACCTCGAGCTTGCCGCTGCCGTCCAGCCGCTCGACGCCCCACTCGCTGATGGTCAGGCCGCGCTCGCGCGCGCGCCCGCGGATGACCACGTGGTGCGCCTTGGAGCCCGTGAAGTGGTGCAGCGCGGTGGCATAGTCGCCCGGCGGCACCACCCGCAGATCGATCTGCAGCCCGGTCTGGAGGCGCAGCGTGCACTTGGTGTCGCCGCGCGCCTCGACCGCGCCGACGCCCGGGTAGGCCACGAAGTGATCCATCACCGCGCCCGGGTCGTCGCTGCCCACGATGACGTCGAGGTCGGCCACCGTCTCGCGCCAGCGCCGCAGCGAGCCGGCCAGGTCGGCGGCGCGCACCGCGGGCAGGGCGCGCAGGTGGGCCAGCAGCGGCTCGCCGACCTCCAGCGCCGACGACAGCAAGATCCGCCCGCCACCCTGCGCCGCCTGCGCGCTGGCGCGCTTGATCCCGGCCAGGATCTTGTCCTCGCTCCTCGGGCCGAAGCCCTTCAGCGCGCGCACCTTGCCGGCCACGCAGGCCGCCTCCAGCTCGGCCACCGAGCCGACGCCCAGCGCGTCGTGCAGCGCCTTGGCCTTCTTGGGCCCCAGATCCGGCAGCCGCGCGATCTCCAGCACGCCGGGCGGCATGCCCGCGCGCAGCTCGTCGAGCAGCGCGGTCGCCCCGGTGCGGTGGAGCTCCTCGATCTTCTCGGCCAGCGAGCTGCCGATCCCGCGCACCTGGGTCAGCCGCTTCTCGGCGATGACCTTGCCCAGGTCCTCACCCAGCGACTCCAGCGCCTGGGCGCCGTTCTCGTAGGCGCGGACCTTGAACTGGTTCTCGCCGCGAAACGTCAGGTGCTGCGCGATCTCGCGCAGCGCGGCGGCGATGGCGGCGGCGTCCATGCCTGCGAGTGTAGCGCGGGGCTGGCCACGGCGCGGTACCATGGCGCATGCGCGCGCTGGTCGTCGTCACCTGGACGCTGCTCGGGCTGGCCCTTGCCGGCTGCGGCCGTCGCGCGCCCACCCGGGCCCCACAGGCGCGGCAGGTGCGGCTGTCCCCGCACCTGGTCCTGCGCGGCGCCGTCATCGCCGGCGCCCGTCCCAGCGCCGCCACCGCCCCTGGCGCCGCCCCGAGCCTCGGCCCCAGCGACGTCGAGCTCCATGACGGCCGCATCGTGGCCATCGCTCCGGCTGGCACCCTGGCGCCGCCGGGCGCCGCCATCCGTGACCTCAGCGGGCGCTGGCTGGCCCCCGCCTTCATCGACAGCCACGTCCACCTGGCCATCCTGCCCGAGGTCATGACCGGCGAGCTGGCCGACCGCGGCGTCGCCGCCGCCGTCGACCTCGGCGCCCCCCTGCCCTACCTCGATCACCACCCCGGCACGCCACGCCTGATCGTCTCCGGCCCGATGATCACCGCCCCGGCCGGCTACCCGGTCAACAGCTGGGGCGAGGACGGCTACGGCCTCGAGTGCGGCAGCACGGCCGAGGCCATCGCCAGCGTGAACCGGCTGGCCGACCATGGCGCCGACCTCATCAAGCTGCCGCTGACCGAGCCGCCCACCCTGCCCGACGCCACCATCGCGGCCGTCGTCACCCAGGCGCACGCGCGCAAGCTGCGCGTCGCCGTGCACGCCCTGAGCGACCCCGACGCCGCCCGCGGCGCCGCCGCCGGCGCCGACCTCCTGGCGCACACCCCGGTGCAGCCGCTGGCCGACGCCACCGTCGCCGCCTGGCGCGCGCGCACCGTCATCACCACCCTGGGCGCCTTCGGTGGCACCGCCGCCACGGTCGACAACCTGCGCCGCCTGCGCGCGGCCGGCGCCACGATCCTGTACGGCACCGACCTCGGCAACACCCAGACCGCCGGCATCGATCCCAACGAGCTCGCGCTGTTGCAGCAGGCCGGGCTCGACGGCGCCGCCATCCTGGCCGCCGGCACGCGCACGCCCGCGGCCTACTGGGGCCTTGGCGACCTCGGCCAGCTGGCCCCCGGCAAGGCCGCCAGCCTGCTCGTGCTCGACGCCGATCCAGTGCTAGATCCCCTGACCCTGGCCCGCCCGGTCCAGGTCTACCTCGACGGAGCCCTGCGGTGAGCGAACCCCTCATCATCAACGACGACGTCACCCTGCCCGGCACCGAGCTGACCGTGCGCGCGGTCCGCTCGTCCGGCCCAGGTGGACAGAACGTCAACAAGGTCGCCAGCAAGATCGAGCTGCGTTTCGCGCTGTCGACCTCGCGCGTGCTGCCGGTCGACGCCGCGGTGCGGTTGCGCACGCTGGCCCGCGGTCGCCTCGACGCCGCCGGCGATCTGGTCATCACCAGCCAGTCACACCGCGAACAGCCGCGCAACCTCGAGGACGCGCGCGCCAAGCTGCGCGAGCTCGTGCTGGCCGCTCTGGTGCGTCCGCGTCCGCGCCGCCCGACCCGCCCCAGCCGCGGCTCCAGGGAGCGCCGCCTGGGCGCCAAGGCCCGCACCTCCGAGCGCAAGCGCGACCGCCGCAAGGGCGCCGACGACTGACGCGCGCGGCTGCGGTAGCATGCGTCATGCGCAGCCTTCCCGTCTCCGCCACCCTCGCCTTCGTCCTCGCCGCCTGTGGCGGCTCTGGCAAGAAGCCCGCCGTCGGGCCCTCGCCGTCGGCGTCGCCGTCACCAGCGCCCTCGCCCGCCGCCAAGGCCCGCGATCTGCGCGCCGAGTGCCTGGAGATCTTCGCCGTCGTCGGCAAGGTCGGGGGCAGCGCCGTCGCGCCCAGCGACACCGAGCTGCGAAAGTGCATCGACGAGCAGCTGTCGCGCGCCCAGGTGCAGTGCTTCCGCGACGCCACCAGCTTGGACGACGTCGCTTTCTGCTCCCCCAGCCGCAAGAAGACCGAGAAGGACTTCGGCGACATGGACGACCGGCGCGACATCGAGGCCCGCGCCATGCTCTCCGAGCTGGCGATGGCGGCACGGCTGTACCAGGTCGACCACGGCGCCTTCGCCAAGGGTGACACCGGCCTGACCCCGGGCCCGCCCCGCTGCGAGGACGACCACAGCGCCAGGCACCAGCCCAGCCCCGAGGACTTCGCCGGTCCGCTGTGGACCGCGCTGGAGTTCGACATCGCGGAGCCCTACGCCTTCTCGTACCGCTACGTCTCCGATGGCCAGTCCTTCACCATCACGGCGCAGGGCGACTCCGACTGCAACGACCGCCTCGCGACCTACACGATCAAGGGCAGCGTCTCTTCGGGCGGGCAGTTCCAGCGCAGCGAGATCGAGCTCGACGCTCCGGAGGAGTAGCCGCTATCGCGGCACGTCCAGCGCGGGGCTCTGGGTGAAGAACCCCGCCGGCATCAGCCGAAAGCCGACGTGGTGGACCGGCATGATCGGCCACTCCTCCGGCCGCGGCACGTGGGTGATCCCCATGGTGTACCAGACCACCAGATCCTGATTGACCAGCTTCTCGTCGTCCCCCGCATACAGGGTCAATCCACCACCGGGCCTGGCCTGATTGGGATACTCGCCGGCGGCGTGGCGCTCGCCCTCCTTGTAGCGCGTCACGAACAGGTGATGCTCGAGGAAGGGCGCGCGCTTGCGCACCAGCGACTGCTTCGACAGGTAGGGCACCGTGTTGCCGCCCGGCGCCAGCACGAAGCCGGGCTGGTAGCCCAGCGCGGTCTGCTTGGCCTTGGCAGGCTGCACGAAGTGCCACACCCGCGCTGCGCCCATGTCCATGTCGCGCTGCGCCGCCTGCTCGGTCGCCAGCGCGGTCTCCTCCATCACGATGCCATTGCCCTCGGGGTTGTCGGGCCCCGGCGTCGCCGCGCGCGTGTTCATCTCGAAGGCCGAGTTGCCGTTGCCATCGACGTCGAGGTCGAGCCGGAAGTTGAAGAAGTGCTGGTGGTGCGGCGCCAGCACGTTGGGCGCCACCAGGTGGCCGTGGCCGACGTGCTGCGGGTGCGCCTTGGTGTCCTTGACGCCCTTGGCCAGCATGATCCCGGTCAGCGCACAGTCGACCTCCAGCGTGCCGTCCTGGTGGAAGATCCAGCTCACCGCATAGTCGTAGTTGCCGATCGTCGCGATGAAGAAGACCACCAGCTGGCGCGCGCGCCGGGTCTGGTTCTGGTCGTGATAGACGTCATAGTGCTTCCACAGGATCCCGCCGTCGCGCTCGTACAGGCCGACGGCGTTCTTGACCACGTAGGGCTTGCCGAAGTCGTCGCTGAAGTCGACGTCGAACAGCTGCGCGCCCGCCGGCGCGTCCAGGTTGGGCTCGATCGGCGACACCAGCCGGCCCACCCCGTACTCCCCCTCGTCGAAGGCGTTGCGCCAGACCCAGTTGGTGTCGGGGTCACCATAGGGCACCACCATCTCCGACAGCGCGCCGCGGTACATCACCGGCCGGCTCACCGCGCCGTCGCGGTAGCGCACGTCATACAGCACCAGCCCCTCACGCGGGTGCATGCCCCAGCGGAACTGCCACTTCTGCCAGTCGACGGCGTTACCCGTCACCTTGTAGCTCGGCCCCTCGGGCTGCGTCATCACCAGGGGTCTCACGTCCTTGCGCTGCGGCCCCAGCGCCTTCTCGTCGAACTGCGGGCTGGCCTTGCTGATCGGGATGACCCCGGTGTCGATGAGCTCCACCACCTTGCCCTGGCTCATGTCGACCACCGCGGTGACACCCTCGATGGGGCGACCATAGAAGTTGATGGCGCCGTCCTGCAGGTAGGCCACCGCGCGCAGCAGGCGCGCGCTCTCGCTGCCCTTGGGCGCGAAGTGGCCGCTGGCCCAGGTGTCGACCCAGATCTTGTCCATGTCGGTGATGCCGCGCTTCTTCATCGCGGCCTGCCAGCCGGCGTCGGCCTTCACGATCTTGGGCACCGCGTCGTACTCCTCGACCAGCACCAGCGGCTGCGCGCCCGCCACCGCCCGCCACGACGTCACCGCGCCCTTGCCGAGGTCGACCACGGCCTCGAAGGTCGCGTTGGCGGCGCGGTCCAGCACGACCACGCTGGCCTCGCGCGCCAGCCTGGCGCCGGGCTTCCACCTCTGCATGGCGGCCTTGCTGGGCTCGCGCAGCGCGATCATCGGGTACAGCGCGCCCTTGGGAAACGCCTTGTAGCCGCCCACCGCCCTGGCAGCGGCGGCGATCTCGGTCGCGCTCAGCGGTGACAGCGGGTGTGGTGCAGGTGTGGCCGGCGTGACCGCTGACGCGGCCCCCAAAAGCAGGCACAGCAGGATGGCTCCGGCTCCAAGGCTTCGCATGTCCCCTCTCTCTCGGGGCGCATGCTACCTCACGGCTCGGTCACGGCACCATCGAGCAGCGCACGCGATCCTCCTCGCAGGTGCACACGCAGGGCGCGGTGCCAGCCTCGTAGACCTCGCGCTCGCGCATCAGCACGTCATCGGGCACCGGGATGCCGCGACAGATCAGCGGCGGGCCGAAGCGGCAGTCCTTGCCGCTGGCCCGACACTCGACCTCGTCGAACTTCTCCTGCGGCGTGCAGTGCAGGTCGAGGCGCGGCTCGGCCTTGAAGCCGCCGCCGCTGCCCTCACCACCACCGCCACCACCGCCACCGCCACCGGTGCCATCGGGCCTGGCCTTGCCGCCACCACACCCGGCGCCACACATAGCGATCACGACCACGGTCATCAGCCAGCGCACTGCGGCGAGTATACAGGTGTCCACGGCGAGGAATCGAACCCGCAATTCCCCCTGATGGGGGGCGTCTTGCCATTGGACTACGTGGACGAAATGGACTGGTACCGCCGGGCAGAGTCGAACTGCCCGCACCGACCTTCGGAGGGTCAGGCCGCTTCCGTGCGCGGCGGTGTGGAGCACTGCACTCACAGGCGAGGGAACCGGGCTGGACGCTTCGAGGATCCAGCCCTGCCGGCCCGGGGGGCAGTGCGTGTCACAGGCAAGTGTCGGCCTCGGCCGTTGGCTCTGCCCCACAAGGGGATAGATAACCGAGACCATCCGGCCCGCGAGCAACGCATGCTTCTTCTGGTCCCGAGGTCTGGAGTCGAACCGATAACCGTCATCGTTCGGCCCGTTACCGGGCAAGGTCTGAGACGACGTCATACAGACCCGCTCATGGAGCGAGCCGCCCCCCACGGGGCTACCTCGGGTTGAAACTCGAACACGAAGCCACATGCGCACCACGGGCAACGCTTGCGGGCCCGGTAGAATCGTGGGGCTTGAACCCACTCGCCAGGCACAGCCCGGCTTACCAGGTAACCGGGCCCATCCGGCCCGCGGCGCACAGAACTCGATCAAAGCAAAACAGTGGAGCGTCCGGAGGGAATTGCACCCCCGTATGCGCGGTTTGCAATCGCGTGCCTTTCTCCTTGGCTACGGACGCATGAGGTGACCCACCTCAGTGGACGGTCACCTGGACGTGCGGATACCGCAGGGTCTTCTGCACGTCCTCGGTCAGGCTGTTCCAGAACATGAGTTCCTCCTCGTCGAGGCGGCGGGTCTGCCGGCAGCGCTCGTCGGGCACGTGGTGCACCCGGGTGTAGACCGGGTGCTTGAAGTGCGCCTGCGCGCAGAACTGGTCGTGACACGGCGCCCAGCCGGTGCGCACGGGCTCGAACCAGAACAGCGCGCCGCCCTGCCCACCGACCCGCCGGCCCCTGGCCCAGCGCTTGATCTCGAGCTGACCGCGCCGCACCTTGCCCGCTGGCAGCGCGTTCTTCAGCTTGCGCCGGTAGCGCGCCGGACCGGTCCAGCGCAGGATCCCGTCGGCGTCGATCAGCAGTTCGGGCTGGCCCCAGCGCCGCGTGTGCACCTCGGTGACCGGCACCACCCAGTGCAGCACGTGGTCGTACAGGATGTGGCGACCCGCCGTGGTGCGGACATCGAAGCGCCGCTTGAGCTCGCTCCACACGTCGTCCCACGAGTTGCCGTCCTGGCTGCGCAGCCAGCGCAGCGGCACCGCCAGCTTGTCATCGAACGAGCGCCCCACCTTGGGACGCTTGGGCGCCGACTTGCTCTCGAAGTCGTCCGCCCCGATGAACTCGCGCACCGCCGCCCGCTCGGTGCGGTGCGACTGGTAGCGCTCGATCTTGTTACCGCGATAGCGCCCGCCCTCCAGGGCGGAGCGCGCGATGTGCTTCTTGGACATCCGGTCTCCCTTGGTCGGTCTCCTCGTCACCTCCATTCGTCGGTTCACACATCTTCGGCATGGTCAGTTCCTTTCGAGATCTGTCGGTCGTTGGTTTGAGCTCCCCCGGGGTTTCGAGCCCCGCTCTCCGCGCTACCAGTGCGGTGTGTCCACCAGGATCACCAGAGGAGCAGCTGAATGGTCGTCTTGTCATGGCCAGGTCATGGGAGGTGGAAGAGGGAGTTGAACCCTCAAGTCCTTCATAGGGATCGCTCGTTTTCGAGACGAGTGCCATCGCCAGTTGGCTTGTTCCACCTTGAAACCCGGGGTTGCCCCCGGGGTGAAGCGTTCTCAGGCGTCGAGCTCGCCCGTCCAGTACAGGTAGTCGCGCCAGGCGTCGGGGATCGACTTCGTGGAGACCGTGATGGTCACGGCCGGGATCCAGCTGGGCTGGACCGGCTTGGCACGCAGCTTCATCCCTGCCTGGGCAGGCGTGCGAGCACCCTTGCGGATGTTGCAGTCCTGGCAGGCGGTGACGATGTTGTCCCAGCGCGTCTGCCCGCCCTGGTGGCGCGGCACGACGTGATCATAGGTGAGCCCCGAGATGTTGCCGCGCTCGCCGCAGTACTGGCAGCGGTACTCGTCACGCGCATAGATGTTCACACGCGAGAACTTGACCGGCTTCTGGAAGCGCTTGAACGCCCGCAGCAGCCGCACGACGGCCGGCATCTTGAAGACATAGTGGGTGGTGCGAACGTCCGCCGAGTACTCCTCGAGGACCTCGACCTTGCCCTGCGTCAGCAGGGCGAAGGCGCGCTGCCACGAGATGACCTTGATGGGCTCGTAGGCGCGCGACAGCAGCAGCGTGCGCTCCTCGGCACGCTCGAACATGGACATCGTCGACATGGACTCAACCTCCTTTCACTGGATTTCAACAGGGGTACCACCGGAGGGATTCGAACCCTCAAACCTGGTTTCTGAGACCAGTACCTTTGCCGATTAGGTCACAGTGGCATAACGTCACCAGATCGCCGCCTGGTGACCCGCGGCTCGCACACCGCCCGGGACGGCGCAGCGAGACCAGAGACTTTCCGGGTCGGAACCGTGGGAATTGAACCCACCGCGTTCGCTTCGTGAGAGCGACCTCACCCCCAGGTGAGCTGGTTCCGCTGCAACTTCGGTGGAGACGGTGGGAGTTGAACCCACGAAGCTCTGTGTGCAAAGCAGTGCCCCGACCCGTCGGCATCCCCGTGTTCGACTTACTTCGCGCTGCCCACTTCCTTCCTTCGGCGGTGATGATGGGAATCGAACCCACCTCGACGAGCATTGACAATGCCCCGGCCTCACCAGATGCCTACACCACCCAAGAACCAGACAAGAACCAGACAATTTCCTCGCGGCTTCGCTGCGAGGAAATTGGGTTGAGCGACCGGACTCGCACCGGCTAATACCAAGTTCACAGCTTGGCAGCGCGTCTCTTTGCCTTCGCCCAACATGAAACACGAACACGCGAACAACACGGTCCGACCGGATGGATTTGAACCACCATTTCCCGCTTATCGTGCGGGGGCTCTACCCTTGAGCTACGATCGGTAAGTCTCGGGGGAGGGATTCGAACCCTCTACTTCCTTTGTGTAGGATGTCCTTGCTCCTCGTGAGGCCCGGCTTGTCGAGGCGAGCCTCGCGAGGTCGATGAAAGGTGCTCTACCCGTTGAGCTACCCCGAGTCGTGCAAAAAGGTCGCGGTGACCGGGAACCATCAGTCCTCGGCCCGGCCACAGCCGGACTACGTCGATAGATGGAGTCGCATCTTGGCGACCGACACACCGCGATAGATCGAGATGGTGGAGACGACGGGGATTCGAACCCCGTACCTTCCGCTTAGCAGGCGGTAACCATCCACATTCGGCCCGTCAGGCGCCAGAGGCCAGAGGCCAGACGCCAGACGGACGAGGTGGAGTAGACGGTGTAGAAGTGCTCCCGTTACACCACGTCCCCACGGTCGCAATGGAGGAACTCGAATCCTCTCCGCACCGATTATGAGCCGGTCGCCCTCTTCCCGAGGTCATTGCGAGGTGGAGCACCGCCAGACGCCAGACCGGCGGGCTCCCGAACATTGCTTCAGTACAGCCGAGCTACCCCTTCACACACAGCACCTGCTTCAGCTCGGCCACGATCTCGACCAGGTCCTGCTGCATCGCCATCACCTTGTCGATGTCCTTGTACGCCTTCGGGATCTCGTCGAGCACACCCTGGTCCTTGCGACACTCGACACCCTCGGTCTGCTCGCGGAAGTCCTCCAGCGTGAACTTCTGCTTGGCCTTGCTGCGCGACATGCGCCGCCCGGCGCCGTGCGATGCGCTCTCGAACGCCTCCGGGTTGCCCCGACCACGGACGATGTAGCTCTTGGTGCCCATCGAGCCGGGGATGATGCCCAGCTCGCCCACCCCGGCGCGGATGGCGCCCTTGCGGGTGACCATCAGCTCCTCGCCGAAGTGGGTCTCCTCCGCCACGTAGTTGTGGTGGCAGTAGACCGCCTGCTCGAAGCTGATGGCCGGGAAGAAGCCCTCCAGCACCTGCATGTACAGCTTCAGCATCACGGCCCGGTTGAGCCGCGCATACTCCTGGGCCCAGAACAGATCGCGTCGATACGCGGTCATCTCGGGGGTGCCGGCCAGGAAGACCGCCAGGTCACGATCCTTCAGCGCCTGGTTGTGCTCCAGCTTGCGCGCCTTGAACATGTGGACCTCGGCCAGCTCCTTGCCGATGTTGCGGCTACCCGAGTGCAGCATCAGCCAGACGTTGTCCTCGGTGTCGAGACACAGCTCGATGAAGTGGTTACCACCGCCCAGGGTGCCCAGCTGCTGGCCTGCCTTCTTGCGCAGGCCGTCGGCATGGGGATCCAGCTCCTCGAAGCCAGCGAACAGCTGCTTGACCTCGTGCTTGAGCGCCTCGCCATCACGCCCGGTCAGCTCACGGATGGCCAGCTCGTCGTGCGCCGAGAAGCCCACCGGGATGGTCTCCTCGATCGCCAGCCGCAGCTTGTGCAGGTTCGATGGCAGACGCTTGGCGGTCAGGCCGGTCTTCACGGCGGCCATCCCGCAGCCGATGTCGACGCCGACCGCCGCAGGGGCGACCGCGCCGCGCATCGCGATCACCGAGCCGACCGTCGCGCCGCGACCGAAGTGCACGTCGGGCATGACCGCGACGTGGTGTGCGACCCAGGGCAGCGAGGCCACGTTGCGCAGCTGATCCAGCGCGCCCGACTCGACTTCTTCCACGCGCGCCCACATCTTGATGGGCACGTTCTTGCCCTTCAGCTCCGAGATCATGACATCACCCTACGAGACTTCGTGACCTCGGGCCACACGCACTCGCGCATGAGGAGGACCATCGAGGCGTCTCCAGCCTCGTGGCTTTGTGGTCTGGGTAGAGGGACTCGAACCCCCGGCTCCCTGGTTCCAGGCCAGGACGTCTGCCGCTGACTTATACCCAGATGCTGCTGCGGACTGCTGCTGCGGCGGGTTGCCGACGAATTGAACGCCGCTGCTCGGTTTTGGAGACCAAGCTGATCCCAGATCGCGACCCACGTACGAACTGCGTTGGTACCGCCGGAAGGATTCGAACCTTCGCCACCGAGCTTCGTAGACTCGCGTCCCATCCTTGGAACGGCGGCATTTCTCGAGACGACGACCGCGAACGAACCAATCATGCTTGGAATGAACCGAGGACTCGAACCTCGTTCTCCGGCACGTGAATGCCGACGAGTTACCCATACTCCAGTCGCCCGTAGAGGGTGGGCGATGATCCACTCACTCCGGCTCGCGGTCGAAACGAGGTGTCTCTGAGGGGAATCGAACCCCTGTGTCCTGGATGAGAATCAGGCGGATTTGGCCACTATCCTACAGAGACAGAGGGCGGAGCCGCCTCGGTCGATCGACTGAGCGATCTGCGCCGAGGCGGCGCGCCGCCTGGTGCATCCGGGTGGAGTCGAACCACCTACCCCCCGTAAGTCAGACGGGTGCTCTGCCGGTGAGCCACGGATGCGTGCCAGGGTGAAGAACTGCGGATCGAACGAGGTTGGCGACCTCGAGAGCGGTGGAGCACGAGGCCCACCAGGACGCGTTGGTTTAGCGAAAACTCGAGATCATCGGCTCTATCCAGCAGCAGCTCCACCGAGAGGAGTCGAACCTCTATCCGCCCGGTTAACAGCCGGGAGCCTTGCCATTAGGCCACGGTGGAAAAGACAGGGGCGCGTTGCGCACCCCTGACGAATCTGACTATCGACTCACCGTCCCGCGAGGAGTCAGACCTCCCCGCGATACGGATGACCCTTCTGCTCCTTCCGGCGCGGGCTCGGCCGCAGCCGGCTGAAGTCCGCGATCAGCGCAGGCGACGCGGTGTCGAACCCCACCACGTCCAGCATCCCGGCGTCCTTCGGGTCAGCGATGCTGAACTTGTTCGCGGTCATTCCGACCACGATCAGCTTCGCCGGGAGCCCCGACTCGCGGCGGTAGTCCGCGAGCGCCTGGACGGGATGGATCTTCCCGGCCCAGGTCTCCGAGTCGGTGTAGACGATGAACGTCTCCACCTCGAGCTTGCGCTCCTTGGCCCACAGCATCGGCAGCGCGCAGTCGGTGCCACCAAACGGCATGGCCGCGGTGCGCGCGCAGATGTCATCCAGCCGCTGGCGCGGCGAGATGTCGAGCTCGGTCAGCCCATTGGTGAAGGCGACGAACCCATGCTGCTTCTCCGTCGCCGCGGTCACCAAGGCCATGGCCGACGAGGCCACCCGAGGGGTCAGCCCCGGGACACCGGCCACGGTGCCACCCGACATCGAGCCCGACACGTCGAGCGCGAGCAGGGTCTTGGTGTTGGAAGGCTCGACCGCGCGGAACGCCTTGTAGAAGGCTGCGTCCAGCGCGTCGACCACCGCAGCGACAGGGCTCCAGCTGCCGTTGCCACGGACACCCTTGCCGCTCTTGTAGGTCATGAGCGCCGCCAGCACCTGCACGGGGTGAACGCGGGCCTTGATGAGCCCCGCCTCGTCCTCGAGCCGGCGCACGACCTCGGCGGTCGCGGGCGCCATCGGCGCCAGCAGCCCGACCCGGGTCATGGTGGCCAGGTTCCGGATCAGCGCGGTGAACGGCATGCGCTCGAGCAGCGCCTCCCACACGGGTGCGTGGGTCAGCAGCTGGGTCGGCACGCACTCCCGGGGTAGGTCATGCGTACGGATGAGCGCCACGATCTCGTTCACGGTCGTTGCCTTCTTGGCGCGCTCGACGGCCTCGACGATCGCGAGCGCGCTGGGAACCTCGGCCGGCAGCGACCCGCGGGTCGCCCAGGCAAACAGCGCCTGGTGGTCCGGGGTCTTGGCCTTGGGGTGCGAAAGCCGCAGCAGGTCACGGTTCGACCAGCCATCTCGCGACTGGTACTTCACCAGCTGGTAGGCCAGCTCGCTGGCCGGCTTGTCGTTGTACCAGCGGCCGACTGCGCCACGGAGACCACGACCCCAACCACCGAAGCCCTCGGCGAACTCGGCGAAGTGCATGAGGTGCGTACCGGTCCGGCACACCTCGGGCAGCGCCTGACCCGCGGCCTTGCGGGTCGCCTCGTCACCCAGCTTCGCCGCCATCGCGAGCGCGAAGATCGCCGGGTCGTTCTTGGCTGCACGGCCCTCCTTCGAGATGCGTGCGATGCAGGCGACGGCACGGCTGCCGTCGGCCTGGATGCAACGGAGCACCGCCTCGGCGCTCTCGCGCGTCAGCTTCTGCTCGGTCGCGTAGTAGCTCCCGCCCTCGGTCCCGAGGATCAGGAAGCGGTCGAGCCGCATCCAGTCGTTGACCTCGAACGAGTAGCCACCGGCGCTGTTCGGGACCTGGGTCGAGCCAGGGATCGGCTCGCTCTGCGGCGTCTTGCTGGTCGAAAACCACTTGCGGATGTTGAACATGTTGCACCTCACACGGCCCACGACGAACGCGCGGGCGAAGTTGGAGCTGGCAGAGAGAATCGAACTCTCGAGGGCTGCTTACGGGGCAGCCGTTCGCCCAGCGGTACCAGCGACCGTGGGAATGAAAGCCATCAAGGGATCGGGAGCGGCTACCGGGAGTTGCACCCGGGCTTGGAGGATGGGAGCCTCATGTGCTGCTGCTACACCACAGCCGCGTGGCGCGTGCTTCTGGAGCGGATGGCGGGAGTCGAACCCGCAATACTGGTGTGGCGCACCAGCGTGTAACCATGAACACTTCACCCGCATTTTCATGTAATTCCGTGAGGCGGAGAGCAAGGGAGTCGAACCCTCAGATCGACCAAACGACCACTCGCTTAGCAGACGAGCACCTGGCACCGATGCAGGACGGACTCTCCGTGGACGACGACGTTCCTGGTAGGTCGGGTGGGAATCGAACCCACTTCGCGCGGTTTAAGAAACCGGTGCATTGCCATATTGCTACCGACCTGAAGGCACACTGGTCCCGCCCCCTGGAATCGAACCAGGTTCTTTCGCTTTTCAAGCAAACGCGCTGACCACATACGCCAGAGCGGGATGACGACCTATTCAGTTTTCAAAGATGCGCAACTGCAGAAACAACTACGAAACAGCTACCTTCTCTACTCACCCCACCCCGCCGTGCACCCTGGCCTGCTCCACTGGAGAGGCGCTCGTGACACGAACGGCGCAGCTGTGACGTCTTCCGCACTCGCGTGCGGGAGCGGTTTCGAGCCAGGGAGTCGAACCCCGATTACGTGGTTCAGAGCCACGCGTCCTACCAGTTGGACGAACTCGAAATACGGACTTCAGTGGGGCCCCAGGGAGTTGAACCCTGCAGGTCTCGCGACGACGGTTTTACAGGCCGCCCCGGTCACCGGACCGGTCAAGAACCCCTTCGCGATCGCGGCCCCGAAACGAAGAAACCGCCCGAGGTTTCCCTGGGGCGGCTCCGAGTACTCGGCACTTGCGTGCTAAGAGCTTGGAGGCCTCCCCAGGCGGCGACCCTGCCGATCGCTCGGCAGGCTGGCGGCGGCGAGATCCTGGCCGGCCGCAATCATGACGACCGAGCCCGAACCAGACGCCGCGCAGCAAAACCCGGGCTGTCCCGGATTCACTTTCGCTTCGTAGGTATGGAGGGTGGTGGTCACGACATGGTCTTCTTTTTTTTGGGCCCGGACTTGGTCCGAGCGAGGTATCCAGAATCTAGCAAATTTCCCCGGAGAAAGTCAAGGTATTTTTCCGCTACCTCAGGAGGGGCTCTCCGCGCCTGTCTCCAACTGGTGACTTCATACGACCGACCTCCCGGAAACGTTCTCCACTTTCTTTGGGGCAGTCAGGCGTCGGAGTCGGACCACGCCACCACGGGCGGCGGCGGCGCATCGGCCCCCAGCGGCCCAGGCTCGCGCAGCACCGCCCGCCGGGCGACCTCCTCGCGGACCCGGCGTAGCAGGGCATCGGCGCGCGCCACGTCGGGTCGCCGCGGCAGCCGTGAGCTCACCCGCGCCGCCTCCAGCTCGGGCGTCAGCGCGTCCGCCATGCGCACCACGTCGGCCAGCGCCAGCTCGCCGTGCTTGATCGCGAGGAGCGTCGTGCGCAGCGGCTCCTGCACCTCCAGATTGACCTCTCCCGTCTTCAGCCAATCGATGGCAGTCGAGATCAGCCTGAGTAGGTGATAGGCATTCTTCGGACGCAGCTCGCGCGGCAGCTCGAACCTCGGCCCCTCGCGCCGGGCCAGCGCCACCAGGTCGGCGAACTCGCGCGCTGGCAGCTGCCCCTGGTCATACAGCGAGCCGTACAGCTGCTTGACGTACTCCTTGCCCTGCGCCGCGGCGTCCGCCGGCCGCTGCCCGGGCCGCGCCGACAGCGCAGCCAGGCGCCGCGCCACCTCGTCGAGCTCCGGCACCGGATCTTCGCGCAGCCAGTCCATCACCACATGACGGTGCTCGGCCAGCCGCAGCATGTGCGTCAGCCGATCCAGCTGCGACACCGCATAGCGCCCGAACGTGCCGTGGATCTCGATCGACACGAAGGCGTCGCGCTCGGCCAGCAGCCACTCGCCGATGGGATCGACCGCGCGCACTCCGCGCACGAACAGCATCTCCAGCGTGTTGGGATCCGCGCGCAGCGCCTGGCGCACCGTCTTGCCGACCTCCCAGTAGGTCGTCGAGCCGTCCTCGCTGACCAGGTCCGTCGCCGGCTCGGCCAGCGCGCTGGCCCACGCCAGCGGCCACACGAAGACGCCGCGCACGTCGGTGTCCGAGCCCTCGTGCGCCAGCCCCCACGCGCGCGAGCCCACCGTCGCCTCCAGCACGACGCCGCCGCGCAGCGCCTGCCAGGCCGCCTCGCGCCGCACCGCGTAGGCCAGCTGGCCCTGCTTGCGTGGCACCAGCTCGTCGCGCGCGTAGCGCACCACGCCGACGCCCACGATGGCGACGTCGACCTCGCTGCCCGCCAGCGCGACCACGCGTCCGACCGCGCCCTGCGGCACCCGGCGCTCGCCGACCACCCGATCCACCCGCGTCCCGACCTCGGTGCCCGCCGGCAGCGGCACCGCGCGGGCATCCACGCTGGCCAGGCCTCGCAGCCGCAGATCAGCCACGGGTCACCACCCCGGCCTCAGGCCTCGAGGCGCTGCTTGATCCGCGCCAGCGTCGCCGGCTCGGCGCGCACACGCAGCCTGGCGCCATGCTCGTCCCAGGCCTCGTCGAGGACCTCGCAGGAAGCGTGGATCTCGGCGCGCACGGCCTGCTTGTCGAACGGAATGGCCAGCTCGGCCTCCTCGCGCGCGGCGTTGAAGAAGGCCACGAAGCGCTCGCGCAGCGCGGCCACGTCGGCCTCCCGCTTGGCCGAGATGACCATGGCGTCGGGCCACTTCGCCAGCAGCGCAGCGCGCTTGGCCGCCTCGGGCTCGGAGCCGGACGACTCTCGGTCTCCGGCCGAGAGTCGATCGATCTTGTTGAACACCATCAGCCGCGGCACCTCGCCGGCGCCGATCTCCCTGAGCACCGTCTCGGTGACCTCGAGCTGCTGCTCGAAGTTGGCGTCGCTGGCGTCGATCACGTGCGCCAGCAGCGACGCCTCCAGCGCCTCGTCGAGCGTGCTCTTGAACGAGGCCACCAGGCCGTGGGGCAGCTTCTTGATGAAGCCGACGGTGTCGGACATCAGGATCTTCGGGCTGGTCTCGGGCAGGAGCTGGCGCACCGTGGTGTCCAGCGTCGCGAACAGCTTGTCGGCGACATAGACGTCGCTGGCGGTCAGCGCGCGCATCAGCGTCGACTTGCCGGCGTTGGTGTAGCCGACCAGGGCGACGCGCGGCATGTTGCTGCGCCGCGCGCGCTGGGTCTGGCGCTCGCGGTCCATGCTCTCGAGCTCCTTGGCCAGCTCGGCGATGCGATCGCGGATCTTGCGCCGATCCAGCTCCATGCCCGACTCGCCGGCGCCGCGGCCACCGGGCGCGCCGCCCTGGCGCCCCTCGGTGTTGTTCTCCGACGCCGCCTCGCGCATGCGCGGCGCCATGTACTCGAGGCGCACCATCTCGACCTGCGCCTTGGCCGCGCGCGAGTTGGCGTGGCGATGGAAGATGTCGAGGATGACCGCGGTGCGGTCCATGACGTCGGCGCCAGTGTCCTTCTCGAGATTCCGGGCCTGCGATGGCGACACCTCGTGGTCAATCAACAGGGTGTCGGCCTCGCCGGCCTCGATGCGCGCCTTGAGCTCCTCACGCTTGCCCTTGCCGAGGTAGGCGCCGGCATCGAACGACGCGCGGCGCTGCGAGGTCTGGCCCACGACCTCGATGCCCAGCGTGCGCGCCAGCCGACGCAGCTCGACCAGCGACCCCTCCAGCTCGGCGTCGTCCACCGAGGGCAGCTGCACCGCGCACAGCAGCGCGCGGCGGGGTTTGTCTCGTTGATCGTGCATCAGCCAGGCCATGGGGACGGGGTATAGTACGATCCCGATGGGAATCCTCACGGAAAGCGCGCTGGACGACCTGGTCGCCGCGGGCTGTCCATGCGGCAGCCGGCGGCTGGTGTTCCGCGCCTACCTCGACGGCAGCGTGCCGCTGCAGGCTGGCGAGCCGGTCGGCGCCGTCACCTGGGTCTATGACGGCGAGAAGTTCATCGACGGCGTCTACGAGGTCAACTGCCCCACCTGCACGCAGAGCCTGGTGACTGCCGACATGTGCCCGCGCTGTCACGCTCCCGGCGGCCTCCAGCGCGCCCTGACCACGACCAACCGCTGGCCGGTGCCCAGCGCGTGCCCCGCGTGCGACGGTGACGAGGTGCGCTACGTCGGCTTCATCCCGACGCGTGTGACCTACGAGGAGGGTCGCGCCGGCAAGCCACGCAGCCCCACCGAGCTGGGAGACCCCGGCTTTCATGGTCAGCGCGTCGAGTGTGCGGATTGCGGAACCGTGGCCGAGCTGCGTGATCGCTGCCCGCTATGTGAAAACGCCGGGCCGCTGCGTGAGCGACCCGGCGATTGACGGAGGCGGAACGGAATTCGCTCCTCGAAGCGATGCTTCGAGGGGCTCAGTAGCCCGGGCCAGCGGGCGGCCCCGACGGCGGATAGGCACCCGGGGGCGGGCCCGTGGGCGCCGGCGCGGGAGCAGGCGCGGCATAGCCGCACTGGTAAGTCACGCGCCACTCGGTGGCCTGGCGGGTGCTGGAGCCCTCGCGCGTCACCACCGTGTTGCGGCGGGTGACCCCGGTCTCCGAGCCACCGGCGGTGTCGGTGCCGATGATGACCTCACCCTCCTCGGTGATGGTGTACGGGCCGCGGCAGTGCGACTTCATCGCGCCACGCGCCTTCTCCATCGCCGAATCCCGATCGCCCTTGAGGGCGATGGTGCCGCCGTTGGCGTTGCGGTAGACATAACGATAGTCACCGCAGCCTGCCGCCAGCATCAGGATCCCGCCGAGTACAGCCCAACGAATCGCACGCATGTTCACTCCTTGGTGGACGGCACGCTTCTATCACACCGACGTGACCGAGGTCAAAGTGCTGAAATCACAGTATCGGGGATCGAATCGTCGCGTTTGACGGTCAGCCCAGGTGCTTCTTCAAGAAGGCAGTCGCCCGCGACCACGCCAGCTTGGCCGACTCCGGGTGGTAGACCTCGGGCCGGGTGTCGTTCATGAAGGCGTGCTGCGCGTCATAGACGTGCAGCTCCATGGGCACGTGGTGCTCGGCCAGGGCGGCCTGGATCTTCTCTGCGCCGGCCGGGGTAGCCCAGCCGTCGGTGCGGGAGAAGTGCGCCTGCACCGGCGCACGCGCCTTGTCCCAGGTCAGCGACGGATCGGGCAGGCCGTAGAAGGCGACCCCGCAGGCCAGCGCCGGGACGGTCGCCACCGTGGCCAGGGTGTAGGCGCCGCCCATGCAGAAGCCGATGGCGCCGACGCGGCCGTTGCAGCGCGGGTGCGCAGCCAGGTAGCCGAAGGCGCCGCGGATGTCACTCATGGCGCGGGTCCGATCCAGCGACTGCATCATCTGCTGCGCCTCGGCGGCGTCGCGCGCGAACTTGCCCTGGTAGAGGTCGGGCGCCAGGGTCAGGAAGCCCTCGGCGGCCAGGCGCTCCGCGATGCTCTGGATGTGCGCGTTCACGCCCCACCACTCCTGGATGAGGATGAGGCCGCCGACCTTGTCGGTCCCGGCAGGCTCGGCCAGCGCACCGGTGGCGGGGGCGCTGGCGGCATTCTTGAAGCTGACGGTCGTGACCATGGCGCGCAAGATAGCGAATCAGAGCGCGCCGAGCCAGAGCGTCGTCAGGGTCTTGCCGAAGAACAGGTAGGCCAGCGCGCCCAGGATGAGGAACGGCCCGAACGGGATCTCGAGGTGGCGCAGCGCGGGCTCGGCCTCCTCAGCCTCGCCTGCGCCGGCAGGCGTGCCCTCGGGCGGGGCCGGCTGCGCTGCTGCCCGGCGCCGCTGCACCAGCAGCACTGGCAGCGCGATCACCGTGCCCAGCATCGAGCCCACGAACATCGCGAACGGGATGGCCTGCCAGCCCAGCAGCGCGCCGATCACCGCCAGCAGCTTGCCATCGCCATAGCCCATGCCCTCACGCCGGGTCAGGTAGTAGTAGCCGTCGGCGATGGCGCGCACCACCAGGTAGCCGGCCGCGATGCCGATGACGCCGTCGAGCCAGCGCCGCTCGGGCAGCGCGAGGCCAGCCACATAGAAGATGATGATCGAGGGCAGCGTGATGACGTCGGGCAGCGTCTTGGTGTCGAGATCGATGAAGGCCAGGGTCAGCATGACCATGACGAAGTAGAAGTAGATGAAGAAGCGCCCGAGCTGCATGGGCGGAAAGTCGCCCGCCACCGGCACGATCACCGTGATCTGCCACAGCGCCAGCGCCAGGAGGCCCGCGGCGGCCTCGACCAGGGCATAGCGAATGCTGAACTTCGCCCCGCAATTGCGGCACTTTCCGCGCAGGATGAACCAGCTCAGGATGGGCAGGTTGTCGTACCAGGCCACCGGCTTGCCGCACGAGAAGCACTTCGACCCCGGGCGCACCACCGACAGCTTGAGCGGCACCCGGACCACACAGACGTTGGCGAAGCTGCCCCACAGCGCGCCCCACACGAACGCGAACACCGCGCCCAGCGGGCTGGAAGCCAGCTCCGCCACGATCTGGTCGATGCTCACGGGGTGATCCTTTCATCCCCGCCCGGCCCACGCAACAAAGGCCGATTTGACAGCACGCGGTGGGGGCGCTACGAAACCAGGACTTGTCGCGCGTCCGTCCCCTTCTCGTCACCCTCCTCGTGACCACCAGCCTGGCCTGTGGCGGCAAGCGCGCCAAGCCGCGGGCGGTGCGCGCGCCCGTGCTGCCCGCCGCGGCGCCGACCAGCGCCGACGCCACCCGCGCCGGCAAGGACGCCGGCGAGCTCTTGCGCGCGACCCACCTGCCCAGCGCCACCCTGCTGGGGGCCGTGGGCGCCCACAAGCTGACCCTGAAGTCGCACGTCGCCATCACCGCCGAGCAGCCCGAGACGCTCGACGAGGACACCACGCTCGAGGTCGCCGGCGACGGCCAGTTCCACCTGCTGCACCTCAACTCGCGCGACTATGGCCAGGACGTGGTGCTGACCGGCGGCAACCTGTTCGTGCGCCCGCGCTACGGCAAATATGTGCGCCGCCCGCCCGAGCCAGGAGAGCCCGAGCGGCTGCGCGACGAGGCCCTGGGCACGCTGGCGGCGTACCTCGACGTGGTCGGCTTCGCGCTGGAGGCCAAGGGTGGAGAGGCGACCACCGCGGCGGGCCGCCCGGCGCTGAAGGTCGCGCTGGGCCAGGGGGCCGGCAAGGCGCCCGCGGCGTCGGACGACTTCCCCGAGCGCAAGTGGCGCGAGACCGTGGTGCCGGTGTCGATCGAGGGCTCGGTGACGCTGGATCAGGCCACCGGGGTGCCGCTCGCGGCCGATGTGCACCTGCGCTACAAACACACCCGCGAGGGCCAGACCGTCGAGACCGCGCTGGCGCTGACCCTGGCGGTCGAGGCCGGCGCCACCGTCGCCGCGCCCGCCGAGGGCACCTGGGTCGACGTGCCGGTGCGCGAGCGCCCGGTGCTGGAGCGCGATCAGCTGCTGGGGATCGAGCGATGAGCGCGCCCGGCGACGACGGCGGCGCCACCGCCGCGCCCGATCTGGCGCACCTCGCCGAGCTGCGCGCCAAGATCGCCGCGCGCGCCGTGGCCACCGCGCTGGCGGGGCTGGTGCCATTGCCCATCATCGACGACCTGGCCTCCGAGGCGGCGCGTCGCTCGATGCTGCGCATGATCGCCAAGGCGCGGGGCATCGCGACCACGCCGGGGGCGATCGCGAACCTGGCCGTCGAGGTCGACGCGCCGACCTGGCGCCGGCTGGCCACCGGCGCGGCGGTCGGCTCGATGCTGTGGCGATCGCTGCGCAAGGCGGTGCTGGTGCTGACCGTGCTGCGCGAGGCCGACGAGGCGGCGCGCACCTTCCAGATCGGCACCCTGTTCGATCACTACTGCGCGCGCATGCACCCGGGCGGCGAGCTCGACGCCGTCAGCGCGCGCCTGCTGCGCGAGGTCATGACCGCGAGCATGGAGTCGGTGCGCCGCGAGGCCCTCAAGAAGACCTTCCGCCGCGGCATGCTGCTGGCGCTGCGCACCAGCGCGCGGGTGCCCATCAAGCTGGTCTCGAGCTTCGTGCGCGCGGTGACCGGGCGCGGCAAGGGCGAGGCCGCCGTCGACGCCGCGGTCGAGGCCGCCGAGCGCGAGGGCTTCGTGGCCAAGGCGGCGCGCGCCATCACCGACGAGATCACCTCGTCGGGCAGCGCCTTCCTGGGCGAGCTGGTGGACGCCTTCGGCTCGCGCTGGAAGCTGCACCAGGCGCTGGCCAAGAAGTGAGGGCCGAGCGCCAGGCCCTGCAGGGGGCGCGGCGGGTGGTGCTCAAGATCGGCAGCCGGCTGATCCGCGAGGCGCCCGAGGAGCGCGCGACCATGCTGGCGCAGGCCGCGGCGTCGGCGCGCGCGCGTGGCGTCGAGGTCGTCCTCGTCAGCTCGGGGGCCATCGCGCTGGGCATCGAGCGCCTCGGCCTCGGCGAGCGGCCCAGGCTGATGCCCGAGCTGCAGGCCTGCGCGGCCATCGGACAGGGCCGCCTGATGCAGCTCTATGATCGGGCCTTCGCCGCGGTCGGGCTGGCCATCGGACAGGTCCTCTTGACCCACGACGACCTGGCCGACCGGTCGCGCTACCTGAACGCGCGTCATGCCCTGACCGCGCTGCTGGCGCTGGGCGCGGTGCCCATCATCAACGAGAACGACACCGTGGCCATCGAGGAGATCACCTTCGGTGACAACGACCGGCTGGCCGGCCTGGTGACCAGCCTGATCAACGCCGACGTGCTGGTGGTGCTGACCGACGTCGACGGGGTGCACGACGCCGACCCGGCCGCGGGTGGCCAGCGCATGGCGCTGGTGCGCGACGTCGATCGCGAGGCCGTCCCGGTGGCTGGCGGCACGGTGGTCGGCGGGGTCGGGCGGGGCGGCATGGCCTCCAAGGTGCTGGCGGCCAAGGTCGCGGGACGTTTCGGGGTTCCCACGGTGATCTGCAGCGGGCGGCATGACCGCGTGCTCGACCGGGTGCTCGCGGGTGAGGACCTGGGCACGCTGCTCTTGCCCGAGGCCGACCGGCTGGGGGCGCGCAAGCACTGGATCGCGTTCACCTTGAAGCCGGCGGGCGCGGTCGTGATCGACGATGGCGCCCGGCGCGCGCTGGTCGAGGCCAAGCGCAGCCTGCTGCCCTCGGGCGTGCGCGAGGTGCGCGGCGCCTTCGTGGTCGGTGACGCCATCGCGGTGCTCGACGGCGCGGGCCACGAGCTGGCGCGCGGCCTGGCCGGCTATGGCGCCGACGAGGCGACGCGGATCGCAGGCAAGAAAAGCGGCGAGATCGAGGCTATCCTCGGGTACAAGAGGACCGACGAGCTGGTGCACCGGGACGACCTGGTGCTGGTGTAGCGATCATGACCATCCCGCAGCAGAAGACCGATCTCGAGCTCCAGATGGCGCGCCTGGCCAAGGCGGCGCGGGCGGCTGGTCGCGCCGTGGCCAAGGCGGGCAGCGCGGTGCGCACCGCGGCGATCCGGAGCATGGCCGAGCAGGTGCGGGCGCGCGCCGCGGTGGTGCTGGCGGCCAACGCGCGTGACGTCGACGCCGCCACGGCGTCGGGCACCTCGGGCGCGATGCTGGATCGGCTGAAGCTGGATCCGGCGCGCCTGGAGAAGATGGCGCGCGCGCTGGACGAGGTCGCGGGGCTGCCCGATCCGGTCGGCGAGGTGGTCAAGATGTGGCGCCGGCCCAACGGGCTGCAGGTCGGACGCCAGCGCATCCCGCTGGGCGTCATCGCGATGATCTTCGAGTCGCGCCCCAACGTGACCACCGACGCCGCGGCGCTGTGCCTGAAGGCCGGCAACGCCGTCATCCTGCGCGGCGGTTCGGAGGCCTTCCAGACCAACACCGAGCTGGCCAGGTGTGTCGACTTCGCGCTGGCTGGCGTGGGGCTGCCGTCGGCCGCGGTGCAGCTGATGCCGACCACCGACCGCGCCGCGCTGGTGGCGCTGCTGCGCTGCGAGGACGACGTCGATCTGGTCATCCCGCGCGGTGGCGAGGGGCTGATCCGCTTCGTGGCGGAGACCTCGCGCATCCCGGTCATCAAGCACTACAAGGGTGTCTGCCACATCTTCGTCGAGGCCAGCGCAGACCAGGCCGCGGCCCTGGCCATCTGCCACAACGCCAAGGTGCCCAAGCCCGGCGTGTGCAACGCGGTGGAGACCATCCTGGTGCAGCGCGCCATCGCGGCCGAGTTCGTGCCCAGGCTGGCGGCGCACCTTCGCGCGGACGGCGTGGAGCTGCGCGGCGATGCCGAGTCGGTGCGGCTGGCGCCGGCCGGGGCGGTCAAGCTGGCCAGCGAGGACGACTGGTCGGCCGAGTATCTCGACCTCATCGTGGCGGTGCGCGTGGTCGGCGACCTCGACGAGGCCATCGCTCACATCGAGCGCTACGGGTCGCTGCACACCGAGTCGATCCTGACCCGGGACTACGCTTTGGCGCGCAGGTTCATCGATGAGGTGGATTCCTCGACCGTCATGGTGAATGCTTCCACCCGCTTCGCGGACGGCAACGAGCTCGGGCTGGGTGCGGAGATCGGGATCTCGACGACCAAGCTGCATGCCTACGGGCCGATGGGGATCGAAGAGTTGACGACGACCAAGTTCGTGGTCTACGGGGACGGGCAGATTCGAAGGGGATGATGACGAAGCAGACGGGCAAGAGCGGTGGAGCCAGGGACAAGGCCAAGGGCAAGGGCGCGAAGGGGCGTGGCGGCGCTGCGGCGGGCGCGAGCGCGGCCGCGAAGGGCAAGAAGAAGGGGCGCAGGGGGCCGAAGGTGACGGGAGACGGATCGATGCTGGAAGATCGTGCCGCGCAGGCGCTGCCCAGGCGGGCGCGCGAGCCGCTGGCGGAGCCGCGCGCGCCGCGCTCGGCGATTGGCCCGGGCGACCCCGGGCGCGGCCAGGCCAGTGAGCTGGCGCTGCGCGCGGTGTCGGCGGCGCTGGACAAGAAGGCGCTGGAGCCGGCGCTGTTCGACGTGCGTGATCTGGCGTCGTACACCGACTACATCCTGGTGGTGTCGGGGCGCAGTGACCGCCAGGTCCACGCCATCGTCGACGCCATCCGCGACGAGCTCGAGAAGCTGGGCCGGCGCACGCTGAGCGTCGAGGACTCCGCCGAGGGGCAGTGGTCGCTGCTCGATTTCGGCGAGCTCATCGTGCACGTGTTCCACCACCCGGTGCGCGAGTTCTACGATCTGGAGTCGCTCTGGATCGACGCCGCGCGGGTGCCGCTGGAGCTGCCTGCCGAGGCGCGCCTCGACGCGGAGAACGCCTACTGAAGCTCTCGATCTGGGCGGTCGGCAAGCTGCGCGACCGCGCGCTGGAGACGCTGTGCGCCGACTATGTCGAGCGCATCTCGCACTACTCGCCCGTCGAGGTGGTCGAGCTGCGCGACGACGCCGCGCTGGAGCGCACGGTGGCCGAGGGGCGCGCGCGCGTCATCGCGCTGGACGTGGATGGCGCCTCTGAGTCGAGCGAGGGCTTCGCGCGCTGGCTGGAGAAGCAGCAGATCGCGGGCGGGTCGCCGCTGGCGTTCGTGATCGGCGGCGCCGACGGCCTGCCGGCGGCGGTGCGCGCCAAGGCGACGCGCAAGCTCAGCCTGGGGCCGATGACGTTGCCGCACAAGCTGGCGCGCCTTATTCTGCTCGAGCAACTCTACCGGGCGCTGACCATCATCAAGGGCGAGCCCTACCACAAGTAGCAGGAGCGAGCGATGAAGCGGGCGGTCCTGGTCGTCCTCGACGGTTTCGGTGAGCGCGCGGAGAAGCCGTGGAACGCGGTGCGCACGGCGCGCACGCCGACCTTCGACGAGCTGTACGCGAGCTATCCCCACACCCTGCTGGAGGCCTCCGAGGTCCATGTCGGGCTGCCCGAGGGCCAGATGGGCAACAGCGAGGTCGGCCACCTGAACCTGGGTGCCGGGCGCATCGTGTACCAGGATCTGACGCGCATCAACGTGGCCATCGCGGATGGCTCGTTCTACGACAACCCGGCGCTGGTGGGCGCCCTGGAGGCGGCGCGCGCCAGTGGCGGCGCGCTGCACCTTTTCGGGCTGACCTCGCCGGGCGGCGTGCACTCGTCGCTGGCGCACGCCTACGCGATCGTGGAGCTGGCGCGGCGGCGCGGCTTCCAGCGGGTGTACTGGCACGCCTTCCTGGATGGCCGCGACGTGCCGCCGAAGTCGGCCCAGGCCACCCTGGAGGAGGTCGACGCGCGCCTGCGCGAGTCGGGCGTGGGGCGCCTCTGCAGCCTGGTCGGGCGCTACTATGCGATGGATCGCGACTCGCGCTGGGAGCGCGTGCAGCAGGCGTGGAACATGCTGGTGCACGGCGAGGGTCGGCGCGCGGCCAGCGCGGTGGAGGGGCTGGCGGCGGCGTATGCGGCGGGCGAGACCGACGAGTTCGTCAAGCCGACGGTGCTGACCGATGGCGCCGGCGTGTCGCTGGCGACGGTGAAGAGCGGCGACGCCGTGGTGTTCTGGAACTTCCGATCGGACCGGGCGCGCCAGCTGACGCGGGCGATGACGCAGGACGGCTTCGACGGCTTCCCGCGCCCGGGGCGGCCGGCGCTGTCGCGCTACGTGTGCATGACCCAGTATGACGCCACGTTTGGCCTGCCCATCGCGTTCCCGCCGCAGTCGATGGACAACCTGCTCGGCGGCGTGCTGGCGGCGCGCGGCGTGCGCCAGTTCCGCTGCGCGGAGACCGAGAAGTACGCCCACGTGACCTTCTTCTTCAATGGCGGCGTCGAGGCGCCGTTCGCGCTGGAGGAGCGCCAGCTGGTGCCGTCGGATCGCTCGGTGCCCACCTACGACAAGGCGCCGCGGATGAGCGCCGAGCCGGTCACCGACGCGGTGGTCGCCAAGATCGAGTCGGGCGAGCACGGCTTCATCCTGGTCAACTATGCCAACCCCGACATGGTCGGCCACACCGGGGTCATGGACGCCAGCGTGATCGCGGTGGAGACGGTGGACACTTGCCTGGGCCGCATCATCAAGGCGGCGCGCGCGCACGGGGTCGCGGTGCTGATCACGGCCGACCATGGCAACTGCGAGACCATGTGGGATCCGGTCACCGGACAGCCGCACACCGCCCACACCATGAACCCGGTGCCGCTGATCGTGGCCGATGACGAGCTGCGCGGGCGGGCCCTGGACCAGGGCGGCCGGCTGTGTGATGTGGCGCCGACCCTGCTGGGAATCATGGGGATTCCGGTGCCGGCCGAGATGACCGGGCGCGATCTGCTGCTGAAGTAGCAACCCGCGCGGGCCGGCGTCGATGACGCCGGCATGCGAGAGATCTTGCGAGAGGTGGCGCGAGGCGTCACGGCCCTGGTGTGGCCTGCGCAGTGCGCCGGGTGTGGCGAGGTGGTCGACGAGGGCGCGGCGTTCTGTGCCGAGTGTGTGCTCGGGCTGGATGAGGTCGGGGTCGGGTGTGCGCGCTGTGGCGAGCCGGCCGAGCGTGCGCTGTCGAGCTGCGCGCGCTGTGCGGCGGCGCCGCCGGCGTTCGCGGGGGCGGTCGCGCTGGGCAGGTATGGCGGGCCGCTGGGCGAGGCGGTGCTGCGGCTCAAGCACGGGCGACGGCTGGAGGTGGCGGGGGCGCTGGCGCCGCTGCTGGCCGAGCTGGTCCTGACGAGGCCCGAGCTTGCGGCCTGCGAGGTGGTGGTGCCGGTGCCGCTGGCGCCGGGGCGGCTGGCGCGGCGCGGGTTCGATCAGGCCGGCGAGCTGGCGCGCGCGCTGGTGCGGGTGCTGCGGCGCGACCACCGGCGGCCACTGCTGGTGCTGGCGGCGCTGGCGCGGGTGCGCGAGACGCCGCCGCAGGCGGGCGGGCCGGCGGAGCGAGCCGCCAATGTGCGCGGGGCCTTCGCGCTGCGTGAGGCGGTGGCGCGCGCGCGCGGCGGCAGCGCCGGCGGCGGCAGCGGCGCCGGCGGCGGCAGCGGCGGCAGCGGCGTCGCCGGGCGCGCGGTGCTGCTGCTCGACGACGTGATGACGACGGGAGCCACCGCCAGCGCATGTGCCCGGGTGCTCAGGCGGGCGGGGGCGCGCGTGGTGTATGCCTTGACCGTGGCGCGGGCGGTCGCTAGCGTCTGACCCCCATGGCCGAAAAGCCCGCCAAGCCCGCCAGCAAACCGGCCAAGCCCGACGCCATCAAGGTGCTGATCCGCAACCGCAAGGCGCGGCACGACTATCACATCGACGAGGACTTCGAGGCCGGCCTGGTCCTGATGGGCTCCGAGGTCAAGTCGCTGCGCGACGCCAAGGCGACCCTGATCGACGCCTATGGCGCGGTGAAGAACCACGAACTCTGGCTGGAGAACTGCCAGATCCAGCCCTACCCGCAGGCCAACCAGTTCAACCACGAGCCGTTTCGCCCGCGCAAGCTGCTGGTCAGCAAGCAGGAGCTGCGCCGCCTCGAGGCCAAGCTGCTGGCCAAGGGCTACACCCTGATCCCGCTCGAGATCTACGTGAAGAAGGGGATCATCAAGGTCCAGATGGGCCTGGCGCGCGGCAAGAAGGACTGGGACAAGCGCGACTCCAAGCGCGAGAAGGACGTCGAGCGCGACATGGCGAGAGAGCGCGCGGACTGAAGCCGGCGGACCGCATCCCGACCCGCTGCGCGGGGCGGGATGCTCAGTCGAGCAGCGTGGTCAGGATGGCGTCGCCGTCGGCCCCGATGGCGAGGACGCCGAGGCCGAGGCGGGCGGCCAGCTGGGCCGCGGGCGGACCCGACTTCGCGATGGGCACCAGGGCGTCCTGCGCCGCCTTGGTGTCGGCGGGGCCCTTGCGGGCCAGCGACAGGATCGACGCCAGCGCGAGCACGCGCACCCGCGGGTCGAGCTCGTGGGTGCGCAGCTCCCGGGCCAGCGTCGCCAGCGGGGTCGCCCTGGCGCGCAGCGCGGCCAGCGCCGGGATGGCGATCCGGCGCACGTCACGCGCGGGATCACGCACCGCGCGATCGAGCAGCGGCGTCGCCGCGGCGGGATCGTGCTCGGCCAGCGCGCGCGCGGCCTCGGCGGCGGCGGCGCGACGCCACTCGCGGTCGGACGCCATCGCGATCTCCAGCTCGGCCTTGATGCGCGCGCCCTGGCCCTGCACCGTCGACAGCGCACGCAGCGCGGCGCCCGCGACCTGCGGATCGGGATCGACCAGCGCCGGCTCCAGCAGCGCCACCGCGTCGGCGGGCGGCAGCCCCGCGCCCGGCACCGCGGCGACCGCGCGGGCGCGGATGTCGGCCTCGGGATCCAGCGCCGCGGCACGCAGCACCACGGCGGCGTCGGCGCCGCGCACGCTCAGCGCCGCCACCAGGCGCACCCCGGGATCGGGGTCGCTGGCCGCCGCGCGCAGCACCTGCCCGGCGCCATATGCGGTCGCGACCTCGACGATCAGCTTGCGCTCGCCGGCGTCGCCGCGGCCCAGCGCGCGGGTCAGCACCTCGCCGGCCTCGATCTTCGGGGCGGTCTTGCCCTGCGACGCCGACAGCAGCGCCGCCAGCGCGGCGTGGCGCACGCCTCCGTCGGCGTCGTCGGCCAGCGCCAGCAGCGCCTCGGCCGAGCCCGGCTCGCCGCGCTGCACCAGCGCCGCCAGCGCGGTCGCCGCGTCACGACGCACCGAGGCGTCCACGTCGGTGGCCAGCCCCGCCGCCAGCTTGCCGGCCACGTCGGGCGCGATGACCCCGAGGCCGATCACGCACGCCGACACGCGCCGGCGCACGTCCAGCGACTCGTCCCGGCTGGCCTGCTTGAGCAGCACGCCACCCACCTTGGGCTGCGCGCGCGCGACCACGCAGGAGGCGTCCGCCGCCGCGGCGTGCGCGCTGGGATCCTTGGGATCGCGCAGCGCCCGCGCCAGCTCCTCCTGCGTCACCAGCGGCTTGACCGCGCCGATGACGCCGAGCGCCGCGATGGCCTGCTTGGACATCGAGCCCAGCTTGAGCAGCGGCCGCATCGCCTCCAGCGCCCGGCGCGGCTCGCGCTGACCGGCGACGCCGAGGCCGGTCGCCGCCGCGTGCGCGACCTGGCCGCCGTAGGTCACCAGCTTGGTCAAGGTCAGGATCGACGCCGCGCCACCACCACCCAGCGCGCGCGCCGCCGCCAGCCGCACCGACATCTGGCGGTCGTCGACCAGCTGCTCCAGCTTGGGTAGCGCCAGCTCGGGCTTGGTCTTGGCGACCTCGCCCAGCGCGGCCACCGAGGCCTCGCGCAGCCCGGCCACCTTGCCCGGCGACCCCAGCGCGGCGTCGGCGACCGCGGCGACCTCGTCGGGCGGCGCCAGCGACGCCCACAGCGGCAGCGCCAGCACGCGCACCTTGGCCGAGGCGTCGTTGGCCGCAACCCCCAGCGGCGCCGCCAGGGCCCGATCCAGCGGCAGCTCCAGCGTCGCCAGCAGCGCCAGCGCCGCCGCCCGCGTGGCCTCGGAGGCCTCCTTGCGGCCGCCCAGCTCGACCAGCGCGCGCGCCGCCTCGGCCGGCGCCAGCGCGCTCAGCCGCGTCACCAGCGCACGGGCGTCACGCGCCAGCCGCTCGTCCTCGTCGGCCAGCGCGCCCGCCGCGGCCGCCACCGCCGCGCCCGGCGCGCGCTCGGCCAGCGCGGTCGCGGCGTCCATCGCGCGCCGCCGCGTGGCCACGTCCTTGGCCGCCGCGCCCGCCGCGATCAGCTTGGCCGCGGCCACCGGATCCAGCTCGGCCGCCGCCGCCAGCGACGACTGCCGGGCCTCGGCGTCGTCACCCGAGGCCGCCGCCGCCAGCACCTCGGCGTGCGCCCCCGGGCGCCGCCGCGCGATGGCCCGCGCGACCTCCAGCGCCCGGCGCCGCACCCGCACCGACTTCGAGCCCACCGCCTCGGCCAGGAACTTGCCCTCGGCCGCGCCACCCGAGCCCGCCACGCGCAGCACCTCGAGCACATCCAGCGTCGCCGCCTCGCTCTTGCTGGCCGCCGCCTTCAGCCCCGCGAACGCCTCGTCCTTGCCCTCACCGATGACATAGCGCAGCAGCCCCTCGGGCACCGGCTGCAGCTGGCCGACGCCCCACGCCACCCAGCCGCGCAGCCCGCCGGTGCTGCCATCGAGCGACCCGTCATACTTCAGCGCGCCCGGCTCCAGCGCCACCGGGCTGAGCCCCAGCACCGCGACCCGGCTGCCATACGCCGGCGAGTGCGGCAGGAAGTGCAGCCACTTCCACGCCGGCCGTCCGACCCGCGCCACCAGCTGGCGCTGCCCATCGGCGCCGACCTCGGTGCGCATGTACATGTGGCCCGACAGCACCACGTAGGCCAGCACCACCAGCAGCACGGGCACCGCCAGCACGCCGGCCAGCACGGTCCACACGAAGCGCTTGCCCTTGGCGATGGCCCTGGCCTCGTCGGGGCTGGACGCCACCACGTGCGCGCGCTTGACCCCGGCCAGCTCGCCGACCGTCAGCCGGCGCCCCTGCCCTGCGGCCTCGGCCAGCGCGACGCGCGCCCGCCGGGTGTCGCCGCGCACCGGCGCGACATACTCGCGCGCATGCTCGCGCAGGAAGCGGTGCGCCAGCTGGTAACGCGAGCTGACCTCGCTGCCGCGTCCGACCTTGCGCGCCACGCCGCGCGCCACCAGCGCCTCCAGCGCGGTCGCCGCAGCCGCGGTGGGCAGCCCGGCCGCCGCGCCGATGTCCTCGGGCTCGGCCGCCTCGCCGGTCTCCAGCGCACACAGCTCGCCGAGCACCCGCGCGCCGGTCTCGCCGCCCGCGGCGTCGCACGCGATGGACAGGAAGCGATCGATCAGCGCGGTCGCGCCCCCGGCGCGTCGGTAGGTCCCCGGCGAGGTCAGGCGCAGCTCCAGCGCGGTGCGCGCCACGATCTGCAGCTCGGCCGGGTTGACCGGGCCGCGTGCCGCCAGGTTGCCGGCGATGGCGTCCGACAGGCCGGCCTCGACGAAGGTCCCGGTCGCCAGCACGGTGCGCTCGATGATCTGCGCCGCGTGGGTCTCGTCGAAGGGCGCCAGCCGGTAGCGGTAGCTCGGCGAGAACAGCGTGCCGGTGCGCCGCTCCAGGGCGTCCAGGCGCACCATCAGGTCGTCGTCGCACACGAACAGGAAGCGGGTGCGATGGTCGGGCGCCTTGCCCAGCTTGACCAGCACCTCGGCCAGCGCGTCGAGCTCGGCGCCCTCGGGCACCGCGCCGCCGCCGTCGTCGATGACCACCAGCGCGCCGCCCTTGGACGACGCCCCCAGCTGGGTCAGCACCTCGGCCGCGCCGACCGCGTCGGCCGCCGCCTGCCCGGCTCGCCCGCCGCCGGCCCCGCGCGCCCGGGCCTCCCGCGCCAGCACGTCCACCGCCCCTGGCAGCCCGGGCGCATACACCGCCTGCATGCCGTGATCGCGCAGCGCGGGCAGCAGGCCGGCACACACCAGCGAGGTCTTGCCGACTCCCGGCGGTCCCAGCACCAGGCCGATGCGAAAGCGCTCGGACGTCACCAGCTTGGCCAGGTCGCCCCGCTCGGCCTCACGCCCGAAGAACATCTCGCGGTCGCCCTCGCCATAGGGCGTGAGGCCACGAAACGCTGTGATGACGCTCAGAGCATCACGACGGGCGTTCTTCACGCCGCCATCTTACCTACGTTTCGGCAGATCCGGACAAAACAAGACCCGCTCGAGGGTCGTTTTGTCCCGAGCCGTCCGGTCTGGCTCGGACTACTTGCTGTGGCGCGCGGTCACGATGGTGCGAATCCCGCCGCGGATGGCGAAGTCGCCGACCACCGTCGCGCTGCGCGGCGCCACCGCCTTGACCAGGTCGTCCAGGATGCGGTTGGTCACCGCCTCGTGGAACGCGCCCTCGTCGCGATAGGACCACAGGTACAGCTTGAGCGACTTCAGCTCGACGCAGGTGGCGTCGGGCACGTACGTGATCTTGATGACCGCGAAGTCCGGCTGCCCGGTCATCGGGCAGACGCAGGTGAACTCGGGGCACTCGAAGTCGATGCTGTAGTCGCGGCCGGGAGCCGGGTTGGGGAACGTCTCAAGCTGCTTGTTCGGCCGCGTTGACATCGTCTTCTCGTTGCTCCTCCCGCACCACGGCCGGATTGGCGCCGCTGCCGGGCAGGGCGGGGATCTCGGCGTCGCTCGGGAACACCAGGTGATCGATGCGCGCCGCGGCGTCGAACTGCGCCCGCGTCGGATCGGTGAAGTCGCCGGCCTCGTAGTAGTCCAGCGCCAGCTCCGACAGCACCGCGTACTTCTTGCGCGACGCCTCGTAGTAGTTCATGAACTCGAACGACTCCGAGTGGTAGTAGCGCTCGCGCATCATGGCGGTGCGCTTCTTCAGGCTGTCCTTGCGCGCCACGCTGCCCGACGCCAGGGCGCCGAAGCGGCGGAACTCGGTGATCCAGCGCCGCCACTCCCTGACCGTGGGCGCCTCGCCATAGGTGTCGAGGAAGGCCTCGCGCAGGAACTCCAGCACCTGCGGCTCGGGGCGCGCGCGCATCACGGTGCCGGCCTTGGTCAGGCGCGCCAGGTCGCGGAAGCGCTTCGACCCGATGATGTCCTCGCCGAACATCTCGGCGTGGAAGAAGGCGCTCTGGTACTTCTCGCACACCCAGTGGTGCACGTCCTCGATGCCGCCCAGCTCCTGTACGTCACGGCGGGCCAGCGCGACCACCAGCGGGTGCATGGCGACGTCGAGAGCGATGTGCGACACGAAGCCGCCCACCAGCGCGTGCTTCTCGTCCTGGGTCAGGCCGCGCTGCAGCCGCGCGCGCTCGATGAAGTTGCGCAGCAGCAGGCCCGGGCGCTCGAAGTGGATCTTGTAGCCCCAGGGTGACGGGATGCCGGGCAGCCCGAGCGAGAAGCGCACCGCCGTCTTGGCGACGTTCGAGTAGTAGGGCAGATCATGGATGATCGACCCCAGGCGGGTGTGCGTCGGCTCGGCCTGCATCGCCGCCGCCAGCTTGCGCGGCGTGCCCGCGTTGGTGGCGCACAGGGTCCCGAAGGTCAGATGTAGCTGCGGTGCGGGCATCAGCCCTCTCCGTTGGCGCGCGCGCTGGCCGCCTGCTTGAGATCCCAGATGCACTCCACGAACGGCTTGCAGCCGTCGCCGTGCTGGACGCGGCACGCATCGAGGGCGCCCAGCACCGGCGTGGTCAGCGCGGCGTCCTCCAGGCAGGTGCCCTGGCAGCTGGCGACGTCGTTCCAGACCGTCAGTCCGGGTTCGGCCAGCTCGGTCACGCACCCCATCATGTGCCGGCAGAAGGTCTGGCAGGTGTCCTGGCGCGGGGTCGGCGTGGCCACCGGCGTCCGCGGCGCTGGCGCGGGCCCGACCACCACTGGCGGGCGCGCCACCGGCCGGCTGCCCGCGCTGCCGCCGCCGCCGCACGCGGCGAGGCCGACCAGGGCGAAGAGCACCCCGGCGCGGAGCAGATTTCTGGGCATGGCGGTGCGCACCTAAGACCGATGAAGCTATCGGCGCCCTCGCAGTGCGTCAAATGCGAAGATTTTACGCACCGCCACGCTTGCTACGCACCCCAAATTCCGCGAGGATTCGCAGCCATGCAGCGCCAGGTCCCGACCGTCTTGGACGACGCCATCGCCCTCTACATCCGCACCTACTACTCGCTGCTGCGCTCCAGCGGGTCGGTCCGGGTGCGCTCCCTGGAGGAGGCCCATGGCGGCATGGCGTCCTCGCTGCACCCCAAGGCGGCCGGGCCGGAGCTCGACCTCGGCGCCCTGATCTATGCCGCGGTCCGCCTGCCGTCCTGCGCCTGGCAGCTCAGCCACGTCATCCTGGGCCAGTCGCGCGACCAGTTCGTGGGCGCCGGCTACAGCGACATCGCCAGCTGGGAGCGGGTGCGCACCCCGGCGCGACGCCGGCGCTGGCAGTGGAACGGCGCCGGTCAGCTGGCGGTCTATGTGGTCAGCGCCTCCGACATCGACGACCTCATCCCCATCCTGGTGGCCTACCAGCTGGAGTGGAACAAGGTCCACGCGGCGCTGGCCGCGCGCCCCGAGCTGGCCGCGCGGGTGGCCGACCTCGGTGGCGACCCGCTGCCACCGGCGCTGGCCCTCGAGCTGTCCGACGCCCTGGCGGTGCCGGCCGAGGAGTGCGCCCGGCTGGCGTCGGTCCTCGGCTGCGCGGGCCTCGGCGCGTGTGCCCGGCGCGAGCTCGATCTGTCGCTGACGCTGCTGTCGGGGTCGTTCGTGAACTACCAGCGGGCGTCGTCGCGCTGGTGGCGAGCGGTCGCCGCCGATCCCAGCGGCGCCCACCTGGCCGAGCGCCCGGTCTACTTCGTGTCGTCCAACATGCACGCGCTGTCGAACCTGCTGGGCGGCTACTCACGCACCCACGCCGGGGCGCTGGGGGCCTGGGTCGCGGCCGAGAACCCCGAAGGCTTGGCGAAGGAATACCAGTCCTTGCAGGCCGCCGGCGACCAGGCCGGCCTCGACAACCTGTCGTACTACCTGCTCCGGCTGTATGCCCGCGACGCCGAGCGCCGGCGCGCCATCAGCGCCGCCGATCTCGCGGTCGGCATCCGCACCGTGCCCAGCCCCGACGAGATCGAGGTCGACGCCCAGGTCATCCCGCTGGCGCAGCTCGACCCCGGGCGCTGCGACCCGCGCCTGGCCATGCCCGGCCTCGAGCGGCTGTCGCGCAGCGACGCCCTGGTGCTCAACATCGACTACCCGCTGGGCATGGCGGCCTACCACATGCTGGCGCGCGTCCTCATCGAGGTGCCCGGGCTGCGCGGGGTCTATGTCATGGGCAAGGCGGCCACGCTGAACGCCCGCGTCGGCGACGTCATGCTGTCCGACGTGGTGCACGACGAGCACTCCAAGAACACCTTCCTGCTGCGTAACGACCTCACCGGGGCGCAGATCTCGCCCTATCTGCGCCACGGCAGCGCACTGGATCACCAGAAGGCCATCACCGTGCGCAGCGCCTTCCTGCAGAACCGCGCCCTGATGGACGTCTTCTACACCGAGGGCTACACCGTGATGGAGATGGAGACCGGGCCCTATCTGGCCGCGCTCACCGAGGCGACCTCGCCACGGCGCTACCCCACCGACGAGCTCATCAATCTGGGCGCGCCGCCGCTGCCCATCGGCATCGTCCACTATGCGTCGGACACCCCATTTTCCCGGCACAAGCAGCTGCTCTCGAAGAGCATGTCGTTCTTCGGCATGGACGCGACCTATGCCTGCGCGGTGGCCATCGTGCGGCGCATCTTCGAGCTCGAGATCGCCCGCGTCGGGTCCTGATTGACGCGGCGCGCTACGATGTTGTAAGGGGGTGGTCCGCACCGCATCAAGGGGGGGATCACCATGGCCGACGACGCCGCGGGCAACGACAGCAAAGAGAGCAGCGACAAGCAGTACATCCGCGAGCTCCGGCGCGCCTTCCAGGCCGAGGTCTTCGGTGAGGCTGGCTATGCCGTGCTGTCGCGCCTGAAGATCCGCCCTGGTCAGCGCGCCAAGTTCGCCGCGCTGCGCGCGCTCGAGGCGCAGCTCAAGACGCGCCTGGGCGAGACCCTGGCCAGGGCCGGCTTCGAGACCCGCGAGAGCTGGCTGGCCAAGCTGCTGGGTGGCGGCGCGGCGCTGGCCGCGGCCCCCCTGCCCTGGCAGCTCGAGGCCCGCCTGCTGCGCCTGCTGCTCGAGGTCACGGTGCCGGCGTTCGAGCGCTTCGAACGCAAGTTCGGCGCCCGCGATCCCGAGCTGGCGCGCAGCCTGAGCGCCCATGAGCGCGCCCAGCTGGAGTTTTTCCGCCGTGAGATCGCGGGGGACGCCGCGCACGCGCTGGACCCGGTGAGGGAGCTGCTGGAGACCTGAGTTTCGGCCAGTCGTGCTAGAATTCCCGAGGTTCATTCACGCCCAGGGAGCACGTATGGCTTATCGGCGTTCCATCTCTGCCTCGGCCTGGCTTCTGACTGCAGCGCTGGCCTGCGCTGGCTGTGCCAGCGCAGGCGAGGACGATGTCGACGGCAGCATCGGCGGCGACGAGGGCGGGGTGGACGACGGTGGCGGCAGCGTGGACGGCGGCGGGACCTGCATCCCGACCGCGGCCGACGAGCCCGACGACGCCTTCCGCGACACCAACTGTGACGGTGTGGACGGCGACGCCTCGCGCGCGGTGTTCGTCGATACCGCCGGGGGCGTGGACACCAACCCGGGCACCCGCGAGCTGCCCAAGAAGACCATCAACGCGGCCATCAACCAGGCCGCGGGCGCCATCCCCAGGAAGGTCGTCTTCATCTCGGCCGGCACCTACAACGAGACCGTGATGGGGCAGAAGGGCGTCAGCCTGTATGGCGGCTACTCGCGGGCGCAGAACTGGGCGCGCGCGGCGGCCAACATCAGCAAGATCGTCGGCGCCGGCACCGGCATGATCATCGACGGCGTCAACATCGCGACCAAGATCGATCGGCTGACCATCACCGCGACCGCGGGCATGACCACGGGGTCGTCGATCGCCGTGGTGGTGTCGAACTCGAACAACCTGCTGACCTTCAACAGCTGCTCGATCATGGCGGCGCCGGGCACCAACGGCGCGGCCGGAGCCGCCGGCCCGCGGGGCGGCAACGGCGCGGTCGGTCAGCCCGGCGGCGGTGGCAGCTGTGACGGCGGCGGACGCGGCGGGGGCGGCCCGGCGGGCACCAACAACTGCCCAGGCGGCAACCCCAACGGCGGCGCTGGCGGCACCGGCGGCTCGGAGGGCTCCAACGCGGGTGATCGCGGCTCGAACTCGCCAGGTGGCGCGTCGGGCGGCAACGGCGGCGGCGGTGGCGATCCGGGCGGCACCGGCGGCGCAGGCGGTGCCGGCGACGTCGGCGCGGCCGGCATGCCGGGCGCCCCGGGCAACGGCGTCGGCGCGGTGTCGGGCATGATGTTCATGCGCGCCGATGGCTCGGGCGGCAGCAACGGCGGGCCCGGCACCGGCGGCGGCGGCGGCGGTGGCGGCGGTGGTCAGGGCTGCTTCTTCTGTGACGACGGCTCGGGCAACGGCGGCGGCGGTGGCGGCGCGGGTGGCTGCGGTGGCATCGGTGGCACGCCGGGCACCGGCGGCGGCGCCAGCATCGGCGTGCTGGCGATCGCGTCCAGCCCGGTGATCAACGCGACGACCATCCAGGCCGGCAAGGGCGGCGCGGGCGGCGCCGGCGGCGCGGGCGGCGCTGGCGGCAGCGGCGGTGGCGGCGGCGCGGGCGGCAGCAGCTGCACCGGCGAGGTCGGCCGCGGTGGCCAGGGCGGCGCCGGCGGCGCCGGTGGCGCGGGTGGTGCCGGCGGTGGTGGCGGTGGTGGCCCGTCGATCGGGGTCTACAAGGCCATGGGCGCGACCCCGGTGATGACGATGACGACCATCATGATCGGCACCGGCGGCGCTGCCGGCGGTGGACCGCGGCCCGGCATGGTGGGCACCGCGGCGATGACCTACCCGTAGCGGCGGGGCGCAGCGATGGCCGTCAAGGTTCGGCGCTGGCTCCTGTGCGCGCAAGCAGCGCGGCGCGCGTGAACACCTGCGCGAACATGGCCCACGTCAGCCGCCCGGTGTTGGTGTTCTGGCGCGAGCAGTGATAGCTGTCGATGAGGTGCAGGCCGGGCAGCGCGTGCTCGGCGCCGTGGGCGAAGGGGAACGCCGACGGGCGCAGGCCGCGGGCGCGCAGCAGCTGGTCATGCGCGATCCGCCCCAGCGCGATCGCCACCCGCACCCGACCGAGGTGCCCGAGCTCGGCCTCCAGGAAGGGCCGACAGCGCGCGACCTCCTCGGGCGTCGGCCGGTTCTGCGGCGGGGCGCAGCGCGCGGCGCCAGTGATGAAGACATCGCCGAGGATGAGGCCGTCGCCGGGCCCGCGCGAGATCGCCGAGCTCGACAGGCCGACCTCGTGCAGCGCCCGGTACAGCCACTCACCTGATGAATCGAAGGTGAAGACACGGCCCGTCTTGTTTGCACCATGTAAACCCGGTGCGAGGCCGACCACCAGCAAGCGGGCCCCCGGGTCACCGAAGCCCGGCACCGGACGGCACCAGTGATCGGGGAAGCGGACGCGCGAGGCGTCGAGATAGGCGGTCAGCCGCGGGCAGGCGCGACAGGCCACGATGTCGTCGGCGACGCGCGCCAGGCCGCGGTGGCGCGGGCGGTCGTGGCCGGCGCCCCTGGGCCGCTTCACGGCGGTCAGCCGCCCTTGTGCTGGCCGTAGCTCGCGAACTTGGCGATGACCCGCGCCATCTCGGCGTCGTCGAGCAGGTTGGGCTGGCCGACCGCGAGCGTGCGCAGGTACTGCTCGGCCAGGTTCTCGACCTCGCGCGCCAGCGCCAGCGCCTTGCCCAGGGTGGCGCCCAGCGCGATCATGCCGTGGTTGGCCAGCAGACAGGCGCGCCGCCCGTCCAGCGCCGCCAGCGCGTGCGCCGCCAGCGCCGCCGACCCGAAGGTCGCGTAGGGCGCGCAGCGGATGTCGGCCCCGCCCGCGGCCGCCACCATGTAGTGGAACGCCGGGATGCCCCTGCCCAGACACGCCAGCGCGGTGGCCGCCGTCGAGTGGGTGTGCACGATGGCCTCGACCTCGCGCCGCGCCGCATAGATGGCCAGGTGCATGGGGGCCTCGCTCGAGGGCTTGCGCCGCCCGCGCGCCGCGCCGCCGCCGTCCAGCGCGCACAGATCGTCGGGCGTCAGGGCCTCATAGTCCATCCCGCTGGGCGTGATCAGCACCGCGTCGCCGACCCGCGCGCTGACGTTGCCCGAGGTGCCGACGACCAGGCCGCAGCTGCGCATGGCGCGCGCCGTCGCGATGACCTCGCCCGCCGCCTGCCGCTCCGCCCACCTCATCATCGGGTCGCCCTCGTGCTCATGCTCATGTTCGAGCTCGCTCTGGATAGAGCCCGGCCAGCCCCGACTCGGTGGCCTCGCACACCCCGCGCTCGGTGATGAGCCCCGTGATCAGCCGCGCCGGGGTGACATCGAACGCCGGGTTGGCCACCGCGCTGGCCTCGGGCACCACCGTCACGTGGGTCATGACGCCGCCGTCACCCCGTCCGACGACCTCGCGCAGCTCGCGCCCGGAGCGCTCCTCGATGGGCACCTCGGCGCCGCTGGCCATGGTCCAGTCGATGGTGGAGTGCGGCAGCGCGACATAGAACGGCACCCCGGCGTCACGCGCCGCCAGCGCCTTCAGGTAGGTCCCGATCTTGTTGCACACGTCGCCGTTGGCGCAGGTGCGATCGGTGCCCACGATGACCAGGTCGACCTGGCCGCGCTGCAGCAGGTGCCCCCCCGCGTTGTCGGCCACCACCGTGTGCGGCACCCCGTGCTGACCGAGCTCCCAGGCCGTCAACATGCCCTGGTTGCGCGGCCGGGTCTCGTCGACCCAGACGTGCAGCGGCAGGCCGCGATCATGCGCCAGATACACCGGCGCCAGCGCGGTGCCATGATCGACCGTGGCCAGCCAGCCGGCGTTGCAGTGCGTCAGCACGCGCAGCGGCCGGTTGCGCCCGACCGCGCGCCAGGTCGCCTCGAAGATGGCCGCGCCGTGCTGCCCGATGGCCTGGCAGGTGGCGACGTCGTCCTCGCAGATGGCCGCCGCGCAGGCGTACGCCGCCGCGACCCGCGCCGGGCCGTCCCCGCCGCCGCCCACCTCGCCCACCGCCTGCACCGCCGCGCGCATCCGCGCCAGCGCCCAGCCCAGGTTGATGGCCGTCGGCCGCGTCGCCGCCAGCTCCGCGCAGGCCCGCTCCAGCGCCGCCGACGAGGCATCGACCCGCAGCGCCAGGCACACGCCATACGCCGCCAGCGCCCCGATCAGCGGCGCCCCGCGCACCTGCATGTCGCGGATCGCGTGCGCCGCCGCGGCCAGGCTGTCCACCCGCCGCACGCGCAGCTGCCAGGGCAGCTGGGTCTGATCGATGATGTCGACCGCCCAGCCGTCGTCACTCAGCGTGATGGTGCGCCGGTGGACACCTTCGACGCGCACGCCTAGAAGAAGACCTTGGCGACGCGCAGGATGCCCTGCTTCCAGGGCACCCGGTGGGTCACGCCCGACGACTTCTCGAAGCGCTTCAGGTTGTCGAGGTACCACTGGTAGTTGCGGATCATGGCGTCCTGGTTCGAGAAGCGCGGCGCATAACCGAGCACCTTCTCGGCCTTCTCGATCGACACGAACGAGTCGGTCGACGCCGTCTCGTAGACCCACTTGTAGAGCGGCGACAGCTTCAGCTTCTCGAGGCCCCGCAGGGTCCAGATCAGCGGCATCGCCGGCATCGGCACCACCTTCTTGCCGAAGCCCGCATAGTCGAGCACCGCCTGGAAGTCCTCACCCATGGTGGTGAAGTCCTTGGCGCCGATGTTGAACGTGTCGTTGGCCTTGGCGGCATCCACCGTCGCGCACAGGTAGATGGCGTCGCACAGATCCTCGACGTCGAGCAGCTGGTAGCGGTTCTTGCCGCTGCCCAGCATGGGGAAGCCCTTGCCCTCGCGCGCCCAGTCGTAGAACAGCGCGAACACGCCCAGCCGCTCCGGCCCGACGAACGACTTGGGACGGATGATGGGGACGCACATGCCGGCCTTGCGCGCCTCGACGCACAGCTCCTCGGCCGCGATCTTGGCGATGCCGTAGGGCCCCACGCCGTCGAGCTTGTCGTCCTCCAGCAGCGGGTGATGGTCGGGGATGCCATACACCGCGGTCGACGAGATGTGGATGAAGCGCTGCACCTTGGCGGCGCGCGCCGACTCCAGCACCGTGCGAGTGCCCTCGATGTCGGTCGAGTGGATGTCCTCGGCCGAGTACAGCGGCAGCGCCGCCGCGGTGTGCACCACGATGTCGACGCCCTGCATGGCGCGATCGACGTCGGCGCGGCGCCGGATGTCGCCCTTGACCTCGGTGATGCGCGGCCGCTCCGGGTAGTCGAAGTCGAGCAGATCCAGCGAGGTCACCTGGTGCCCACGCTTGAGCAGGTGGCGTGCCAGGTTGATGCCCAGGAAGCCGGCGCCGCCGGTGATCAGAAATCGTTTGGTCTCCACGCGCGATGCTTACCACAAGCCGGGCCCGTCGGCAGTTGGTGCACGAAGTCCCCTGTGAGGTCGACCACGGCGCGGGGCACCGGGCTGTCGTCGTCCAGCGGGGCGTTGCTGGCGGCGGCGAGCCGGGCACAGGCCGCGCGCTCGGCCCGCTCGAGCAGCCGGTGGCGCGCGCGCTCGCCCATCAGCGCGCGCGCCAGCAGCTGGTCGATGGTCAGCTGCACCTCCGCCGCCGCCCGGTCGCGCCCCTGCATCAGGTGGTGCAGGCGCTGAAACGTCAGCTCCTCGACCAGCGACGGCGGGGCGCTCACGGCTCGCCGCCGCCGACGTGGCCATTCTGCCCGCCCTTGTGGCCGATCAGCACGCCCGGCACCGCCGCCGCCGCCGCGATGCGCGCCGCCATCAGGTTGGCCGCCGGGGTCGAGTCGGGCGCCTGGCTGCGCACCCGCGCGGCACCGACCAGCTTGTCGCGCAGCTCGGCCGCCAGCTCGGGCCGCTCGGCCAGCGCGGCGCTGGTCTTGTCGCGCCCCTGGGCCAGCTTCTCGCCGCGATACGAGTACCAGGTGCCCGCCTTCTCCAGCAGGCCGTCGCGCTCGCCGAGATCGATGAGCTCGCCCAGCTTGTTGACGCCGACGCCATAGAGGATCTCGAACTCGGCCTCGCCGAAGGGCGGCGCCACCTTGTTCTTGACCACCTTGACGCGCGTCTTGGTGCCGATGACCTCGTCGCCGTTCTTGATGATGCCGATCTTGCGGATGTCGAGCCGCACGCTGCAGTAGAACTTCAGCGCGTTGCCGCCGGTGGTGGTCTCGGGGTTGCCGTAGACCACGCCGATCTTCTGGCGCAGCTGGTTGATGAAGATGACCACGGTGCCGTGGCGCGCGGTCACCGCGGTCAGCTTGCGCATGGCCTGGCTCATCAGGCGGGCCTGCAGGCCCATGTGGGCGTCACCCATGTCACCCTCGATCTCGGCGCGCGGGGTCAGCGCGGCCACCGAGTCGACCACGATGAGATCGACCGCGCCGGTGCGCACCAGGGTGTCGCAGATCTCGAGCGCCTGCTCGCCACAGTCGGGCTGCGAGATGAGCAGGTCGTCGAGGTTGACGCCGAGGCGGCGGGCATAGCTGACGTCGAGCGCGTGCTCGGCGTCGATGAAGGCGCACACGCCGCCGGCGCGCTGCGCCTCGGCGATGGCGTGCAGGGTCACCGTGGTCTTGCCGCTCGACTCCGGGCCGTAGATCTCGATGACGCGGCCACGTGGCAGGCCGCCCACGCCGAGCGCGCAGTCGATGGCCAGCGAGCCGGTCGGGATGACCGCGATGTCCCCGATGTCGGCGTCACCGAAGCGCATGATCGATCCCTTGCCAAACTGCTTCTCGATCGCCGTCACCGCGGACGCGATCACCTTGAGCTTGTCCTTGAGCTTGTTCATCTCTCACTCTCCTGTGCGAGGTCGCAACGAGTCAGGACAGAGCAGTCCGCGTGCCGTACGGACCACGCAGCGGAATCCGCGCGGATGAGGCGTCCGACCGCGGCCGAGCGAGCGTCCGGCCCGTCCGGCCCGCCGGCCAGCCGGACAAGCTGCGTCGTGCCAAGATGACGCCATGACCGAGATGGCGCTGATCTATGCGGTGGGTAGCGACTCCAGGCTGCGCGAGGTGTGCTGGACCCTGCTCGAGGAGCGGCTCGTCACGCACGCCGACATGCTGGAGCGGGTCCCGCTCTACCTGCAGGGCAGCAAGCGCAAGGTCGGGGTCTCGCAGCGCGCGGTGACGCTGATGGCGGCGCGAACCCAGGTCGAGGTCGTGATGAAGCGGGTCGCCGCCCTGTATGGCGACGGCGCGCTGCGCATGTATGCCGTGCCGGTGCTCGCGAGCTATCAGCAGTAGCGCGGCCGAGCGCGGCTACTCGGCGGCCAGCGGGGCCACGCCGGTGCGGCGGATCGAGCGCTCCAGCTCGGCCAGCGAGCGCCCGGCGCGGCTCGACAGCGCGACCAGCTCGTCATGGTCGGGGCTGCCGATGACACCGCCGGTCAGCGCCCAGTACAGCAGCGCGCGCACCTCGTGCAGCGCCTCGGCGGCGTGGCCCAGGCGCTCCAGCGCGGCGGCGGGGTCGGCGTGGCGCAGCGCCTCGGCGATGGTGGCCATGACGCCGTTGGCGCCCTGGCGCAGCGCGGCGGCCAGCAGCGGGTCGTGCGCGAGGCCAGCGCCGTCGGTGCGCAGGTAGACCGCACGTGCCAGCGCACGGGCGTCCCTCCAGCCGTCGACATCCTCGCAGCGCACCAGCACCAGCTCTCGCGTGACCATGGCCAGCCCTTCAGCAACCGACATGCCGGACGCACCTTGGTGCGAGATCAGCGGCTTGCGCGTGCTGCTGCGTCCGGCAGACCCCGGCAGGCGGCCACCGCGCCGGCCGAACCTTGGCTGCTCGGGTAGCCGGCGGCAGGCCCTGCACTGAGAGGTTTTCCCCCACCCCGCCCTATTCAACCATTTGAAATAACAGGGCCTTCAGGTGGCACATCGGCTGCAAATCAGAAGGGACCTCAGCCCAAGGAGTTCGTGATGGCGGCTTACCGGATGGCTAACGTGGTGATGACCTTGACCACCGAGGAGCTGGACTGCCTGCGCGAGCAGTGGAGTCGCAGCGCCCTCTCGGGGTGTTTCACCCCCGAGGAGATGCAGGCCATCCGGGACCAGTATGCCGAGAGCATCCAGCTGGCCAACGCGCGCCGCGAGGACGCCGAGTGGAAGCTGCAGATGGCCGAGGCCAAGCTGCGCCAGCACGCGGTGCCCCAGCAGCTGGCGCACATCCCCGAGGCGACCCCGCCGCGCGGCATGGTCGCGCCGACGCGCACCGGCACCCGCCCCGCCGCGGTGCCCCCGCCCGCGCCTGCCCCGGTCGCCGCCGCCCCGCGCCCGACGCCGGTACCGGCCCCGCTGCCGCCCGCGCCCAGCGAGAACACGCACCCGCGCGCCCGCATGCCGGTGTCGCCCGAGAACGAGGTCACCCGCCCACGCGCGGTGATGCCATCACCCACCCCGCGCCTGTCCCCCGCCGCCGCGCTGGCGCGCTCGCCGCTGCCCGCCGCGCCGGCCCGCCCCGCCGTGGGCAGCTCGCCCGCCCCCACGCGCGCCATCACCATGAGCGCCGCCGTCCCGGTCGCCCCGCGCACCGCCGCCCCCGCGCGCACCCCGACCACCCCGCCCGCGCTGCCGACCCGCCCGACCACCGCGCTGCCCCTGCGCGCCCCGGCCGAACCCACCCAGCTGCGCGCCGCCCTGCTGGCTCCCCCCGCCCGCCGCGTCGCCGGCACCAACTAGGCCCCTCGAAGCGCAGCTTCGAGGAGCCTATTCCGCTCTGCTCCCGCTCCGTTTCCGCTCCGTTCCCGCTCCGTTCCCGCTCCCTCCCCGCTCCGTTCCCCTCCCCGCTCCGTTCGCCCCCCCTCCCGCTCCCCCGTCCCCCGTTCTCCGGCTCCCCCGTGCCTGTCGCCTGTCGCCTGTTGCCTGTCCCCTGTCGCCTGTTTGTCCGGCTCCCCTGTCGCCTGTCCCCTGTGTGTCCGTTCTCCGCCCCTAGTCTTCCTCGGGCTCGGGCTCCCCGGTCCAGATCGACATCTTCGGCGTCTGCCGCTCCGCGGCCTCGCGCGAGTGCAGCTCGGCCGCCTCGAAGTAGCGCGCCGCCTCCTGCTTGCGGCCCTCGAGCAACAGCTCGACCGCCCGCACGGTGTCACCCATCGGGTCGAACTCGGCCTGAAGACCTCGCACCGTTCCGCGCTTCTTCTTGGGGCCGAACTCTCCCATCAGGTGACTCCTACACTCCAGATACAGGAGATCATGCGGCCCAAGATCTGCGCGGTCAAGACCTCCGCCTGATCGAGGTCACGAAAGTGATCGACCCGGTTCGAGGTCACGATGAAGGCCCCGTCGGGTCGATCCGGCGCCCCCGACAGGTACAGCGGCACCGTGATGGCCGAAACATACTGGCGCGCGTCCTCCGCGGCGGTCTCCTCGCGCGGGGCCCAGGCTTCGGTCTGGCGCAGATCCCCGGTGACCAGGATGGAGTTCGACTTCACCGCCGCGCCGACATGGCCCTCGTCCATGTGCCAGGTCCGGCCGCGCCGCACCACCGCCTCGTGGCACACCCGCGGGCCGGCCAAGAGCTCGTCACCGCGGCGCCGGTACAGCATCAGGTTGTAGAGCTCGTCCTCGTGGAAATCGAACAGGCCGGCGCGCCTCTGCGCCGCCGCGCTCATCAGGGCCTCGACCGCCTCGTCGGCGTTGCCGAGGCCCGCGCGCAGCCGTGACATCAGGGTGGTGCCGACGCCGACCACATAGTTGATCGAGTCGACGTTGCGCAGCCGGCGGCGCGCCACGTCGCGGACCTCGTTCTGGCGACCCTGGAACGCCACCAGCGACGCGCCCAGGCGACGATCGATGATGTGCAGCGCATCGTCCGCGGTGCCGCGCCAGGTGGCGTGGATCCAGTTGTCGATGTGGCCCTTGCGCAGCACGTCGATGAAGCGCTGCACGTCGGGCAGCCGGTGCACCAGGGGGCGCTGATCGGGGAACTCGGCCCGCAGCGTGGCCTCGCGCTCCTTCGCCGGCAGGTCCGCCAGCGCGCGCCGGCGCAGGTAGATCTTGCGCGCCAGGTCGTTCATGTCCTTGTGGATGAGGACGAACGTGAGCAGCCCGGCCGAGCGCGCCTCCTCCCATTCGCGCCAGGTGATCGACTTGTTCTGGTCGCGGTACTCGCCGCCGAAGCGCTGGCCGATGAGGAGCACCAGCACGTTCGACTGCCGCACCGCGGACAGACAGGCGTCGTGCGACGTCACGCCGGGCTCGACCGGGAAGTCCGGTTCCTCACTCAGGCGCACGACATGGCCACGACGGCGCAGGCGGCGCGCGATCGATTCGCGCACGTCACCGAGGTCCTCCACCGTGGAGCTCAGGAACAGCGTCAGGTCCGATGGCACGGGGAAAACCTATCATGCCCCTCTGATCCGAGGCCCAACCCCGCGTGTTATCTTGCCCTCGTGGCGGGAGCCGAGGCGCGGCGCAAGACCATCGTCGAGCAGCACATGGGCCTGGTGCGCTCGATCGCCGCCAAGGCGCGCCGCTCGTTGCCTGCCAGCGTCGAGTACGACGAGCTGGTCAACCTCGGCACCACCGGCCTGCTCGAGGCCGCCGAGCGCTTCGACCCCAAGCTCGGCGCCCAGTTCTCGACCTTCGCCTACTACCGCATCCGCGGCGCCATCCAGGACGGCGTGCGCCACATGGGCTGGCTGACGCGCACCCAGTGGCGTCGCCACAAGCTGCAGCAGCACAGCGACATCTACCTGGCCGAGCTGGCCGAGCGCGACGCCGCCGCTCGCGCCAGCCGCAGCGCCGCGACGCCGGACGCCACCCGCGCCCGCGAGCAAGCCGCCGCCCGCCTGGCCGAGGCGCTGTCCGGCGTCGCCGCGGTGTTCGTGACCTCGCTCGAGGAGGTCGCCCCCGACGGGCTGGCCGACGACGAGTCGGCCGCCGCCGACGACCTCCTGCAGCAGCAGCAGGCGACCGCCGCCGTGCGCGGCGCCCTGGCCAGGCTGCCCGAAAAAGAGCGCCACTTCATCGAGCAGCACTACTTCGCCGAGCAATCGCTCAAGGACGCCGGCCTGGCCCTGGGACTGTCGCGCTCGTGGGCTTGCCGGCTGCACGCCCGCGCCATCGACCTGCTGCGCGACGCCCTCGCCGAGGCGCCACCCGCCAGCACCGCGCCAGCGCCGGCGCCCGCGGCCAGGCCCGCCAGGCCGGCCAAGAAGCCACCCGCACCCCGCAAGCCGCCCGCGCCCCGAAAATGACGAAGGCGCCCTCGCAGGCGCCCCGTCGTCCAGCCTCTCTCGTCGTGCTGCTACCTGACCTTGCGCCGGGCCGGGCCGCGCTCGTCCACGCACTGCAGGAAGGCCCGGTTGGTGATGCGCGGCGTGATGAAGATCAGCACCTCGGTGCGATCGTCGCTGCGGCGCTCGTTGCGGAAGAAGAAGCCGATGATCGGCAGCTTCCCGAACCAGGGCACCGTGCGCACCGCGTGGCCGGTCTGGCGCGTGTAGATGCCGCCGATGACCGCGGTGTCGCCGTCGCGCACGATCAGGTTGGTGTGCGCCTCCTTGCGCAGGATGGAGGGGTCACCGCGCGCGCCGCGGTTGTTGAAGTCGGCTTCGTTCTTGCGCACCAGGATGTCCATCACCACCGAGCAGTCGGCGCGGGTCACGTGCGGCACCACCTCGAGCTGCAGGTCGGCGGGCACGAACTGCGTCTGCGCGCCCTGCGGGCCGATGACCTGGATCGGGATCGACACGCCCTGCGAGATGGTCGCGCGCTGGTTGTCCAGCGTGAGGATCTTGGGCGCCGACACGATGCGGACCGTGCCCATGTCCTCCAGCGCGGTCAGGCGCAGGTTGATGTTGAAGTTGCCACCGACCGAGCCGAGCGTGAGGCCGACGCCGCCGCCTTCGCCGGGGCTGATGCCGGCCGGCAGGTTGACCGCGAACTCGGGGTCGGCGCTGACGCCGCGGGTGTCGCCGCCGCCGTTGGCGCCGGTGGTCGCGATGGAGCTCGGGAAGATCAGGCCGGTGCCGTTGCCGCCCGCCGGTGAGGCCGAGAAGCCGTAGCCCCACTGCACGCCGATCTCGCGAGCGAACGTCGAGCGCGCCTCGACCACGCGGGCCTCGATGAGCACCTGCGGGGTCTGGGTGTCGAGGTACGAGAGCAGGTCGCGGATGGCGTCGCGGGTCGCCGCCACGTCGGTGACGATGATCGAGTTGGTGCGATCATCGACCGCGATGCGACCGCGCGCCGAGCGCAGATCCTCGATGTTCTCGATGAGCTCGCTGGCCCGGGCGTAGTTGAGCGTGAAGATCTCGGGCCGCACCGGCTCCTCGACGCGGCGCTTCTGGGCCTCGTCCTCGGCCTGCTTGCGCTCGGCGTCGGCCTGGGCCGAGGTCAGCACGCGCACCAGGCGCCCGCGCTGCGTCCACTCCAGCCCCTTGGACTTGAGGATGACGTCGAGCGCGTCGTACCAGTACACGTCGGTCATGCGCACCGTGACGGTGGCCTTGACGTCGTCGGGCACCACGATGTCCACGCCGACGACCGTGCTCATGATGCGCAGCACGTTGTGGATGTCGGCGTCCTTGAAGTCGAGATCGACCTTCTTGCGCGGCCCCTGGGTGCGGCGACCGCCGACCTGAGCCACGCGGGTGGACGGCGCCGGGCCGCCCGGGGTGTACGACGCCACCCGCGGCGGCGGCACCGAGCCGACGCGCTGCGACGGCTTCTGCGTCGCGGCCGCGAAGGCGGCGCGATCGTACGAGATCACGAAGCCGGTGCCGGTGCGGCGCAGCTCGGGCTCGAGGTCGGCGCCGAGGTCGATGACCACGCGGGTGGCGCCGGGCACGTCGGGGTCGGCGTATGACGACACCGCCTGCACCGGGCCGTTGTAGTCGCTGGCGTCGAGCGTCTGCTCGAGGTCCTTGGGCAGGTTGGTCTGCTCGAGGCGCAGCACGGTGCGCTGCCGCTTGGTCGGCAGAAGCTCGTACTTCACCAGGCCCGAGACGTCGATGATGACCTCGGAGTGATCGCTGTAGTCGGCGAAGTCGATGCGCTTGACGATGATGCCGCCCAGGCGCTGCTTGGCCTTGGCCGCAGCCGCCGCGTCGGCGGTCGCCTTGTCGGTCTTGGCCCGCGCCGCCACCTCGGCCGCCAGCTTGTCCGCCTTGGCCTTCTCGGCGATGAGGCGCGCGTTCTCGTCCGCCCTGGCCTTGGCCTCGGCACGCGCCAGCGCCTCGGCGTCCGCCTTGGCCTTGGCCTCCGCGGCCTGCTTGTCCGCCCTGGCCTTGGCCTCGGCCGCCAGCTTGTCCGCCCTGGCCTTGGCCTCCGCCTTGGCCACCGCCTCGGCCTCCGCCTTGGCCTCCGCCGCCAGCCGCGCCTTCTCCTCCGCGTCGGCCTTGGCCTCGGCCAGCCTGCGCGCCTTCTCCTCGGCCTTGGCCTTGGCCTCGGCGATCAGCCGCGCCTTCTCCTCGGCGTCCGCCTTGGCCTTGGCCTCGGCCGCCAGCTTGTCCGCCTTGGCCTTGGCCTCCGCCGCCGCCTTGGCCTCGGCGACCAGCCGCGCCTTCTCCTCGGCCTGCGCCTTGGCAGCCGCGACAGCGCGCGCCTTCTCTTCGGCGTCCGCCTTGGCCTTGGCCTGCGCCCGCGCCTCGGCCTCCGCCTTCAGCTTCTGCTCGGCCGCCAGCTTGTCCGCCTTGGCCCTGGCCTCCGCCTGCGCCCGCGCCTCGGCCTCCGCCCTCAGCTTCTGCTCGGCCGCCAGCTTGTCCGCCTTGGCCCTGGCCTCCGCCTGCGCCCGCGCCTCGGCCTCCGCCTTCAGCTTCTGCTCGGCCGCCAGCTTGTCCGCCTTGGCCCTGGCCTCGGCAGCTGCCCTGGCCTCCGCCAGCGCGCGCGCCTTCTGATCCGCGTCGGCCTTGGCCCTGGCCTCGGCGAGCGCCCTGGCCTTGGCGTCGGTCTCCGCCTTCTGCAGCGCCGCGATGCGCGCCTTGTCCTCGGCGGCCGCCTTGGCCTCCGCGAGCGCACGCGCCCTGGCGTCAGCGTCCGCCTTGGCCTTGGCCTCCGCGAGCGCCTTGGCCTCCGCCGCGGCCTTCGCCTTGGCCTCCGCCTCCGCCTTCTGCTTCAGCTGCGCCGCCAGCTTGTCGCCACGCGCCCTGGCCTCGGCCTGCGCCTTGGCCTGGCTGTCCGCCAGCGCCTTCGCGATGGCATCCGCCTCGACCTTCAGCTTGGCATCAGCCGCGGCCCTTGCCTTCGCGTCGGAGATCGCCTTCGCCCTGGCGTCGGCCTCCGCCTTCATCTTCTGCTCGGCCGCCAGCTTGTCCGCCTTGGCCTTGGCCTCCGCCATCGCCTTGGCGTCCGCCGCAGCCTTGGCCTTGGCCTCCGCCATCGCCTTGGCGCCCGCCGCAGCCTTGGCCTCCGCGGCCGCCTTCGCCCTGGCGTCGGCCTCCGCCTTCATCTTCTGCTCGGCCGCCAGCTTGTCCGCCCTGGCCTTGGCCTCCGCCATCACCTTCGCGTCCGCCGCAGCCTTGGCCTCCGCCTTGGCCTTGGCCTCCGCCATCGCCTTCGCGTCCGCCGCCGCCCTGGCTTCCGCGGCCGCCTTCGCCCTGGCGTCGGCCTCCGCCTTCATCTTCTGCTCGG
>JADYYK010000055.1 GCA_020853705.1 Deltaproteobacteria bacterium
CCAGCCCGAGCACGAAGGAGTTCCACGTCACCCTGGCGCTGAACTACAGCGGCCCCGAGCTGGCCATGCCTGCCGACGGTGAGGCGCTGGCCAAGGCGCTGACCACGCTGGGCGCGCTCGGTGAGGGTGCGCTGTTCGGCATGTCGATGACCACGCGCGGGCCGGCCATCGCCGGCATGCTCGCGCTGGACGGACGCGCCGGCAGCCGGGTCGCCTGCGGCGCGTGTGGTGTGGTGGTCGACGTCGCGGCCGGGCGCTGCGCCTACTGCGGGCGCGAGCTCGCGGCGTGAAGCTCCGGGTGTCATGGTGGCGGCGGCTGCCGGCTGTGCTGCGCGTGCTGCTGGGCGTGCTCGGGGGCCTGGCCGTCCTGTTCGGGCTCGGACTCGGGCGGCTGGCCTGGGCCGGCGACAGCGGCGGCAGCTTCGGCGGCTCCAGCTTCGGCGGCGGGGGCAGCGGCGGCAGCGGCGACGGCGCCTGGATCGAGATCGTCTTCTACATCATCTACTACGGCTTCCGGCTGCTGCTGCTGTCGCCGACCGCGTTCTGCATCGTGCTCGTCATCGTCATCCTCATCGTGGTGCTCAGCCGCAAGAAGGGCGGCGCCGACGCCAAGCTGACCGCGGCGGGCACGCACATCGCGACCGGCGGCCAGCCCTGGGTGGTGATGGTGCAGCTGGCCTTGCCCGCGGCCGGGCTGCGCGTGCGCAGCGAGCTGGCCGCGATGGCCCGCTCGGGCAAGACCGGCTCGCGCGCCGGCATGGCGGAGCTGCTGGCCGCGACCTGCGCCGCGCTGCTGAAGGTGAGCGAGACGGCGCGCTACGCCGCGCTGGTCGAGCTCGGCCCGCAGCGGACGCTGGGCGATCTCGAGAAGACCTTCCAGCAGCGCGCCAGCGAGGAGCTCGCCCGCTACCGTCGCGACACCGTGCGCGCCGAGCAGGGCAGGGTGGTGATCGATCAGAAGGACCGCCTGACCAACGAGACGAGCAGCGGCTACGTCGTGGTCAGCGTCATCGTCGCCCTCGGCCGCAAGCTGGGCGCTGGCCCGCCCACCGACGCCACCAAGCTGGCCGAGCTGCTGGGCAGCCTGCGCGCCGTCGCCAGCGCCGCCACGGTGTACGCGCTCGAGGTGGTGTGGACCCCGGCCGCCGAGGGCGACGTGCTGAAGGAAGAGGAGCTGCTGCCGACCTTCCCGGCGCTGGCCGGTGTTGGCGGTGCCCAGGCCAGCGCTCTCAAGTGCTCCTTCTGCGGCCAGCCCTACGAGGCCTCACGCAAGGTCTGTCCCAGTTGCGGCGGCGCCAACACCGGCGCCATCGAGTAGGGCTTGGCCATCAGGGCCGGCGCTTGCGCTCCTCCAGGCGGGTGACGTCGAGCAGGTCCTGTGGCCGTCCCACTGCGCGCTTGTTGGTCAGCAGATCCTCGATGCTCAGCAACGAGATGGCGACGCCGCCGTAGGTCGACGCGACCCGGCGCGTCCAGGCGTCGTCGAAGACCAGCCCGTCGACCTGGGTCAGCAGGTCGATGCGATTCGGCTCGACGCCGATCTGGAAGACCACCCCAGGAGTCGCCAGATCACTGATCGTGAGATCCGCCATCGGTGCCCCGAACGTGGCCAGCGCCCGATGCACGCGAGCCGCGTTGTCAGGCGTGGGGCGCACCCAGATGTCGAGGTCCTTGGTGAAGCGCGGTGAGGTGTGAAACATCACCGCGTGGGCACCGACGACGATGAAGTCAGCGCTCTGGGCGGACAATGCGGAGAACAGATCTCTGAAGTCGGGGTTCGTCGCCACTTTGCCCCCTCATGTGTCGGACCTCGGCGACCATCTCCCAGGCCGCGGAGAAGATCCCTTCGGCGCCGATGCGCTGCCAGAACGCGAGGTCGAACGAGCCGTCGTCGGCCTGGCCAGGGCGCAGGACCCTCGCCATGCGTACCCGATCATCACTCATCGCCAGCAGTGTACACGCGGCCCGGAAGCCTTGCCCGACAAGGCCGCGCCGCGGCATGCGTGCTATTCGCTGCCGGTTGAATTGGTCGGACCTTTCTGGAGTGGGTGAAGAAGGCAGCTGTTTTCGTGGCAGTGGTCAGCGTCATCGTCGCCCTCGGCCGCAAGCTGGGTGCCGGCCCGCCCACCGACGCCACCAAGCTGGCCGAGCTGCTGGGCAGCCTGCGCGCGGTCGCCAGCGCCGCCACGGTCTACGCGCTCGAGGTGGTGTGGAGGGCGACGTCCTGAAGGAAGAGGAGCTGCTGCCGACCTTCCCGGCGCTGGCCGGCGTCGGCGGCCCAGGCCAGCGCCCTCAAGTGCTCCTTCTGCGGCCAGCCCTACGAGGCCTCACGCAAGGTCTGCCCCAGCTGCGGCGGCGCCAACACGGGCGCCATCGAGTAGCCCTGCCGCGAAGTCTGCTGCCGCGCGTCGGGCCGCGGCGCGTGACCGCCCACGTGGGCGGCCCGGGCCGCACGTCGTACACGATGGCCGTCGTCGCGACTTCGCGTGGTTTGCCCTGGCACCTCAGCTGCATTGCACCGCCCCGTCCGCTGCGGCGAGGAGGCTCTGATGTGGCTCGAGTTGATGCTGTTGGTGCTGTGGGGTTCGCTTGGCCGTGACCCGGTGCAACCGGTTCCGCACGACGAGCGTGAACTGGTGGCGACCTTCGAGGCCGGCACCGTGGTGGTGCGCGGCAGGGCCCACGACCATCTTCGCCTGAGCGAACTCGGGCCCGGCGAGTGGTCGCTCGCGAACCGGGGCTCGCTGGTGGCAGCACCGATCATCGAGTTCCATGCCTGGGACCAGGACTTCCTGTTCACCAACGGCTGTGCCCAGGAGCCGCTGCTGCCAGGCAAGGAGTGCCGGCTGTGGCTGCGCCGCCAGCTCCTCGAGCATGCGCACGGCCCGCAGCCCCGAGCCAGGCGGGCCTGGCCGGGGCATTGACATGGTGCGCCGAGACGGCGGCGCGCCGGGGCCTCACGCACGCGCGGCTGCGCTGGATGACTCGCGCACCTGGTTCGAGGCGCGGCTGTGGTTCGAGAGCGGACTGGAGGCCTTCCTGGCCAGTGACTTCGATGGCGCCATCACCGCGTTCGGCGAGGCGTTCGCGCTGACCGGTGCGCGCGCGCTGCTGTATGACATCGGGGAGGCTCATCGTCGGCGAGGCGCTCACGCCGAGGCCGCTGCCTTCCGCCGCCGTTACGACGATGCGGCGTCCACGGACGACGGCTGCGGAGAGGCGTGCGCCTGCGCGAGCTCGGGAGGCGAGGCCCCGGCGGACGGCGACGGCCTGCTGGAACCGCACTGGCGCTGGGACTTTCCGCCCGGCTACGACGCGCCGCGCCGGTAGCGCTCGAGGTCGAGACCGTGCTGCTCGATCCAGCGATAGACCTGCTTGCGCGAGCGGCCGCAGGCGCGCGCGATGGCCGCTACCTCGCCCTGGTGGGTGCGGAGCAGCTCGTCGAGCTGGGCCCGGGTCGGGATGGCGTCGCGCGCAGGCGCCGGCGCGGCTGCGGGCGTCGCAGTCGGCGTCGGCGTCGGCGTCGGGTTGACGGTCGCGGCGCGCGTCGCCAGCGGCGTCGGGTGCGTGTTGTGCGGCTGTAGTCGGCCGGCCAGCAGCTCGAGCTGTAGCGGGTGGCCGCCGCCGCGCACCGAGGCCTCCACGGCGAGCTTGCCGAGCTCGCGCACGTTGTAGGGCCAGGGGTGCAGCACCAGCGCTTCTGCCAGGTCGGGTGACAGCGGGGTCGCGCTGCCCAGCGCGTGCGCGAACAGGATGAGCACGTCCTCGCGGCGCCGGCGCAGGGGCGGCATCTCGATGACAATCTCGGCCAGACGCGCGTACAGATCGCCGCGAAAACGGCCGTTGGCGATGCGGGCCTCGAGATCCTGGTTGGTCGCCGCCACCAGCCGCAGGTCGACCGCGGTAGGCGCCCCGCCCCCGAGGGCGCGCACACTGCGCTCCTCCAGCGCGCGCAGGAGCTTGGGCTGCACCGGCAGCGCGAGGTCCCCGATCTCGTCGAGCACCAGAGTGCCGCCGCTCGACTCGCGCAAGAGACCCGGCTGCGCGCCGCGCGCGCCGGTGAAGGCGCCCGCGGCATGGCCAAACAGCTCCGACTCGGCCAGCGACTCCGGGATGGCGCTGGCGTTGACGGTGACCAGCGCGCCGCTGCGCCCGCTGAGCTGGTGCAGCGCGCGCGCCGCGACCTCCTTGCCAGTCCCGCTCTCGCCGAGCAGCAGCACCGTCGCTGGCGTGCGCGCGACCAGCGCGATCAGCGCGCGTACCTCGCGCATCACCGGTGAACGCCCCAGCAGCCCCGCGACCTCGGCATCGTTGCCCAGGCGAGCCTGGCGCAGCAGCCACAGGGTGTCACCGGTACGGATGACGTCACCGTCGCGCAGCGCGGCCTCGCGCGTCGGGCTGCCGTTGACCGAGCAGCCGTTCTTGCTCTGGTCGATGAGGTGCACGGTGGCGGCGCCCGGCTCCAGCAGCAGGGTGGCGTGCTGGCGCGACATCTGGTCGTCGTCGGGGCTGACCAGGCCCCGGGTCACGGCGCGGCCGATGGGTGTCGCGCCCGGCGTCAGCTGCAGCGGCTCGACCTCGCGCGCGACCCCGCGCGGACCGTGCAGACGGAAGACCAGAAAGGGCGGCGCCTCCTCGCTGGGGCGGCCGGCGCGCTTGCGGGTGGTCTCGTCGGCGGGGTCGATCATGAGCGTGCGCCCCTGGCTTGACCGTGGTCGCAAGCGAAACATACTCTGGCTGCGGTGAGCGCGCGTGACGGTGAGCCTGAGCGTGAGCGTGAGCGGGCCATCGCGCCCGGCGCGCTGCTCAGCGGCAAGTACCGTGTGGTGCGCGAGCTCGGTCGCGGTGGCATGGGCATCGTGGTCCTGGCGACCCACGTCGAGCTCGACCTGCCGGTCGCCATCAAGCTCCTGGCCAGCCCCGAGGTCGATGCGGCGGCGCGCCGGCGCTTCCTGCGCGAGGCGCGGGCGGCGTCGCTCCTGCGCAGTGAGCACGCGGTGCGGGTGCACGACATCTCGGCCGACGACGACCCGGCGGGGCCATACCTGGTCATGGAGTACCTCGAGGGGAGCGATCTGGCGGCGCTCTTGCGCCAGCGCGGGCGGCTGCCGCTCGGCGAGGCCGTCGAGCTCCTGGTGCAGGCAGCCGACGCGGTGGCCGACGCGCACGCGCGCGGCATCGTGCATCGCGATCTCAAGCCGGCCAACCTGATGGTGACGCAGCGCTCGGGCGCGCCCTTCGTGAAAGTGCTCGATTTCGGCATCTCGCGACTGCCCCCGAGCGGCACCACGCAGGACGAGCCGACCACCGGCAACGCGCTGCTGGGCTCGCCGCCGTACATGGCACCCGAGCAGCTGTCGGCCGAGCCCAGCATCGACGGCCGCGCCGACCTGTGGGCGCTGGGCGTCATCCTGTACCAGCTGCTGTCGGGCCGCATGCCGTTCCGCGGCGAAAGCCTGCCCCAGCTGTGCGTGCAGGTCATGCAGCGGCCAGCGCCTGCGCTGACCGAGCTGGCCGGTACAGAGCGCGCGGCGGTCGACCGTTTTTTGACGAAGTGTCTATCTAAAGACAGGGAAAAGAGGCTTGCGAGCGTATCCAAGTGGGCAGCGGCCCTGGCGCTGCTGGTGCCCCCAGGGGCGCTGCGCGAGCGCGTGCTGGCGCTGACGAGCGCCCCGGAGCCGGCGCCGCTGTTGACCGCGAGCGGGGACACCGGGACTTCGGCTGCGATGGCCACGACGCGGGCCGCGGCAGGCCCACGCAGACGCTGGCCGATACTCGTCGGCGCGAGCGCGCTGGTCCTGGCGGCCGCGGTCTTCGCGCTGCTGCGCTGGAGCCTGAGCCCCAGCCGTGAGGGTCGGGCAGCCGAGTCCGGCCGCGACGCTGCGGCCGCCGGCAGCGCTCGCGCAGCGACCGTGGTGGCGACACCGGCACCGACGCCGACACCGACACCGACACCGACACCGACACCCGCACCGACACCGACATCGACATCGACATCGACATCGACATCGACATCGACATCGGCGCCGGCGCCGACGCCGCACCGTGTCCGCCCGTCACGGGGTCCCACGACCAGCCCGGCGCCGCAGGCATCGCCCAGCCCCAGCGCGACCCCGGTCACCACGCCCGCCCCGTCACCCGATGTCTACGACGACCGCGGCGGCTGATCACTGCTGCACGCAGTAGACGCTGACGGGTTGATCGCACGACGTCTTCGCCCATGACCACCAGCGCCGCAGCGGGCCGGCGACTCCGGGCGCATGATCACCGAGGCTCGAGCTCCAGTCGGTACAGGTCTCGCCAGCGCCGTCAGCGGGGCTGCCCTCGGGCGGGCCACCGGTGGCGACCGCGCGCAGGTCGGTCACATACGCGCCCGACGCCATTTGCCAGATGCCGGTGTCCAGCTGGCCCTTGCCGAACGCCTCCCCGGTCCCGACCCTGGAGCCATCGACACGCTGATAGACGTCGCCAGGAACCAGCCAGCGTGTCGCGGGCGTCGTGCTGGTGGCGAGCAAGGCCCTGAAGCTGGCTCCGGCATGCGAGGCGGGCCGCTCGGCCTGGCAAAGGGCATCGGCGCCACTCGTGCCCTGAGCGGGCCGGAATGAGACGGAGCTCAGGAACACCAGCTTGCCGGCGCGCGGCAGCTCCGCGAGGGGCATGCTCTTGCCCCGGCTGACGCAGTAGATGGAGTAGGTCAGAGCGCAGTCCGCGTGGGCTCCGCTGGTCCACAAGGCTGCACCGGCGCCGAAGCTCCCCGCCTCGGCGCTCTCGTTCTGGTCGTCAGACGTGAAGGCGGCGCAGCCCCGTGACGGCGTCCCTCGTGCGGTGGTCGCGGTCATGATCTCCTCGCGGCCGATCTCTCCGCCACGCTCATCCATGATGATGGGATAGATGATGCCGGCAGCAGGGTCGGTCAGGTCGTTGCTCACGGGCCGCCCGTCGGAGCGAATGAAGCCGCGCGCGCCCTGCAAGCGGTCGATCGCAACCACGTCGGGCGTCGATAGCCAGGCGAAGAAGTCGCGCCCATCGACGCCGTTGATCCCGCCTTGTGCCGCCATCGCGTTGCAGTGCGCGTCGTAGGGCGCCAGCCCGCCGAGGTTGGCGGGGACCTCGTCCGAGGTCACGAAGATGATGTTGTGGTCGGCATGGATGAAGCGTGCACTGACCTGCTGGTCGTGCTCAGGTGCGAACACGCATGTCGCCTTCGAGCCGGCGCAGTTCGCGCTCATCCAGCCGGCGAACAGGCTGCCCTCGCCGTTGTGAGGCGCGGCATCGAGTCCGACGCTGATGCCGACGGGCACCCGGATCCGGCAGTCGGGTGGGCACTCGAAGACGGCGCCGCCAGAGAGCGGCGTGACCCGGACGTGCCCGGGCGCGCCGCCCTCGATGACGACCTCGACCTCGACACGGGCGCCACCATCGGGACCGAGATCCCTGATGCCCGCCAGCTCACGACAGCCCGCGAGGGCGGCCATCGCAAGTCCCAGGACGACCACCCGCGAGGTCACTGTTCGACACAATAGAGGTGAAATTGCCCGCCACAACCCGAGCTGCTGTCGCTCCACCACTGGTAGGCCGAGATCGGCCTGCCGAAGATCAGATCGCCCTCGGTCGAGCTCCAGTCGAGGCAGGTCGTATCGAGCGTGCCCGAGGTCTCCGGCGAGGTGCCGCTGCCGGTCAGGACGGCGGTTCGCCAGGGCACCAGCTCACCGTCGGCGAACTGCCAGGGCCCGGTGCGCACGCGTCCCCCGGTGAGCTCGAGCCCGGTGCCCAGCAGCTGCCCGTCGGGACGTACGTAGGAGGCCGACAGCTCGAGCGCCTGCGCCGCCAGCACACCGGGTCGCGCCAGCAAGGCACGAAACGTGGCGTCGACACGTGACGCCGGGCGCTCGCTTTGGCACAGCGCATCGGCAGCCGCGACACCGCCTGCGCTGTTGGCCTCACCGCGGCTCACGAAGAGGAGGCGACCAGGGTGAGGCGCCGTGGCCATCAACCTGGAGGAGCGACGCATCGCACAGTAGATGGGGCGTTCATAGCCACAATCCACGGTCGATTCGCCCAGCGCCAGCGGCGGGCCTAGCCACGCCACGCCGACCCCGGTGCGCTCGCTGGAGTCGGCCAGCGTCCAGTCGCGACAGCTCCCTGTGATTCGACCAAGCCGGTCCAGACCGGTGAAGACCAACAGGTTCGGCGCCACCAGGTGGCCGTGCTCGGTCCGCATGATCGGGTTCTGCACGACCAGATCCTGGAGCAGATCGGCAACGGGACGGCCATCCATGCCCACGAAGCCTCGTGCAGCTCCCAGTCGCACCTGCCAGCTCTCGGTCGAGGACGGCAGCAGCGCGATGAAGTCATCGGTCGGCAGCTCGGCCGCGGCGGCGACCTCGCGACAGACCGCATCGTACGCAGCGACACCACCGAGATCGGTGCGCACCAGGCGCGAGCTGACGAAGACCAGGTTGTGGCGAATCTCCAGGAAACGCGCGCGAAGCTCGAGGTCCGCAGCGATCGTCACGTGGCGCGCGTTCGCGGGCACCCACAGCTTGCCATCGTCTGGTATCAGCTCCGCGAAGTGAGAGCCCGGCTCGGGATGCGGTGTCACGACGAGCTCCTGGCCGACCCCAATGCTTCCGGCACAGGTGGGCGGGCACGACAGCCCGGGGTCGAGGCCAACCCCCGCGACGTCGAGGCGACCCGCGCCGTCACCCTCGAGCACGATGTACCAGCGCGCAATCGTCGCGGCGTCCTGCTCTACGGGTGGCTCGACCTCGGCGTCGTGCTCCGCGAGGTCATGAATGCCGAGCAGATTGCGGCAGCCCGGAGCAACCATCAGCAGGCCCGTGTACAGCAGCACCACAAGGGGCCGACGATCACCGCCACCGACCATCGACCATGGATACCATGCATCCGCCTTGCGCGGCACCGGTGAGCGCGCAGATGATGAACTATGCGAGTCGGCATCATGCTGGTGCTGGCGCTCCTGCTCGGCGCCGCCGTCCACGCCCAGGCGGTGCCGTCCGACGTCGCGCCCGTGGTCACTCCCAGCCAGCGCGCCGCCGACCTGTTCCGCGAGGGACGAGCGCACATGGTGGCGCAGCGCTGGGCCGAGGCCTGTGTCAGCTTTGCGGCCAGTCAGCAGGCCGAGGCGGCCAGCGGCACGCTGCTCAACCTGGGCGACTGCCAGGAGCGCCAGTACCTGCGCGCCCTCGCCTACCGTTCGTTCCTGGCCGCCGAGACGCTGGCGCGCGCGCGTCGTCACGGCGCGCACGAGGCCGAAGCGCGCCGTCGCGCCCTGGCGCTGCTGCCCCGTCTGCATCGCTTGAGGATGCGCTTCGCGGCTCGCGCGGACGACGACCCCCGCGTGGTCGTGCGCATCAACGGCGAGGTCGCCGGCGTCCTGCCCGGCGGAGGCTATGCGCTGGAGCTGGGTCGCAACCGTGTCCACATCGAGGTCCCCAATCGACCGCCGTGGACGACCGAGCTGGAGCTGGCGCTCGATCTCGAAGGCGGCGGCGAGACCCGCCTCGAGCTGCCTGCCCCGGGACGGCTCGGTCGAGCCGCGCTGTCGCCTCAGCAGCTGGCGGCCCCGGCCGGGGCTCGGGACAGTGACGGCGCCTCGCGTGGCCTGACCACGCGCCGCAAGCTGGCGCTCGGGGCGCTCGTCCTCGGCCTGGGCGCCACCGCGGTCGGCAGCTATTACGGCGTGCGCGCGCTGCGGCGCTGGGACGACGCCGAGGCGGGCTGTGATGCCCTGGGCTGCAGCACCGAGAGCGTCCGCCTGGGTCGGCTCGCGGATGACGATGCCACGGTGTCGACAGTGACCCTGGTCGGGGCCGGGGTGGTCCTGTTCGGGGCCGGCGTGCTGTGGTGGACCGGCGGCCCTGGCGCTCCGCGGCCGCAGCGGCGCCAGGCGCGCGTGGCACCGCTGCTCCTCGGCGACAGCTTTGGCCTGCAGCTGACCGGCGACCTGTGAACGCACGGGTTGCTCCGATGCAGCCGTCGTGCCGCGCCTGACCTCGCCGTGATGGGCGCCCGCGCCTGATCCGCCCGATGTGCGGCCCGTGGGCGGCCCGCGCGGACCGCACGCGGTGCGCGCGCTGGGCCTACACGATCGCGCTGGGTTGCGCGCGGCACCAGTGCTGCAGAGACCGCCCACGATGCTGGGCGAGACGATAGGCAACTACGAGGTCCTGGAGACCCTGGGCGCGGGCGGCATGGGCACCGTCTACCTGGCGACCCACAAGCTGATCGGGCGCAAGGCGGCCATCAAGGTGCTCTTGCCGGAGCTGTCGGCGCAGCGCGACATGGTCAGTCGCTTCTTCAACGAGGCGCGTTCGACGGCGCACATCCGCCATGTCGGCATCATCGACGTGTTCGACTTCGGCTTTCACGACAGCGGCTGCGCCTACATCGCGATGGAGTTCCTGGAGGGCCAGAGCCTTGCGGCGCTGCTGCGCGGCGCCCCGCGGCAGAGCCCGGACTTCGTGGCCGCCATCGGGCGCCAGGTGGCGAGCGCGGTGGCCGCGGCGCACGCGCGCGAGATCGTCCATCGCGACCTCAAGCCCGACAACATCTTTCTCATCGCCGACGACGAGGTCGCCTTCGGTGTGCGTGCCAAGGTGCTCGACTTCGGGATCGCCAAGCTGGCCGCGGAGCGCGGCGCCGCGACGCGCACCCGCACCGGTAGCATCATGGGCACGCCGGCGTACATGTCGCCCGAGCAGTGTCGCGGCTCGGGCAGCGTCGACGCGCGCACCGACGTCTACTCGCTGGGCTGTGTGCTGTACGAGATGGCGACCGGGCGCATGCCGTTCGCGCACGAGGGCATGGGCGAGCTCCTGATGGCGCACATGGTCGAGGCGCCGAGGCCCCCGCGCGAGCTCTCGCCCGAGCTGCCCGCAGAGCTCGAGGCGGTCATCCTGCGCGCCCTGGCCAAGGATCCGGCACAGCGTCAGCAGAGCATGGACGAGCTCGGGCGGGAGCTCGGCGGACGTCCGTCGAGTGGCCTGCCCGCGGCGTCGCCGGGTGGGCCGCGCAGCATCACGGGCGCCGGACCGCGCACGCCGACCACGCTGGGCTCGTCGGTGGTCGTGCGCGGCGAGCCTGCGGGGCTCAGCGGTCGACGCTGGGCGTTCCCGGCCGCCGCACTGCTGGCGGTCTTCAGCGTTCTCGGCTGGCTCTGGCTGCGTCGACCGGAGCGGCCGAGGTCCGCGCAGGCGGTGGGGGCGCAACCAGCGCCGTCGCCGATGGCGCCGGGCCTGGCCGCGGCACCCGATGCAGCGCTGACCGAAGTCACCGCGGCGGCCGACGCGGCAGTGGTCGCCGAGCGCGCCGACGCGGGAGCGGTCGCACCAGCACCGGTGCCGAGTCCGCCAGCGACGGCACCGCAGGCGCATCGTCGCGGCCACGGCCGCGCGCCCGAACGCGCGCCCGAACGTGGGGCCGAACGTCCCGCTCCCACCTCGTCACCCTCTCCGAGTCCGTCCCCGACGGGCCCGGTCCGCCACAACGAGGAAGGCACCCTCGATCCGTTCGGAGGCAAGTGATGCGCAAGCTGGTCCTGTTGTTGCTGCTCGCGCTCGCGCGACCCGCGCTGGCCGACAGTCCCGATCCCGACGCCGAGCGTGAGGCCAAGCGCCTGTATCAGGACGGCACCAAGGCCTACAACCTAGGCGACTACGCGCGCGCCATCATGGCCTACAAGGAGGCCTACCGCCTCATCGCCAACCCCTTCTTTCTCTACAACATCGGCCAGGCCTATCGCCTGTCGGGCGAACCCGCCAGCGCGGTGCGCTTCTACAAGAGCTACCTCAACGCGATGCCCGAGGCGCCCAACCGCGTCGAAGTCGAGGGCCGCATCCGCGAGATCGACGAGACCCTCGCGCGCCAGGAGCGCGAGCGGGTCGCGCCGCCGACTCACGCCATCGAGCCGCGCGCCAAGATCCCTTCGCCTGGCCAGGTCGAGACCGCGCCCGGCGACAGCGCCGCCGCCGCGCCGAGCCATGACCGCCCGCGCCCGCTGCTCAAGCGCTGGTGGTTCTGGGCCGGCGTCGGCGTGGTCGCCACTGGCGCCACCATCTTCCTGCTCACGCGCGGCGGCAGCGACGCCCCGCCCGCCAGCGACTTCGGTAACCACGAGCTGTTCCCATGAGGAGAACCATGCATCGCGCCGTGCTGCTGACCTGTGCGCTGGGCTGGCTGATGGCCGGCTGCGCCGAGAGCGACGAGACCTACGCCTTGATCACGGTCGACAACGCGGCCCCCGCGGTCGGCCCCATCACCCATGTCGAGCTGCAGGTCAGCGCCGGTGGCCGCATGGCCACGCACCAGCTGCGGCCGTCCACGGGCGAGCTGACCCTACCGACCTCGATCAGCCTGCACGCCAGCGGCACCGAGGCGCTCGACATCACCGCAGTCGCCCATGGTGCGTCCGGCGTGCTCGAGCGCGGCAGCGTGCACACCACGCTGGTCGACGGCACGGTCAATCGCATCACCGTCACGCTGGGTCGGCACACCGTCGAGGGCGACGGCGGTGTCGCAGCCACGCTGAGCGCCAACCCGACCAAGCTCGAGTTCGGCCCCGTCGCCGTTGGCAGCACCAGCACGGTGCTGGCGGTCGAGATCAGCAACAACGGCGGGCAGCCCAGCGCGGTCCTCGCAGCCGAGGTGTCGAGCTCGGTGTTCACGCTGGCCAGCAGCGGCTGCGTTGCCGCGCTGGGTGCCGGCGAGCGCTGCAGCATCGGCGTCACCCTCACACCCGTCGCGCCCGGTGCCATCACCGGAACGCTCATGGTGGGCGGTTTGAGCATCGACCTCGCTGGTACCGGCGTCGATCCGGGCGCTCTGAAGATCACGCCTGGCGCACACACCTTCGCGGCGACCGCGCTGGGGCAGAGCGCAGCGCCAGCGAGCTTCACCATCACGAACGACGGCGCGCTGCCGCTCGGGAACCTGAGCGTGGAGCTCGTCGGCGCCCAGGCCGCAGCGTTCAGCACTGGGGACAATACCTGTCAGAACCAGGGGCTCGATCCGGGCGCGTCATGCACGGTCGAGGTGCGCTTCAGACCCGACACCGTCGGCGCTGCCGGCGTCACGCTGGTGGTCAGCGAGCTCGGTGGCGTCAGCAACACCGCAGCCCTGATGGGCGCCGGGGTCCCGCCCAGCGCGCTTGCGATCACGGGCATGGGCGCCTTTGGCCCGGTGGAGCTGGGGTCATCGTCCGCGACCGAGGCGGTCTTCACCATCTCCAATGGTGGCGGCGCAGACACTGGCTCCTTGATGACGACCATCACCGGAGCGAACCAGGCCGACTTCAGTGCGGTCGCGGGCTGCCAGGGCCCGCTGGCCAGCGGCGTCTCGTGCACCGTGCGCGTCAGCTTCACGCCGCGTGCCCGCGGTGATCGCACGGCTCGGTTGACCGTCGCGGGAGCGCCCGGCGGCACCGTGGGCGCCGACCTCGGAGGCAGCGGGCTGGCCCCCGCCAACCTCGTGCTGTCGCCGTCCAGCTATGACTTCGGCATCACCACCATCGGCCTGTCGGCGTCACAGACCCTCACGCTGTCGAACCAGGGCGACGTCGCCGCCAGCTTCATGGCGCCCACGGTGGCGGCGCCGTTCAGCATCGGAACCAGCACCGTCCCGTGCGTGAGTCCTCTGGCTGGCGGCGCTACCTGCAGCATCGAGGTCACCTTCACGCCCACCAGCGTCGGCAGCGCGCCGCGCATGCTCAGCGTCGTTGCTGGCGGCAGCACGCTGCACTCGAACCTCAGCGGCAGCGGCGCCCAGGGCGGACAGCTGGTGGCCGGTCCCTCCGCGGGCCTCGACTTCCCAGCCACCCTGCTGGCGGCGACCGCGGCGAGGCAGCGCATCACCATCACCAACTCGGGCGGCTCCCCCACCGGCCTGCTGGCCGCCGCCAGCATCGGCGGCAGCGGCGCCGCGCAGTTCGAGCTCGACAGCGACGACTGCGTGGGGCGCACCCTCGCGGCCTCTGCCAGCTGCGACATCTGGGTGCGCTTTCACCCCACCGCGCGCGGCAACCACAGCGCGACCCTGAACGTGAGCGCCACTCCGGGCGGCACCACCAGCACGACCCTGCGCGGGCAGGGGCAGGCCCCCGGCGCGCTCGCGATCACCGCCATCGCCGACTTCGGCTCGGTCGCGCTGACCACCAGTTCGGCGACGCGCACCGTGACCGTCACCAACACTGGCGACGTCGCCTTGAGCATGCCCGTGGCGTTGTCGCGCGGTGGCAGCCACGCGGGCGACTTCGCGCTGTCGGGGACCAGCGCCTGTGCCGCCATGGCCCTGGCCGCCGGCGCCAGCTGTAACGCCAGCGTCGCCTTCGCGCCCACCGCTACTGGCACGCGCACCGCTAGCCTGGTCGCCAGCGCTGGCGCCGCCACCGCCATGACCGGGCTCACCGGCACCGGCATCACCCAGGCTGCCCTGACAGTGGCGCCCGCGACGCACAATTTCGGTGGGATCCCACGCAACACCAGCGGCCCCGAGGTCGTCTTCACCGTCACCAACGGTGGCCAGAACCCAAGCGGCGCGCTCACCGTGAGCTTGCCGGGCAGTGACTTCCGCGTCGCCAGCACGACCTGTAGCGCAACCCTGTCCCAGAGCCAGACCTGTCAGGTCCGGGTGGTGTTCCAACCCCAGAGTGTGGGGACCAAGACCGCCACCCTCTCCATCACCGCCAACCCCGGAGGAGCCGCGCAGGCCAGCCTCACCGGACTCGGCCAGGCACCCGCACAGCTCGCTGTGCAGGCGCCCAACCTGATCGACGTCGGCCTGCTCGAGACCGGCACCAGCCAGGCCCATACCTTCACCATCAGCAACAGCGGCGAGGTCGCCACCAGCGCACTCACGGTCGCAGCCGTCGCGGCCCCGTTCTCGCGCACGACCACCTGCGGCGCGGCGCTGGCTCCCGGCGCCAGCTGCACCGTGACCATGACCTTCGCCCCGGGCAGCACCGGCGCCGCGTCTGGCAGCGTGCAGGTCACGGCCAGCACTGGTGGCAGCGCGGTGCTGACCCTCAGCGGCACCGCCGTCGTCTGTCTCTCCAACGCCCGCTGCGGCGGCGGCACACCCTTCTGCGACGCCAGCAGCCACACCTGTCGCGGCTGCACTGGCGATGGCGAATGCAGCGCAATCTCCGGCGGCGCGACACCCGCCTGCAGCGGCGGAACCTGCGTGCGCTGCACCACCGCGAGCCACTGCGGCGGCGGCCTGCAGTGCAACGGCTCGAACGCCTGTGTCGAATGCACCAGCAACGAACACTGCACCGGCTCGCGGCCCATCTGCAACTTTGGCAACACCTGTCAGGCCTGCAGTGACGATAGCCAGTGCGCTCTCAAGAACGCGAACGTGCCTTTCTGCGTCAACGGCGAGTGCAAGCAATGCACGTCGAGCACCCAGTGCGGGGGGGGCGAGACCTGCTTCTCCGGCTTCTGCCAGTGTCCGAACGTGTGCACCACCGGCCGCTGCGGAATCTGGAACGACTGCCATGGCGAGAGCGTCGACTGTGGCGACCCCTGCACAGGGAGCCTCGACTGCTGCTATGACTCAGGCCGCTGCACGCTGCCATCGTCCTGCTGACGGCCATGAAACGGCTGAAATCAGGAGGCCTGCTGGTCGCGCTGCTGACGCTCGGCTGCGGCGACAAGCCGCGCAAGCTCGACAATGCCGACCTCGCTCGGCTCGAGGTCATCAGCAAGCAGCTGCCCAACTCGAAACCGTCTTCGCTGGTCGAGCTCCTGCTGCCCATGTTGTCGACGACGCCGGGTCTGTTCAGCCGCGCCTGCGCGAAGCGGCTTGACGGATACGCCTCAATCACGCGGGATGAGAGGACCCAGGCGGCCGCCGCCGTGGTCGAGGCTTGCCACGTTCCCGAGGCAGGTCCCGACACACTGTTCTCGGCCGAGCAGCGCCAGCTCATGAGCGCGCCCGACTACCAGGTCACGCGCTTCGCGCTCGAGCGCACCCGCACAGCGCTCGCGGCCGAAGGGTCGCCAAGAGCCCAGCAAATCTGGGGTGTCTTCGAGAGCCAGCTGCCAGCGATCGCGGCCTCACTGGCGCGTGCTGCTCCCGTCGTGGCCGCCCCTCCCCCGCCACCGCGCTCGCCCATCCAGTTCGAGGTCGTCAGCACCGACGAGACGCCGGTGGATCCCTCGCTGCCGCAGCGGATCCGCGACGTCTATCTCGACGACATCACCGAATGCCTGCGCGATCCCGGGGAAAACGGCCCGTCCCCGACTGGGCGAGCACAGCTCTCCTTCACTGTGATGCCGCTCGGTCCAGTGAACTGGCGCAACGTCACGAGTACCGGGTCGGGCCGCTGGCTCATCGACTCATGCCTCAACACCGCCGTCTCGACCTGGAGGTTCGCCAAGACCATCGACGGCGAGCCTCACCCCGTCCTCGTCAACATCACCTTTCCCGCCGCCCCCTGAGATTTCGCCTCGCCACGGAAGCCTTGCCCGACAAGGCCGTACATCCCGCCAGAACACAGCGGTTTGACACGCCGCGGCATGCGTGCTATTCGCTGCCGGTTGAATTGGTCGGACCTTTCTGGAGTGGGTGATGAAGGCAGCTGTTTTCGTGGCAATCGTGGCGCTGGCGGGGTGTGGCGGGGCGTCGTCGACGACGGGGCGCGGGCGGTCGGATGCGCAGCTGGCCAGCGGCAAGCCGACCGCGCTCAAGTCGGCGGCGGGCCTGTGCAAGGGTTTCGGCGGCAAGAGCCAGCTTCAGCGCACCCTGGCGCCGCGCGACCTGGTCGGTCGCATGATGTGCAACGCGTCGTATCGCGGCGACCTGTGGAAGGCGCTGTATAGCGACTTCGATGAGCAGATGTTCGGCCACTTCACGGCGGCCCTGATGGTGGTGGACTGCGTCGGTGAAGGCGTGTGCGCCCCCGCGGGCGCGCGGCGCTCGCCGGTCGCCATCGGCGCGCTGTCGTCGTATGCGCGTCGCATCGACGGCACCCGCGTGATGACTGCGCTCAACACCATCGACCTGCCGGCGCAGATGCGCACCGACTTCATGGATCGGCTGGCGGCGTCGCAGCGCGAGATCATCCGCCTCGCCGGCACCCTGGATCCGCGCCGCAAGGAGCTCTATGTCACCCTGCCCGCGCAGGTGCGGGCACGTCGCGCGGCGGCCCGCAAGGCGATGGCGCCGCTGTTCGAGCGCGCCGAGCTCCTGACCGTGGACGTCGAGGCCGCGCTGAAGTCGCGCAGCGCCAGCGCGGCCCACGTCGCCCGCGTGCGCACCCTGCGTGACGACTTCGTGCGCGCCTGCGAGGCCGGCGGCCGTCCGACCTGGGAGTGCCTGGCCGGCCCGGTGGCGCGTCCGATGACCGAGCTGATGGTGCGCCTGGCCATCGCGCTGCGCGATCCCGTCCTCGGCCACGCCGAGAACACGCTGCTGGAGGTGCCCGCCGATCTGACCCGAGTGCAGGCCGAGATCTTCGCGCAGCAGTCGGCCTCGATGGCCGCCGAGCGCACGCGCTGGAACGACTTCACCGCCGCCGCGCGCACCGGGATCGACCCCCGCCTGCTGGCTGCCACCACCGGCGTCAAGCCCCCGGTCGACCTCGGCAACGAGGCCGCGCTGGCCATCACCATGCGCCCCATCAGCTGGCGCCCCGTCATCGAGCGCCTCGAGCGTGACACCCCGGTGGCCTGGCTGGCTGGCGAGGTCGCCTCGGTGACCCGCGGCGGCGACAGCGCCACGGTGAAGTTCCGCGGCGAAACCCCCACCGCCGGCAAGCGCCAGCTCCTGCCCTGGGTCCGCGTCCCCAGCAGCGACGTGCGCAATGTCCGCCCCGGCATGTGGCTGGTCGCGGTTGCCCACGCCACCACCAAGGTCGGCCTGGTCGCCAACGTGCGCGAAGCCGCCCCCGTCACCAGCAAGGTCCTGCAGCGCCGCGCCTTCAGCCTGACCACGCCGGCGACCCTCGCGCGGCGCTGAGCAACCGCTCGTCTCCGTTCATCTCAGCGCATCTGCGCTCAGCGTTGCTGGCTCGCTGCGCTGCACATCGCGGCGTAGGCGCGGTTGTGCACCAGCACGCTGCCGCCTGGCTCGGTCGGCGGATCGATGGGGCGACACAAGGCGGTGTGGCCAGGGCGCGCGCTCTTCTTGGTCCGGCTGGCCAGCAAGCGGCCCAGCCCGCCGCCGGCGCCGGCGATGCCGACCATCAACAGGACGCGCAGCATGCCCTGGTCCTGCTCGGGGTCGCGCGCCTTGGGCACCAGCGCATTGGCCACGAAGAAGGCCAGCACGCCGGCCAGCACGAACGACACGATGCTGACCCACTTGATGAGCTCGGTGCGATCGCGCGTGCAGTCGCCGCACATGGGCACGCGCATGGTGCCGGTCTTCTGCAGGCCGCCCCAGACCACCTTGGCAGACTGGAACGGGATGCTGGTGGTGGGTGGTGCCAGGCAGCAGGCGCAGGCGTTGGCCAGCCTGAGCCCAGCCACTGGCAACGGCACCGCATGGCGCACGGCGACCGTCGATTCACCACAGCGCGGACAGCTCACGGTTCCGCCGGCGGCCTCCCCCCCACACCCAGGACAATGCATGTCGCCACTCTACCACTGACGCAAGGCCAGCTGCGAACCCACCAGGTCGACCGTGATGGCGACCGCAACCAGCAACAGCCCCATCACCTTGTGCGCCAGGGCGACGTTGGCGATGCCGACGCCCTCGGTGACGGCCAGCAGGGCGGCCAGGCCGCGGCGGCGGGCGACCCAGTGGCCGGCGCCGAAGCCGGGGAACAGGGCGCGCCAGAAGGCGCGGCGGCGACGACGCCCGGCCGGGCTGCCGAAGCCCTTGAGCTGGGCCAGGTCGAGGTCGAGCTCGCGCCGGGGCAAGAGCAGCTCGTCCCGGCGCTCGGGGCGGGCGTCGTCCTCGGCGATGGCGTCGCGCGTGATGTTGACAGCCTGCCAAGCAGAAAGCAGGGCGCGCGCCTCGGCCAGCTCGCCGGCGGCGACCAGCACCGCGCGTCCGTCGCCGCTGGCGCCGCGGCTCTCGATGCCGCCCTCGGCCAGCATGGCGCGCAGGGCGGTGGCCTCGGCGGCGTCGCTACACCGCGTCAGCAGCGCCAGGGCCCGCGTGGTCATGGCCGAAGCATAGCCTCGATTGACTCGGGTGCGCATGTCGGCATAACGATCCCTCCCGTGCTGCTCAAGGCCACGCTCCGCGGCAAGACCTACGTCTACAAGGACGTCAAGGATGTGCTGGCCAAGGCCAACGAGGAGAAGTCGGGCGACCGCCTCGCCGGGGTCGCTGCCGAGACCGCGCAGGAGCGCGTCGCCGCCAAGGTCGTGCTCAGCGAGCTGACCGTCGCCGACATCACCGAGAACCCGGTGGTGCCCTATGACGACGACGCCGTCACCCGCCTCATCATCGATGACCTGAACCAGCCCGTGTACCAGAGCATCAAGGGCTGGACCATCGCCGAGCTGCGCGAGCACGTGCTCGATCCAGCCAACCGCGGCCCCGAGCTGCTGCGCCTGTCGCGCGGCCTCAGCTCCGAGACCATCGCGGCGTGCGCCAAGCTGATGACCAACCTCGACCTCATCAGCGCCGCGCGCAAGATCCGCGTCGTGGTGCACTGCAACAGCACGCTCGGCCTGGAGGGGCGGCTGTCGAACCGGCTGCAGCCCAACCACCCCTCGGACTCGATCGAGGGCATCATGGCCTCGCTGCGCGACGGCGTGTCCTACGGCTGCGGCGACGCCGTGTTCGGCATCAACCCGGTGACCGACAACGTCGACTCGACGACCGCGATCCTCGAGGCCACGCACCGCTTCATCACCGACTGGAAGGTGCCGACGCAGAACTGCTGCCTGTCGCACGTGACCACGCAGATGAAGGCCCTGGAGAAGGGCGCGCCGCTGCACCTCATGTTCCAGTCGCTGGCCGGCAGCGAGAAGGCGTGCAAGGCCTTCGGCATCACCATCCCGATGCTGCACGAGGCCTGGGACATGACGCTGAAGCTGGGCCAGGCCACCGGCCCCAACGTGATGTACTTCGAGACCGGGCAGGGCAGCGCGCTGTCGTCCGACGCGCACTTCGGCGCCGACCAGCTGTGCATGGAGGCGCGCAACTACGGCCTGGCGCGCCACTTCGATCCCTTCCTGGTCAACACCGTGGTCGGCTTCATCGGCCCCGAGTACCTGTTCGACGCGCGCCAGATCACGCGCGCCGGCCTGGAGGACCACTTCATGGGCAAGCTGCACGGCCTGCCCATGGGCTGCGACACCTGCTACACCAACCACGCCGACGCCGACCAGAACGACCTCGAGAACCTGGAGGTCCTGCTGGCCACCGCGGGCCTCAACTTCTTCATGGCGCTGCCGATGGGTGACGACGTCATGCTGAACTACCAGTCGTCGAGCTACCAGGACAACGCCGCGCTGCGCTCGCTGCTGGGGCTGCGCCCCACGCCAGAGTTCGAGCGCTGGCTGGAGGACATGGGCCTGATGCAGGACGGCCACCTGACCGCGCGCGCCGGCGACGCGAGCCTGTTCTCATGAGTGTCGACCGCAAGGCCATCGAGGCACTGGTGCGCGCCGCCCTGGTCGCCGAGCTGGGCGCCGCCGGGGCCACGCGCGAGCTCGATTCGGGCGGCGCGCTGCTGATCCCCAACGATCGCGGCGTCGCCATCAACGGGGGCACCGCGCAGGATCCGGCCGCGATGGCCGCCATGCTGCGCGCCACGCCCGCGCGCATCGGCGTCGGCCGGGCCGGCAACCGCTACCGCACCGCGACCATGCTGCGCTTCCGCGCCGACCACGCCGCCGCCAAGGACGCCGTGCTCAGCGAGGTCGAGCCCGAGCTGCTCGCGCGCCTGGGCATCTTCGAGGTCATGACGCAGGCCGAGGACAAGCGCATCTTCCTGGCGCGCCCCGACCGCGGGCGCGTCCTCAGCGACGCTGCACGCGCCACCATCTTGTCACGCTGTCAACATGCGCCCCAGCTGCAGGTCATCTACGGCGACGGCCTGTCGGCGGCGGCGCTGAACCAGCACCTGGAGACCTTCCACGGCGCGCTGACCACGCAGCTCGCCGCGCGCGGCATCCGCGTCGGCACGCCGCTGTTCGTGCGCCACTCCCGCGTCAAGGTGATGGACGAGATCGCGCGCATCGTCGACGCCGAGGCCGCCGTGTTCACCTGCGGCGAGCGCCCCGGCCTGGGCTTCGCCGACTCGATGTCGTCGTACTACATCTACAAGCCGCCCGCGGGGGCCAGCGACGCCGACCGCGAGGTGGTGTCGAACATCAACCCGCGTGGCCTCGACCCGGCGCGCGCCGCGGTCACCGTGGCCGACGCTTGCGTGCGCATCCTCGCCGCCAAGAAGTCGGGCGTGGTGCTGTGAGCCTGCTGGTCGACCTGCCACCGCTCAAGCCCGAGGTGCTGTCCACGCGGGTCATCTCGCGCGTCGACGCGCAGCTCGCGGCCAAGCTCGGCCTGACGCCGGAGCAGACCAGCGTCGGCATCATCACGGCGACCATCGACGACGCGCTGTATGTCGCGCTCGACGAGGGCACCAAGGCGGCGCCGGCCGCGGTGGTCTACGCCAGGTCGTTCTATGCCGGGTCGGCGCACGCCTCGGGCCCGCTGTCGGGCGAGGTCATCGGGATCTACGCCGCCGCCGATCCCGACATCATCCATGTCGCGCTGGCCGCCTGTGTGCGCACGCTGGAGCAGTCGGCCTGGTTCTATGCCGCCGACGCCGCCGGCCGGCTGGGCTTCTTCCCGCACGTGGTCGCGGCCACCGGCAGCTACCTGTCACGCGAGGCCGGCATCCCGCCGGGGTCGCCGCTGGCCTACCTCATCGCGCCGCCGGCCGAGTCGCTGGTCGGCCTCGCCGCCGCGCTGAAGGCGGCGCCGGTCGAGCTCAAGAAGTGGTTCGGCCCGCCGTCGGAGACCAACTATGGTGGCGGCTGGCTGGCCGGTGACCTGCCGTCGTGCCAGGCCGCCGCGCGCGCCTTCGCCGCTGCGGTGGTCGACGTCGCGCGCCATCCGCGCGATGCCCGCCGCGACGCCCGCGCCGCCGGCGACAGCCTGGGCGCCCGCCCGGGCGGCCCTGCACCAGCCGGCAAGTACCGCGTGCTGGCGACCGGCGAGCGGCTGGCCGCCAAGCCCGAGCACCTGACCCACCTGGTCGACGACGAGTCGCTGGTGCCCAAGACGCACCCGCGCATCGTGCTGCGCGGCAAGCTCGACACCCTGCAGGGTGCCCTGCTGGAGGCCCAGGTCGAGGCCAACGCCGCCGCCGCCGGCACCCTGGTCGGTGAGCTGGGCGAGCTGCTCGAGTTGACGCGCAAGGCCGTGGGCGCCGAGGTCACCGGGCGCCCGCTCGACGAGTGGAAGATGCTGGGGCTGTCACCCGACGCCATCCGCCACGTCTCGCACCACACCTTCGAGTATTACGGCGTTCCTTTCATGTATCCCAGCGTACGCCAGGGCCCGGTAGTGGCCCGCTTGTACAGCGCGCGTGCGCTGGCGCGCGAGGCCGAGCTGGCGGCGCTGACTGCCTTCGCCGCTGCTGACCCCACGGCGCAACCAGCACGCAATGACGTGGTGTTACTGCTCAACCGACTTTCGAACGCGCTCTACATCATGACTTGCAAGTTCGTTTCCGGCCGATATGATGGGGATCATCGACCAACTGGGCCAGTCAAGGGCTGGAAACCGCCAGCTTCCAGGGGAAGCTAGCGAACGGCATTCGGACGGACCCGAGGTCTCCATTTGAACAAGCGGACGCACAAGCACGAGAAGTACGTACGCGTCTACGACGACGAGATCCTTCCGATCTGGTCACGTCGTTTCGGTCGCATGCTGATGCATCGACTGGGCGAGGTGCCGCACAAGGCGATGGTCCTCGACGTCGCCTGCGGCACCGGCTTCGCGACGCTGGAGCTGGCGCGCAAGGTCGACCCGTCCACCCGCATCATCGCCATCGACCCGTCGTCCGCCATGCTGGAGGTCGCGCGCAAGAAGGCCGGCGACATGGCCGGCAAGCGCATCTTCTTCCGCACCGAGAGCGCGACCCCGCGGCTGTCGTTCGCCAACGAGGTCTACGACATCGTCACCTGCAACCTCGGCCTGGGTGAGTTCTCCGACCCGCGCGCCGCGCTGCGTGACTTCGCGCGCGTGACCAAGGTCGGCGGCACCGTGGTCGCGACGCTGCCGCTGCGCGGCACCTGGAGCGAGTTCTACGACATCTATCGCGAGGTCCTGACCAAGCACGACAAGCACGAGATGCTGGCGCGCCTCGACCGCCACCTCGAGCAACAGCTGCCCGAGCCGGACACCGCCATCCAGTGGATGGAGAAGACCGGCCTCAGCGACGTCAAGCTGGACGTCGAGGAGTTCTCGCTGCTGTTCCGGTCGTCGCGCGAGTTCTTCTTCGCCCCCGTGGTCGAGTACGGCCCGCTGGCGGCGTGGAAGGAGATCGCCGGCACCGGGCGCGAGCTGCAGGACGTGTTCTGGTACATCAAGCAGGCCATCGACTCGTACTTCGGCGACCGCGCCTTCCAGGTCACCGTCAAGGCGGGCTGCCTGCGCGGCCTCAAGAAGTCGGCCGACGCCGGCCTGATGCCCGAGCCGCCGCCCGAGGAGCCCGAGGCCATCGAGCTGGTCACCGGCGAGGTCGACATCGACGAGCTGGAGGCCGAGGCGGCTGGCCAGGGCCAGGACGACGACGGCAGCAGCGAGGGCTACGACATCGAGGGTGAAGAGGCGCTGATCGATCCGCCCGCCCCCGAGCAGCCGCAGTTCGCCATGGGTTCGAACCGCGGCCCCAACGACATCATGGTCGGCCACGGCCGCGAGTTCGAGGTCGACGAGGACTCCATCGAGGCCAGCGAGGAGGAGATCGAGGCCTTCCAGAGCGAGTCGCGCGCTCCGGTCTCGATCCCCGACCTGCTCGAGGGCTCCGGCTTCGAGCGCACCGGCAGCAAGGTCAAGCCGATGGCGATGGTGGTGCCCGACGAGCCCGAAACGCCGATGTACGAGGCGCCGATGACGCTCGAGGGCGAGGCCGGCACGCTGATGCCGCCGCCGCTGGAGGACGTCACCGACGACGACGTCCCGCTGCCCGACCTCGAGGTCGAGGCCGAGGCCGAGGCCGAGGTGGAGACGCCCAAGCCGCGTCGCCCAGGCGATCCGGACACCACGCCGATCCCGGACTGAACCGCGCCAGCGCGCCCTCGGTCTACGTCTTCACAGGAAGGGCTCCATGGGCGGCATGCGTCCCAGCAGCGCTCCCACGACGTGGATCGCGAGCGCCGCCATGCCGCACACCGCCAGCCATGCTGGCCAGCTGCCGCGCACCCGTCCATCGACGACGTGAACTCCGCGGGGCAACTCCGCCAGCGCACAGCCCAGACCCTCGTCGGAGGGATGCAGCAGCAGGTGCTCTGGGCTGCCCTTGGCCGGCGTGACCGCGGATGGCCGTGTACGCGCGGTGTGGACTGTCCCGTCAGCGCCGACATGCTCATAGCGTAGCCACGACGTGCCCTCGGGCGACCGCTCGGTGCCGACGAAGCGCGCTTGCACGAGGCGACCGAGCCTGAGCATGCGCAGCTGCTTGGAGCCGGCGCGCAGCCCGATGACCAGGAGTGCCGCGGCGAACCCCAGCGGCCAGGCCAGGGACAGGAAGTCGCGGCCCTGGTAGCGCACCTCCGCGAGCCCCGGGATGCGGGCACGGTCGGGGTGCGTGGGGTCATACTCGACCTCGTGGTGGTCGCCGGGGGCGATGCCGGCCCGGTCGAGGCCTGCGAACGAGACGCCGCGAACGGTGCGGCCGTCCGGGGTCCTGAAGACGAAACGCACCACCCAGGTGTCGCTCCGGGGCTCGACCGACTCGACGGTTGCCTCCGCCCTGGCGTGGGGACCGCTTCCCAGCGTGGGGCGCAGCAGCGACGACCAGCCCGCGACGTGCCAGGCCGCCATCGAGGCCACCAGCAGGAGCAGCGTCGCCAGCATCACCGAGGGGCGATTCAGGACAACGCGCGCGCGCAGGCCCAGCTCCAGCTTGCGCGCAGGTGTCGTGGCTCGGCCGCTGCGGTAAGGTCCCATCCGTTGCATGCCGCCAAGCTAGGCTGGATGCACCCTCCGTGCGTGACTTTCCGGCAACCTCTCGCGCAAGCACGGGGCCTGGCGGGCCGGAAATTGCCTGCTTGTGCCGCGGACTTGCATCAGCGACGATTTGGGGGTATTCGGGGGCGGTTCCTGGAGGTGGTGGTATGCGCAGCATCAGCTTCGACAGCTTGAGCAAGGGTCGTCCCGCAGTGTCCCCGGCGCCACAGTCGGTCCCGGTCCATGGTGACGACGCGACCCGGCTGCGCGCACACAACCCGAGCGTGCAGCAGCCGGTGGCAGCGCCGGTGGCGGGCGACCGCGTCGCGGCCAGCCTGGCCGAGCGCGAGCGGACGCTGACCCCTCCCGTGAAGTGACGCCTCCGGCCGCGGAGTACCTCGCGCTGGTGCGCGAGATCCTCGAGCACGACCGCCGCTACTACGTCGAGCACGCGGCGACCATCAGCGACTTCGAGTACGACCAGCTGTACCGGCGCCTGCGCGAGCTGGAGGCGGCGCACCCCGAGCTGGTGGTCGCGCACTCGCCGACCCGGCGCGTCGGCTTCGAGCCGCTGAGCGCCTTCGTCAAGGTCGAGCGCGCGGTGCCCATGCTGTCGCTCGACAACACGTATTCGGCCGAGGAGCTGACGGCGTTCCACGAGCGCGTGCTGCGCGGCCTCGAGGGCGAGACCCCGGCGTATGTCGTGGAGCCCAAGATCGACGGCATCTCGATCGAGCTGACCTATGCGCGCGGCGAGCTGATGCTGGGCGCCACCCGGGGCGACGGGCGCACCGGCGAGGACGTCACGCTGAACCTGCGCACCATCCGGGCGCTGCCACCGCTGCTGGCCGAGCCGGTCGATGTCGTCGTGCGCGGCGAGGTCTACATGGACCGCAGCGCGCTGGTGACGATCAACGCCGCGCGCGAGGCCGAGGGCGAGGAGCCGTTCAAGAACCCACGCAACGCGACGGGCGGCTCGCTCAAGCTGCTGGACTCCAGCGTGGTGGCGAAGCGGCCGCTCAAGGTCAGCCTGTACGAGGTCGTCGGCGACAGCTTCAACGCGTCGCACTGGGCCGCCCTGGCCTGGCTGCGCAAGCTCGGGCTGCCGACGCCGCCGGGCGTCGAGCGCTGCGCCGACCTGGCCGGCGTCCTGGGGCTGGTCGAGACCTGGCAGGACAAGCGGCGCACGCTGCCGTTCGACATCGACGGCCTGGTGGTCAAGGTCGACAGCTACGCGCAGCGCCGGACCCTGGGCGCCACCGCGAAGGCGCCGCGCTGGGCCATCGCCTACAAGTACCAGCCCGAGCGCGCCGAGACCGTCATCCTGGACGTGGAGCACTCGGTGGGCCGCACCGGCACGGTGACGCCGGTGGCGTGGCTCAGCCCGGTCGAGCTGTCGGGCACCACGGTCAAGCGCGCCGGCCTGCACAACTACGAGGATCTGGCGCGCAAGCAGCTGCGCATCGGCGACCGCGTGATCATCGAGAAGGCGGGCGAGATCATCCCGCAGATCGTCAGCGTGGTGGCGCACGCCGACGCCCCCGTGATCGGTCCGCCCGACGGCTGCCCGAGCTGCGGCCACGCCCTGGTGCGCGAGGAGGGTGAGGTCGCGCTGCGCTGCCCCAACAGCCTGAGCTGCCCGGCGCAGATCGTGATGTCGATCCAGTTCTTCTGCCACCGCGGCGCCATGAACATCGAGAACGTCGGCTACAAGCTGGTGCTGCAGCTGTGCGAGAAGGGCCTCATCAAGGACGTCGCCGATCTGTTCGCGCTGGAGGTGGGGCAGCTGGCGGAGCTCGACCGCATGGGCGAAAAGAGCGCCGAAAATGTGGTCAAGGCCATCGACAAGGCACGCCAGAGCGCCACCCTGTCGCGCCTCCTGACCGCGCTGGGCATCCGCCACGTCGGCGGCGTGGCCGCGCAGGCCATCGCCAGGCGCTACCGATCGCTGGCCGCGATGCTGTCCGAGTCCGAGGGTGGCGACGCCGAGAAGATGCACGCCACGCTGGACGACGTGCCCGGGGTGGGCGAGGTCATCGCCGCCGCGGTGGCCGAGTTCTTCGCCGATGCGCGCAACCGCACGCTGCTCGGCAAGCTGCAGGCGCGCGGTGTCGACCCGGTCGAGCCCGAGGAGGCGCCGCGCACCGGGCCGCTGGCCGGCGTCACCATCTGCGTCACCGGCAAGCTGTCCCGCCCGCGCGGCGACCTCGAGCGCGACATCGTGGCCGCCGGCGGCACCTTCCACAAGAGCGTGACCAAGACGACGCAGTACCTGGTCGCCGGCGCCGACACCGGCGACACCAAGCTGGCCTCGGCCCGCAAGCACGGCACCAAGGTCATCGACGAGGCCGGCCTGGGCCAGCTGCTGGCGGGGCAGCCGCTGGAATAGCGGCGCAGGCGCGATGTCCACCCTTGAGCAGCTAGGTGTTTGGATGGTCGACCGCGAGGCTGAGCACCTCGAGTTCAAGGAGGCCAAGTCGTCGTACAACTTCGACAACTTGGTGAAGTACTGCGCGGCCCTCGCGAACGAAGGTGGAGGGCACATGGTCTTGGGGGTGACTGATCGGCGACCCCGCCGTGTGGTGGGTAGTCAGGCCTTCCTCGACCTTGGCGCTGTGTGTGGCCGGCTGCTCGACAAGCTGCGGTTGCGAATCGAGGCTCGTGAACTCGTGCATCCAGACGGTCGCGTTCTCGTGTTTGCCGTGCCCTCACGCCCGATCGGGATGCCGATAGCTGTGGACGGCGCCTACCACATGCGGTCCGGCGAAAGCCTGGTCAGCATGACTCCAGATCAACTCAAGAAGGTGTTCGACGAGGGGGTTCCGGACTATTCGTCAGCGATCTGTCCTGGGGCGACGCCGACGGAGCTCTCGCCGGTTGCGGTCGGTCGATTCCACGAACTCGTTGCGCGTCGTCGCGCCGACGCAAAAGCACACTCGCAGGCGCAGGTACTGGAGGACGCCGAGCTCGTCGTCGGGAAAAAGGTGACGAACGCCGCCCTCATCCTTCTTGGAACCGCACAAGCTCTGCGCCGGCATCTCCCGCAAGGCGAGGTCGTATTCGAGTACCGCCACAACGATGGCGAGGTCGCGTTTGCGGAACGGGCGGAGTATCGAGAGGGCTTTCTCCTGTTCCACGACTTGCTCTGGAGCCAGATCAGCAAGCGCAACACGATCTACCAGTATGTCGACGGTCTGTTTCGGCGGGACATACCATCGTTCAACGAGCGCGCCACGCGGGAGGCTATCCTCAACGCAATCTGCCATCGTGACTACCGCCTGCAGGGCTCCGTCTTCGTCAGGCAGTTTCCGACCCGGTTGGAGATCTTGAGCCCTGGAGGGTTTCCGCCGGGGATAACCCCGGAAAACATACTGTTCCGGCAGTCACCAAGGAACCGTCGCTTGGCGGAGGCCCTGAGCCGCTGCGGCCTCGTGGAGCGCTCCGGCCAAGGCGCCGACTTGATGTTCACAGCGGCGGTCCAGGAGGGAAAGCAGCCGCTCGACTTCGCAGGCTCCGACGCGTTTCAGGTTCAGCTCACCCTCCATGGATCGGTGCAGGACGAGGGGTTTGTCAGGCTCGTCGAGCATGTGGCTCAGGAGAGCGGACGCTCCCTGTCGACCTATGAACTGGTGGTGTTGGAGGCCGTTCGCCATGAACGCAAGATCCCGCAAGCGGTGCAAGGCTCAGTTGCCAAGCTCCTCGACCAGGGGCTGATTGAGCGGACCGGGAAGCGTCGCCTCGTCGTTGCCCGGAAGTACCATCGTCTGGTGGGCCGCCCCGCGGACTACACTCGCAGGGCCGGGCTCGAGCGGCCTACCCAGAAGGAGCTGCTGCTCAAGCACCTTCGCGACAACCCCGGGACCCCCTTGGCCGAGCTATGCGAGGTCTTGCCCAACCTCACCGCCAAGCAAGTTCAGACGCTTCTGCGGGAGCTGCGGGCCGGTGGGCAAGTTCATTGTGTTGGCAGGACGAAAGGGGGCCGTTGGTATCCGGGGGCAATTGGGAGCAATTAGCGGAGGTAATTCCACACGATCGCCCCGTCCTTCTTGCTGATTGGTGGAGCTGGAGGAGTCAATCGAGCAGATCAAATCCGACGAACCAAGCGCCGCTCTGGTCGCCAACTCCTGGTTCAGCGCTTGCCGGTGGCCTCCAGGAAGGCGCGCGAGATCTCGGCCTCGTCGAGGAAGCCGATGGTCTTGCCGGTCTCGTCGAGCACCAGGAGCTCGCGCAGGCCACTGGCCAGCATGCGCTCGGCGGCGATGCGCAGGTTGTCATGGGTGCGCACGCTGACCACGGGCTGCATCACGTCGGCGGCGATGGTGAAGGCCTCGACGTCGCGGGTCGAGCGCAGCCGATCGCTGGTGATGATGCCCTTCAGGTTGCCAAGCTCATCGACCACCGGGAAGATGTCCTGCCAGGTCGACTGCGCGGCGGTGTGCGCCAGCTCGTGCGTGGGCGTGGCCAGCTCGAAGGTCAGCCAGGCGCGGTTCCTGACCACCACGGTGGCGACCTGGACCGAGCGCAGCACGTCGATGTCGACGTCGGCGCGATGCGCCGGGGAGTCCTTGCGCAGCGGCACCTGGGCCGAGTAGAGCTGGCGCTTGCGCAGCGCCACGAAGGCGATCCCCTCGGCCAGCATGAGGGGCACCAGCAGGTCGTAGCTGCCTGCCAGCTCGCTGACCAGGATCAGCGCGCTGACGGGGACGTGGGCGATGCCCCCGTAAAAGGCGCCCATGCCGACCAGGGCGAAGGCGCCGGGGTCGATGGTCGGGTCGTGCAGGATGAGCTGCGCCGCGCGCCCGAAGGCGCCGCCGAACAGCGCACCCATCACCAGCGACGGCGCGAAGTCGCCCGCGCTGCCACCGGTGCCGATGGTCAGCGACGCCGCCAGGATCTTGACGCCGCACAGGAACAGCAAGATCTCCACCCCGGCCCAGCCGGTGGGCAGCCAGTCGGCGCCGGTGATGGCCATCTGCGCGGCGCCATAGCCGCCGCCGAAGATGCCGAGGCCCTTGCCATCACCCGCCAGGCGACCGCTCAGGTAGACGATGAGGGGCACCGCCATCAGCCCCAGCGCCAGGCCGCCCAGCCCAGGACGGATCCAGGCCGGACCGGGCAGCTTGTTCGACAGGCTGTGCACCCGGCGCAGGGTGCCCACGAAGACGGTGGCCAGCAGCGCGACCATGACGGCCAGCAGGCCGTATAGCGGCAGATGGCGCGGGATGAAGGGGTAGCGCGGCGCGCGCGCGAACAGGGTCGACTCGCCGAAGATCGAGATGACCACCGAGTAGGCGATGACGCTGCCGAGGATGGCGGGGATGAGCGCCTCGGCCTCGAAGTCGTCGCGATACAGCACCTCGACGGCCAGGATGGCGGCGCCGAGCGGGGTGCGGAACACCGCCGAGATGCCGGCCGCGACCCCGGCCACCATCAGCACGCGGCGCTCCTGCGCGATGACCCGCAGCGCGCGGCCGACCGCGGAGCCGAGCGCGCCACCGATCTGCATGGTCGGCCCCTCGCGCCCGCCGGCGCCGCCGGTGCCCAGGGTGAACAGCGAGGCCAGCGCCTTGACCCACATGACGCGACGCCTGATGACGCCGCTGGAGTGATGGAACGCGTCGATCATGGCGTCGCCGCCCCCGCCGCGCGTCTCGGGCGCCATGCGCATGATGAGGCCCGCGGCGAGGCCGCCCAGCGCGGGGAGAAACACCAGGAGCCAGGGCCGGAAGCTGCCGGAGATCTCGCCCGGGATGAAGCGCTCGCCATGGGCGCGAAGCGGCGAGTAGCCGCACAGGTACTCGAGCAAGAACCACTGCATGTACTCGAGCCCGGCGAAGAACGCCGCGCCGATGAGGCCGGCGCCCAGGCCGACCAGCGCCGCGTGCAGCAGCGTGCGCCCCAGGATCTGCATCTCCAGCGGCGCGTTCTCGGGCCGCAGCAGGCCGAGCAGTCCGCGCGGCAGCCGGGTCAGTCGATCGGTGAACGGGCGGGGGGCAGGTTCGGCAGGCTCTGACTCTGGCTCAGAGTCGGGATCGCGTGCGGTTGCTGCCGCAGGGCGGTCGAGGGTGGAAGGGGGCGTGGACATGGCGTCTCAGCGGCTGTCGAGCAGCAGTCGCAGCAGGTCATCGATGGCGCGCTGGTCGTCGAGATAATACTCCGCCTGGGACGCGCGCTTGCTGCCGATGCGCACGGTGAGCAGACGCTCGGGATGACCCAGGCCGAAGACGTCCTCGTCGGTGTCGTCGTCACCCACGTAGAGCGCGGTCTGGCAGCCCAGGCGGACCCGCGCCCGCTCCAGCGCCATGCCCTTGTCGGGCGCCTGCGCGGGGATCAGGTTGACCACCCGCTTGCCGCCCACCATGCGCACCTCGCCCAGCCGCGCCCCGGCCGCGCGGATGGCGGCACGGACGCGCTGGGGGTGGGGCGCGTGTCGGTAGTGCACCGCCAGCGAGTAGCCCTTGTCCTCGATGGTGACCCCGACGTACCGGTGCAGCGCCGCCTCCAGGCGCGGCCGCCAGCCCGCGACCACCTCGAGCAAGGCGCGCGCCCCCCGCGAGGGCTCGGCGCCGTGGTTGCCGATGACCTCACGTAGCCGCAGTCCAGTCAGCCGGGCAGCGACGTCAGCGCGCCCGCGGCCCGAGATCACGATGCAGGGATAGCGCGCCGCCACTGCGGCGAGCAGCGCCCGGGTCGAGGCCCGCATCCTGGCGGCGGCCGGGCGGCCGACGATGGGAGCCAGCGTCCCGTCGAAGTCGAAGCCGAGCAGCGGACGGGTCCGCGTGAAGGCCTCCAGGGCGGCGCGGCCGCCCGGCGTCAGCAGCGCTCTCATGGCACGGTGGCGATGTCGCCGCGTTGCGCGTCGAGGCGACCCCTGAGCCGGAAGCGCCGGCGCACCCGCGCGGCGTCGACCAGCATGCGCCCCGCCCAGCGGTCGACGTTGAACTCGGCCACGAACGCCCGCATCGACCGCATGCGCTCGCCCTGCTCCTCGGCGGACATCTCGATGGCGGTGGCCAGCGCCGCGCTGGCCTCGTCGATGTCGTAGGGGTTCACGATCAGCGCCTCGGTCAGCTCGCGCGCAGCGCCGGTGAAGCTGCTGAGCACGAGGACGCCGCGCTCGTCATCCCGGGCCGCGATGAACTCCTTGGCCACCAGGTTCATGCCGTCGTGCAGGCTGCTGACATAGCACAGGTCGGCGGCGCGATAGTAGCGGAACACCGTGGGCGGCTCGTGGTGCGAGCGCTTGATCACGATGGGCTGGTAGCCAGGGCGCGCGAAGCGCTGGTTGATGCGCGCCGCCACCGCCTCCACGGTCTCGTTGAGCTGCCGATAGCGCTCGATGATGGTGCGGCTCGGCGCCGCCAGCTGCACGAAGGTGAAGCGTCCGCACAGGCTGGGCACCCGCTCCAGCAGCCGCTCGACCGCGAGCAGGCGCTCCTCGATGCCCTTGGTGTAGTCGAGGCGATCGACGCCCACCCCGAGGATGGCGTCGGGCCCCAGCCCGAGCTCGTCGAAGATCTGCGCGCGGCACTCGGCCGGCGGTGGCGTCTGCTTCGACCAGCGGCTGGGCCACTCCACCGAGATGGGGTAGGGCTTGACCAGGGTGGCGCGCTGCAGGTGCACGATGGCGTTCTGCTCGCGGTCGATGCGCGCCTCCATGAAGCGGTCCACCGTCTCCAGGAAGTTGTTGCAGTGGAACTGGGTGTGGAAGCCGATGATGCTGCTGCCGAGCAGCCCCTCGAGCAGCTCGGTGCGCCAGGGGCAAATGCCGATGCGTTCGGCGTTGGGCCAGGGGATGTGCCAGAAGGTGATGATGGTCGCGCGCGGCAGGCGGCGCCGGATCATCGCGGGCGCCAGCGCGAAGTGGTAGTCCTGCACCAGGATGACGGGGTCCTCGGAGTCGACCTCCTCGCACACCGCGTCGCTGAAGCGCTGGTTGACCGCCTGATAGTGCTTCCAGTCGTCGCCCCGGAACAGCGGCCGTGTGTGCGCGACGTGGCACAGTGGCCACAGCCCCTCGTTGGAGAAGCCGTAGTAGTAGCCCTGCTCGGCCTCGGCGGTCAGCCAGACCCGGCGCAAGACGTAGGACTCCTCCCCGGGCGGGACCCGGACGCGGCCGGCGGCGTCGGCGGTCTCGCGGTCTGCCGAGGCGCTACCGTGCGCGACCCAGACGCCCGAGCAGGCGCGCATCACCGGCTCGAGGGCGGTCACCAGGCCGCTGGCGGGGTGGACGATCTTGACGCCGCCGTCGGCCGCCCGCTCGTGCATGTAGGGCTCGCGGTTGGCCAGGATGACGACCTTCTCACCGTGAAAGTGACGGTCGAGCGTCTGGCGCAGGCGCTGCGCCGTCCACGCGCCGTCCTGGTTGTCGGCGTCCTTCTCCGTCGCGATGCGCTCGATGAGGTCGCGGACGTCGCGCAGCAGGGGCTGGAACTCGGGGCGCTGCGGGCCGCCACGCAGCAAGCGCCGTAGCTCCGCGCTCCAGCCACGCCAGGCCAGGCGGGCGGCGATCATGGTGATGACCGCGGCGCCGACCGCCAGGATGCCGAACGCCGCCGCCAGGAACCAGCGCACCTGGGCCTCGCGACGCCCGATGAAGCTGCGGTCCTGGACCAGCACGATGTAGCCGAGGGTGGTCTCGCCGTCGAGCACGGGCAAGGCGCTGGCGTGGACCTGGCCGCCACGAAGCGCCGCCACCAGCCTCCAGGGCGGGGCCGGCGCCGCGCCGGACCGCCCGGCGACCTGGCTCGGGGATCGGCACAGGAACTGGGGCGGGAAGTCGTCGGTGCTACCCAGCGACCGCCCGTCGAGGTCGCATGCTGCCGCCGCCATGATGCGCTCGTCGCGCGTCATCTCGGTGAGCAGGTCGACGAGGTCGGTGCTGGGGTCCTTGTGCCAGTGCGTGATCAGCGCCTGCCGCGCACCGCGCACCGCGAGCTGCGCGCGCAGGTTCAGATCGCGGTCGAACCAGCGGGTCGTCGCGCCGCGCACCAGGAACGAGGCCGCCCAGGTCAGCAGGGCCAGGCCTGCCACCAGGGCGACGACGAAGCGGAGCGCGCGCGACATGGGAGCCCCATTGGTATCGCCAATTCGTTGGAGGTCAAACGAATTTGCGCATGTCGACGTCGCAGCGATCTCGAACCACGCCGCCGTCGCGGCGTCGCCGCGCGGGTCGGACGTGCTGTGACCGGATATCGTTTGAGCGGCAACGACCTGTGGCGCACAATTGGCCCATGTGGTGGCGAAGCCTGCTGGTGCTGGGGATGCTGGGGCTGCGGGTGACGGCGGTCGAGGCCCGGCCGCCCGGTGTGGTCAAGGTGACCATCGAGTCCGAACCCGCGGGCGCCACGCTGATCCGGACCATCGACGACGTTCGTCTGGGCCAGACGCCGCTGACCCTGACGCGGGTGGCGGTGCCGGGTGAACGCAACTACACCTTGCGCCTGCCCGGGCACCGCGAGGCCAAGGTGTCGGTCAGCGCCAGCTTCAGCGTGCGCGTGAAGGTGAAGCTCGAGCCGCTGCCGCCGCCTTCACCATCACCTGCTCCCAAGAAGAAGCCGACCGGCCGCTGAGCGGTGGCACATGGCGTGCAGTCGAGATCAACGCGCCGCGAGGCAAGTCTCCAGAATCGTGCGACCGGCTCTCCTCCACGACCACGAAACCCGGGGATGCACCTCGCGGCGTACCTTCTCTGCCGATGGCGCCGCGCGGTGACCGTGGCATTCTGCAAGGCCGGCTGGCGATACGCCACGCTGCTGACCCATGACGCGCTCCACCATCATCGCCCTCGGCTTGCTGTGCGCCGTCTTCGCGGCGGTGCTGGCCGTGGTGGTGCGCTGGATCGGTCGCGATCGCGACGCCCTGGTGCAGCGCTTCCGCGCCGAGCGGCTGCTGCAGGTCGAGGAGGCCGCGCGCGAGATCCAGGAGGACCTGGACGACATCGGTGAGGATCTGGTGTTCGCCGCCGAGCTGGTGCACGCGGCCGACTCGCCTGCGGATCGCCAGCGCGAGCTGGGCGCGCTGCTGGCGGCGGTGAAGTTCTATCGCATGGTCGATGTCTACGACGGGCGCGGCGAGCTGGTCCTGTCGGTGTCGGATCCGCGCGCGCGCCCGGTCGATCGGACTCCGTTCGACGCCGGCATCCGGGCCACCGCCCAGCGAGCGCTGGCGCGTGGGCCCGGCGAGCTCGAGACCTCGGGTCCGCTGGCGCCCGGGCAGCCCTGGCTGCGGGCCTTCGCGGAGCCGCTGCCCGCCGGCGCCGGTGCGCTGGTGGTCCTGGTCGACACCGAGCCGCTGTTTCGCGGCCTCGACCTCATCACGGTCCGCCCCGACATGCGCCTCCTGGTCCTGGGGCCCCACGGCCTGCCCATCCCCTCCAGCGACGCCGCGCTGGCGGGTGGCGTCCAGCGCGGCGCCGGCGGGGTGCTCGGTCAGCTGGTGGCGAGCATGCGCGCCGGCCGCAGCGGCACCCTGCGCATCTCGGCCCGCGCGCCGGGCGCCAGCGGTCTGGGCGACACCGACTACGTGGCGGCCTATGCGCCGGTCGCGGTGCGCGGCAGCGCGCCATGGTCGATCGCCGTGCTGGCCTCGACCACCCAGCTGCGCGCCGGCCAGCGCGCCATCATCATGCGCCTCGGGCTGGCCGCCGGGGTCATCGCGCTGGGCCTGCTCGCCTTCGGCGCCTACGTCGTGGTGACCTCGCGACGCAGCGTCGCGGTGCGCGAGCGGCTGCGCCACGCCGACCGGCTGGCCCACCTGCACGAGAAGACCGAGAAGATCCTGGAGAGCATCCCCACCGGCGTGATGGCGCTGGCCGCCGACGGCACCATCACCGCGGCCAACCGCGCGCTGCGCGAGCGGCTGCCCGCCAGTGCCATCGGCGGCCCCCTGGCCGGCGCCTTCGTGGACACCCCCGAGCCAGTGGTCGAGCGGCTGGGCGCGCTGCTGGCGCTGGCCATCAGCACCGATCGGCCGCACAGCGTCCACGGCGAGCCGCTGGCGCTGTTCGGCGACGAGGGCCGCTTCAGCGTGCACGCGGTGCCGCTGGCGTCATCGGCGTCGGCCGACGTGCGCGCGCTGCTGGTCATCGAGGATCTGACCGACGTGCGCTCCCTGGAGTCGCAGCTCCTGCGCGCCGAGAAGCTGGCCACCGTGGGCGTGCTGGCGGCCGGGATCGCCCACGAGATCGGGACCCCGCTCGGGATCGTGCGCGGCCGGGCCGAGTACCTGCTGGGCAAGCTGGGTGAGGCTCATGCCCAGGCCGGCGGTGTCCAGGTCATCGTGGAGCAGATCGATCGCGTCAGCCGGACCCTGCGCGAGCTGCTCGACTTCTCGCGCGTGCGCCCGGCGCGGGTGCGCGCGGTCGAGGTCGGCCCGGTGGTGCGCAAGGTCGTCGAGCTCTTGCGCTTCGAGGCCGAGCGCCGCGGCGTGCGCCTGCTGGCCGACATCCCCGCCGAGGTGCCGCTGGTCGCCGCGGATCCCGACCAGCTCGAGCAGGTGCTGGTCAACCTGGCCATGAACGGGTGCGACGCCTGCTGCAAGGGCGGCGAGGTCCGCATCGCGGTCGAGGCGGCGCGCCCCAGCGGCGACGCGCCGTGGTCGGACGTCGAGCTGGTCATCAGCGACGACGGCTGTGGCATCCTGCCCGAGCACCAGCACCAGGTCTTCGATCCCTTCTTCACCACCAAGAAGCGGGGCCAAGGCACCGGCCTCGGGCTCACGGTCTCGGCCCAGATCGTGCGCAACCACGGCGGCAGCATCGAGCTCACCAGCGCCCCGGGCGTGGGCACGCGGATCACCGTGCGCTGGCCGGTCGAGGCCAGCACCGCGGTCCGCCACGAGGAGGTCAGGCATGGCCTCGCCGGCTGAGCGCAAGGGCCGCATTCTGGTGGTCGACGATCACATCGAGATGGCGCGCGTGATGGCCGATCAGCTGGGCGACGCCGGCTACACGGTCGAGATCGCCGCCGGCGGCAAGCAGGCGCTGGCAGCGGCGCGGGCCCGGCCGCCCGACGTGGTGGTCACCGACCTGCGCATGGAGGGCGTCGATGGCTTCGACGTCCTCGAGGGTATCGCCGCCCTCGACGGCGCCATCCCGGTCCTCATCATGACGGCGTTCGGCGCCATCGACAGCGCCATCGACGCCATCCGGCGCGGCGCCTACCACTACCTGACCAAGCCGTTCCGGCTCGACGAGGTGCTGCTCTACGTCGAGCGTGCGCTGGCCGATCGGCGCCTGCGCGACGAGCACCGGGCGCTGCGTCGCCTGGCCGGCGAGCGCACCGGCCTGGCCACCATGATCGGGCGCGGCGCGCGCATGAACGCGCTCTGTGACCTCATCGAGCGCGTCGCGCAGGCCCAGGCGCCGGTGCTGATCCGCGGCGAGAGCGGCACCGGCAAGGAGCTGGTCGCGCGGGCGCTGCACTTCGGCGGTCCGCGGCGCGAGCGCCCCTTCGTGGCCGTCAACTGCACCGCGCTGCCCGAGTCGCTGCTGGAGAGCGAGCTGTTCGGTCACACCCGCGGCGCCTTCACCGGCGCCACCAGCGGCCGGCGCGGCCTGTTCAGCGAGGCCGATGGCGGCACCCTGTTCCTCGACGAGATCGGCGACATGGCGCCAGCGCTGCAGGCCAAGCTGCTGCGCGCCATCGAGGAGGGCGAGGTCCGCGCGGTGGGCGCCGACGGCACCCGGACGGTCGACGTCCGGGTCATCGCGGCCTCGCACCAGGATCTCGAGGCACGCATCAAGCAGGGCGAGTTCCGCGCCGATCTGTACTATCGCCTCAACGTCGTCCCCGTCGTGGTGCCGCCGCTGCGTGAGCGTCGCGAGGACATCCCGCAGCTTTGCGACCACTTCCTGGCGCGCGCGCGCGAGCGCAACCCGGCCGCCCTGGTGCGCCGGCTGTCGCCCGAGGCGCTGTCCGTGCTGGCCCGGTCGCCCTGGCCAGGCAACGTGCGTGAGCTGGAGAACGTCCTCGAACGCCTGGTCATCGTGGTTGGCCACGAGGTCGTCAGCGTCGACGACCTGGCCATGCACGCGCCCACCCTGGTCGAGGACGCGACCCCGCTCGACCGCGCCAAGGCCGATCTGCTGACGCTGCGCCAGCTCGAGCGCGACTACATCGCCTGGGTCATCGAGCGCTGCGACGGCAACAAGACCCGCGCCGCCGAGATCCTGGCCATCGACGTGTCGACCATTCACCGCCGCGAGCGAGGCTTGCAATGAGCCACGGCGCAGGCGCGGAACGCCACGCCCCCCGCGCACGGCCGCACCAACCCCGCGATCCGACACGCGCCGCGCAGGGCACGCGGGTTGCTATCCCCCGCTGGCATGATGGCTCCCGCCCGGGTCTCGACCGTCCTCATGTTCGCCCTGGTCTCGCTCGGCTGCGGCGCCAAGAGCAAGAAGCCTGCGACCTCGCCGAGCCCTTCGCCGTCACCGCGCATCACCCGCACCACCAAGCCGCCGGCTGACGGCACCGGCCGCGCCACCCCCGACGCCCCGACCGACGACGACCCCACCGGGCTGTGGTCGCCGATCTACTTCGAGTTCGACTCGCCCAAGCTGGGCCCCGAGGCGCGCGAGCAGCTGAGCCGCATCTCGGAGTGGATGAAGGGCCACGCCCAGGCCACCGTCGAGGTCTCGGGCCACGCCGACGAGCGCGGCACCGAGGAGTACAACCTGACCCTCGGCGACCAGCGCGCCCAGGCCTGCGGCGAGTACATCCGCCGTGCCGGCGTGGCCAAGCCCCGGGTCAAGACCATCTCCTGGGGCGAACAGCACCCAGCCGTCAGCGGCGATGGCGAGATGGCCTGGGCCAAGAACCGGCGCTGTGAGTTCGAACCCTCCCGCTAGTCCGCGTGCCGGTGTCGTCTGGCTGGGGCCCGACGAGCCGGCGCTGCGACTCCTCCTGACCGACGTCCTCGGCGAGGTCGGGCTCGACCTCGAGCTGGGCGGGCGCTCGCGCGGCACGGTGGTGCTGGCCCTGGTCTATGTCGAGTCGATGGCGGCCTGCGAGGCGCTGGAGGCCGACCTGCTCGGCATCGACGTCCCGGTGCTGGCCCTGCTGCCGGTGATGGAGGACCGTCTGTGCCGGCGCGCCTGCGAGCGCGGCGCGGCCGCCTGCTATGCCCTGGGCACGCCGCTCGATAACCTGCGCTCGATCGTCCGCTCCCTGCGCGCGGCGTGAGGGTCAGGCCATGGCCACGATGAGCGCGGTGTAGCTCAGGTAGAGCACCAGCGCGAAGGCGCCTTCGGCCCGCGAGATGGTCCGCTGCTCGCGCAAGAGCAGCGCCGCGAACAAGGTCATGATCGCCAGCGCTGCCACGTCCACCGCCACGGTGCGCAGCGGCACGGCCACCGAGCCGGCCAGCGCCGAGGTGCCCAGACAGAGCAGGATGTTGAAGATGTTGGAGCCCACGACGTTGCCCACCGCCAGATCAGCGTGGCCGCGCCGCGCTGCGATCACGCTGGTGACCAGCTCCGGCAGCGACGTGCCCACCGCCACGATGGTGAGGCCGACCAGGCGGTCACTCATGCCGAGCGTGCGTGCGACCTCGACCGCACCGCGCACGAAGATGTGACCACCGACGAGGAGCACGCCAAGTCCAGCCACGGCGATCGCCGCCGAGCGCAGCTTGCCGGAGGGCCTGGGACCACCCGCGAGGTCAGCAGCCTCCTCGGCGCTGCGGACCTCGACGCGGGCCTCGGCCACCGCCGAGGCGCTACGCGCGGCGTGGACCATGAGGACGGTGTAGACGACCGCCGCCAGCACCAGGCTCGCGCCCTCCCACTTGCTGACCACCCCGTTGGCGAGCAGCAGCGGCACCAGCGCCATGCTGGCCAGCAGCACCGGGACCTCCCGTCTGCGCAGCTGGCCGTCGACCCGCGCGGGCTTGATCATCGCGGCCAGCCCCAGGATCAAGCCGATGTTGGCGATGTTCGAGCCCAGCACGTTGCCCAGCGCGACCTCGCCGTGGCCCGCCGCGGCGGCCTGGATGCCGACCACGATCTCGGGCGCGGAGGTGCCGTAGGCGACCACGGTCAGGCCGACCAGCAGCTGCGGCAGGCGCAGCGCCAGCGCCAGGCTGGAGGCGCCAGCGACGAACCACTCCGCCCCGGCATACACCAGCAGACCACCACCCAGGAGCTGGATCCACTCGGTCATGTGTGCCCCTCCGGGCAGCGTACCGCGTCCGCCAGCGGCGGGTCACGCCTCGGTGGAGCTCTCGGCCTCGTCCGCGGTCTGCGCGGTGCCAGCGGCGGCGACAGGCGCCAGCAGCAGGCCTCCGACGATCAGCGCCACGATCGCAGCGCCCGCGCTGGCCGCGAGGACGCCCAGCTTGGCGGCACCCAGCAGCTTGGCGTCGGTGAACGCCAGCTGCGCGATGAAGAGCGCCATCGTGAAGCCCACGCCAGCGACGACGCCGAGGACGATGAGGTGCCGCGCGCCCATGCCCGTGGGCAGCGTGCCGATGCGTAGACGGAGCGTCAGCCAGCTCATCAGCAGCACGCCGAGCGGCTTGCCCACCATCAGGCCGATGGTCACCGCCAGCGCGACGTGCCAGGAGGCCGAGTCGAAGCTGCCGCCCGAGACCGCCACTCCGGCATTGGCCAGCGCGAACACCGGCATGATGCCGAAGGCGACCCAGGGGTGCAGGGTCTCGATCAGGCTCTCCGCGGGCGACATGGCCTCTCGGCGCGCGACGTCGACCTGGCGCAACGTCCCGGCCAGCTCGTGGGAGGTCAGCGCGCCCGGGGTGGCCTGGGCCAGATGGTCGAGCTCCTTGCGCACGCCGAGCATGAAGCCATCGGGGCCCAGCCACGCGCGCACCGGCGTGACCAGCCCGACGATGACCCCGGCGATGGTGGGGTGAATCCCGGCGGCGTAGATCCCGGCCCAGGCCACCACCGAGGGCACCACGTAGGCGAGCTTGGTGCGCACACCCAGCCGCTGCATGGCGAAGATCCCGACAAAACCCGCTCCGGCCACCGCCAGCCCCGACATCGCCAGCGTCGGCGAGTAGAAGATGGCGATGACCACGATGGCGCCGAGGTCGTCGATCACCGCCAGCGCGAGCAGCAGCACGCGCAGCGCGGCTGGCACCCGCTTGCCGAGCAGGGTCAGGATGCCGACCGCGAAGGCGATGTCGGTCGCCATCGGGACGCCCCAGCCCGACCGCGTGGCCGCGCTCCCCGCGATGAGCAGGTACAGCCCCGCGGGCGCCAGCATGCCGCCCAGCGCGGCGGCGGCAGGCAGCGCGGCGCGGCGCCACTCCGACAGCTCGCCGTGGTGGATCTCGCGGCGGATCTCCATGCCGACCACGAAGAAGAAGATCACCATCAGGCCGTCGTTGACCACCCACTCCAGCGTGCGCTCGAAGGTGAAGTCGCCGATGCGCAGCCCGATCGGCGTGTGCCACAGCTCGACGTAGCTGTGCGCCCAGGGCGAGTTGGCCCACACCAGCGCGGCGGCCGCGGCGAGCAGGAGCAGGATGCCGCTGGCGGCCTCGATGCGCAGGAAGCGCTCCAGCGGTCGACCCGCCAGGCGGGCAAAGCGCAGCAGCGGCTCCCACGCCTCGGGGGGCGCTGCTGGCAGGGACCCGGGTCCCGACGGTGGGGGGCTGCTGGGTGAAGGGCTGCTCATGGGTCGACGCTCGATCCTCGCCGGCGCTGAACGCCGGCCAGGATGGCGGCCCGACCATCCCCAGACCTGCAGCACGAAGGTGCCGCACCCACTGGAATCGCAGCAACCATGGCATACGCGGCCAGGTCAGTCGAGCGGAAGCGGCGCTCGTTCATGCCGAAAACCTCAGGTGCCGAGGTCGACCAGGGTCTCGATGGTGTCGGGCCCGAGCTGCGGCGGCAGAAGGCCGCCCGCCAGCTGCGCGTGCAGCAGCTGGGTCGTCACCACCGCGACCGCCGCCATGTTGTCGCTGTTCGACATGCCCTGGCCGGCCGCCTTGCGACACTTCTCGGCCATGCGGGTGACCGCCTGGGGCAGGAACACGCCGGCGGCGCGCACCGCGCTCTCGCTGAGCACGTCGCCGATCCAGCTCGGCGCCCCCGGCCCGAACAGCGACGGCGCGTCGGGCGCCCGGTAGGGCTGCTTGGGCCGATCGATGATGCTCTGCGGCACCAGGCCGCGCGCCAGCTGCTTCAAGACATGCTTCTCGTCGAGCACGTTCAGCTTGTGCGTGGGCGGCAGGTTGTTGGCCAGCTCGACCACGTCCTTGTCCAGGAACGGGAAGCGGCCTTCCACGCTGGACGCCATCAGCATGCGATCGCCCTGCGAAGACAGCAGGTACGACCCCAGCAGGGTGCGCACCTCCAGCCACTGTGCGCGCGCCAGCGGCTCCCAGCGCGCGAACTCGCGCGGCAGCCGCGCCATCTCCTCGGCCACCGCGTCACGCGTGCCCAGCGCCGCCTTGAGCTCCGGCGAGTACAGCCGGGTCAGCGCGGCGCGCGCGGTGCGCCAGCGCGGCTGGTGCGAGAAGTCGGGCGCGTCGGGCGCCTCGATGCCCTGGCCGAAGAACTCCAGCGCCAGCTTCTGCTGCGCCGCGGGCGAGCGCGCCAGGTAGGGATACAGCCGCTTGATCAGGCGCGGCCTCAGCTTCGAGTGCGGCTGCCGCGACCAGAAGCGGCGCACCTTGGCCTCGCGGAACAGGTCATAGCCGCCGAACATCTCGTCGGCGCCCTCGCCGGTCAGCACCACCTTGAAGCCGGCCGCGCGCACCCGGCGCGACAGCAGCATCATCGGCGCCGGCCCCAGGCGGAGGAGCGGCTTCTCGGCGAAGGTGATGACCTCGGGCAGCGCCGCGCCGACGTCGGCGCCGGTCACCGTGACCGCGTCATGGTCCGACTTCACGAAGTCGACCATGGCCTGCTGGAACACCGACTCGTCCAGCTCGCGATCCGCGAAGCGCAGCGAGAATGTCTTGAAGACACCCGACTTCCAGCGCCGGCACAGCGCCGCGATCAGCGACGAGTCGAGCCCGCCCGACAGGTACGCCCCGACCGGCACGTCGGCGCGCAGCAGGCGCAGCTTGACGGCACGCTCCAGCGCCGCCTCCACCCGCGCGGTCGACTCGGCCACCGTCGGCTCGGCGTCGCTCCCCGGCCCCGGCTCGGGCGGCTGATAGCGTGGCGTCCAGCTCGACCCCAGCCCGAGCCAGTGCGACCCCGCCTCGACCACCGCGAAGGCCCCGGGCTCCAGCTCCTCCACACCCCGGAACACCGTGCGCGGCTGCGGGGGCGCCCAGAACGTGAAGGTGTCATCCAGCCCCGCCGGGTCGAGCTCGCGCGGCACGTCGGGATGCGCCATCAGCGCCTTGACCTCGGACGCGAACAGCAGCGCATGCGGCGTGCGCGCCAGGTAGATCGGCCGCACCCCCAGGCGATCGCGCGACAGCACCAGCCGCCGCTTGACCGAGTCCCACAGCGCGATGGCCCACTGCCCGTTGAAGCGCTCGAAGACCTCGGTGCCCCACTGCTCGTAGCCGTGGACGATGACCTCGGTGTCCGACTGTGTCCTGAACACGTGGCCGGCCGCGCGCAGCTCGTCTCTGAGCTCCACGTAGTTGAAGATCTCGCCGTTGAACACGGTCCAGATGGTCCGGTCCTCGTTGCAGAGCGGCTGTTGCCCGGTCGACAGGTCGATGATCGACAGCCGGGTGTGGCCGAGGCCGACGTGCTTGTCGCGGTAGATCCCGCGCTCGTCAGGGCCGCGATGGTGCAGGCGGCCGACCATCTTGCGCAGCAGCGCCAGGTCCGGCGGCGGTCCGCCTCCCCACGACAGCGCTCCTGCGATCCCGCACACTGCTACAGCGCCCGGTGGTGCCGCACCGTGGCGCCCATGGGCAGCGGCGCGCCCGCCTCACCCGTCGGCAGGCCATGCTCGATCTCGTCCACCCGCTCGGCCAGCACCGGGTACAGCTGGAGGTAGCGCGTGGTGCGCCGCTTCTGCTCGATGTCGCGATAGGCGTTCTCGACCACCGCCACCGGGACCTCGATGGCCGCGGCGACGTCGGCCGCCGCCAGGCCGTGGTTCTTGCCGTACAGGCACATGTCCATCTTGGGGTAGGGCAGACGCCAGTAGAACTCGTCCTGGCCCTGCGACAGCGAGTAGGTGTCGGTGGTCGGCGTGCTGCTGCAGATGTCGTGCGGCAGCCCGAGGCCGTGCGCCAGGGCGTAGACCTGGGTCTTGTACAGGTGCGCGATCGGCTTCACGTCGGCGGCGCTGTCGCCATACTTCACGAAGAAGCCCTGGTCGTACTCCAGGCGATTGGGCGTGCCGACGACGGCATAGTTCAGGCGGTCGGCGTGGAAGTACTCCATCAAGGTGCGGCTGCGCTGCTTCATGTTGGTGCAGGCCACGATCTCGAGGTACTCGTGCACCGGCAGGCGCTGCTGCTTGCGCTCGCCGCTCGGGGTCTCCACCACCAGCGAGTAGAACGACAGCTGGCCCTCGGCCACGTCGGGCAGCACGATCTTCATCTTCCAGCCCGGGCCGTACTCGGGGAACACGCGCTTCACCGCCGCGTCGCGCCGGGTATAGCAGCCCAGCGCGCGCAGCGACGGCTCCAGGTCCTCCTTGACCACCTCGGCGCCGAGGTGCGCCGCCAGCTGGCGCCCCAGCTGCTCGCTGCGCCCCGACGAGTCGGCCTCGGGCATCGTGATCAAAAAGACGTTCTTGGGCCCCAGCGCGCGCACCGCCAGCGTCGCGCACACCGACGAGTCGATGCCGCCGGACACGCCGACCACGAAGCCACGCCGCTTGAGCGCCTGCACCTGCGCGCGCAGCTGCGCGGCGATGGCGTCGGCGGTCGCTACCACGTCGAGGTCGAGCACGCGAGGGGAGAGGGCCATGGGCCCTGTTTATATCACTGCGGCTGGGGCAGCGGCGGCTCGGGCGGCTCTTGCTGTCGCTTCTTCGGGTCGGGGTCCGACAGGTGGATGGTCGGGGACACCTCGGCGACCAGGCGGCGCAGCTCCTCGGGCTGGCGGCGCGGGTCGATGTTCGACTTCGCCACCCGCGAGATCACGTTCTGGAACATGGCCAGGCGGATGGCGCGCTCCGAGCTGCAGGTCGAATCGCCCTTGCACGCGGCCACCGCGGCGTCGGCGTAGGGCAGCGCCTGCTTGAACTCCAGGTCCTGGACCCAGGCGTCGGCCGCGGCCAGCTGGACCTGCCAGGCCCCGGTCAGCTTGTCGGCCGGCCCCAGCACGGTGCGCAGCGCCGCCTCCAGCGAGCCGAGCTCGATCAGCACATCGGTCAGCTCGACCACGGTGTCGAGATCGTCAGGCCTGGCCACCGTCTGCGCCTGCAGGGCGGCGACCAGCTCCAGCGTCTCGCGCGGGGCGCTGTCGAACTCGACGCGGACCTCGCGCGTCGGCGACGGCAGCAGCACCACGAACAGCGTGATGACGATGGCCGTGATGTCGAACGCGCGATAGCTGTTCATGGCTGCCCCAGGGCGACACGCATCTCTCTCCCATAGGTAGCGCAGGGCCTCGATGGGGTCCAGCCGCGATGCACGCACCAGACCCGACACCCACCAGCCGTAGCAAAATTCCCCGGCCCGCCCCTATATGACCCGGGCAGGGCTCCCCGACCGAAGTTTGTTCACCTGTAAGTACCTGCAATGACTATTGGTCCTGGTGGATCGCCCCTTGCTTAGGGTTCACCCGCTTCATCCCGACAACGGTTCAAGGAGACGACTCATGGGTGTTCTGAAAGGGATCGCGGATGCATTCGACGAGGGCGGCTGGGGCATGTGGCCGATCCTCATTTGCGCGGTGCTGACCATCGCGATCGCCGTGGAGCGCGCCGTCTACCTCTACAAGTCGACGGTCGACAAGGACAAGCTGCTGGCCCTGATGAAGTCGCAGATCATGTCGGGCAACGTCCAGGGCGCCATCAAGGTGTGCTCGGGCAACCCGACCCCGATGACCCGCATCGTCCAGGCCGGCCTGATGAAGTTCAACCGTCCCGACGAGGAGGTCCAGGCCGCCATGGACGAGGCCGCCCTCCGCGAGCTGCCCAAGGTCGAGAAGCGCACTCCGTACATCGGCACCCTGGCCAACCTCTCGGTCCTCGCCGGTCTGCTCGGCACCGTGACCGGCATGATCAAGTCGTTCGGTGGCGCCGCCAAGGCGGCCCCCTCCGAGAAGGCGAAGATCCTCGCCGCCGGTATCGCCGAGGCCATGAACTGCACCGCCTTCGGCATCGGCACCGCGCTGTTCGGCCTGATCTGCTTCGCCCTCCTGATGGGCAAGACCCAGGCGATCAACGACGACATCAACGAGGTGTCGGTCCAGATCGTCAACCTGGTGACCGGTCACAAGGGCGCCCTGAAGGGGCAGGCTGCGTAACCGATGAGTGTCGATACATCATCGGGCGGAGGCGGCGGCAAAAAGAGCGTCGACGCCCACGTCAACCTGGTCCCGTTCATCGACCTCATGTCGGTGCTCATCGCGTTCCTGCTCATCACCGCGGTGTGGACCAACATCGCGCAGATGAACGTGACGCCCAAGGGCCAGGGCGCGATGGGCGAGCCGCCGCCCATCGACAAGCCGCCGCCCAAGTTCGTGTCGGTGCTGATCGGTCCCAACGAGATCCGCGTCGGCATGACCGATCGCTCGCCGTTTCCCCCGATCAAGCGCACGCTGGGCTCGGTCGAGGGCGAGTACGAGGCGGCCGATCCCGCGTTCGGCGAGCTGCTCACCCTGCTCGAGGGCTTCCGTACCAAGCCCGAGTTCCAGGGTGACTTCGTCGCCGACAACGGGGTCATGCGCGAGGACATCGAGATCGCGGCCGACAAGGGCGTGCAGTACCAGGGCGTCATCTCGACCATGGACATCGCGGTCCGCGCAGGCTGGAAAGACGTCGGGTTCATCCCGCCGGCGTCGCTCTCGGCCCGCATGACCGAGCAGTAGGAGGCTCCCATGCCAGTCCACAAACCAGGACCGCACCTCGGGCACAAGAGCCCGTTCAAGTACCTGGCGAACAAGCACTCGCACGGGGGCAAGAAGGACCCGAACAGTGCTCAGCTGAACCTGACGCCGATGGTCGACATGCTGACGATGCTCGTCGTCTTCCTGCTGTCGACCTTCAGCGCCTCGGGCGAGATCATGATGGTGCAGCGCGGCCTCAAGCTGCCGTCGGCGGTGGCCAAGACGGAGCTCGAGCGAGCGCCGCTCCTGATCATCTCCATCGACACCATCACGCTCAACGGTGAGGAGATGGGCGATCCGCGCACCATCAAGGACGACCCCACCGACAAGATCCCTGCGCTGACCGAGAAGCTGACGGCGCTGCAGGCCGAGGAAGAGGCCGTCTTCGAGCCCAGCGACACGGTGCCGGTGTGGCCTGGCCGCATCATTCTCCAGGCCGACCGCACCACCCCGTCGGAGGTCCTGAACAAGGTCACCACGATCTTGTACCTGACCAAGTGGCGGAACATCTCGTTCGCCGTCGAAGAGCGCGCGAAGTAATCGAGAGTCGATCGTTGTCTACCAACCGGCCAGGTGGTGCCACACGGTGCTACCTGGCCGGCGTGTTTTCGCTGACCGTAGTCGAAACCCGGCCAAGGGGTGTCACATGACTCGTGCTGCAAGGTGGCTTTGGGCGTTGTCGGCGGTGCTGCTGCTTGGTGTGGCAGTCGCCGGTTGCAAGAAGGAGAAGAAGAGCTCCCCGAACTACTGGGTCAAGCGACTCTCCGGGAGCAAGTGGCAGGAGGCGCTGCGCAGCCTCGAGCGCATGGCCAACACACCCGGTCCGCTGGGTGAGAAGGCCCGCGCCGCGATGCTGCAGCCCCTGATCAAGCTGTTCGATCGCAACAGCGAGCCCGCGGTGCTGACCGCGCTGGTCAACCTCAAGGACAAGGCCGCCGTGCCGGTGCTGGAGAAGGCGCTGGCGGCCTTCAGCGAGACCAGCGGGCAGAGCCTGGACAACGCGCTGATCGCGGCCAACGCGCTCAAGGTGTGGGGCGCCGCCGGTGCGCCCGGCGCCGAGGCCAAGCTGATCACGCTGGCCACCAACAAGACCCCGCTGCAGACCCCCAACCAGGGTCGCGTGCGCCACGCCACCATCAACGAGGTCCGCATGGCGGTCATCGACGCGCTGGGCAGCTACCCCAGCACGGCATCGACCGACGCGCTGGCGCTGCTGCTGGCGGACTCGCCCGACAACGTCAACGTGCTGCTGCAGGGCGCCGCCTGTCGCGCCATCTCGGAGCACCCTGACGCGGCGCGTGCGCTGCCCCAGGTCATGCGCGGCCTGTTCCTGTGGCACAAGGACATCAGCCAGACCGGCTCGTATCCGCAGTGCCGCCTGGCCATCGCGCGCATCGGCGCCGCCGCCGAGGGCCCGCTGTCGGAGCTGGTGCAGGAGAAGTACAAGACCATCTCCGAGATGGCCATCAAGGAGAAGTGGAAGGCCGACGAGTCGGGCGTCATGGTGACCAAGGGCGCCGAGCTGCTGGGCGACATCCGCGCCACCAAGGCGACCGCCGCGCTGCGTGCCCAGCTGGCCAAGGAGGCCGCCGCCGACGTCGACACCGTGCGCACGGCCGCCTACGCGGAGCTGCTGCGCTCGCTGGCCGTGATCGGCGACAAGGAGGGCTCGGCCGAGCTGCTCAAGCTGGCGCTGGGCGCCAAGCTGGAGGGCTTTCGGGGCCACGCCGCCAACTTCTACAGCCTGTCGGGCGGGCGCGAAGGCAAGGCCGCCCTGCTGGCCGTGGCCGCCGACGCCAGCAAGTTCGAGCAGTGGCGCATCGCCGCCACCATCGCGCTGGGCCGCATCTCCAGCAGCGCCGACGACGTCAAGGCGCTGGAGGGGCTGCAGGCCAAGCTGAAGGCCGATGACCCCGTCAAGGAGGTCGCGACCGAGGCCATCTCGCGCGCCAAGATCGGCGCCGAGTGCGCGGGCAAGCCCGACTGCTTCGCCGGCAAGCTGGGCGACGCAAACCCCGCCGTGGTCGAGAAGGCGCTGCTCGAGCTGGGCTGGGCCGGTGAGGCGGCCGCCAGCGTGACCGACAAGATCATCGCCGCCGTCGGCGCCGAGTCGAGCGCGGTGCGCACGGTGGCGCGCATCGCCCTGTCGCGCGTCAAGCCGGGCAAGTGCCCGGAGTGCATCAAGGGGCTGGAGGAGATCATCAAGAAGCAGGAGGGCTCCAGCGCTCGCCGCGACGATCCCAACGAGACCCCGGTGCTGCTCAACTGGTACCTGGGCAAGGAGGCGCCGGTCAGCGCCGGTGGCGCGCCTGCGGTGCCGGCCGCGCCCGCGGGTGGTGGCGGCGCACCGCCGCCGGCCCTGGGCGACGACCCGCCCCCGCCGCCGAGCCAGCCCTAGCCAGGCCAGCTGGCCTCACCACTGGCCTCGGAGCAGCCGATCGAGATAGGGGCGGCCAGTAGGGACTGGCCGACCCCTCTCACACCACCGGACGTACGGGTCCGTATCCGGCGGTTCACAGGTTGGGGTCCGCCTCCAGCCTCGGCAGTCCCATCGCATCGA
>JADYYK010000056.1 GCA_020853705.1 Deltaproteobacteria bacterium
GACACCCAGAGCAACCGGGTCATGCTCGACCAGCGCACCACGAACCTGGTGGCGCAGGACGGTGGCAGCGCGGGCAGCACCGGCGACGAGGCGTCGACCTTCGCCAACGTCCCGGTGTGTCCCAACCAGTGGTCGGAGCGCGACGTCTTCGACCAGGAGTACCAGCTCGAGATCACGCTGACCGACCGGGGTGGTCGGCGCGCGATGAAGACCATGACGGTACGCCCGTTCTGCAGCGAGCCCGAGGCGTCCAAGCTGGCCGAGTGCCGCTGCATCTGCAAGCATGGCTATGTGCTGGGCGAGCCGTGCGGCGTCGATGGAGGGGTCGCCGATGGCGGGCCGTAGCGCGGGCTGGTGGGTCGCGGGTGCGCTGGCGCTGGTGCTGGCGGGCTGTGGTGACGATGACGACGCCGCGGGCTGGCGCACCGAGGTCGACAAGACGACGCTGAACGGCGCCGTGCTGTCGGTGTGGGGCAGCGGGCCCAAGGACGTCTATGCGGTCGGCGGGCCGCTGGGCAACGACGGCTTCGAGACCCTGGCCATGCACTGGGACGGCAAGGCGTGGACGGCGCTGGCCCCGGGCGGCAACGAGACCTTTTGGTGGGTCTCGGGGTCGGGGCCGGGTGATGTCTGGATGGTGGGCGAGCGCGGGCGGATCGTGCGCTGGAACGGCACCGCGTTCACGGCCACGCCGTCGGGCACCACGGCGACGCTGTGGGGCGTGGTGGCGTTCTCGCCCAGCGACGCCTGGGCGGTCGGCGGCATGCCGGGGTCGGACGGGCCGGATGACGTGGTGCTGCACTGGGACGGCAGCAGCTGGACCAGCGAGGTGGTGCCGCCCAAGGGGCTGGCGCTGTTCAAGGTCTGGGGCAGACCGGACGGCACCCTCATCATCGTCGGCGAGGCCGGGGTGATCTGGCGGCGGCTGGGCCCGGGCGCCTGGGTGGAGCAGTCCGCGGTCACGCCTCCGCTGGCTCGTGATCGGCTGTTCACCGTGGATGGCTGCTCATCCAGCGACGTGTGGGCGGTGGGGGCGACCGACGTGCTGCACTGGGATGGCACTGCCTGGAGCAAGCAGCAGGTCACGCTGCCCAACATCGTCAACGGCGTCAGCTGCCGGGACGGCCAGGTCACCCTGGTCGGCTTCGGCGGGCTGAAGCTGCGCAAGGACGGCGCGACGTGGCTCGACGAGTCGAACCTGCCGCCCTTCAACGACCTGCACGGGGCGTGGGACGACGGCGCCGGGTCGGTATGGGTGGTGGGCGGCGACTTCCTGTCGCCAGCGCGACCGGGCGTCAAGCGCGCCGGGGTCATCGCGCGCTACCGGCGTTGACGGTGCGTTAACGTTCGGAGGGCGGGCCGGGTAGATCGATGCGGGCCTGGCCGTCGGGGGCCGCCTGGGCCAGCTCGAGGACGTGGCAACCTTGACGACGTGTCAATAGAACCGGGCCATGATCACGGTCCTGACAGAGCTCGGTGCCGTCGAGGACGCCGTCCACCAGGGCGCCCCAGCGGTAGCACGACGCCGGCGCGGTGCCGGCCGGGAAGTCGACGCGACGCTCCTGGGCGCCACGGTAGGCGCCGGCGCGCCAGAAGTCGGGGCGCGGGCTGGGCGGATCGGTCAGCGCGGGGCCGCGTCGGGCCAGCTCCTTGAGCAGGGTCTTGGCGTCGGTCGGCGGCGCGGTGAGGTCGGTCAGTGTGTGCTGCTTGGGCGTCTCGACCAGGGCGAACAGCAGGCGCGGCGGCAGGGCGGCGAGGTCCGCGGGCGGCGCTGCGCTGGGGGGGCCGGCGACCCCGGTGGTGAGCTCGATGAGCTGGGTCTTGCCCAGGGCGGACACCGAGGCGACGCGCAGGACGACCGCGACCTCGAGCGGGCGGCCGTCGAGCCGGGCCTCGAAGCGCCACTCGCGTCCCGGGGTCAGCAGGCTGCGGAACAGGCCGCTGGGCGGCTCGGGTGGGCGCGGGGGAGGCGGCTTGATGGGGTCGTGGCGCTTCTTGGCGGGCGCTCGACCGGCGCGGAAGTTGGTCCGGGCGTCCTTGCCCCGCTTCTTGCCCTTGGCCGAGCCCTTCTTCTTGGTGGCGGCGGCCGCGCTGGGCGGCGCCAGCAGGGCCGGGGCGGCCAGGCCGAGGACGAAGCTGAATGCCAGCGAGCTGGCCAGGCGGCGCATCGGGGTGATCGTAACCGGGCCGGGGCGCGCGCGCCAGATTCCGACATGCCTTGTGTTTTCGGTCGCTCTTGGGCAGTTTATCCCGGAGTCATGCTGAGTCATCTCGGGAGCCGGACCTGCCGGGGGGTGGGACTGGCGCTGCTTCTTGGCGCGCTGACGCTGGGCGTTTCGGCCTGTGGGGGCAAGAAGAAGGCGGCCGGCGCAGGTGGTGGGGGTGGCGGGGCGGGCAAGCCGGAGGCGCCGCTGACCTGGAAGTTGACCGCCATCCCATCGCTGGGCCTCAGCATCGACAAGCCGGAGTCCTGGACGTTGTCGCCGCTGGGCGATGGCGCGACCCAGGTCGATGTCGGCGACGGCAAGATCATCGTCAACCTGTTCAAGCGGCCGGGGCGCCAGGATCTCGGGGTCTTGCAGACGCCGCCCGCGGGCTCCGCCGAGGAGAAGGTGGAGTGGCACAAGAAGCTCGACGCCGGCGCGATCTGGCTGGTGGCGCAGCTGCCGCCGGGGGGCGGTGAGGCGTTCGGCTGGACCCTGACCGCGAAGTGGAGCGGCCTTGTGGCCGAGGACTTCGAGTTCGAGTGCTATGCGCTGCTGGCCGGGTCGGCCGCGCGCAAGAAGTACGAGCAGACGCTGGAGCGGCTGTGCACGTCGGTGGCCGCCGCGGGCGGCGCGGCCGGCGACGGCGGCGTGGACGGCGGCAAGTAATGTCGCGCAAGGCGCAGCGGCTCCAGGTCAACCTGACCCTCACGCTGACGCTGGATGGCGATCCGATCACGCTGGCGGCGACCACGACCAACATCTCGTCGGCGGGCTGCCTGGTGCGCCTGGATCGCGAGCTGCCCATCGGGCGCATCATCCACGTCGCGCTGCTCGACGACGAGACCGGCAACCTGATCGACATGGATGGCGTGATCGCGCGGCAGGAGATCATCATCGACGGCCAGTGGGCCACCGGGATCCACTTCCCCGATCCCGGGCTGACCTGGGCCGAGCTGTGCCGCCGCAAGGGCGCCATCACCAAGACCGGGCTGGTCCAGGTGGCGCGGCGCTATCGCATCCTGGTCGTCGGTGACGAGGCGCGCATCCGGGGCGCCCTGGCGCTGTATGTGACCTCGGGCTTCGACGTGCGCTTTGCTGGTGGCGTGGACAACGCGCGCGAGGCGCTGGCGTCGGTGCACCTGGATGCCGTGATCGCGGAGCGCGAGCTGTCGGATCCCGAGTGGGTGGGGATCCTGGAGGCCGCGCTGGAGAAGCAGCCGGCGGCGCGGCGGCTGGTGCGCTCGTCGCGCGAGGTGCAGCCGTTCGACGAGAAGGAGGTCGCGCGGCTGGTGCACCGGGTGGTGGATATCGAGGGTGGGGTCGAGGCGCTGATCGACGCCATCACGGCCGCGCGGCTTTGAGGCGGGCCGCGCGCGGGCGCGGGGTGTGTGTGGTGACGGGGCTGGCGCTGCTGGTGATGGCGCCGGGGGAGGTGGGTGCCGGCCGGAGGAGGCCGAGCACGAGCACGAGCACGAGCACGAGCACGAGCACGAGCACGGTGCCGGTGCCGGTGTGTCAGGTTGAAGCGAGAGCGCTGGGGGCGGCGGGAAAGGCCTATGTTTCGGCCCGCAGTGTGGGCGGCCGGGTCGAGGCGCTGCGGCCGGTGCAGCGACAGGCGGGGGCGCCGGGGCCGGCGCGGGCGCTGCTGCGCTGTGTGCTGGTGAACGATGCGGCGGCGCCGGTGCGAGCGGAGGCGGCGCGGCGGCTCGGGCAGGTCATCGATGGCGACGCGGCGGGCGTGCTGGTCGTGGCGACCGGGGATGCCTTCGTCGAGGTCGGCGAGGCGGCGACGCGGGCGCTGACGGCGCTGGGTGAGCCGGCGCTGACGCCGGTGACGGCGGAGCTGCGGCTGGCGACACCGGCGACCCAGCTCCGGCGCCTGCTACGCGTCGTCGGGGCCATCGGGCCGACGGTGCGCGATGGTGGGCCGGATGTGGCGGCGGCGCTGGCCGGCCTCATGCGCGCGGCGCTGGCGCCGGGGGCGGACATCCCCGCGCACGTGGTCGAGGCCACGCTGGAGGCGGCCGGGCAGGTCGCGCCGGCGGCGCTGCATGGCGAGGTCGAGCAGGTGCTGGTGGTGGTGCTGGATGGCGGCTGGGGCCGGGCGGTCGGCCTGCTGCGCGCGGGGGCGCGGGCGCTGGAGCTGGCCGGCGAGGCCGCGGATGCGCGGCTGCTGGCGCGGCTGGCGCTGGATCGCGACGCGGTGACGGCGGGGCTGGCGCGGCGGGCGCTGACGGCGCGCGGTCTGGAGCCGCCGGACGCCAGCCTGGATCCGCAGCTGGAGCTGGTCGAGGTCGATGGCGGAGCGGCGCGGCGTGTGGGTGGGGGAGGTGGCTGCGGCTGTGGGGTGGGCGGGCGCCCACGTGGGCGCGCGGGGGCCGCGGGCGCGGCGCTGGCGCTGCTGCTGCTGGGGCTGGCTATCGCGGGTCGATCTGCTCGAAGAACACGGCGCCGGCCGCGGTCGACACCCCGGAGCGCGCCTCGAACTGGATCGGCGTCCCCGAGGTGACCTGGCCGGTCAGGAAGAGCTGCTGGCCGGTGAACAGCGGCAGCAGCGCGGTGCCCGAGGCCGAGGTCAGCATGCGGCCGGGCTCCAGCGTGGTGCCATCGGCGCCCAGGTAGAAGACCTCCTCGTCGGTGCGCAGCACGCGCTGGCTGCCGGTGATCGGGTTGACCTCGAACACGCGCACCGCCTGCACCGGCGCGGTGCCGGAGTCGCGGAAGGTCACCACCGCGAGGCCGTGGGTCGACCAGTCGATGGCGCTCAGGCCGGCGGACGCCTTCCAGCCGTCGAAGGTCGCGCGTGACAGCACGAAGACGCGGAACGGATCGAGCACCCGCGGCACCGTGGCGGGCAGCCGGCGATCGTTGATCGACAGCACGAAGTCGTCGGCGCCGCCGGGCGGATCGTCGGCCATCAACGTGACCACGAAGGGCGCCGGCGAGGAGCAGCTGACCTGGGTGAACATCGCCATGGCGGCGTTCGAGGTCATCATCGCCAGCGGCGTGCAGGTGGTCGGGAACACCTGCGGCACGTCCCACGCGGTGTTGTACTTCAGCTCCAGGTTGCCCGCGGGCGCGCTGGCGGTCTCGTACTGGGTCAGGGTGGCGCGGATGTCCAGCGTGCACACCGCGCCGCGCTCGGCCGGGGTCAGACACTTGAGTGACGACGGCCCGGCATCGGCGGGCGGCCCCGCGTCGATGGGCATGCCGGCGTCGACCAGCATGGCGGCGTCGATGTCGGGCGGCTTTCCGCCGCCCCCGCCGCAGCCGAGCACCAGCGTTCCGACCGTCCCCACCAGCAAGCCAAGGTAGCTCCGCGCCATCAGCGCCTCCAGGTATAGTGAGCCGTGCCCCAGTCTACGCTCGCGCGCGGAATCGCGTGTGTGATCCTGACGACGCTGGGCCTGGGGGCCGGGTGCGGCGACGATCTGGCGCGGCCGCCCGACGCCGCGGTCGATGCCGGCGAGCGCCCCGATGGCCGCGGCGCGCTGGACGGCGCGCTCGAGCTGCGGGTCGACGACGCCGGCGCGCTGCTGGGTTGTCTGCCCGGGCCCACGCAGTGCTCGAACTGTGTGGATGACGATGGCGACGGGCGCTTCGATGGCTTCGATCCCGGCTGCTCGTCGGCGTTCGACGATCGCGAGGCCAGCTTCACCAGCGGCGTGCCCGGCGATCACCAGGAGTCGCCGCGCCTGGACTGCTTCTTCGACGGCAACTCGGTGGCCGGCGACGACGGCTGTCGGGTTCACGCCTGCTGCCTGCTGGCGACCTGCCCGGCCGCGCTGCAGCCGTTCGACGCCGCGCGCGACTGCACCCCGTCGGCGCGCTGCGTGGCGACCTGCCAGCGCGCCACCGTGCAGGGCTGCGACTGCTTCGGCTGCTGCCGCATCGCCGACGGCGCCACCCTGCGCACCGTGCTGGTGCACCCGGCCATCGCGCCCAGGTGCGACGAGCAGTCGCTGGGCGACCCGGCGCGCTGCCCGCCGTGCACCCCGGCGCCGACCTGTGGGCGGCCGTGCGATCCCGCGGCGTGCCAGCTGTGCCCGGGGCAGACCGCGGCCGACCTGCCGCCGAGCTGCGCGGCCTGGAGCTGCCCGGGCGCCACCGCCCCGTGTGCCTTCGCCGACCAGTGCGCCGCGGGCGAGGCATGCGCCAGCGGGTGTTGTACCCCCGGCTTCGAGTAGGATTGCCCCATGGTGCGTCGTGACGAAGGCACGGAGCAGCTGTCGCTGTTCGACTGGGCCGCGTCTTCACGCTGCGCTTCTCCAGCGGGTGCAAGTCCCGCCCCGGTAGGCGTCGGAGCGCCGGGTAGCAGATC
>JADYYK010000057.1 GCA_020853705.1 Deltaproteobacteria bacterium
CCTCGAGCGCATCCGCTTTGCCGTCCTCGGAGACGACGACCCCGACGCTCCTCTCGCCTCAGCCCTTCAGCCCCCCGCCTGAGCCTCGAGGCCATCTTTCGACGGATTCAGGTGGCCATCCACAGACCTGCCGCCGCCCAGCCAAGCGCAGCTGCTACCGAGGTCCTCAATCACACGGTTCGCAGCGCACGGTGACCTCGAGGGTCTCGCCGCCGCCGCCCACGAAGATGGTCCCCGACGTCGGCGTCGCATCGACATACGTGCGCCCATGCGCCACGCGCACATGATCGGTCTGGGTCAGGATCCCGTTGGTGGGGTCGAAGCCGCGCCAGCCGACCTCAGGTAGATACAGCTGCACCCACGCATGCGACGCCTCCGACTGCACCTGATTGGAGTGCTTGGGCCCGGTGTAGATGTAGCCGCAGACATAGCGTGCCGGCACGCTGAGCAGCCGCGCCATGCAGATGAACAGGTTGGCGAAGTCCTGGCACACCCCGTAGCGGTTGGCGTAGACGTCGAACGGCGTGGTGCCCAGCGTGGTCGCGCCCTGGACATACTTGTACTCGTTGAAGATCGACAGGTTCATGTCGATCAAGGTCTCGAGCAGATCGTGGTCGTTGCGCTCGACGAAGCTCATCGCATAGTCGGTCAGCTCGACGAGCTGGGTCTCGGGCAGCTCGGGCGGCAGCAGGTAAGGCTGCAGCATGTGGCGCTGCCAGGGCATCCAGATCAGGGGAATGGTCGACTGGATCCGCACATGTGGCCGAAATGCGAAGGGATCGACGTCGCGCAGCTCCACCCGGGAGCGTGACGCGATCACCAGCTCGCTGAACGGCGTATCGAGATCGGCGCGAGTGACCCGGTTGCCGAAGACGTCCTCGTAGGTCCTGCGACGTCCGTCGACCGAGATGGTGAGCTCGAAGTCGAGCAGCGACTGCAGCTGATCATGCACCGGCTCGAGGCGCATCACGTGCGTGGAGCGCTCCACCGGATGCACGTAGCGGTAAGTGGTCCGATGCTCGATCTCCAGCCGCTTGACCGCCGCAGACGCGGTCAGGAGGTTGATCGACGTGCGCGGGCCGGGCGAGGTGAGCAAACCCGGGGGCAGCGACCCGATCGACTCACTCTGTCGCGGGGCCAGCTCGGCGCGGATGGCGCCCTGACGCACGACGATCATCCGCCCCGGCGCGAGCATGCGCCAGTCCTTGATCGGATCTGGACGCAGCGGCGTCTCCGCCGCCTCCACCTCGGCCGCCCCGGACGCCACCTCTGCGGCCCCGCTGGCGTCATCGCTGGGCGGCGCGGGGCTCTGCGCCGCGGCGCTGGGCAGGTTGGCGCTGTCGTCGCTGCCTGCGGGTACCAGGGGGGTGGTCGAGATGATGATGCCCTTGCGGCTCTTGACCCCGCGTCGTGTCAGGTCGACTTCGAGGTCGGCGTCACCAAACGCCAGCCGCGAGTACGGCGGGAGCACCTCCCAGACGTACACATCGCCGTTATTGTTGCGGTCCGCGTAGACCACCAGGTCATGGCCATCCGACAGCACCAGCGTGGCGCTGCCGTGATCATTGATCTCGTCGAGCCACTGGTGCAGCTCGCCGAGGTCGATGTCCGCGATGCTGCGCCAGCCGTGCTCCGCGATCCAGCTCATGAGCTCGCAGAAGATCAGCTCGGTGTCGGTGCTCCCGACCGGGGTGAAGCGCGACCCCTCGCTGACCTCCAGGCGATGGTCCAGGCTGCCCGAGTGGCCGATCATCCAGTCGCGGCCACCAAAGCTGCGCACGAACGGCTGGGTGTTGGCGTCACTGATCTGGCCCCACGTCGCGCGCCGGATGTGCAGCAAGATCAGCGAGGATTCAAGGTGTTCCCAGGCCCGGACCAGCTCGCTGCGGATGCTCCCGACCGGAGGCGCGGGCTCCTTCAGCAGCGAAGCCGCGGGTTCGCCCCCGGGATACCAGCCGATACCCCAGCCATCGGGTGGCTTCTTGCCCGCACCCAGACAGCGCAGATCAAAGGAAGGGGCGAGCACGCCCTCGAACGACATCGCGAGGAAGTTGGGCATCTCGGGGCCACCGCAGCTTAGCGGACTTGCGCAGAGAATCCCAACAGGATGCGGTCAGCCCTGCGGACTTTCGCTGCCCACGGCGGGCGCCGGGGGCGCGTCGGCGCTGGACTGCGTCTGGCTCTGCACGGGGGCGACGGCGGGCGCCGCGACCGTGGCTGCCGCTGGCGGGGCTGACGTCTCCGCGACCCCGAATAGCTCTCTCCCGAGCTCCATGCACACGCCCGCGATCTCGTCGACCACCCTGGTCAGCACGTCGTGGGCGCGACCCGCGTCCATCGCATCCGCGCCCAGCTTGGCGACCCAGGCATCGAGGGCGCGCAGCCGGGCCGCGCTCTCCGCCCCTGGAAGCTCGACACGCTCGGGCGGACGGATGGCGTTCAGCCGTGAATGCGCCGCGTGCACACAGTAGCGAATCGACCGCGGAAACTGCGCCTCGAGCAGCAGAAAGCCGGCCACGGCACGCCCGCCGACCTGTCCGCGTGCGCGCTTCATGAACGGCTCGAACCCCGAACATGCGCGCAAGATCGTCAGCCAGACCGCACTCTCTACCGCCCCTGGCGCTCCTGCGAGCGCGTGGTGATGCACGTCGAGCAGGCGCGCCGTCTGCGCCGCGCGCTCCAGCATCACGCCCAGCCAGATGAAGTCGAGGCCGAGGTCGTGCAGCATGGTCGAGCGCATGAGCCCCAGTGCCAGCTGGGTACCCGAGCGCACCCGGGTATAAAAGCCCTGGCGGTGATCGACCCAGTCCGCGCGGCCACGCTCACCGCGCAGATAGAGATACAGGTCGTTGATGGCCTCCCACGCGTCCAGGCTGACGACGTCGCGGATCGACCGGGCGTTCTCACGCAGCGCCCGGGCCGAGCACACCACGCTCGACAGGTTGGCGTCGTCCCAGGTCATGTAGGCCTCGACCTGGGCCGGGTCCTCGAGCGCATCGGCGCCGAAACGTTCCAGGAAGCTGGGCTCCTCGCCCGCGGTGATGAGCACCGGCCGCCAGCACTGCTCGGGCGGCAACTCGGCGTCGAGCGCCAGGTTGTGCGTCACGCCGAGCACGCGCGCCGTGCTCTCCGCGCGCTCGAGGTAGCGCCCGAGCCAGAAGCAGTTCTCCGCGACGCGCGCGATCACTTCTGCACCCAGGTGTCCTTGGAACCGCCACCCTGGCTCGAGTTGACGACATAGGAGCCTGGGATGAGCGCCACGCGGGTCAGCCCACCCGGGAGCACCCAGGGCCCCTCGCGCCCGGTCACGATGTACGGCCGCAGGTCGACCCGTCGCGGCGCCATGCGTCCGGCCTCGTTGTCCCAGGTCGGACACGACGACAGCTCGACCCGGTGCTGTGCGATATAGCGTCGCGGCTCCGCCACGATGCGATCGCGAAACTCGGCCAGCTGCGCGGTGCTCGCCTCTGGCCCCATCAACATGCCGTAGCCGCCGGCCTCATCGACCGCCTTGACGACGAGCTCGCTCAGGTGGTCGATGACATAGGCGCGGTCGTCATCTCGGTCACACAGGAACGTGCGCACCTGCTCCAGCACCGGCTCCTCGCCGAGGTAGAAGCGCACCATCTGCGGCACATACGGGTAGATCGCCTTGTCATCCGCGACACCGTTTCCAGGCGCGTTGGCCAGCGTCACATGGCCAGCGGCCCACGCCCGCATGAGGCCCCGCACGCCCAGCAAGCTGTCGGGCCGGAAGGCCTCGGGATCGAGATACGCGTCGTCGATGCGCCGGTAGATCACGTGCACGCGGCGCGGACCTCGCGTCGTGCGCACGAAGACCCGGTCGTCGCTCACGAACAGATCGGCCGCCTGCACCAGCTCGATGCCCATCATGCGCGCCAGGAAGCTGTGCTCGAAGTACGCCGAGTTGAAGGGCCCCGGCGTGAGCAGGACGACCGACGGATCGCCGGCCTCATCGGGCGCAACCGAGCGCAGGGCGTCGCCGAGCCGGGTCGGATAGTGATCGACCCGATGCACACGCGTCTGATCGAACGCGGCAGCCAGCACACGCTTCATGACCAGGCGGTTCTCGATCACATAGGACACGCCCGATGGTGTGCGCAGGTTGTCCTCGAGCACCCGATACACACCGCCCGAGTCCCGGATGAGATCGATCCCCGAGATGTGGATGCGCACCCCGCCCGCCGGCTTGACCCCGACCAGCGACGGCACGAAGCCCTTGGAACCCCTGACCAGCGCCTCCGGCACCCGCGCCGCACCAGCCTCCGCTTTGAGGATGCGTCCCTCACCATAGACGTCATCGAGAAACGCTGACAGCGCGCGCACACGCTGGCCGAGCCCTCGGTCGAGGTGCGCCCAGTCGGTCTTCGACACCATCCGAGGCACCAGATCGAAGGGGAAGATCTTCTCGCTGCCGCGGCTGTCGGCGTAGACCGAGAACGTCACCCCCTGGGCCAGCAGCGCGAGGTCGGCGAGCGCCTGCGACCGCCTGACCTGCTCTGGCGTCTGCTGTCCGAGAAACTCGACGACGCGCCGGAACTCCGGACGCGGCTCGCCACGCTCGTCGATCAGCTCGTCGTAGGTGGCGGGCAGGGCGGGGTATCGCGCGAACAGCGACTGGCGCGACGGGAGCAACGTCTCGCTGCTGCGGACGTCCTGGCTCATGACGGATCCCCTATGTGCGCAGATGGCGCGAGTCGGCGCAAGTCGACCGTGAACTCGCCGCGCAGGTGCTGCGCGACTGGCAGACCAGGCGGTGCGGCTCCTGGGCCTACCTCGGTGACGACGCGTGCGGCACGCCGGGCCGCCGCGTCCGCGGCGTCCGTCGGAAGGCCCGGGTAGGCTCCACCACCTGGAATCCATTCGTGCAGCGTCAGCGTCGCGTGTCTGTCCCCGCGACTCCAGCTGACGACCAGCGGGTCCTGAGGTTCCAGGCCCGGATGCAGGCCGGGCGCAGGCGCGAAACACCGGTAACGCACGCCCGCGACAAAGCGATCACCAGGCTGCGGTCGCAGCGCGATGGCAACCCCCGCCGCGCTGATGGCGCCCGGAGCGTCCTTGTCCGAGGTCTCGACCAGCAGCTGCAGGCGCGCCGTGCTGGCGTCCACGACCCGCGCGCTGCGCTCCTCCTGCGAAGCGACATCGCCCATCAGCGGCCAGAACTCCAGCCCACGTGTCACCGTCAAGCACGCCCCTGGTAGCTCGACCCGCGCCAGCGCTGGACGCGGGGTGCGCAGCAACTCCTCCAGTCTGGTCGGAACCGCGAGGTCGTGCGCGCGCAGGTCGGCGAACACCTCATCGAGATCGGCCGTCAGCTGGTGAGGCAGCCCGAAGCGATCATGCAGAGCTGCGCCCCAATCGCGCAGTGGCTCCCGGTAGGCTGCCTTGACCAGCCGCGCGAGCACCAGCGCAAACAGCGCCGCAACGGCGGTCGAACGCTCGGCCGACGGCTCCATCCCGAGCGACCGCAGCTCGACGAGTCCCAGCTGCCCACGCAGCGCGAGGTGTGGATTCCAGAGCTTCTCGATGTTGATCTCGGCGCGATGCGCGTTGCCCGAGGCATCGACCAGCAGCGGGGCCAGCGACTGCCACAGCGTCTCCGGCTCCTGCAGCTGGGGACGCACCGCGATTCGATCCAGCGCGACCGACAGCTCCTCGAAACGCTCGCGCACGCCCTCGTCCGGGCGCGGCCCCTGTGACGCGCTGCCGACACAGTCCATGGCGAATGCATACGACAGCGCAGGGTGGCGATTCACGTAGCGAAGCAGCCCCGGCAGCAACTCGGGATGCTGAAAGAACGGGCTCTCGCGCGGCGTCGGCCCACCAAAGGTGATCTGACCACCACCACCCGAGTCGGTCACTGCTCCGTTGTAGCGATAGCGGACCGCGGAGAGCCCCACGCGAGTGGCGGCTCGATGCAGCGCGCCCATCGAGGCCTCGAACTCGCCCAGACTGCGCGCCGGAGCCAGATTGACCTCGATGACCCCTGGATCTGGTGTGACCGTGAGCCATGCGCAGCGTGGATCGACCGGGGGCGTGAAGCCCCTGAGGATCAGCACCTCCTCGCCCAGCAGCCGAGTCGCACACTCGACCGCCGCCAGCACGCCGAGGAATGCGTCGACGCCCGACAGCGCCGGGAGCTCCAGGCTCAGCGCATTGTCTTCGAGGTCGTACGTGATCTCGAAGACGAGCAACCCGGCCTCGGCGGCGGGATCGCAGAGCCCGGTCTTTGGCAGTGGACCGCCATGGACGGACCTCCGCGCCAGCAGCGAGTTCCCAGGGTCGATGGCGATCGGCGGTCGAGCGCTCGCCGCCCGAACCGAACCATCCGCGGCCGCATATGCCAGCACCTGGGAACCGTCGCTGCGGAGCTCGGTCGCGAGCGCCTCGGCAAGTGCCCAGATCCGTTGCTGGTGGTCGCCATCTGCGGGGCGTCGTGGGCGCTGGCTGGACAGCTGCCAGGGATCGACAGGTCCCTGCCAGGCCGCCCGCCCGTCTCTCAGGTGCCAGAGCCCGAACGACCAGCGCGGGCGCTCCTCCCCGGGATACTGACGCCCGACCGAGCGCACGAGGACCGGGCTACGACCCAGGGCCGGTTCGCTGGCCAGGTCGCGCAGCAGCGCGCGCGCGTGGTTCTCCTTGTCGCCACCCTCGGCCACCCAGAGCCACCAGGGCTCCTGGGACTCACGTCGCGTGAAGGTGGGCTCTGCGCCGAGCCACAGCGCCTGCAGTCCGCAACCGCGCAGCGCCTCATCGACGGTGCGTACGTCTGCCGAACCGTCGTCCGCGCGCTGCCCGGGCGCCGTCTCGCTCTGTTCCCGCCGATTCAGTCGAACTCCTGTTCGGGCTCGGGCATGGCATGGTCCATCGCAAAGCGGCGCAGGTCGGTGGTGTAGGGCATGTCGGGGTGTGCGCCGAGAGGCAGCTTGTCGACTGGCCACGGTTGCGGACCATCGATGGTGAAGCGCTGTGCTCGTCGCGCGGCGGCCTCGAATCGCGTCAGCGGGGGGGCCTGGAAGGACCGACCTTCTGGATGCCAGACATGGTAGCTGCCTCCACCCATAGACCGCCGCGCCCAGGTGTCGAGCACATCGATCCTGAGCGGGTGGTGGATGCCAAGATGCGCATGAAGCGCATGCGGTGGTGCCCAGGCCCGGAATCGCACGCCACCGACGGCCTCGCCGGCATTCGCAGTGGTGCGCATCGGAAGCGCCCGGCCGTTGACGAGGACCACGTGCCGTTCTGGCACCAGCCCTTCCGCGCGCAGTTCGATGCGTTCGACCGATGAGTCGACGTAGCGAGCGGTTCCGCTGGAGGTGAGCTCTTCGCCGAGCACATGCCATGGCTCGATGGCATTCCTCACCTCGACCTTGACGTCGCCAGCCTGGATCGTCCCTGCCAGCGGACACCGGAGCTCGAGGAAGGGACGGAATGCCTCGGCGTCCAGGGGCAGGCCCTGGCGCGCGAGATGTCCGAGCACGTCCTCGAAGTCCCGCCACATCCAGTACGGCAAGAGGAAGCGGTCGTGCAACGTGGTGCCCCAGCGCGCCAGCGGGCGGTCGTAGGGCTCCGCGCTGAAGGCGGCGGCGAGCGAGCGCACCAGGATCATCTGTGCTGCCGCCATCCTGGGGTGTGGCGGCATCTCGAAGGCACGCAGCTCGACCAGCCCCTGCCGTCCGTGGGGTGTCTGTGGATCGAACAGCTTGTCGATACAGACCTCGGCGCGGTGCGTGTTCCCGGTCAGATCAGTGAGCAAATGACGAAACAGGAGATCTGTCTGCCACGGCTGCGGGATGCCCAGCCGGCGCTGCTCGAAGGCCCGGCGCAGTGCGATCTCGAGCTCCAGCGCGGTGTCCGGCCGAGCCTCGTCGACCCGTGGTGCCTGTGAGGTTGGCCCGACGAAGAGGCCGGTGAAGAGGTACGACAGCGACGGGTGGTGTTGCGTGAACGTGAGCCAGCTCGCCAGTAGGTCGGGCCGCTGGAGGAACGGGCTCTCGAGCGGGTTGGGGCCGCCCAGGGTCAGGTGGTGTCCGCCTCCGCTGCCCGCCTGCCGTCCGTCGAGCTGGTACCGCTCGGAGTGGAGCCCGGCATGCAGTGCCGCAGCGAAGACGGTCTCGATCAAGGCAGTGTGCTCGGGTGTGCTGGCGACTGGAGGCAGGTTGACCTCCAGAACTCCTGGGTCCGGCGTGACCGAGAAGCGGAGCTGCCCGCTGTCCCTGGGTGGCGGATACCCCTCGAGGACGGGCTCCACGCTGGCGTCGCGAGCTGCCGCGTCGATCTGGGCCAGCAACTCCCAGCAGTCGTCCTGCGTCCAGAGCGGCGGCAAGAAAACCCTGACGTCCCCGTCGCGTGCCTCGACGCATAGAGCCGTGCGGACCGCGGGGCGGCTCACGACCCCGGCCCCCGACAGCTTGAGCTGACCGGGCGTGGCTTCCTTCGGTAGGCGTGGATCGCGCTCGTATCCCGCAGCTTCGATCCATCCTGGTGGCACATCCCCTGGCGGGAGGGACTCGAGCGGGAGGCGCAGCCCGATGGGACTATCGCCCGGCAACAGAAACAGGTGTTCGCGTCTGAACCTCCAAGGGAAGCTCGTCCACTGGCCTCCCCGCCTGGTCAGCGGCAAGACCCACCCGGTCGGACTCCGCAGCCCTCGACCCAGGACGCGCGCCAGACGCCGGCGCTCCTCGCTGTCCTCGAGCTCCACGCGCAGCGGGTCCACGCCCATCGGCAGCTTGGCTTCCTCCACCAGGAAGTGCCAGGGATCCTCGAACGCTGGATGGACGAAGTCCTGGAGTGCGAGCCGCGCACTCAGCGCCCGCATCAGCCGGTCCGCTGCCTCGAAGGGCGCCGTGCCGCCGCGTTGCCAGCTGATGTCTCGTGGCCACACCGACACACCATCCTTGCGTCCGATCAGTTCGAGCGACCACCGCGGGAGGCTCTCGCCTGGGTAGTGCTTGCCCATACGCTCGAGGACCAGCGCGCCAGGGGCCAGGCGACGCCTGAGCTCCGCCGCGAGCTGTCGCCCATGCGCGAGCTTGCTGGGGCCAAGGGCTGCGCTATTCCACTCGTCTGCCTCGGAGTTCTCTCGCGACGTGAAGGTGGGCTCGCCGCCCATCGTCATCACGATGCCACTCGAGGCCAGCTTCCGGTCGGCGGCCTCTCCCGCGAGCTGGAGGCCACGCCAGACCTCATCCGTGTAGGGCGCCGTGGGCCGAGGTTCATGCCCGACGCGACCGACGATGAGCTCGAACTGAACGTCGGTGGCGACCTCGCTGCTGGTGCCCTCGATGGGAGCGGCGGAGGACGGCTCTGCCGTCGCAGCCAGTGGAATGTGCCCCTCCCCGCACAGCAGGCCACTGGTCGAGTCCAGTCCGAGCCACCCCGCTCCAGGAATGAACACCTCGGTCCATGCATGCAGGTCGACGACGTCGTGTCCTACACCTCTCGGCTGGTCCGGGATCATTCCCTCGTCTGTGAGTTGCACCAGGTATCCGCTGACGAACCGCGCCGCAAAGCCTCGCGATCGCAGGAGGGCCACCAGCAGCGCCGCGGAGTCTCTGCAGCTCCCGCGGCCGTTGGTCAGCGTCTCCTCGGGAGACCACACGCCCGGCTCGTTCCGAATGACGTAGCGAACCTCCTTGGCAACAAGCCGATTGAGCTCGACGACCAGGTCGACGGTCGTGCCGGCCCTGGGCAGGCCGTCGAAGAACTTCTGGATCCGCGAGCCGGGCGTCGGCGGGGCGAAGCGCTGAAAGGCGCTGATCTCGGTGCCAATGTCCGCGGGATAAGTGAAGGGCGCCTGCCGACATCGGTCGTCGATGAAGAAGTCGAACGGGTTGACGGGCTTCGCGGCGACGGCGAGCTCCACGATCACACTGAACGAGTCGACCTTGCTGCCTGCTGGGAAGGTCACCCGTGCGACATGGTTCCCGGCGACATCTTGCTGCCAGAGCGTCCGGGGAGTGACGCTGCCGGCGTTAACCGTGAGCGAGTAGGCCTCGATCTGAGCCCGACAGTGGCTGGCGGGGCGCAGTCGGATCAGGTGGGGGCCAAGTGCCGCTGCCTTGCCGTAGACGTAGTGACTTCGATGCTGGATCAGCAGCCGCACTCGGTTCCCCCTTCAGTCAACATTCGGTCGCTCTGGACTCAGCCCACCACCAGCCGAACGCCTCCAGCAGGCGCGCGGGACTCACGCATTCGGGTGTCAGCGTACTCCAGTTCGGTTGCGTCCGTGTGTCGGCTTCATTGCAGCCGGGCCCGTCGCGTAGGCCGCGCAGCGGTGCGCTTGCGGCTGGGACGGAACCCGACGTCGCTCGGCACGACAAAGGACCCATTGGCAGGAGCGGCAGGACTGCTCGCTGCTTGTGCCTGGTCCGGAACGGCGTCCCCCGTCGTCGGGGTCAGGTGCCGGTCCAGCATCTTTCGGAGCTCCTGCACCAACGACCGCGCGTGGTCGAGTTCGTCGACGGTCGCGACACCCCGCTGGTACAGGAGGTGGAGCAGGGTCGCGACCCTGACGCAGGAGGCGTCAGCTTTGTCGAGCAGGCGCAGGAAGTCGGGATGCTTCGGACGGGCGAGCGCCTCCGCGATACTCAGGAGCACCCGGACCAGTTGCCCGTCGAGCTGGGCGCGGATGGTGCCGAGTCCGCGGCGCGCCTGAAGGGTCTGGGTCACGTATTGCTGAAGGTCATAGGCGGCTCGGTACTCGATGGTCTTCTCGTGCTCGAGATCTGTGTGCATCGCAGGCTCCAGGATTGGGGGTCGCCCTGGAGCAGCAGCACTTTGTGTGCCGGACAGTTTGAGAGGTGTTTTCGCGCGGTTGATGCGTCCGGGGTGGGCCCGTGTCCGGCTCTATTCCGGACGCCGGACCGGACGCCGGACCAGGCTACGTCGATTCCGGCGACCAGAGCACCTCTCCTTGGCCCGACGTCACGGCGGCGTGTCGCCCGAAGACGAACAGGGCGTCAGAGAGACGGTTGAGGTAGCGGACACACGTCGGATTGATCTCGTCGATGCGGGCGAGTGCGACGGTGAGTCGCTCCGCGCGCCGGCAGACGGTGCGAGCCAGGTGGAGATTGGCGCTGACGCCTCCGCCGCCAGGGAGGACGAAGCTGCGGAGCTCCGGGAGGCCCGGCGCACCGTTGATCCCGTCGTTGATGGCGTCGATCTCGTTCTCGAGGGCGACCACGTGACGCTCCTCGATCACTGGCTGCTTCGGGTGGCGGTCGGGGAGCAGGGTCGCGAGATCGGAGCCCAGGTTGAAGAGCTCGTGCTGTACCCGGCGCATGATCGAGTCGAGGTGGTCGCGGGCGAGTGGGTCGGCATGCGAGCGGAGTGCTTCACGCACGAGTCCGATGACGGCGTTGAGCTCGTCGACGGTGCCATAGGCCTCGATGCGGAGGCTGTCCTTGCCCACCTTCTGGCCGCCGACGAGGCGGGTGTCACCCTGGTCCCCGGCACGGGTGTAGACCTTGTTGATGAGGATCGACATGGCCAAGGTGTTAACACGTTGGGCGTTCTCGCGGAGGTGCTCGCCGCGGCGGGGGAGGGTAGGATGCCCGCCATGGTGCGTCGTGACGAAGGCACGGAGCAGCTGTCGCTGTTCGACTGGGCCGCGTCTTCACGCTGCGCTTCTCCAGCGGGTGCAAGTCCCGCCCCGGTAGGCGTCGGAGCGCCGGGTAGCAGATC
>JADYYK010000058.1 GCA_020853705.1 Deltaproteobacteria bacterium
CAACTCGAGCGGGTTGCCGGCGCGGCGAGCGACGCGGAACTCGAGGCAACTGCGAAGCAGCTAGCCGAGTGGTGGAAGCATCCGGCTTTCGAGGGCGATGCCGAGCGCTGGCAAGGCGAGGCCAAGACCGCCATCGATGACTGGTTTCAGCGAAGCGTCGATCTCCTCGAGCGGACTGTGAACGCGCCGCGCTTCAAGGCTGCCGTCGCAGGCGCGAACGGCAGCTTCGACCCCTCGACGTTCACAGCCGCGAAGCAAGGCTGGTTCGGAAAGATCATGAGCCTCGTCGCGCAGCCCCTGAAGGGAGCGACGCGCGACGTGGTGTACTGGGTCGGCAAGGCGCTCGGGGCGACCTTCCGCCCCTGGGGCGCCGTGAAGCTAGCCCGATTGCTTGGACGAGTCGGTGTGGTGCTCGGGGTCGTCGCCACGATCTTCGACGCGATCAACCTCTACCGAGCGTGGCAGGGGGAGAAGCGGCGGACGGAGCTTCGACAGAAGCTGCGTGGAATCGTCGAGGAAACCGCCAAACAAGTGCTTGGCTCGCTCACCGATGGGAACGAAGAGGCTGCCGGTCCAATGACCTACCTGAAAGCGGTCCAAGACCATCTTCGCTCCGCTGCAGAGGACCTTGCGAAGGACCGCTCCGCGCTCGTTTCCGAGGCTGCAGCTTTGAGCTCGCGACGCGAGGTCTACGGCACGAGGATGGCTGCGGCTTGGACGATGCTCGGGATCAAGGAGGCAACGGCATGAACGGCCGACTTCGTGAGTGGTGCGACGAGGCATGGGCAGCCGTCCAGGAAATGCCGGGCGGTCTCGGCGCCGAACTCCGCGCCCGATGGGAAGTGCACGCATCGCGCGACCATGTGGTGGTCACGTTCTTCGGCCCTTACGACTCCGGAAAGAGCAGCCTCCTGAAGCGTCTACTCGTCGACGACGGGAGACCGGTCCCGGACTGGTTGACGGTCAGCGGGCGGCGCGAGACGTTCGAGCCCAAAGAGGTGTCGGTGGCCGGTCTTGTCGTGCGCGACACACCTGGCATCGCTGGGGGAAACGAACTCCACGAGGCGATCGCGAAGGAGGCGCTACTGCTCACCGACACAATCGCACTTGTGCTTCCGCCGCAGCTCGTCACCTCCGATCGCGAGTCTCTCGTGGGCGTGTTCAACGGGCGTCGATTCGGCTGCGCTGCCCGCTTCGCGTTCGCGGAGCGTGGCTTGCCGATCGTCCTCTCACGGATGGACGAGGCAGGCGCGATGCCGCGCGACGACAGCGGGGGCTATCGCGAGCTGGTGGAACGTAAGCGGAGGGAACTCTCTGACCTCCTTCGGAGCGAGGGGGGAGCCGAGGAGGTCGTCGTCGTTCACGCGGTGGCCGCCGATCCGTTCGGCCTCGTCGGGAACGCGCAGCCCAGTGGACGTGAGGAGTACGACGCCGATCGGTCGTGGGATGGAGTCGCTGGCTTCACCGACTTCCTCCAGACCCTGACTAGCCGCAAGGACGAGCTGCGGCAGCATGCCGAAGTGAGGTTCCTGGGGGCGGAAATCAGCTCGATTCGCGGCGCCATCGAAGGCATGGCTTTCGAGAACCACACAGCAGCCGAAGCGGCCTCGAACGAGGCGACCGCCCACCAGCTCGTTCAAGAGCGATTGCGTGCGCTGCTCGGAGCCGCGCGTGCCGATCTCGACCGACAGATCGAGGAGGAGGTCTCGGCGGCAAGCCGTCGAGGTGCCGCTGACGTCAAGGAGCTCCGTGAGGCGGTGCTTGGGCGACTCCAGGAAGGGCTCGAGAGATGGGCCAAACAGCACGACGCAGCTCTCGAAGCTCTGATGCGCGAAGCCGACCTTGAGCTCCAGGTGCGACGGACTCGGCCCGCATGGAAGAAGCTCGCTGAGGTACTTGGCGATGCGGGACCCGCCCCTGCGGCGCCCAACGGCAAGGAAGCTCGGCAGACCGTGGGCAAGGTCCAGAAGGTGACCAAGACGCTGCACAAGGGCTTCCGCGAGGCGCAACCGGCCGTAATCGGGATGCCGCTCGAGAAGGCGCGCCAAGAACTTCAGAAGCTGCGGCAGGCCGCGTCGTTCGACGAGTACGCGAAGCAAGCTAGGAAGGGGACGACGCGGCTGAAGGATGCGGCCCACGCGGCGCAAGCACGGCGGGCAGTGCTCATCGACGTCGGCTTCGATGTCGCGCTGCCGGCGATTCTCGAGCTCGGCGGGCTGCTCGCCGAGGCCTGGTCCGAGAGCAAGGCTGTGGAGCACCGGGCGAAGCGGCGGGAGGAGGTTCGCAAGGTCATCGAGGAATCGACGAAGAAGCTCGCTGACCGGGCATGGAGCCTCTGGCGTGACGAAGGGATGCCGAGCGCCCTGGAGGCGGCGCTCAACGTCGCGAAGGAAAGCGCGACGGCTGCGGCGGCGTCCTTGCGGTCCGAGGGACAGGCCATCACCACCACGTTGGACCGGCTGAGCGGCGTGCTCGCCAATCTTGAGGGTGCAGCCTGAGGTGCAGCTGGTCCGCCGGGCCCGCGTTCCTCGCGGGACGGTGCGAATCCAAGAGAGCGTCCCGATCCACGCCGCCCAACCACCTGGATTCGCAGGCGTTCGTATTTCCGGGACGGTGCGAGCGGAGCGAACCCGTCCCGCCGAGAGCGCCGCGAACGGGTTGGCAGGAAGCGCCGAATGCGGAGCCATTTTTCCCTCCTCGCGAACATCGCGAAAGGTTTCAGTAAACAGCGGCCCCCGAGAGCGATCTCCGGGGCCGTTGCGTTTCTCCCCGACGTTGCCGCGCCCTTCGACGCTCCGCGCGCTCGAGCCGGAGCAGGTCGCGAGCGTGGTGGCCGTCCTCTTCACCGACGCGGCCTCGGCCATCAACGGCTCGACGATTCCGGTGGAGGACGGCTTCCAGATCTTCAAGAACAGCTGAGGCGCAGCCGACGCGGCCCCGTCATTCGACCTGGCTCCACGGCAAGCCAGACCGAGCGGGCTCAACTGGCATCGAAGAGGCGAACATGGAGCTGATGCAGACCCTGGCTGCCCACGCAGGCCCCGACGCACGGCCTTCACGATCGTCGTGCCGAGCTGACGGCCGGTGATCCGCATCAAGCGCGCCTACGAAGCTCCCGAGCCAACGGACGGCACACGTGTTCTCGTCGATCGCCTCTGGCCCCGAGGCGTCAAGAAGGAGGCCCTCGACCTCGACGTCTGGGCCAAGGACGTGGCTCCCAGCGCTGAGCTCCGCCAGTGGTTCGGCCATCGCGGGGAACGGTGGCAGGAGTTCCGGCGGCGGTACCGCGCCGAGCTGCGCGCAAACCCGGACGGATGGTCGCCAATCCTCGAAGCCACCAGGCGGGGCCCCGTGACGCTGGTCTACGGCGCCAGGGACGCGGAGCACAACGACGCAGTCGTCCTGCGCGACTTCCTGGCCGAGCATCCAACCAGGCGCCCCAGGGGCGGTCGCAAGGCCCCGTCCGGGCGGCCGAGGTCCGAGGTAGATTGCGGCATGGCCTACGAGGTGAACTTCGAGAAGGTGTCGACGGTCGGGCTCGAGTCGTCGCCGGTGGCGGCCGCGCTCGCGGGTCTGCGCGCCAACGAGGCGCGCTACTTCAAGAACAAGTACGACCAGGTCTTCGTGGTCGAGCCGGCCAGCAAGGCCAGGAAGCTCGTCGACTACGTGCACCGGATCCTGAAGCAGGAGCGCGACATCGTCATCGCGTCGCGCCCGCTCGAGGCGACGCAGCTGCACGTCGACAACATCCGCTGGACCCACGTCTTCTACCAGAGCGGCCTCGCGATCAACGTGCTGTACACGCTCGACGGCAACAAGAAGCGCGCCGTGGGCTTCAAGCTCTCCGAGGGAATGGAGATCCCGGCCGAGCTGGCGAGCTTCAAGTTCGCGAGGCAGAAGTCGAAGCTCGCCGGCACCATCCGCGGCTCGTACTTCGTGATCAAGGGCGAGTACTGAGAGTCACCGCCGCCCAGCCGGCTTCCTGGGCGAGCCCCTGGACATCGCCGTGAGGGGATCGACATGGAAGTCCGTTGCGCGCCTCGTCGCGGCCTCGACATGACGGGGCGTTCTCCATAGGATCCTGCATGCGCTCCGGGACGAAGACCTTCAGCGCCCGCCCCCTGGCGACCGTGAGGGCGGCGGCGCTGCCGTGGCGTGCCGAGGGGCTGCTCGTCCTGGTCGAGCACGCGCGGGGCATGCTGCGCTGGGAGACCCGCAAGCTCGGCCCGGAGGGGACCCAGCGCTCCCTGGTCCTCGGCGAGACGCCGCTCCTCGTCGCCCAGGCAGACGAGTACTGGTGCCCGACGTGCGAGAAGCTGCTCGGGCTCGGCCTGGGCCGGGACAACGTGGAGCAGGGGGTCCTCGATGCGCTGCGACAGGTCTCGAACCTCGTCCACGCCCCGCTCGCGTCGGCGCTCGAGACCATGTCCCCGCTGCTCGAGCTCCTGGAGGACGGCGTCTACCTCGTCTCCCGCGTCCCGCACCACCCGACCAATGGTGAGGGGCTGCCGTTCTGGGCGCTGTCGCGTCGGCCGCAACGGCTGACGGCATCTCGAGACTCGTACTACTTCGGCATGGGGCTGTTCGCCCTGGCGCCGAGCTACCCCGCCTTCCTCCTGCCGACGGAGGCTCTCGCACGCTGCGACTGGAGCCGCGTGGAGGAGTACCGCCGGCAGCTGCGCTCCGGGCAGGACCTGGGCGCGCTCGCGTTCTGGGCCGAGGGGTTCCTGTCGGCGCTGCTCGATGGCCATCACCGCGCCACGGCCTGCCTGCTCGAGGGCGCACCCATCACGTGCCTGACGGTGATGCGCCAGGGCGCGGTCGACCTCCAGGACGGCGACAGGGCCCTCATCGTCTGGGACGAGAGGATCCCGTTCGCGACCCTGCCGCAGGAGGCGGTCCGTCTTCTCGAAGCGCAGGCACGACCGTGGACGATGTCCGAGGGCGCACCTGCGGGGATCGGAGATGAGGAGCCCGCCGAGCCGTGGACGGCAGACCCTCGCTGGCATGAGCTGAGCCATGCCGCGCGACGATTCCCTGCAACGCACGCGGTCGCGGCACTCGAGATCGTCGGCGAAACCAGCGACGAGCGCATCGAGCGACTGTTCGCCGCACCGGGAGACGACGCGCCCGAGCTGTGGCTCATCCTTCAGGCGTTGATCGCGGCGCAGGACCCACGCGCAGTGCGACTGGCGCTGCGAGCTGGGCGTTCACGATGGCCCGACCTCTGGGATGACGCGTTCCGGTTCCTCGCCACCGTGCGGGCGCAGGAGGTCGAGGACTTCTTCATCGACTTCCTGGTCCACGACGAGGGTCAACATCCGTGGCTGGAAAGGATCGCGAACGACTACCTCGCGCAAAGCGCCCCATGAACCCGCGCAAGTAGCGCGCGAGCGCCGAGGCGAGGGCGGCGATGGGCTGCCAGGGGTCAGCGCGCGCGGCGGTAGCGCAGGGCCACGACGCCGTTACGGAATGGCTGCGCCGAGAGCAGCTCGAGCTGGCGCGTGCTGGGCAGACCGCCCTGGTACAGGGTCGGGCCGTGGCCGGCGATGCGGGGATGGACGAGCAGCTGGTACTCGTCGATCAGGTCCAGGCGGTCGAGCTCGGTCGCGAGCTTGCCGCTGCCGAGCAGCACCCCGGCCGGGGTCGCGTCCTTGAGCCGCTGCACGCCCTCGCGCAGGGCGCCGGCGAGGCGGTGGCTGTTGCTCCACGGGAAGTCCTCGCGCGTCGACGACACCACGTACTTGGGCTTGGCCTCCAGCTTGACCGCCCACGCGCGGAGGGCCGGGGGCGCCTCCACCTCGCCGCGGGCGACGGCCGGCCAGTAGCTCTCCATCATCTCGTAGGTGACGCGACCCCACAGCATCGCCCCGCCCTCGTCCAGGAGGCGGGTGAAGAAGGCGTGCGTCTCGTCGTCGGCGATGCCCTCCTGGTGGTCGACGCAGCCGTCCAGGGTGAGGTTGAAGCTGAAGGTGAGCAGTCCCATGGCCGGCGAGTCTACGCCGCCACGGACTTGCACATCGAGCCTCATGGAATTATAGTCATAATGCCATGAACGAGCTGAGCGGGCGCGGCCACAACGACACTAAAAACCGAGAGGACACACCATGAACAGCAAGATCGCTCTGGTCACCGGCGCATCATCGGGCATCGGTCTCGCCAGCGCGGAGCGGCTGGCGAAGGACGGCTTCACCGTCTTCGGGACCAGCCGGCGCGGGGCCAGCGCCGGGCAGCGAGCCTTCGAGCTGCTGGCCCTCGACGTGACCAACGACGCATCGACCGATGCCGCGGTCGGCGAGGTCATGCGCCGCGCTGGCCGCATCGACGTGCTCGTGAACAACGCGGGGTTCGGCGTCGGCATCGCCGGCGACGAGGAGACCTCGATCGCGCAGACCAAGGCGATCTTCGACACCAACTTCTTCGGGACCGTGCGGATGACGCGCGCCGTGGTCCCCCACATGCGACGTCAGGGTGCCGGGCGCATCATCAACATGGGGTCTGGGCTCGGGCTCTTCCCGATGCCGTACATGGCGATCTACTCCGCGTCCAAGCACGCGCTCGAGGGCTACTCCGAGTCGCTCGACCACGAGCTGCGCACCCGCGGCATCCGGGTCGTCGTCATCGAGCCTGGCGTGACCAGGACCGGGTTCGACGCCAACGTGCTGGAGCCCGACTCGAAGCTCGACGAGTACCGCGACGTGCGCGCAGCCCTGAGCAAGCGCTACCAGGATCTGCTCGCCGCGGGAGACACCCCGGAGGCCGTCGCCGAGGTCGTACTCCAGGCGGCGAAGGCGGCGCGGCCGAAGCTGCGCTACCCGGTCGGGAGCGTGGCGACCGTCCGGCTGCTTCGCCGCCTCGCACCAGGCCTCGTCGACCGGGGCATTCGCAAGCAGCTGAGGCTCGACCAGCCCGCCAGGAAGAGCTCATGAGGGCCTTCATCCCGGATCGTTACGGCAGCAAGGTCGCGCTGCGCCTCGGCGAGATGGCGGACCCCGAGGTGCGCGAGGACGAGGTGCTCGTGAAGGTCCACGCGGCGGCGGTCAACCTGCTGGACTCGAAGCTCCGGAGCGGCGAGTTCAAGCTGATCTTGCCCTACCGGGCACCGTTCGTGCTCGGCCACGATCTCGCCGGCGTCGTCGTCCGCGTCGGCGCGCGTGTGAAGAGCTTCAAGCCCGGCGATGAAGTCTATGCGCGCCCGGCCGACCATCACATCGGCAGCTTCGCCGAGCTCATCGCGGTCCGGGAGCAGGACCTCGCGTTGAAGCCGAAGCGACTCACGATGGTGGAGGCGGCGTCACTGCCGCTGGTGGCCTTGACGGCCTGGCAGGCGCTGGTGGAGCGCGGCCAGCTGAAGCCAGGCCAGAAGGTCTTCATCCAGGCCGGCTCGGGCGGCGTGGGCACCATCGCGATCCAGCTCGCGAAGCACCTCGGGGCGACGGTCGCCACGACCACGAGCACGTCGAACCTCGACCTGGTGCGAAGCCTCGGCGCTGACCTCGTCGTGGACTACAAGAAGGAGGACTTCGAGGCCAGGCTGAGCGGCTACGACCTCGTGCTGCACAGCCAGGATGGCAAGACGCTCGACAAGTCGCTGCGCGTGCTCCGTGCCGGTGGACGCCTGGTCTCCATCTCGGGGCCTCCCGATCCTGCCTTTGCCGAGCAGCTCGGGGCGGCCTGGTACGTGAAGCTCTTCATGCGGCTGGCGAGCCTCAGCACGCGGCGAAAGGCGAAGCGGCTCGGGACGGAGTTCTCGTTTCTGTTCATGAAGGCCAGCGGTGAGCAGCTCCGGGCGCTCGCCGAGCTCGTCGACACCGGGGCCATCCGTCCGGTGGTGGACAGGGTCTTCCCCTTCGAGTCGACCAATGAGGCCCTCGCCTACGTCGAAGCCGGGCGAGCCAAGGGCAAGGCCGTGATCAAGGTAAGCTAGGCGAGCGCGACCAGCGCGCACACGAGCGAGTGAACCACGTAGCGAGGCACGCGAGGCACCCATGCGATATGCGCCCGAACATAACGAGGAGGCTCGAGCTCGCATCCTGGAGGCGGCGTCGCGTCTGTTTCGGGAGCATGGCGTCGAGGGCGTAGGGCTGGCGAAGATCATGGCCGAGGCCGACCTGACCGTCGGGACGTTCTACACGCACTTCAAGTCGAAGGAGGCGCTCCTCCAGGCGGCCTTGCTGCAGGCCCTCGAGGCGCGCAACCAGGCGCTCCGGCAGGCCCTCCTCGCCGGAGACCTCGAGCTCGCCGTCCGCACCTACCTGAGCGCCGAGCATCGCGATGCGCCGGGCACCGGGTGCCCCGCGGCCGCGCTCGCCGCCGAGGTGGCACGGCATCCTGCTCCGACGCGCAGGACGTTCGCGTCCGAGGTGGGGTCAGGCCTCGATGTCCTGGTCGAGTGTCTGTCGCGGCGGCGAGGCGTGGCGGTGAGCCGGGCTGACGCGGCGGCGTTCTTCGGTCTTCTGGTCGGCACGCTGCAGCTGGCGCGGGCGACCCCTGATCGCGCGGCGTCCGCCGCCATCCTCGAGGCGGGCATCCGTGCCGCGCTCGTGCTCGCGCGGTAGGACCTGCTCGACGTCCACGAGTCCAACGCCTGGCGCTTGCGTCGCCGGATGCCTCGTGTTAGATACTGAACCACATGGTTCAGCGTTTGGAGACCCGCCTCGACGCCGCGTTCGCCGCGCTCTCGGACCCGACCCGACGCGGCGTCCTCGACCAGCTCGGCCGCTCCGACGCCTCGATCACGGCGCTCGCGGAGCGCTTCGACATGACCCTCACGGGGATGAAGAAGCACGTCGGGGTGCTGGTGCAGGTCGGGCTGGTCACCACCGAGAAGGTCGGGCGCGTGCGCACCTGCAAGCTCGGCCCGCGTCGGCTGGATGAAGAGGCGGCCTGGCTCGAGCGGCACCGGCAGCTGTGGGCGGCGCGCTTCGACGCGCTGGACGAGGTCGTCGCCGAGATGAAGCAGAAGGAGGAGGCCGATGAGCACAAGAGGCGAAGGTGAGCAGCCCAGCCCCGGGAAGAGCCGCACCACGCTGGAGCGCAGGTCCCCGCGTGAGCTCGTGGTCACGCGGACCGTCGACGCCCCGCCGCGCCTGGTGTTCGAGGCGTGGACCAAGGCAGAGCTGTTCAAGCGGTGGTGGGTGCCGAAGTCGTTTGGCTTGACCCTGCTCTCGTGCGAGATCGATGCGCGCGTGGGTGGCAAGTACCGGCTGGTGTTCAGCCACCAGGGGTCGACCATGGAGTTCTTCGGCGTGTACCGCGAGGTGACCCCGCACTCGCGCCTGGTGTGGACCAACGAGGAGGGCGACGGCGGCGTGACCGTCACCACGGTGAGCTTCGACGAGAAGGACGGCAAGACCTTGCTGGTCGTGAGCGATCTGTACCCGTCGGAGGCCGCGCTCGACACCGGCTCGACGGGCGCGCTGCCCGAGACGCTCGACCAGCTCGAGGAGCTCCTCGTCAGCCTGCGCGCGAGCACGGCGACGCAGTGACCCCCGAGGAGCACCCGGACGCGGCGTGGCCGACGACCTTGCTCGGGGCCGGGAACCGGTAGATCCTGGACGCGCATGGAGAAGCGACCCCGCATCTTCGCGATGCCGTTTGCCAGGGTGTACCCGCTCTATGTGCAGAAGGCTGAGCGCAAGGGGCGCACCCAGGCGGAGGTCGACGCGATCATCGGCTGGCTCACGGGCTACCGCGGCCAGAAGCTCGAGCGTGCCCTCGCGGCCGGGATCGACCTCGAGACCTTCTTCGCCCGGGCCAGGATGAACCCTGCTGCCGGGCGCATCACCGGCGTGGTGTGCGGGGTGCGGGTGGAGGAGGTCGCCGATCCCCTGATGAAGAAGATCCGCCTCCTCGACAAGCTGATCGACGAGCTCGCGCGCGGCAAGAAGCTGGAGAGCATCCTCAGCCGGTAGCCGACGGGCTCCGGCGGCCAGGCGCAGCCAGGCATGACGAGGCAGACGACAGCGGAGCGCGCCGACAGGGCGCGGCTCGACCGGGAGCGCCGCAGGCGCGCACGCCAGGGCGGACGGTCGTGACGACGCTGGCCTGGATCATCGTCGGCGGCGTCCTGATGGCCGGCATCGCGCTGGTGGGCGGCCTCACCCTCCTGCTCCGGGAGGCGACGCTGTCCAGGCTGCTGCAGCCGCTGGTGGCCTTCGCGGCGGGGGCCATGGTCGGCGGCGCGCTGTTTCACATGTTGCCCGCGTCGCTGGCGGTGTTGCCCGTCCACGCCACGTTCCTGTGGACCGGGGTCGGCTTCGCGCTCTTCTTCGCGCTGGAGCAGCTGCTGCACTGGCACCACTGCCAGCGCGCCGCGGCTGACTGCCGAAAGCCCCTGACCTACCTCGTCCTGCTGGGCGACGGGCTGCACAACTTCCTCGGCGGCCTGGCCATCGGGAGCGTGTTCGTCGCCGACGTTCGGCTCGGCGTGGCCGCGTGGCTCGCGGCGGCGGCGCACGAGGTGCCGCAGGAGCTCGGGGACTTCGCCGTGCTGGTCCACGGCGGCTGGAAGAAGGGGCGCGCGCTCGCCTTCAACTTCGCCTCCGGGCTCACCTTCCTCGCCGGTGGGCTAGTGGCGTACGGCGCGTCGTCGCGGGTCGACGTGCGCTGGCTGGTGCCGCTCGCCGCCGGCAACTTCCTGTACATCGGCGCCTCCGACCTCGTGCCCGAGGTCAACAAGCCGCACTCGCTCAAGCAGAGCGCGCTGCTGTTCGCGGCCTTCGTCATCGGGCTGGGGCTGCTGCAGCTGCCCGCAGCCCACGAGCACTGACGGCACGCGCACCGGCGCTGAAGTCTGCCAAGCCGCGGGCGTGGCAGGTGTCGAATCTGCGGAACGGATGCGTGGGGCCGGTGTCCCTGGGCCGACACGCAATCGTCCAGGAGGACGCCGATGGCAAAGTCAGGAAGCGCGCTGCTCGGGTGCAGCGCCATGGTCGTGTTCGCGCTGGCGCCGGGGCTCGCATGCAGCACACGCAAGGCGCGCGAGCGTCCGGCGCCCGGGAGCGGCGAAGTCGTCCCCACCGCCAAGGCCAGCGCTGCTCCTGGCCCTGGCGCCGTCGCCCACCTCGAGGGGGCCGACCACTACGCCCTGCTCGACCGCGGCGCGCCGACCGCCTCGCCCAGCCCGTCCATGCTGGCCCAGGCGGAGCCCGCCAGCAGCGAGGACTACGCGCACTACGAGCCGAACCGCATGGTGCCGACGGTCGAGGACCGCCTGTCGACGTTCGCCGCCGACGTCGACACCGCGTCGTACACGCTGGTGCGGCGCAAGCTGCTGGAGGGCGCGCAGGTGCCGGCCGACGCGGTGCGGGTCGAGGAGTTCGTGAACTACTTCAAGTATGGCTACGCCGGCCCGACGGACGGCCGCCCCTTCACCGTGCACCTGGAGGCCGCGCCGTCGCCCTTTCATCCCGCGCGGCAGCTCTTGCGCGTCGGGGTCCAGGGTCGCGAGGTCGCCGCGCGCGAGCGCAAGCAGGCCAACCTGGTCTTCCTGGTCGACGTCTCGGGCTCGATGGCCACCAGCGACAAGCTGGCGCTGGCGCAGCAGTCGCTGCGCATCCTGGTCGACAACCTGCAGGGCGATGACAGCGTCGCGCTGGTCACCTACGCGGGGTCGACGCGCGTCGTGCTGGAGCCGGCTGGCCTGGGCCGGCGCGACGAGATCCTGGCCGCCATCGACGACCTCAGCGCTGGCGGCTCGACCGCCATGGCGTCGGGCATCACGCTGGCCTACGAGCTGGCGGCGCGCACGCTGACGCCGTCGTCGGTGTCACGCGTGATCGTGCTGTCGGACGGCGACGCCAACGTCGGCAACACCACGCACCAGGCCATCCTGGAGACCATCGCGGGCTACGTGAAGCGCGGCGTCACGCTGTCGACCATCGGGTTCGGCACCGGCAACTACCGCGACACCCTGATGGAGCAGCTGGCCAACCAGGGCAACGGCAACAACTACTACGTCGACTCGCGCGCCGAGGCCGAGCGCATCTTCGGCGAGCAGCTCGGCGGCACCATCGAGGTCATCGCCAAGGACGTCAAGCTCCAGGTCGAGTTCGATCCCGCGGTGGTCAGCGCCTATCGCCTGATCGGCTATGAGAACCGCGCCATCGCCGACCAGGACTTCCGGCAGGACGCCGTCGACGCCGGCGAGATCGGCGCCGGCCACAGTGTCACCGCCCTGTACGAGCTCGAGCTCACCGGCAAGGCCGACCCCGGCCCGCTGGCGATGGTGCGGGTGCGCGCCAAGCCCCCGGGCGGCGACCAGGCCAGCGAGGCCGCGTTTCGCCTCGACCAGGCCGAGCTGCGGGCGTCGTTCGCTGACGCCAGCCCGAGCTTCCGCTTCACCACCGCGGTGGCCGCCTTCGCCGAGCTCCTGCGCGGGAGCCCGGCCGCGGACGGCTGGAGCTTCGCCAAGGTGCTGGAGCTCGCGCGCCCGGTGGCCGAGCAGAGCGGCGACCCACGCCAGCAGGAGTTCGTCCGCCTGGTCGAGCGCGCCGTCGCCAATCACATCTGAGGCAGCTGCCCGCGCGCACCGGACTGCAGGTTGACGCCGAGGTCGAGCTGTGGGTATGTTCCTAGTTGCGTATCAACCGCAACTAGGAACCGGTGAGCAACAAGACCCAGAGCAAGACCGAGGCGCGGCTGCGGCTGCTGGAGGCCGGGGCCAGGAAGGCGGGCGTCAAGCTGACGCACCAGCGCCTGGAGATCTTCCGCGAGCTCGCCGCCACGGTCGAGCACCCCGACGTCGACACCCTGTTTCGCGCGGTGCAGCAGCGCGTGCCCACGGTGTCGGTCGACACCGTGTACCGCACCCTGTGGAGGCTGCATGACCTCGGCCTGGTGACCACGCTGGGGCCGCAGCGCGACGGGGTCCGCTTCGACGCCAACCGCGAGCCGCACCACCACTACGTCTGTGTCCGCTGCGGGCTGGTGCGCGACTTCGAGAGCGCCGCCATGAGCGCGCTGCGCGTCCCCGACGCCGTCAAGCAGCTCGGCAGCGTCGCCGACGCCCAGGTCGAGGTGCGCGGCGTGTGCAAGCAGTGCCAGACCCAGCGCACCAGCGCCACGCCTGGACGCAGCAAGAACCCACCCCGGAGAGGTACCCGTCATGAGTGACCAGACCAAGGCCGGCAAGTGCCCGGTGATGCACGGAGCTCCTTCGAACGCGACCAACGCCGGCCGGAGCAACCGCGACTGGTGGCCCGAGCAGCTGAACCTCGGCATCCTGCACCAGCACTCCGCCCTGTCGAGCCCGATGGACCCCGGGTTCGACTATGCCAAGGCCTTCGCAGCGCTCGACCTGGCGGCGCTGGAGCGCGATCTGCACGCGCTGATGACCGACTCGCAGCCCTTCTGGCCGGCCGACTATGGCCACTACGGGCCGCTGTTCATCCGCATGGCCTGGCACAGCGCGGGCACCTACCGCGTCGCGGACGGCCGTGGCGGCGCCGGCAATGGCACCCAGCGCTTCGCGCCGCTCGACAGCTGGCCCGACAACGTCAACCTCGACAAGGCGCGCCGCCTGCTGTGGCCCATCAAGCAGAAGTATGGCGCCAGCATCTCGTGGGCCGACCTCATGATCCTGGCCGGCAACGTCGCGCTGGACTCGATGGGCCTCGCGACCTTCGGCTTCGCCGGCGGGCGCGCCGACGTGTGGGAGCCCGACGAGGACATCAACTGGGGCAGCGAGGACACCTGGCTGGGCGACAAGCGCTACTCGGGCGAGCGCGAGCTCGACCACCCGCTGGGCGCGGTGCAGATGGGCCTCATCTATGTCAACCCGGAGGGCCCCGGCGGCAAGCCCGATCCGGTGGCGTCGGGGCGCGACATCCGCGAGACCTTCGCGCGCATGGCCATGAACGACGAGGAGACCGTGGCGCTGATCGCCGGCGGGCACACCTTCGGCAAGGCCCACGGCGCCGGCGACACCAAGCTGGTCGGGCGCGAGCCCGCGGGCGCGCCCCTCGAGCAGCAGGGGCTGGGCTGGCACAACGCCCTGGGCAGCGGCAAGGGCGTGCACACCACCAGCAGCGGCATCGAGGGCGCCTGGAAGCCGAACCCGATCAAGTGGGACACCGGCTACTTCGACATGCTGTGCGGCTACGAGTGGCAGCTCAGCAAGAGCCCGGCCGGGGCCCAGCAGTGGATCCCGACCGATCCTGCGGCGGCGACGCTGGTGCCGGATGCGCATGATCCGCAGCGGCGCCACCCGCCCATGATGACGACGGCGGACATGGCGCTGCGCATGGATCCCATCTACGAGCCGATCTCGCGGCGTTTTCACCAGCACCCCGCGCAGTTCGCCGACGCCTTCGCGCGGGCCTGGTTCAAGCTGACCCACCGCGACATGGGGCCGCGGGCGCGCTACCTCGGGCCCAAGGTGCCCAGCGAACAGCTGCTGTGGCAGGACCCGCTGCCGGCGGTGAACCACCCGCTGATCGACGCCGCGGACATCCGTGCGCTGGAGGCCAGGCTGCTCGGCGCCGGGCTGTCGGTCGCGGAGCTGGTGGCGACGGCGTGGGCGTCGGCGTCGACCTTCCGGGGCTCCGACAAGCGCGGCGGGGCCAACGGCGCGCGCGTGCGCCTGGCGCCGCAGAAGGACTGGGAGGTCAACCAGCCGGCCCGCCTGGCCCGGGTGCTCGGCGTGCTCGAGGGCATCCAGCACGGCTTCAACGCCGCGCAGAGCGGGGGCAAGCGGGTCTCGCTCGCCGACGTCATCGTCCTTGGGGGCTGCGCGGCGGTGGCGCAGGCGGCGCGGGCCGCTGGCCACGCGGTCGACGTCGCCTTCACGCCGGGGCGCAGCGACGCCAGCGCGGCCGAGACCGACGCCGAGTCGTTCGCGCCGCTGGAGCCGCTCGCGGACGGCTTCCGCAACTACCGCAAGCAGGGGCTGGCGGTGCCCACCGAGGCGATGCTGGTGGACCGCGCGCAGCTGCTCAGGCTGACCGCGCCCGAGATGACCGCGCTGCTGGGCGGGCTGCGCGTGCTGGGCGCCAACTTCGAGGGCGCGCCACACGGGGTCTTGACCACCCGCCCGGGCACGCTGAGCAACGACTTCTTCGTCAACCTGCTCGACATGGGCACGACCTGGCAGGCGGCCGCGGACTCCAGGGAGCTGTTCGAGGGGCGCGATCGCGCCACCGGCGCCCTGAAGTGGACCGCGACCCGGGTCGACCTGGTGTTCGGGTCGAACGCCCAGCTGCGCGCCCTGGCCGAGGTCTATGCCAGCGCGGGCGGCGAGGCCAAGCTGGTGCGCGACTTCGCGGCGGCCTGGAGCAAGGTCATGCACCTCGACCGCTTCGACCTGGCCTGAACCGGCGCGCCGGTCAGGTCAAGAGGGGCAGCAGCCACTGACCGGCGGCCGCCATGGCGATGACGACCAGCCATGGCGGCGCCTTCCAGTGCTCGAGCAGGCCGAACGCGACCAGCGCGGCGCCCACGTCGGTCCGGCTGCGGATGGCCTCGGTCATCACCGGGCTGTACAGCGCGGCGAGCAGGACACCGACGACGGAGGCGTTGGCCCCGACCAGCGCGGCCTGGGCCCAGCGCTTGCTGCGGAGGCGGTGCCAGAACGGCAGCGCCCCCCCGATGAGCAGCCAGGCCGGAAGGAAGATCGCCAGCAGGCACCACAGTCCGCCGAGCCAGGCCTGGGCGCCCGAGCTCATCGCGGTGCCCAGATAGGCCGAGAACGCGAACATCGGGCCGGGCAGCGCCTGCGCCGCGCCATAACCGGCCAGGAACTGGTCGTTGCTCAGCCAGCCGTGCGGGATGATCTCCGCGCGCAGCAGCGGCAGGACGACATGACCACCACCGAACACCAGCGAGCCGGAGCGGTAGAAGCCGTCGAACACCGCGATGGGGCGGCTCCCGGTCGCCGACGTCAGCACGGGCAAGAGGACGAGCAGGCCGGCGTACAGCGCCAGCACCGCCGCCGGGATCAGGTGACGCGCCCGACCCTGCCCGGGGCTGGGCAGCGGCGCCGTCGTGATCGACCGCCGGTACAGCCACCAGCCCACCAGCCCGCCGCCGGCGATGACCCCGATCTGGCTCAGGGCCCCAGGCAGGGTCAGCAGCACGGCGGCGGAGGCCAGGCAGATCGACACCCGCGCCCGGTCGGTGCACAGCTTCTTGCCCATGCCCCACACGGCCTGGGCCACCACGGCGACCGCGGCGAGCTTGAGCCCGTGCAGCCAGCCCGCGCTGTGCAGATCGCCGAAGGCGGCGACGCCATAGGCGAAGGCGATCATCAGGAGCGCGGAGGGCAGCGTGAAGCAGGCTGACGCGACGAACGCGCCTGGCACCCCTGCGCGCTGCATGCCCAGTCCGAAGACCACCTGGCTGCTGGCTGGGCCGGGCAGGAACTGGCACAGCGCGACCAGGTCGCCATAGTGCGCGTCGTCGAGCCACTTGCGCTTCGCGACCAGCTCGGCGCGCAGGTAGCCCAGATGGGCGATGGGCCCGCCGAACGAGAGGCAACCCAGCTTGAGGAACACCCCGGCGACCTCCGCCAGACCACCCGGGGTGGCGCGGTGCGGTTCGACGGGGGCGCTCTCGGGGTCGAGGTCCGGGGCGGCCGGCGGCCCGGAGGGCGACGGGGTGGTCATGACGCGGCCCTCATGGTCGTCGCTTCCTGGCGCTCGGGGCAGGCGCGGGTCGACCGCGCGGCCTGGGTGGCCGGGGCGCAGCTGGTCGTGGGGCGTCCGGGGGGTGCCGGGACGCGCGACCGAGGACGACCTCCTGGTGCAGCTCGTGGACCTCGCGACGCAGCGCCTCGAGCAGCTGCCGACCTGCGGCGGTGATGCGAAAGCTTTGCCGGGCCCTGGCGTGGGCCGCGTCGCCGGTGCGCTCCAGCCAGCCGTTCACCTCCATGCGCAGCAGCGCGGGGTACAGCGTCCCCGGGCTCAGCACATGGCCGTGCTCCGCGAGCTCCTCCAGCAGCCAGCGGCCCCAGACCGGTCGCGACGCGGCGTGGTGCAGGATGTGGATCTTCCAGATCCCCAGGCGGATCTCGCGATCGACGGCGGAGATCATGCTAATCCACATATACGGATTTCGTATACGAATCACAAGCACGACGTGCGACCCGCGGCGATCAGCGAAGCGGCGCGGTGACCTCGCTCTCCACCGGAGCAGGGGCGTGCGCGCGCAGGAAGGCGTCCATGCGCGGCTTGATCAGGGCGCGGTGGGTGAACAGAGCGACGTGCTCGCCACCCTCGAGGGCCAAGAGCTCGGCGCCGGGGATGCGGCGGGCCAGCGCCGCGCCGTGCCGCGCGAAGGGTACGGTGCGATCGGCGGTGCCGTGGACGACCAGGGTCGGCACGCGCACGTCCTCGAGGGGCGGCGCAGGGGCGCGGCCGGCACGCACGTCCTGCCGCGTACCCTCGATGCGCAGCGGCAAGCGCTCGGTGGTGCTGGCCAGCAGGGCGCGGAACAGCGGCCCGGCCTCGGGGTCGTCCAGGGTGCGCGCGCGCAGCGCGGGGTCGAGGATGGCGCGACGGGCCGGCGCCTCGGGGTCGCGAGCCAGGCGACGGCGCAGCCGCTCGGCGAACCAGGCCTGGCGGCCCAGCCACATGGCCAGCCGGGCCGACAGCGGCAGGCGCCCGCGCATGGGCTCGCCGATGCTCGACACCAGCACCAGGGCCCAGCAGCGCGCGGGGTGGCGCAGGGCGAAGCGCAGCGCGGAGGGACCACCGCCCGAGACCGCGAGGACGGCGACGCGCTCGAGGCCGAGGGCGTCGAGGGTCGCGGCGTAGAGATCGGCCTGCTGGTCGGCGCTGCGCCCGGCGGCCAGCGCGGTGCCGAGGTAGCCGGGGCGTGACAGCGCGACGGCGCGGAAGCGCGTCAGATCCAGGGTGCGCGCCAGGATCATCGACTGGTCCCAGCCGCCCATGGCGCCATGCAGCGCCAGCACGGTGGGCCCCTGCCCTGCGCTGGCGTACTCGACCAGGCCACGCGCGGTGCTGATGCTGACGGGGAGCGGGCTGTCGCTCGACGCGGGCGCGATCATGATGGTCTCAGTCGGCGATGACCACGCGGTCGCGGCCGGCGGCCTTGGCCTGGTACAGCGCGGCGTCGGCGCGCCCGAGCAGGGTCTCGGGTGGCTCGTCGCCGTGGCGCAGCGCCAGGCCGATCGAGAGCGTGCAGCGCACGGGGGCGCCGCCCGACCCCGGCACGCTGGTGGCCGCGAAGCCGGCGCGCCAGTGCTCGGCGCGCTGGCGGGCGATGGCCAGGCTGGCGCCGACCAGGACCACGACGAACTCCTCGCCGCCGACGCGCCCGACCAGATCGGAGTCGCGCACCTGGCCGCGCAGCAGGGCGGCGAGGGCTTGCAGCACGGCGTCGCCGGTGGCGTGGCCATGGCCGTCGTTGACCAGCTTGAAGCGGTCGACGTCGAGCATGGCGACCACCAGCGGCTCGCCCGAGCGGCGCACGCGGGCCAGCTCGCGGCGGATCGACTCCTCGAGGTAGCGCCGGTTGTAGAGGTTGGTCAGCGGATCGCGGATGGCCTGCTCGCGCAGCTGCGCGTTGAGCGACTCGATCTCGCCGACGCGGGCGGCCAGCTCGCGATGTGCCTGCACCAGCGCCTCGCGGGTACGGTGCGCGTCGCTGACGTCCTGCTTGATGGCGATGAAGTGGGTCACCACGCCGGTGTCGGCGACCACCGGCGCGATGGTCTGCTCCTCGTGGTAGAAGGTCCCGTCCTTGCGCCGGTTGACGATGGTGCCGCACCAGGTCTTGCCCGCGGTCACCGACCGCCACAGCTCGGCGTAGAAGCCGGGGTCGTGCTGGCCCGACTTGAGGACGCGGGTGTGCTGACCGACCAGCTCGTCCGAGGCGTAGCCGGTGATGGCGCACGCCGCCGGGTTGACCCAGGTGATGACGCCGCTGCGATCGGTGATGACGATGCCGTTGGCGGCCGAGCGCAGCGCGGTGGCCTGCACGCTCAGGGTGTCGCGGCCGTGCGCGCGCCCGCGCAGATCACGCAGAGCGCAGCCGACCAGGCGGCGACCACCGACCACGACCGGTGTCAGCGAGATGTCGACCGGGATCTCGCGGCCGTCGGCGCAGCGAGCGAACAGCTCCAGCCCGCGGCCCATCGGACGAGGCTCGGGCGCGGCCTGGTAGCCGCCACGCTGGCGGCCGTGGTGCTTGAAGCGGCCGGGCACCAGGGTGTCGACCGACTGGCCGTGCAGCGCGTCCATGGCGTAGCCGAGCAGGCGCGTGGCGGCCGGGTTAGAGGCCACGATGAGGCCAGCCTCGTCGACCACCAGGATGGCGTCGGCGCTGGCCTCGAACAGGGCCACCACCAGATCGGGCTGGCCTGCCCCAGCGACGTGGCTCATGAAGCGCCAGGCTAGCACGCCTCAGTGCATGTGCTGCATCGGCGGCGCGCCCGCGGTCAGGCGCTGCCAGGTCGCGGCGTCGACGACCTGCTGCTTCCAGATGGCGTGGCAGGCGGTGCACGCCTTCAGGGTGGTGCCCAGCTCGGTGACGACGCGAGCGCGGTCCTTGTCGCGCGCGGCTGCGGCGACCTTGTCGGCCTGGTGATGGAAGGCCAGCGCCTGCTCGGTGAAGCCGGGGCCGCCGGCGCCCATGTGGCCGCACATCTGGGCCTCCTCCTCGGAGAAGCCGATGCGACCAGCGGCGCGCTCGACGCCAGCGAAGTCATCGCTGGCGAGGGCGGCGACGATCTCCTGCACCGCGACCAGGTGGTCGCGCATGTTCTGCTTCTGGTGCTGCGCCATCATGGGCAGCAGCGGTAGCGGGGTGCGGGTGTCGAGCGCGTCGAGCGACGCCCCGGCACCCGGGGTCGCGGCGCTGGGCGCGGGCGAGGCCGCAGGTGCGGCCGGGGACCTCTTGCTGCAGCTGGCCAGCAGCGCGGACAGCGCGCCGGCCAGCACCACGAGATGACGGGTCATGCGGAGCTCCTTTCCTGGGAGGAGACGGCTGGCATCAGGTCCAGCGCGGTGACCAGGTGCTGCAAGGCGTCGAGCACGGCATCGCGCCGCCCGGCCGGCAGCGCACCCAGCAAGGCGCCGAAACGCGCCGCGCTGGCGGCCTCGACCTCGCGGGCCAGGCGCTGGCCGCGCTCGGTCAGGGACACCCTGCGGCTGCGCCCGTCGTCGACGCAGGGGCGCTGCTCGGCGTGGCCGGCGTCGACCATGCGGGCGCACAGCCGGGCCACGTTGCTCTTGTCGATGCGCAGCTCGGCGCCAAGCTCGCGCTGCGACAGCTCGCCGCGGGCGCGCGTCACCATCAGGGCGTGGGCGTGCGCCATCGACAGCGCCATGCCACACGGCGTGCTGTCGGCGGTAAGCGCGCCGAAGCGCCGGAACAGCTGCTGCATCAGGCCACGCAGCTCGTCGGCCTGGGCGGAGGCGGCGCGCTTCGACATGGCGGAGGTGTAGCGGAAGATAGTTGCGTACGCAACCAAATTTCCGAAGGTATCGTGCCCGGTGCCTGCGTCGTAGGATCACGACTCTGGCCGGGGGGACACGTGGACAAGAGACTGCTGGGTTGGCTTGCTGGGATGGCGCTGGTCTTCGCGACCGGCTGTGGTGACGACGACACCGGGGGCAAGCCCGACGCCGCCAGCGGCGGCGACACCGCCGTCCCGGACGCCGCTGCGCCCGACGCCGCCACCCCTGACGCCGCCGCGCCCGTCCCCGACGCCGCCATCCCTGACGCCGGGCCGGACGCCTTCATGTGCACCCCGGGGACGTTCTTCGGCTGCATCGACGGCAACAGCGCCATGGTGTGCAACAGCGCGGGCACCGCGGTGGCGACCCAGGCCTGCCCCTTCGCGTGCAACGCCACCATGATGCGCTGCGAGCAGTGCAACCCCGCGGTGGCCACCATGTGCAACGGCGCCGCCACCGCCGCCAACCACTGCAGCGCGACCGGTGTGCTGACCACCGCGGCGTGCCCGCTGGGCTGCAACGCGACATCGCAGGACTGCAACCAGTGCGTGCCGGGCAGCGACTTCTGCGACGCCAACGCCAGCCACACCCTGTCGTGCTCGAGCCGCGGCACCCCGGGCGCGCCCAGCGCGTGCACCTTCGGCTGCCAGACCCTGACCGGTAGCGGCCAGACCACCACGGTCGGCGACTGCAAGGACATCGTGCCCTCGAACGGGCTGACGCTGGACTGTCTGCCCCCCGGCACCGGCGGCTTCACGCTGACCCTGACCGCCGACGCCACCATCGATCCCGCAACCGGCGTGCTGACGCTGGACGCTGGCGGCGCCATCGTGCTGCCCTCGGGCGTCTACACGGTGGCCACCCAGACCGGCGGGCCGCCCATCGGCGTGTTCCACTTCCAGAGCTTCGCGATCAACCCGGGCGTCACGCTCACCGTGGCGCCGGCCTCGACCCACGCGCTGGCCATCCTGGCCGACGGCAACGTCAACATCGAGGGCACCATCGACGCTGGCGCCGACCACGCCGTGCGTGGCGCGGGCGCGCTGCTGATCGGCGCGGGCGCTGGCGGCCTGGGCAGCAGCGCGGGGGTCGGTAACGGCGGCGCCGGCCATGGCAGCGCCGGCAACCTGGGCGGCAGCGTGACCTCGGGCGGCGTCACCCTGGGCGGCGCCGCGGGCGCGGTCAACGGCATGCTCACCGTGGTGCCGCTGCAGGGCGGCAGC
>JADYYK010000059.1 GCA_020853705.1 Deltaproteobacteria bacterium
CGCCCGCTCGCCGTCAGCCCTTCACGGCCTCCCGCCCCTCACAGCCGTCAGCCCTTCGCGGCCGCCCGCCCCTCACAGCCGTCAGCCTTCACAGCCGCCCGCCCAGCCCGAGCCCCAGCAGCGCCAGCACCAGCAGCACGAGCTCGCGCACGCCGACGCGCGCCGCCGAGACCTTGCCCACCGGCTGCACCACGAGCTGCAGCACCACATCGACCGCGCGCGGCAGCAGCGCCAGCGCCAGGACGCGGGACGCCAGCGCGCCGCCGGCCCCGACGCCGCCGGCCCCGACGGCCCCGGCCCCGAAGGCCACCGCCGCCGCGACCGCGACCACGACCAGGCCGGTCAGCATGATCTCGCGCCGACCCTGGGCGCGCTCGCGCGGGCGCAGCAGCGCGCGCACCAGCGGCACCGAGGCCGCCGCGTGCACCGCCAGCAGCAGCGCCGCCGTCAGCGCCAGCGCCAGCCCGGCGCCGCCCGTGAACCCGACCAGCCCCGCCGAGCCGCCCAGCGCGGCCATGCCGACGACCTCGAAGCGCTCCGCACGCAGCTGGCCCAGGCGGCGCACCAGCCAGCCGCCCAGCGGCATCACCAGCGCCAGCGCCAGCAACGCGAGCTCGAGCCCGAGGTCGCCGCGCGCCGCGACGTGCACCCCGGCCCCCGCGGCCAGCGCGCAGCCCAGCAGCAGCGGCACATCACCCGCGCGCCAGCGCAGCCCGGCGGCCCGCCGCTCGAGTGGACCGCGCGCCAGGAAGCTCGCCGCCAGCATCACGCCAGCGGCCGCCGCGGGCAGCCGCGCGGGCGCCAGCAGCACACCACCGGCGATGGCGCCGGCCAGGGTCAGGTAGGCGCCATGCTCGCGCGGCAGAGACAGCACGGCGCGGCGGCTCGAGGGCTGACCGGTCATGGCGGTGGGCGCTGGCATGTCACCCCGGTCCCGCCGGCCCGGTGGGCACCGGGTGGTCGATGTTGGCGGCGGCCATGGTGTGCGCGATCTGTCGAAACGCCGCCGGGCTGTCGTTGTGCGGCGACTGTGGGGGCTCGCGCACGGCCTTCATCGCCTCCAGCAGCGCCTCGGCCTCCGCGGCGGGCCGCCGGCTGGCGGCGGCGTACAGGCCGCCGTCCACGGCCTCCTCGAGGGCATCGTGCGGCTCCAGCACCGCGCGCAGCGCCGAGACGATCAGCGGTGTCGGCGTGGGCACCAGCAGCGACGCGATGGCGCCGTGGTCCCTGTGCAGCCGCGCCACCGCCGGGTGCGGCGCGCCGAGCAGCCGCTTCAGCGCGGGAAACAGCAGCTTCTCCTCCATGCCGATGTGGCGCAGGAGGCCGCCGCGGAACGCGCTGAAGGGCGCCTCGCCTATGCGGCCGGCCACCGCGGTGGCCTGCGCCAGCAGGGCGCCCAGGCGGACCTGATCCTCGGCCAGGTAGGCTGCGATCGGGCTCGTCATGTCAGCACGGTCTCATGATCACGCCTGGCCGGCGCGGATGTCGAGGAAGCGCGCCGGCTCGCCGGTCACGATGCTGCCCACGCGGTCCTGCCACAGGGTGGCGAACTGGCGCCGCTGGGCCTCGGTGGCGCTGCCGGCGACGATCAGCGGCAGCAGCGCCGCGACCTCGGGCGCCCGCGGCGCCGCCGAGGCGTCGAAGCGCACATCGACGAACGCGCCGGTGTCGACGCGGCGAAAGCGCACCGCGCCCGCCAGCGCGGGATCGAAGCGCAGCAGGCCGCGGCGGCGCCAGCGCCCGGCCAGCCCGCCGAAACCGTTGTCGCTGGCGGCGCCCGTGATCAGGCTGAGCACCTGCGACTGCGGCCCCAGCGCGCCGTCGGTGGGCGGCCCCCCCATGGTGATCTCGATGTCGCCGCGCACCGGCGTCTGGCCGGGGTACAGCGCGGCCAGCGCGCCGCGCGCCATCACCCAGGCGCCGGCCACGGTCGGGCACGAGTGGCCGGACAGCCGCACCGCGTCGTCATAGCGATAGCGAAAGCGCTCGCCGGGCTGCAGCGCACCCAGCGCCTCGGCCAGCGGATCGGACAGCTCCAGCACGTCGGGCGAGTCGGTCACGGGGTGGCCTCTTTCTCGGTGGGGTCGAGCAGCACCGGCGTCGCGTGGGGCGGTGGGGCCCCACGGGTGCCGAGCAGGAAGCGGCGCCAGTCGCTGCCGGCGGCGTCGAGCAGCTGCGCCGCGGCGTCGCTGATGAACCACAGCACCATGTGGTGGTCGTCGCCACCCAGCGCGAGGATCTGGAACTCGGCCGGGCGGCCGGCCTCGCGCCAGATCTTCACGCACTGGGTGCTCAGGCGCACGTCCTGCCAGGCGATGATGATGTCCTCGCCGGTGAAGCCGATGGTGTGCCAGAGATCCATGCGCGCAGCTCTTGCACCCGGCATGCCGCTGGCGCAGCCCTTGCTGATGCGGGAGGTATGGCCACACGTCGCGTGATCATTGCGGGGGCGGGCATCTCTGGCCTGGCACTCGCGCACAATTTGCGCGCCCTCGGGCTGGACCCGCTGGTGCTGGAGCAGGCCGCGCGCGCGGGTGGCAAGATCCACAGCGAGCAGCGCGCCGGCTACCTGTGCGAGTGGGGCCCCGCCGGGCTGCAGGGCGACGACCCCGCGGTGCAGCGGCTGCTGCGCGAGCTGGCGCTGGACGCGCGCGTCGAGCCGGCCCAGGCCGCGGCGCGACGACGCTTCGTGGTCGCCGCGGGGGAGCTCGTGCCGGTGCCGACCTCGCCGGGGCAGCTCGTGCGCACCCGGCTGCTGGGGCCGCTGGCCAAGCTGCGCGCGCTGGGCGACCTGGTCCTGGGGCGCGGCCCGATCAGCCAGGGCGGCGAGGAGTCGGTGGCCACGTTCGCGCGCCGCCGGCTGGGGCGCGGCGCCGCCGAGCGCGTGCTGTACCCGCTGGTGTCGGGCCTGTATGCGGGGGATCCCGAGCAGATCAGCGTGGCCGACGCGGTGCCCTGGCTGGCCGAGCTGGAGCAGCGTGATCGCAGCCTGATGATGGGTGGCCTGCGCAAGCTGTGGCAGGCGCGGAGGCAGCGGCGCCGCGGCCTGATCTCGTTCAAGCACGGCCTCGAGGAGCTGACCGCGGCGCTGGCGCGCGAGCTCGGCCCACGGCTGCGCCTCGACACCGTGGTGGAGACGGTGACGCGCGACCGCGGGCAGCTCGAGCTCGGCGTGCGCCAGGGCGCCGAGCGGCGTACCCTGCAGACCGACGCCGTGGTGCTGGCGCTGCCCGCGCCGCAGGCGGCGGCCGCGGTGGCGGCGCTGTCGCCCGCGCTGCCGCGCGTGCTGGGCGCCATCCCGTACGTGCCCGTGGTGCTGGTGCACCTCGGCTATGCGCCGGGTGCGCTGGCACGCCCGCCCGATGGTTACGGCTTCCTGGTGGCGCCCGACGAGCCGCCCGGCCTGCTCGGGGCGGTGTTCGCGTCGTCGGTGTTCCCGCAGCGCGCGCCGCTGGCGCACGCGCTGGTGTCGACGCGCCTGGGCGGCGCGCGCAACCCCGAGCTCGTGCACCTGTCCGACGCCGAGCTGACCCAGCTGGCGGTGGCCCGGCTGACGCCGCTCCTGGGCGCGCGCCAGGAGCCCGCCTTCGTGCGCGTGGTGCGCCATGTCGAGGCGCTGCCGCAGTACACCCTGGGCCACGCCGCGCGCGTCGCCGCGGTCGACGCCGCGGAGGAGCACCAGCCCGGGCTGTACTTCACCGGCAATGGCTACCGCGGGCTGGGCATCCCGGACTGCATCAGGAACGCGGCGACGCTGGCGCAGCGCATCGCGCGCGAGGTGACGCAGGCGCGGGCGCACGCGGCGTAGCCCGCCAACCGGCCGGCCAGCCTGCCGGCCGCGTGCTCGTGCTCGTGCTCGTGCTCGTGCTCGTGCTCGTGCTCGTGCTCGTGCTCGTGCTCGTGCTCGTGCTCGCGCTCGTGCTCGTGCACGTGCTCGTGCTCGTGCTCGTGCTCAGCCGGCCTCGCTCAGCACCGGCAGCGTGTGCGGCAGCGGCAGCTGCGCTGCGCGGGCCTCGACCGCGGCGGCGCGGATGCGCGGCACCACGTCCTCCAGGGTGTAGCGGATGAGGTGTTCGCCCTGGATGGCCTTCTCGATGGCCCACGAGATGAACGCCGGCGACTTCTGCACCGACGCCGCCAGCAGCCCGAAGAACAGCCGGCGCCGCCGCCCGCGCACGCCGAGGCGCCACAGCGCGCGCGCCCCGATGCGCAGGCCGCCCGCGCGCACCCGGCCCTGGGGCACCGGCGCCAGCGCGAGGTGGGCCAGGCAGCGCTTCAGATAGGCGTCCTCGCAGTAGACCTCGGTCATCAGGTCGGCGTAGCCGTCGAGCAGCTCGGCCTCGTTCATGCGCGGCACGAAGTTGGGGCGCACATGGGTGTCGCCCTCGCCCGCGGTGCGCAGGCGGCCCTCGCGCGACAGCCGCTTCCAAAGCGCGGTCCCCGGCAGAGCGGTCAGGATGCCGACCATGGCCAGCGGGATGGGCGCCGCCGCCAGGAAGGCGCGCTGCGCGCGCAGCGCCGCGGCGTCGTCGCTGTCGAAGCCGACAATGAAGCCCGACATGACCTCGAGGCCGGCGCGCGCCAGGATGGCGACCGCCTGGGCCGGCCCCAGGCGCAGGTTCTGGGTCTTGCCGGCGTCACGCAGCGCGGTCTCCGAGGGCGTCTCGATGCCCAGGAAGACGGCGCCGAAACCGGCCGCGACCATGCCGCGCAGGAGCTCCGGCTCGCTGGCCAGATCGACGCTGGCCTCGGTGTAGATCGACATCGGCATGCCGCGCTGCTTCTGCCAGGCCTCGAGCTCCGGCAGCAGGCGCGCGACCTCGCGCCGGTTGCCGATGAAGTTGTCATCGACCAGGAACAGGGTGCCGCGCCAGCCCAGCGCATACAGCTGGTCCAGCTCGGCCAGCACCTGGGCTGGCTGCTTGACCCGCGGGACGCGCCCGAAGATCTCGATGACGTCGCAGAACTCGCAGCGGAACGGACAGCCGCGCGAGTACTGCACGCTCATCGAGCAGTACGCCCCCAGGTCGAGCAGGTCGTAGCGCGGCAGCCGCGTGGCGGCCAGCTCGGGCCGCGTCTCGCGCGCGGGCCGAAGGCCCGACAGCGTGCCGTCCAGCGCCTGCGCGAGCTCGTCCTCGCGGCCCTCGACCTCGCCCTGGAAGACCACGTCGGCGTCGGCGAACTCCTGCGGCGAGGTGGTGGCCGCGGGGCCGCCGACCACGGTGCGCCGCCCCAGCGCGCGCGCCTGGGCGATGACGGCGTGCATCGACGGCGACTGGATGCGCATGCCCCCGACCAGCACCACCTCGGCCCAGCGCACGGTGGCGTCATCGAGCGGCGTCAGCGCCAGGTCGACCAGGCGCAGCTCGGCCCCCGGCGGCAGGTGCGCCGCCATGGTGATGAGCCCCAGCGGCGGCAGCGTCGCGCGCTTGTCGATGATCGGCAGCGCATGCTGGAAGCCCCAGTAGGTGACGGGGAACGCGGGATGTACCAGGAGGACACGCATGCCTACATGCTGCGACCAGCCGGGTCAGCTTGTCGTCACGACTGCAGCACGAGGCGTGGTCCGATGTCGGCATCCGGTCAGCATCCGCCCGAGCCCGCAAGCCGTGCTGGCGCCGCGCGACCCAGGTGCACGTTCTGCGCGATCCAGGCGACTTGACCGTGGTCAATCCTTGGCATGGCGCTGGCAACACCGAGGGCTCGATGGGTATCGGAGCTGCTATCTCGAGCTGTGCGACCTGCCCCCTTGGCAAGGCCTCGGGTGTGGGCGTTGGTGGACGTTGCCCGTTCGTCGATCGCGGGCGGCAAGCCGGACAGTACATCTACCTCGAGGGCGAGCCCGCCGACATGGTGTGGTTCATCCGACGCGGCACCGTGGTGCTGTCGCGCACCGGGGGCGACGGCGACGTCGACAGCGCCCACGCGGTGCGCGGCGAGGGCGCCATGCTCGGCCTGGAGGGGCTGATCGGGGCCGACCACGTCGACTCCGCGCGCGCGGTGACCGACGTCCGCCTGTGCGGCGCGCCGCGCGACACCGTCGACGCCTGGCTGGGCCCCGCGAGCGGCCCGGCCCGCACGCTGCTGACCCAGACCATCAGCTCGGGCGTGCAGCAGCCGCCGCGCGCCGCCAGCCCCGATGGGCGCGCGGTGCACCGGGTGGCGCGCTGGATCCTCGAGCAGTCGCACGCCGGCGAGACCCCGCTGGTGCCGCGCGGTGTGCTGGCCAACCTGCTCGGCATGGTGCCCGAGACGCTGTCACGCGCGCTGACCCAGCTGGCCAAGGCGGGGACCATCACGCGCACGCGCAGCAGCCTGCGCATCAAGGACGAGCCGCGCCTGCGCGAGCTGGCGCTGCCGCGCCAGTAGTCACCAGCTGCTGAAGGGCCGCGCGATCAGGCTGGAGTTGTAGTAGCGCGCGTCATGCGAGACCTCCTGGGTGGCCCAGGGCGGCACGTCGACGACCTCGTGCTCCGACGCGAGCTCGACCTCGGCGAGGACCAGGCCGCGGTTTTCCCCCGCAAACACGTCGATCTCCCAGACCTTGCCGTTGTGCACCTCGCGATGGCGCTGCTTCTCGATGAGCGGTCGCTGACACAGCGTGGCCAGCATGACCTCGGCGTCGGCGACCGGGATGGGGTACTCGAACTCGGCGCGTGAGATCCCGGTGGCCTCACCCTTGACGGTCAGCCTGGCCACGGCGTCCTCGATGCGCACCCGCACGACGCACTCCTTGCGCGAGCTCAGGTAGCCCTGCACCAGCCGGGCGCCCTGCCCTGCCGGTCGCCAGCGCGCGACGTCGACCAGGTACTTGCGTTCGATCTCCTGCGCCATGGCCGCTATCATGGCACGGCACCCAGGCCCACCATGAGCGACGACGCGCAGCGCACCCTGGAACGCCGTGTCACCGCCCTGCTGGCGGCGCTGGTGCTGTTCGACCTCGGCCTGGTCATCTGGGCCGGCCTGCTGCCGAAGCTATGGTTCAAGGCCTTCCACGGCGTGCCCTACGTGGATCCCGAGGCGCTGCTGCCGCGCATGGCGGCGCAGTGGGCCGGCTTCATGCTGTGCCAGCTGGCGGCCCTGCTGCGCTGGCGCCGCGCCCCGTGGTGGCTGGTGCTGGTCGCGGGCGTCCGGCTGTGCGACGCGCTGACGGATCTGACCTACGTCGCGCTGGCCGAGCACACCACCTGGTTCGCCAAGGCCACCCTGCCAGCGATGGGCCCCATCAACGCGCTGATGGCCTGGTACCTCATCCGGTGCTGGAAGCAGCTCGGGCCGCGCGGCAGCGCTCTCGGGCCGCGATGACCGGGGCGTCAGCGCGCCCGTAGCCCCTCGACCATCGCCGCCTGCTCGCCCGCGGGCAGCACGCGGTCGGCCAGCGGATACAGCACCTGCTCCTCCTTCTGGTTGTGGCCGGGCAGGATGGCCATCAGGAGGTCGAGGCCGAGCTGGAAGCGCTCGGCGTCGTCGGCGTCGAGGGCGGCCTCCATCAGGCGCAGGCCCTGCTGGATCCCTGCGTGTTCGCGGTGCATGCAGCCCATGGGGCCGCTGCTGGTGCCGGTGGCCTGGGCCAGCGCCGGGAACAGCAGCTCCTCCTCGACGCGGATGTGCTGGCGCAGCCCCTCGCAGAAGTCGTGCAGCGCCACCCGCGCGTGGTCGCGCTCGCCGCCGTGCAGGGCGCCGATGCACTCGACCAGCAGACCGTCGAGGCGGTCGTGATCCCAGATCAGGTAGGCGGTGACGGTGCTGAACCTGGCGGCGCTGGCAGGAGCGGTGGCGGTCATCCGGGGCAGGCTAGTCAGGGCGGGGCGACCCGCCTTGATCGTCATCAAGTGTGCCCGCCAGCCGGGCCATGATGAGCTCGGCCGCCAGCGCGCCGACCGCGCCCGAGGCGGTGGCGCCGTGGCCACCCAGGCCGGCGACCCAGAACAGCGGGTGCACCTTGTGATCCCAGCCCAGCAGCGGGCGCTGCTCGGGAGTGAAGGTGCGCAGACAGGCCCAGCTGTGGGCCACGCCGCGCTCGAGCAGCGCGGGGGCCAGCGTGGCGACGCGCTCGGCCAGGTGCTCCAGCGCGCCGGGCGCCACCACGGGCGCGACCGGCGGGTGGGCATCCTGGTCGCACGCCGACATGAGCCAGCCGCCCGACTCGGGACGCACATAGAAGCCCTCGTCGAGCTGCCAGACCCAGGGCAGGCTGGCGCTGCCACCGACCGGCACGCGGGCGTCGCGCTCGGTCACGAACAGGTGACGGCGCAGGGTCGCGAACGCCGGCACGTCGGCGCCCGCCAGGGTGCCCAGCGGCCCGGCCCAGGCGCCCGCCGCGATGACCACACAGTCGGCCTCCAGCGTGCCGCCGCGGAAGTCGACCCGCATGCCGGCGCCGGCCCGCGCCAGGCCGACCACCTCGGCGCCGGTCACGACGTTGACGCCGGCCGCACGCGCCGCCGCCAGGTAGCCCTGCAGCAGCGCGTGCACGTCGATGACCCCGTCGTCCGGGAAGCTGACCACGCCCTGCGCGGGCAGCTCGGCCAGCAGCGGCCAGCGCGCCTGCAGCGCCGCGCGAGACAGCAGCTGGTGCGGCACCCCGAAGGCCGCCGCCTGCGCCAGCACCGAGGCCAGGGTGGCGTCCCACGAGGTCACCAGCAGCGCGCCACCCCGCGCCAAGAGCGGGGTGTCGCCCAGATCCGCGGGCGGGTTGCGCAGCAGCGCCGCCCCGCGCACGGTCAGCGCGGTCCAGTGCGGGTCGTCCGCCACCGAGCGACACAGCGCGGCGTTGCGCCCCGAGGCGTGCAGGCCACACACCGCCTCGCGCTCCAGCACCACGATGCCCTCGCCGCCGCAGCGGCTGAGGTGATACGCGGTCGCCGCGCCCGCGAAGCCCGCCCCGATGATGGCGACCCGGACGCGCATGGTCAGTTCACGCGACGGGCCTGACCGCTCCAGTACGGCTCGCGCAGCTCGCGCTTGAGCACCTTGCCCGACGGGTTGCGCGGCAGCGCCGCAACCAGGTCGACCGAGGTCGGACACTTGTAGTGCGCCAGGCGCTCGCGACAGTGCGCCAGCAGCGCGGCGCCGTCGGCGAACGCGCCCGGGTCGAAGCCCGGGCGCAGCACCACCACGGCCTTGACGGTCTCGCCCCAGCGCTCGCTGGGCACACCGATCACGGCGGCCTCCAGCACCGCCGGATGCGTGTACAGGACCTCCTCGACCTCGCGCGGATACACGTTCTCGCCCCCGCTGACGATCATGTCCTTCTTGCGATCGACGATGTAGAGGTAGCCATCCTCGTCGCGCCGCGCCAGGTCCCCGGTGTGGAACCAGCCGCCGCGCAGCGCGCGCGCGGTCTCCTCGGGCTGCTTCCAGTAGCCCTTCATGATGTTGGCGCCACGGGCCACGATCTCGCCGACCACGCCGGGTGCGCAGTCGTCGCCGTCGTCGCCCACCACGCGGACCTCGACGCCCCACACCGGGCGGCCGCAGCTGGCGATGCGCCGCGCGCGTGGGCCCTCGAGCACATGATCGGCCGCCGGCAAGATGCACAGCAGCGGCGAGGTCTCGGTCAGGCCGTAGCCCTGGCTGAGCTGGCAGGGCAGCCGCTCCAGCGCGCGACGCAGGCGATCCTCGGGGATGGCCGCGCCGCCGTACACGATGAGGCGCAGGCTGCCGAGGTCGTGGCCGGGCTGCAGGTGCTCGAGCAGGAAGTTGATCATGGCCGGGACCAGGAAGACCACGCTGACGCGCTCGCGCACGATGGTGGCCAGCACCTCGGCGGGGTGGAACTCGGCCAGCACCACGTGGCCGCCGCAGGCGTAGGTCAAGCCGTAATACAGCTCGAGATCGGCGCAGTGGTACAGCGGGCACACGTGCAGATAGGTGTCCGCCGGCGTGTAGTCGCGCTCGTGCATCGCCGTCATGGTGTTGGCGATCAGGTTGGCGTGCGTGAGCATGGCGCCCTTGGGGCGACCGGTGGTGCCGCTGGTGTACATCTGCAGGAAGACGTCGCCGCTGTCGCGCGCCACCGCGGTCGGGTGCGCGGGGGCGCCCTGCAACAGCGCGCTCCACGGCAGCGCGCCGGGCGGACCCGCGGCGGCGTCGGCGCCCGGGGTGGCGATGCCGAGCGGGCTGGCCAGCTCGCGCGCGGTGGCCTCGTAGCCGGGGCCGAACACCAGCACACGCGCGCCCGAGTCCTCGACCAGGAAGCGGTGCTCGCGCAGCGCCAGCCGGTAGTTCAGCGGCACCGCGACGGCGCCGATGCGCGGCAGCGCGTAGTACAGCTCGAGGTAGGCCACGCTGTTCTTGTCGAGGATGGCCACCCGATCGCCGGGGGCCACGCCGCGCGCCTGCAGCGCCGCCGCCAGCCGGGCCACGCGCGCCGCCAGCGTCGCATAGTCGAAGCGCTCGGCGCCGGCGACCACGGCGATGCGGGTGGGGTGCTCGCGCGCGGCACGGTCGAGCAGCTCCTCGATGAGGCGCGGCACGAAGGGCGCTGCGTCAGGCGCGTTCACGGCCGGAGTGTACTCCGCCCCGTGACGACGTAGACTTGGCACCATGAGCCAAGCCCTGGTCCCGGCCGCGCCGCGCTATGGCAGCCACGGACGCATCCTGGTGGTCGACCTCGGAGACGGCTCGTCGCGGGTCGAGCTGCTCGACGAGTCGGTCTATCGCCGCTTCCTGGGCGGCTACGGCCTGGGCGCCTACCTCATGTGGAAGCACTTCCCGGCCGGCGCCGACGCGCTGGCGCCCGAGGCCTGCTTCGCGGTGGTCTCGGGCCTGCTGACCGGGGCGCGCACGCCGTTCTCGGGGCGCATCCAGATCGTCGGCAAGTCGCCGCTGACCGGGACCTGGGCCGACTCCAACTCGGGCGGCAGCGTGGCCAGCCAGCTGCGCCGCGCCGGCTATGACGGCCTGCTGGTGACCGGGCGCGCGGCGGTGCCCTCGGTGCTGGTGGTGCGCGACGACGAGGTCCGAGTCGAGCCGGCCGGCGAGCTGTGGGGGCGCGAGATCCCCGAGGCGTTCGACGCCCTGCGCGAGCGCTACGGCAAGCAGAGCGAGGTCGGGGTCTCGGCCATCGGCCCCGCCGGCGAGCAGCAGAGCCTGATCGCCTCGGTCATGAACGACCGCTACCACGCCTTCGGACGCCAGGGTTTCGGGGCCATCTATGGCAGCAAGAACCTCAAGGCCATCGTGGTCGGCGGCACCGGCGAGCTGCCCATCGCCGACCCCAAGCGCTTCCGCAAGCTGTGCGACGACGTCAACAAGACCTACAAGAAGGACACCGGCTGGTGGATGCGCGTCCTGGTCTGGCTGCTCAAGCCCAAGCGCTACCTGGCCTGGTTCTACCGCGCGGTGCGCCGCCTGGGCATGAAGACCGAGGCGCCGCAGGCGGCCATGCGCCAGCTGTGGTCGGATCGCGGCACCACCTCGATGGTGGCCATGAGCGTCGAGAACGGTGACGCCCCGATCAAGAACTGGAAGGGCGTCGGCGCCCGCGAGTTCCCGCTGTCCTCGAAGAGCCTGAAGGTCGACGGCGGCGCGGTCGACAAGCTGATCACGCGCAAGCTGTCGTGCGGCGACTGCCCGGCGCCGTGCAAGGGCATCGTCGCGGTCAAGAGTCGCGGCCTCAGCGACGTGCGCCGCCCCGACTACGAGACCTTGGTCGGCTTCGGCGCCAACCTGCTCAACGACGACCTCGAGCTGGTCACCGCGTGTCACGACGCCTGCAACCGCTACGGCATCGACGCGGTGTCGTCGAGCGCCACGCTGGCCTGGGTGTGCGAGGCGGTGGAGACCGGCGTGCTGACGCCGGCCGACCTCGACGGCATCGACATGCGCTGGGGCAACGGCGAAGGCGCCCTTGCGCTGACCATCAAGATGGGCTCGGGCCAGGGCTGCGGGCAGTGGCTGCGCCACGGCTCGGCCTCGGCGTCGCGCCACGTCGGCAAGGGCAGCGAGGCCTTCGCCATCCACGTGCGCGGGCAGGAGCCGGCCTATCACGACCCGCGCTTCTCGTCGCTGATGGGGCTGACCTTCGTGACCGATCCGACCCCGGGCCGCCACACCGCAGGCGGGGCGTCGTGGAACGAGGCCTTCGGCGTCGCCTTCCCGCTGCCCGGGGCGGTCGACAAGAAGGCGGTCTCGGTGGCCTGGAAGAAGGACGACGGCAAGGGCGTCGCGCAGGCGCACTTCTCCAACGCGCACCAGGTCATGAACGGCCTCGGCCTGTGTCTGTTCACCAACATCACCGGCGTGCTGCCCTGGCTGGAGCTGACCAACGCGCTGACCGGGTGGACGCTGGACGACAAGGAGCTCCTGGCCTGCGGCGAGCGCATCCAGAACCTGCGCGCCGCCTTCAACGTGCGCGAGGGGCTGGCGCCCAGCGACTTCAAGCCGCCGCCGCGCATGTTCGGCGCCGGCGACGGCAAGCTGGCCAGCGGCCCGCTGCGCGACATCGTGGTGCCCATCGACAAGCTCGCGCACGACTACCGCGCCGCCATGGCCTGGAACCAGGACACCGGCAAGCTGCGGCGCAGCCGGGCCCGCGAGCTCGGCATGGAGGAGCTGCTCGAGGGCTGGCTCGACGGATGAGCCTCACGTGAGCATCGCATGAGCCTCGGTGATCGGGTGCGTGGCCTGCTCGGGCGCGGGGCGCCGCGCATCCGCGTGCACGTGGTGGTCAGCGGGCGCATCGGCGCGGGCTGGCGCAGCGAGGACCGCACCTTCAGCCTGCCCGTCGGCGCCACCCTGGCCGACCTGCTCGACGAGGCCGCGCGCCACGCCATCGATCTGCGCGAGGCCATCGCGCAGAGCCCGCACCTCAGCCACACCCTGATGCTGAACGGCGAGCGCTGCCCGCTGGACGACAACCAGCAGCGCGTGCTGGCCGATGGCGACGAGCTGTATCTGCTGTCGCCCATCGCCGGCGGCTGACGACCGGGGCGCCCCGCGGTGTACTCTCCGCGGCGGAGGACGACACCATGAGCGACAGCAGCGAGATCCCCGCAGCCTTCAAGGAGTTCGGCGCCCGCTTCCCCGAGCTGGCCAGGGCCCACGAGAGCGTGGCTCGCGCGGTCGACGCCGCCGGGCCGCTGGACGGGCGCACCCGCGCGCTGATCAAGATCGGCATGTGCCTGGGCGCCGGGCTGGAGTCGGCGCTGAAGAGTCACGTGCGGCGCGCGCTGGCGGCGGGCGCCAGCGAGGCCGAGATCGAGCAGGCCATCGTGCTGGGCATGAACGCCTGCGGCTTCCCGCGCACGGTGGCGGCGTGGTCGTGGGCGCGTCAGCAGTTCAAGAGCGCAGCGGGCTGACGCCGCGCGGGCCGGGGCCGGGGCCGGGCGCGGGCGTGGCCTTGGCGGCGGCCGTGGCGGAGGCAGTGGACCGCGGCGGCGTGGCCGCGGGGGCGCTGGCGAAGATCTCGCGCTCGACCGCGAGCTGGCGCTCGCCCACGGTGGTCTCGGAGGCGAAGAAGTCGCGCGCCTCATGGCCCTTGCGGGTGCGCTTGCAGTAGGCGTTGAACAGGCGGTTCAGCGCGGGGAACAGCTTGTCGTTGGCCATCGGCAGCGCGAAGCCGCTGCGCTCGGCGAGCACGCCGACCTTGCGGATGACCGAGCCGCCGAACTCGAAGGCGTCGATGCCGAGCTCGGCCATCTCGCCCTCCAGGGCCGGGATCAGCGCCAGCGCGGGCAGGATGAGGCCCAGGCGGCGCAGGCGCGCGGCCGGGTTCCAGCGCTGGAAGCGCGTCAGCGGGAACTCGGCCAGGTAGTTGCCGGGCAGGCCGGTGTGGCGCGCCTCGTCGAGGTGGAACAGGCGCAGCACCTCGAGGCCGGGCATCTCGCTCATCAGGCCGAAGAAGCTCAGCGCGATGCTCTCGACCAGCACGTTCATGCCGAACAGCTTCTCGGTGCCGGGGGCCTTGTAGACGCCCTCGAGCAGCAGGTACTCCCAGGCCGACTGGCGCGGGATGGGCACCTGGAACGCCTGCAGGAGCTCGCGCAGCACGACGAAGTGCTTGGCCTCCTCGAGCACCTGCATGGTCAGCGCGGCGCGGCCGCCGGTGCTCTTGACCTGGTTGAGCAGGTCGGCCGAGACCAGCCAGGCGTAGGCCTCGCCGTGGCCGATGGCGGCCAGGATGGCGACGATGGCGCGCTTCTGCCGCTGCGTGTAGGTCTGATCGAGGAAGGCGCGGTAGGCGGGCAGCGACAGCCGCTCGCGCGCCTGGCGCTCGTCGTCGGTCATGCTGCGCACAGCCAGGTCGAAGATGTTGCGCTCGGCCGGGCTGGCGTCGTGGAAGGGCAGGAAGGGCGCCTCGTTCTCGGCCTTCCACAGCAGGCGCAGGCTCTTGTCATAGTGCTTGCGGCGCAGGGTGTCGCTGGGACCGCCGATGAACTCGTAGGCCTCGTCGTCATAGGCGGCCTTGCGACCGCCGAGGTGCAGCGCGCCGAGCACGCGATCACGCAGGCGCACCAGCTTGTTGGCGCTGTGCTCGATCCACTGGTTGATCTCGACGGCGCGCTGGTCGATCTCGAGCTTGGTGATGGCGTCGTTCATCGCGGTGTCTCCCCGAGTGACCGGCCGGTCATTCCTGCAGCATGCCTGCGGCGGGCAGATCGCGACTTGACGCCGGTCAAGTCGGCGTCGGTCCGTCAACCGTCAGTCGTCAGAGCCGGACGCGCTGGCCGGCGCGCAGCGCGGTCAGCGGATAGGCGGTGCCCCGCCACACGATGCCGTCCCGACGCAGACACTGCACCGCGGAGCGCACCGTGAGCGCGGCGATGATGAGCTCGCCGAGCGGCTGCATCAGGAGCGGTAGCAGGCGACGGCGGGTGCGCCGCGCCACCACCAGGGCGGACAGCATCAGGCTGAGGCCGGCCAGCACGCTGCCTGGCCACAGCGGCGCGGGCCCGGGCAACAGCGCCGCGACCACCGGCGCCAGCAGCAGCGCCAGGGTGCCCAGGATCGACGCGCCGAGGCGGAAGAGGTCATAGCGCGCCAGCCAGCCGAACAGGTTCTTCTCGACGCCGCCGGCCATGTCGCGCAGCGACGCGTACCAGGTCAAGGACACCGTGTCGGTGCCGATCAGGAAGGCCGAGCGCGCGCCGGCGCGGCGCAGCAGCACGCCGAGGCCGACGTCGTCGAGGACCTCCATGCGCAGCCAGGCCAGCCCTTCGCTGGCCAGCAGGGTGTCGCGGCGGACCAGGTTGAAGGCGCCCACGCCAGCGCAGGCGCGTGCGCGCGGGTCGCCGACGTGCACCGCGCGGGTGCGGCGCAGATAGACCGCGCCCATGGCGTTGATGGCGACCTCCTCGAGCAGGGTGCCCGAGCGCGCGTCGGGCAGCACCACCAGGTGATCGACCGCGCGCTGGAGGCACAGCGCGATGGCGCGGCGCAGGGCGCCAGGGCGGAAGTGCACGTCGGCGTCGGTGAACAGCAGGTACTCGCCGGTGGCGTCGCGCACACCGCGCTCCAGGGCGTTGACCTTGCCCAGCCAGCCCGCGGGCAGCTGCTCGATGTGCACCGGGCGGATGCGCGGGTCGCTGGCCGCCATGCGATCGATGAGGGCGCCGGTGCCGTCGCTGGAGCGATCGTCGACCAGGACGATCTCCAGCGCGGGGTAGTCATCGGCCAGGACGGTGGCGAGCGCCTGCTCCAGGGTGGCGACCTCGTTGCACGCCGCGATGACCACGCTGAGGCGGGGCCAGGTCGGCGGCGCGGGAGCGTCGACGTCGGCCAGGAGCTGCAGCTTGCCGGCGTCGTGGGCCTGGCGCAGGAAGCGCAGGCAGAAGGCCACACAGCCGAGCGCGACGAGGACGGAGAGCACCATCATGGCCCGATGATTTCACGGCGATCGTGCCCGCAATTGACCGGGGTCAGCTGCGCCGGGGTGGTTCGTGGTCTCAGGTGGCCGGGTCAGTCGAGGTGGGCCAGGACGTCGCAGGCGGGCTGCTCGCCGGCGTCGCAGGCGCGCTGCAGCAGGGCGCGCGCGCGGGTGTCGGGGTCGTCGCCGCGCCGGAGCAGCAGCTGGGCCTGGTGGAAGCAGCCCGCGCGGGCACCGGCGGCGCAGGCGCGGGCGTACATCGACTCGGCCGCGGCGAGGTCGCTGGAGACCTCCTGGGTGTAGTTGCCGAGCTCGTCACAGCCGGCGGCGGGGGCGCGGCGACAGGCGTCCGCCAGCCAGCCGCGGGCGTGCTCGTGCTCGCCGAGGTTGGGGTAGGTGTAGGCGAAGTGGCCGGCCCAGCGGCAGCCCTGCGCGCTGCCGGCCAGACAGCCACGGCGATAGCCGTCGAGGGCGGCGGCCAGATCCTTGACCTGCTGCACCGCGGTGTAGGCAGCCCAGCCGAGCTGGTTGCAGGCGCGCGCGCGGCCGGCGTCACAGGCGGCGCGGGTGGCGGCCAGGGCCTGGGCGCCGGCGTCGGAGGCGGGCTCGCCGCGGAAGCCGTTGAGGTCGCCGAGCGCGCGCACACGCTTCCAGTAGCCGTCGGAGGCGGGGCGATCGGCGCGGCCCGCGGTGCCATAGCGCAGCATCAGGGCCAGGCCCATGCAGGCCGAGGCGACGTCGTGCTCGTCGCAGGCGCTGCGCAGGGCGGCGGCGGCCGCGCTGGCGGTGGCGGCCGCGGGGGTGCCCGCGTCGGGGGCCAGCTCGCGACCGCCCCACTCCTCGGCCACGCGATCACAGGCGGGGACGTCGCCACGGCCGCAGTCGGCGAGGTCGTCGCGCGGCGCGGCGGTCGGGGACGGGGCCGGCGTGGGCGAGGCCGCGGAGGCCGACGGCGTGGGGCCAGGCGTCGCGGGCGGCTGGGTCGAGCGCGCCGGGCCGCAGCCGGCCAGCAGCAGCGCCAGCGCCAGCGCCCGCGTCGGCCTCAGCGCCCGCGTCGGCTTGAGCGCCCGCGTCGGCTTCAGCGCCCGCGCCAGCGCCCGGGACCTGGCGGCGGGCCTCATCGCGCCCCCGCGTGCGAGGTCGCGCGCAGCCGGCGCGCCAGCACATGGATGATCTCGCGCGCGATCTCGGGGCGCGCCTGCAGCAGCTCCTCCAGCTCGGGGCCGGCCAGCTCGAGCAGCTCGACGCGGCCTTCGGCGTGCACGTCGGCCGAGCGTGGCTCGTCGTCGAACGGGGCCAGCTCGCCGACCAGCTCGTGCGCGCCCAGGCGCGCCAGCGTGCGCGCGCCATCGGAGACCACGACCTCGCCGCGCACGATGAGGTACATCACGGCGCCGGGATCGCCGCGGCGGACCAGGTAGTCGCCCGGCTCCAGGGTGCGGGTGCTGGCGATGCGCGCCAGCTGGGTCAGATCCTCGCCGCTCAGACATTGAAATAGCGGGGTGCGACGCAGCACGGCGATCTTGTCGACCAGGGCGAGCATGGTGGCCTCCCTCTTCAGGCGAGCTGGGACCTCGGCGGCGGCGCGCGCCGGCCACGCCGCCAGCGCGCAGCGCGCCAGGTGCGGGTCGCCCAGCGCCAGCAGCGTGGTGAACGGATCGACCAGGGCGTCGGCGTTGGCGGCGCCGGCGCGCTGGGCCGCCTCGACGCGCAGCCGGAGCGGCGCGGTGTCGAGGAAGGGCACCACTTGCGCGGCCAGCGCGGGCGGCACCTTGTGCTCGAGCAGCTCGAGCGCCTGCGCGCTGGTGCGGCGATCGCGCCGCCACAGCCGGGCCTCGACCGAGCGCAGCGCGCCCGGCTCGGCCGCCAGCGCCACCAGCGCCAGCACCCGGCGCTCGACCTCGCGGATGCGCGACTCGACCTCGGCCGCCAGCGGGGCCAGGTGGGGCTCGATGACGTCGTCGACCACGCCGTCGGTGCGCGCCATGCCCATCAGGATGGCGTACAGGCGCGAGCCCAGATCGAGCTCGAGCGTCAGCGCGCGGCGCAGGTCGGCGTCGCCGGGCTGGTAGCCCGAGCGCACCCGACGCATGGCCAGCACCCGGGCGGCGCGCAGGCGGGTGGCCGGCTCCGGCGACCACAGGAGCTGGGTGACCGCGAGGTCGCCCATGCGCGCGACCTCGACCCGCGCCACCGACATCACCGGATCGATGGCCAGCGTGCGCTTGCCCAGCGCGCGCTCCAGCGCCGCCACATAGGCGCGACGCAGGCCGGGACCGACCAGCACCAGCAGCGCCGCGCACAGCACCACGGTGGCCAGCGCCGGCACCAGCAGGCTGCCCTCGGCCGGCAGCAGCTTGAGCCCCAGCGCGCCCAGGCCATAGAACGCCGGCGCCAGCACCCCCTTGATGAGCGCCCCGGTCTGCGCGCGCTGCACCGGGGTGGTCGCGGTCATGAGCTGCGAGCGCCCTGGCGAGGACAGCGACTGCTTGAGCACGCGGTCGCCGACGCAGGCGCCCGCGACCAGCCACAGCGCGGGGTGCAGCGCCAGCGCGCCCGCGGCGGCCAGCACCCACAGCGGCGCGACCACCATCGAGGCCGCGCTGCCGAAGCGCGACAGCACGCGCCCGCCGATCAGGAGCGGCGCCACCACGGTGCCGACGCCGACCACGGCATACAGCGAGCCCATGAAGCCGGTGATGCCCGCGCAGGTCGGGTAGCGGCGCTGCGCCGCCGAAAACAGCTGAAAATCGAGCAGCATCTCGACCAAGAGCTCGAGCACCGCGACGATGGCCAGGGTGCGCAGCAGACGATCCCGCGCGATGCCGCTGAAGGCGCCGCCGGCCTGCGACCACAGGCTGGCCTGCGCGGCGCGCCGATCCCCGCGCCCGTCGAGATCGCGGCTGGCCACCAGCCAGGCCAGCCCCAGCGCCACCAGCAGCGCGAGCGCGCCCAGCGCCAGCAGCGCCCCGATCCCCGCGCGCGCCGCGATGGGCCCGGCGCCGAGGCCGCCCAGCGCCCAGGCCAGCCCGCCGCCCGCGCCCGCCAGCGGCAAGACCCGCTTGGCGCTGCGCGCGTCGACCGCCTCGGCCGCGAAGGCCCAGCCCTGCACCAGGATGAGACCGACCACGACCTCGATGGCGACATACAGCGCGAAGGGCGCCCCCGGCAGCCCCGCGCGCAGCGCCGCCTGCCCGGCCAGCAGCAGCGCCGCGCCGAGGACCAGGAGCCCGGTGAACAGGCTGCGGGTGCCCAGCCGCGCCGCCAGCACCGAGGTCACCAGGGCCGCGACCATCAGGCAGCCGGCCGAGATCAGGAAGGCGTCGGGGATGCGCGCGCGCGAGTAGGCCGACAGGAAGACGCCGCGCTGCGCGGTCTTGGCCAGGACCACCGCGGAGGTCAGCGCGAAGACCAGGCCGATGAGGCGGCCGGCGCAGGCGCCCTCGCCCTCGCGCAGCCCGACCGCGGCGATGATGCGGGTGCGCATCAGGGCGTGCCTGCGACCGCCCAGGCCGGACGGGTGGCGGCAGGCGCGCGCAGGGTGCAGCCCTGGTTGACGGCGATGGGGCCGTCGGGGACCAGGTAGCCGTCGCTGAAGCCTTCGCGCCCGGTGACCGCGGTGGGACCCGGGCAGCCATCGGCCAGCCAGCGCAGCAGCAAGGCGATCTCGTCGTCGGGCAGCGGCGGCAGACCGAGTGGCATGCCGAGCAGGTGGTCGGGGCCGGGATAGGGCGGGCGCGCGTGGTCGTCACCCAGCGCGACGTGGTCGCGGCGCGCCTCGTCGCGGCGCTGCAGGAGGGCGGTGATGATGCGCGGCCGCGGCTCGCCAGGGAGCGTGGTCAGCACCGAGTGGCGCGTACCGTCGAGGCCACGGGCGCCGGCCACGGTGCGCTCGTAGGTGCGGAACGACAGGCCGACCCCGGCGAAGCCGAGTCCACCGGTGTTGCCGGCGCCCTGGTCCTTCTCGTGATCGTTCATGTGGCAGTGCACGCAGACGCGGCCGAGCACGCGCTCCTTGACCTCGGCCCAGCTGACCGGGTCGCGCGCCGGCGGCGGCAGCGCCGGGGTCGCCAGCGCCGGGGCGGCGGGGACCTCGAGGTCGACGAAGCGCAGGAAGTCGGCGATCAGCTCGGCGTCGCCGCGGGTGGCGTCCGAGCGCGGCATCGCGGTGCCGGGCAGCACCCGGGTCGGATCGAGGATCCAGTCGATCAGGATCTCGGGGCGCACGCGCTCGCGCACGAAGCGCAGGTTGGGCGCCAGCAGGGCCCCCTCCTGGGTGGGCTCGTCGCTGCCCGGGGTGGTGCCCAGGGCGAGGTTGCCGACGGCGTGGCAGCGCGGGCAGCCGAAGGCGACGAAGCGGGCGCGGCCGGCGGCGATGCGCTCCGGCGTGGGGGGTGGCGCGGCAGGCGTGGCGGCTGGCGTGGCGCTGCCGCCGGGTGCGGCGGGTGCGGCGTAGGGCACGTCGGCGATGGCGGCGAAGTAGCGCGCGATGGCGCTGCGCTCGGCGGCGTCGAGGCGGTTGCGCAGCATGCTGTCCTCGAGCAGCGGGCGCAGATCGAACGGCGCTGCCAGGTAGTCCTCGATCCAGGTCGGGCGCAGGCGACGACCGACCGCGCTGAGATCGGGCACCCGCATCAGGTGGCGCAGGTTGGCGCGGTAGCGCTCGAGGACGTCGCGCCCGTTGTGCTGGGCGATGTCCTCGTAGCGACGCTCGCCGGGGGTCAGTGACTTCAAGAAGACGTGGCAGGACACGCAGTCGTGCGGGCGACCCACGCCGGGCAGGCCGTCGATGCTGTGGCAGCGCGTGCACTGGTGGCGCTCGACCACCAGGCGGCCGGCCTCGATGGCCTGGGCACGCTCGGGCTGGGTCCAGTGCTGGCCGGCGCTGGCCGCCGCCAGCTGCCAGGCCGGGGTGGCGGCGACCGGGACACCAGCGTCGGGGCGCGAGGTCGCCACGGCGGCGTCGGGGCTGCGGCTGGGGTGATGGGAGGAGCGCTTGCACCCGGGGGCCAGCAGGAGGCCCAGCAGCGCCAGCGTCTTCCAGCCCAGATCGCATACATGGCGCCGCCCCATGTCACATCGTGTACGCCCAGGAGCGCCGCCGACATGACGGTGGTCAAGTGGACGGGGGCGCGGAGCTGGGGGCTGCACACCAGGGTGTGAGCCGGCGGCCCAGCCTCGCCAGCAGCCCGGAGAGCAGGGCGCCCAGGGCACCGCTGAGCGCGATCACCAGCCACAGCTGCGCCGGCTGGTAGGCGATCTGGGCCTCGCGCGCGCGCACACCGAGGCCATGCGGGGCGCCGATCAGGAGCTCGGTCACGATGACGATGACCAGGCCGGTCGCCAGCGCGACGCGGACGCCGAGGATCAGGCCGGGCAGCGCCTCGGGCAGCTCGAGGTGGCGCGCGGTGGCCAGGCGACCCAGGCCCATCAGGCGCACCGCCTCGGCGCGCTCGCGCGGGGCCGCGGCCAGCCCGGCGGCCACGTGCAGAAGGACGATGCCGGCGCAGCCGAACACCACCGTGGCCAGGCGCGCGCGCTCGCCATAGCCGAGCCCGAGCAGGAACAGCGGGAAGGTCAGGATGGGCGGGATCGAGCGCAGGAAGTCGATGCTGGGCTCGCTGGCGGCGCGCCAGCGGCGCGAGCGACCGAGCGCGAAGCCGAGGCCGGCGCCCAGCGCGCTGGCCACGCCGACGCCGATGACCACGCGGGCCAGCGTGGCGCCGACGTCGCGCCACAGCGCCGCGTGCGTGAGCTCGTGCGCGGCGAGGCTGGCGACCAGCGCCGGGGCCGGCACCAGGCGCGGCCCCGGCCAGCCCAGCAGCGCCAGCGCGAGCCACAGCCCGAGCAGGACCAGCGGCGCCGCCAGCGCCAGGGCCAGGCGACGGGCTAGCCCGCGCACAGCTCACCCAGCGCGCGCAGCAGGCGGGGCCGGCCCCCGTCGCCCAGCGCCAGCTCGAGGCGCTGGCCGACGCGCCCCAGCAGCAGCGCGCGCGACGCCAGCGCACAGGCGTCGTCGACGTCGTGGCTGACCAGCACCAGGGTGAGGCCGAGCTGGTCGGCCAGCGCAGGCAGCGCGCGGCGCACCGCCAGGCGCGCGGCGATGTCGAGGGCGGACATCGGCTCGTCGAGCAGGAGCAGGCCGGGCGGCTGCATCAGGGCACGCGCCAGCGCGACGCGCTGCTGCTCGCCGCCCGACAGCGCCTGCGGCCAGCGCGACAGCAGCGCCGAGGGCAGCGCGGCGGCGTCGAGGGCTCGGCCCAGGCGCTGCTCCAGCTCGGCGGCGGGCAGGCGCGCGCGCTGCAGCGGCAAGAGCAGGTTGTCGCGCACGCTGCGCCAGGGCAGCAGGCTCGCGGCGAAGGCCTGCGGTACCAGCGCGGGCGGCGCGCGCACCTCGAGGCGGCCCTGGCTCGGACGCGCCAGGCCGGCCAGCAGGCGCAGCAGCGTGGTCTTGCCGGTGCCGTTGGGGCCCAGGATGGCGACGCGCTCGCCCCCGGTCAGGCGCAGTGACAGCGGGGCCAGGCCGGGCGCCGCGACACCGTCGAGCGTGACCACCGCGGCGGGCAGCGACGACGCCGCGCCGGCGGTCAGCCCGGCGCCGCTGGCGGTCAGCGCGGCGACCGCCACTGCGCCACCTGGGTCGGGACCTCGAGGATGCCGAGCTCACGCGCGCGAGCCACCTCGCGCGCCAGCCAGTCGGGCGGCACCTCGCCGCTGGTGAGATAGCGCGCCACCGGGGCCTTCAGCGCGGCGGCGCGCTGCTCGGGGCGGACATGCGCGGCCAGCGCCCGGCGCAGCAGGTCGGGGTCGGCGCGCCCGCGCGTGATGGCCTCGTCGAGCGCGGCCAGCAGGGCGGCGGCCTGGGTCGGGCGGCGCGCCAGGGTGTCCGACAGGAAGAAGGCGCCGAACGCGAACGGCGCACCCAGCCCACGCGCGCACGGCGGCCCGTCGTCGGCCAGCTCGGCCACCCCGCTGGCCAGCGCGGCGCTGGCCATCGGATCGCCGGTGAACAGCAGGTCGACCGCGCCGTCACGCAGCCCGGCCAGCTGCAGCGCGGGCTCCAGCGGCACGATGTGCGCGGCGTCGGGGCCCAGCCCGGCGGCCGCCAGCAGCGCGCGCAGCCAGCCACGATAGGCCGCAGTGGGCAGGATGCCGATGCGGGCGCCGGCGGCGTCGGCCGGGAAGCTGCGCGCCTCGCCCTTGCGGCGCAGCACGTAGCTCAGCCGGTGGGTGTCATCCTCGACCAGCGCCAGCGCCGCGTGCAGGCGCGCGCCCGCCTGGTTCGACAGCAGCGCGATCGGATAGGCGGCGAAGCCGGCGGCGTCGAGCCGGCCCATCACCAGATCGTCGATCATGGGCTGCGCGGTGTCGTACTCGTGCAGCTCGACCGCCACCCCGTGGGCCGCGAACAGCCTGGCGTCGGCGGCGGCGAACACCGGCGCCGCGATGCGCAGCTTGCACACGCCGACCCGCAGGGCCGACGAGGCGCCGCGCTTGCCACAGCCGACCAGCAGCAGCGCGGCCAGCAGCGCCAGCCCGGTTGGCAGCAGCCGGCGCCGCCGCGCGCGCGGGCGCGCCAGCCCGCCCAGCCCGAGCAGCAGCCCCAGCGCCAGCACCGGGCCCAGCGCCGGCGCGCGCGCACGCCCACCGGCCCGACACCCGCACGAGGCGTCATCGTCGCCCGGCGGCGGCACCCCCGCCTCGCTGCGCGCATCGACCCCGGCGTCGCGCGGCCCGCCATCGGGCGGCGGCTCGATGACGCCGCCATCGAGCGGCACCAGCCCGGTCAGCGGGTAGGTCTCGGCGAACGGGATGCAGGTGGCGTTGTTGCAGCCGCCCACCACCAGCAGGCGGCCATCGCGCAGCAGGGCGCTGGCGTGGTGGCCGCGCTCGCTCGACAGCGCGGGGAGTGCGCTCCAGAGGTCGGCCACCGGATCGTAGAGCTCCGTCAGCGCGGTGCAGGTGCCGCCGTCGTGACAGCCGCCCGCGACCAGCAGCAGGCCATCGGCGCTCAGCGCCGCGGAGTGCTCGTAGCGTGGCGTGCGCATCGCGGCGAGCGGGGTGATGCCGGTCGGGGTCCAGCGCTCGGCTGTGGTCAGCGGCGGGCTGCACGCGGCCTCGGCGCAGCCGCCCACCAGCAGCACCGCGCCGTCGGGCATCAGGGTCGCGCTGTGGCCGGCGCGCGGCGTGGTGGTGCCCGCGGGCTGCCAGCGCTCGGCCACGGGATCGTAGAGCTCGGCGCCGTCGCGCACGCGCTGACAGGCCAGGGTCTCGCAGCCGCCAGTCACCAGCACGCGGCCATCGGGCAGCACGGTGGCGCGGTGGCGCCCGCGCGCGGTCTCGAGCGGCGCGGCGTCACGCCAGCTGCCGCGCACCGGGTCATACAGCTCGGCGGTCGCGGTGCAGCCCGAGACGTCACAGCCGCCCACCACCAGGACCTCGCCGCTGTTCAGCACGCTGGCGGTGGCGAAGGCGCGGTTGGTGAGCAGCCGGGGCGCCGCGCGCCAGCGGTCGACGGCCGGGGAGTAGATCTCGACGGTGCCGGTGGTGGCCAGACACGACGGCGTGCTGCAGCCGCCCGCGACCAGCACCTCGCCGCCGGGCAGCTGGACCAGGGCGTAGCCGAAGCGGCTGTCGACCATGGGCGCGGCCTGACGCCAGGTGCCCGAGGCCGGCGCATAGCGCTCGCTGGCGGCCAGCACCTGCGAGCACGCCGGCATCACCAGGCCGCGCGGGCAGGTCACCAGCGTGCAGCCGCCGACGGCGAGCACGTCACCGTCGGGCAGCACCACGGCGGCGTTCTGGAAGCGCTCCTGGATCATGCGCCCCGTGGTGGTCCAGTCGGGATCGATGAGGACCGGGAAGGTCAGCCCGGCGAGGTCGAGCTGCAGAGTCAGGACGTCGCCGTCGAGGTGCAGCGTGCCGTCGCGTCGCACCCCCGCGGAGTCACGCGCGAAGGGCCGCTCCAGGCGCAGCCGTGCCGCACCGCCGCGATCATAGACCTCGAACAGACCCGGGCTGACCGCCAGCCGTGCCACGCCGGGGCCGAGCTGCAGCCGGAAGCGCAGCGCGGGCTGGGCCTCGGGGTCGGGCACATAGATGTACTCGTCGACGTGGGTCGGGGTCAGCTTGTAGACCGCGTCGGCGCGACCGTAGGCGCCGGGATACACCAGCATGCCGCCGGCGATCTGCACCGGCACCGGCAGCGCGTCGAGCGGCGTGGTGCGCACCCAGACCCCCTCGGCGCCGTCCAGCGCGACCAGGGTGGCGCCGCTGGCGCGCTCGGGCAGCGTGGGCGCCAGGCGCTCGCCAGCGCTGCCCCGGCGCAGCACGCGCGGGTGCGTCACCGTGGCCCAGTCGGGGGACAGCCCGGCGGGGCCGCGCTGAAAGCCGATCCCGGCCGCCTGGGCGAACCAGTGCCTGGTCTTGGGGAACTCGCGCTGCAGGCGCTCCAGCAGCTTGCCCCCGGGGCCGTCGGCGACCACGGCGGCCTCCGCGGCGCACACCTCGGCGGCGCTGGCGGTGCGCGCACACAGGAAGAGGGCCAGACCCGACACTGCCAGTGCGCGCTTCACAGGGCGAGAGTGCGGCCGCGTCGAGCCGCCTCGATTGACGGGAGTCAAGACGACGGCCAGCACTTCAGCTGTCCTGCATGGGTGTACCTCAGGCTCGGCCTCGATGTCGGATCGACGACCGTCAAGACGGTGCTCAGCGAGGGCGCGTCTGCCGAGCCGCTGCGGGTCAGCTACCGGCGCCACCGTGGTGACCCCGCCGGCGCGCTGGCCGCGCTGTGCGACGAGCTGCCCGCCGACGCGACCCTGACGCCGGTGCTGACCGGCAGCGGTGCGCCTCCGCTGGCCGAGCTGCTGGGGGCGCGCGCGGTGCACGAGGTCACCGCGCTGGCGGCGGCGCTGAGCGCGCGTCACCCCGAGGCGCGCAGCGCGGTCGAGCTGGGCGGCCAGGACGCCAAGCTGCTGGTGCTGGAGCCCGGTCGCACGCACATGACGATGAACGATCGCTGCGCCGCCGGCACCGGCGTGACCATCGATCGCTGCCTGGCGCGGCTCGGGCTCGACGTCGACGCGGTGCCGGAGAGCCTGTACCGGCCCAACCGGCTGCGCCCGATCTCGGCCAAGTGCGGCGTCTTCGCCGAGACCGACCTGGTCAACCTGGCGCGCACCGGCGTTGGCACGCCGGAGCTCCTGGCCAGCCTGGCCGACGCCATCGTGCTCGGCAACCTGGCGGTGCTGGCGCGCGGCCTGACCCCGATGGCGCCGGTGATCCTGGTCGGCGGCCCGCACGTCTTCCTGCCCGTGCTGGCCGCGGCGTGGCGCCATCGCCTGGCCGAGGTCTGGCGCGAGCGCGGCGTGCCCGAAGGCCCCGTCCTGGTGCCCGCGCACGCGCTGCACTTCGCCGCCCTCGGCGCCATCGCGCTGGCGACCGACGACGACGCCGCGTTCTCCGCCGCCGACCTCGCCCGCGTCCTGCGCAGCGCCCCGCCGTCGTCGCTGCACATCCGCCTGGCGCAGCCGCTGTCGCCTCTCGACGCCGCGCCCGCGCCCGCGCCTGCGATCGCAATCGCCGCGAGCGCCCGCACGAGCTCCACCTCCACCTCCACCGCTACCTCGGCCCCGCCCACGCTGGCCATCGGCCTCGACGCCGGCTCCACCCGCACCAAGCTGTGCGCCATCGACGCCAGCACCGGCCGCCTGCTCGCCAGCGCCCAGCGCCCGGCCGGCGATCCCCTCGAGGACCTCGCCGCGCTGATCGACGACCTCGCCCGCGCCCTCGGCGCCCCGCTGGTCACGCGCGCCCTCGGCGTCACCGGCTACGCCTCGCCCCTGCTGGCCCCGCTGCTCGACGCCGAGGTGCGCGAGATCGAGACCGTGGCCCACGCCCGCGCCGCGCGCGCGGTGTGGCCGGCCTGTGACGTGGTGTGCGACGTCGGCGGCCAGGACGTCAAGCTGCTGGCCCTGGCCCCCGAAGGCGCGCTGCGCGACTTCCGCCTGTCGACCCAGTGCAGCGCTGGCATCGGTGCCGCGCTCGAGGCCTGCGCGCGCGAGCTCGGCGTGCCGCTGGCCGACTATGCCCGCGAGGCCTGCGCCGCCACCCGCGCGCCCTGGTTCGAGCCCAGCTGCGTGGTCTTCCTCGACGCCGCACGTGTGACCTTGCAGCGCCAGGGCTTCACCCGCGGTGAGGTGCTGGCCGGCCTGGCCCGCGTGCTACCGCGCGTGCTGTGGACCCAGGTCGCCGCCGGCACACCACCGGCGCAGTTCGGCCGGCGCTTCCTGCTCCAGGGCGGCGTGCAGCACAACCTCGCCGCGGTGCAGGCCCAGCGCGACCACCTGCTCGCCGAGGTCCCGGGCGCCGAGGTGCGCGTGCACCCGCACCCGTCCGACGCTGGCGCCATCGGCGCCGCCCTGGCCGCCCTCGAGCAGCCCCGCGCGCACCCGCGCGAGCTGCGCGCCCCGGCCGGCGGCACCCGCCTCGAGACCTCGCCGGCGACCCGCTGCACCGCCTGCCCCAGCCACTGTCAGCGCACCTTCGTCACCGTGCCCGGTGTGGGCGCGCCGCTGATCAGCGGCCACGCCTGCTCGGTCGGCGAGGCCGCGCTGCCGCCGGTGCAGCGCTCGCGCAACCTGACCCGGGTGCGTCGCACCGCGCTGCCCGACCTGATGGCCGAGGAGTGCCGCCTGCTGTTCGGGCCGCGCGCGCATCCGCAGCCGCCCATCGGGGTGCGGCGCCTGCGCATCGGCATCCCGCGGGTGCTGGCGATGTACCGCGCGGCGCCGTTCTTCCGCGCCTACCTGCAGGGCCTCGGCGTCCCGGCGCGCGATCTGGTGCTGTCGCCGCCGACCTCGGACGCGCTGTGGCGCCGCGGCGCGCGCCACGGCAGCAACGATCCCTGTTTCCCGGTCAAGGTCGCGCTGGCCCACGTGCACCACCTGCTGGCGCGTCACGACGCCGGCCACCGCCTCGACGCCATGCTGATGCCGCACTTCACGCACGCCCTGACCCAGGTCACCGGCACCGTCGACTCGGCGTCGTGCCCGGTGGTCGCCGGCGTCCCCGCGCTGGTGCGCGCCAGTTTCGGCGAGGCGCTGGCGGCCCGCGGCATCATGCTGCTCGACCCCGTGGTGCGCATCACCGCGCGCGCCGAGGTCGAGGTCGCCATGCACGAGGCGCTGGCGCCGCTGACCGGGACCAGCCGCGAGGTCAGCGACGCCGCGGTGGCCGCCGGCTACCAGGCGCTGGCCGAGGTGCAGGCGCGCCTGACCGAGCTCGGCACCCAGGTCGTCGACGATCTCGACGCCGGCAGGCGCAACGCCGCGGTCGTGGTGCTGCTGCGCCCTTACCACGTCGATCCCGGGCTGTCACACCGGCTGGGCGAGGAGCTGCAGGCGCTGGGCTGGGCGGTGCTGACGCCGCGCTCGCTGCCCCGGCGTGGCCGCCTCGACGTCCAGGAGCTGTCGCCCGAGTGCGTCAACTCGGGCGCCGCCGAGCGCCTGTGGGCGGCGCGCTTCGCGGCCCAGCACGAGCGCCTCGGCGTCATCGATCTGTCGAGCTTCCGCTGCGGCCAGGACGTGCCGCTGGCCGCCCCGGTGCGCGAGCTGTGCGAGACCACGGCGACGCCGCTGGCCATCCTGCACGATCTCGACGAGACCCGCCCGGTCGCGGCGCTGCGTCTCAGGCTGCAGACCTTCGCGCATGCCATGCGCGCGCGCGGCCTGGGTCCGACCCCGCTCGCCCTGCCATGACGCAGCTGCTGATCGGAGGGCTGCGCAGCGGCCATGACCAGCTGGTGCGCGCCGCGCTGGCAGCCGAGGGGCTCGACGCGCGCGTGCTCGAGCCCTGCGACGGCGCCGCGCTGGCCGCGGGCCGCGCCGTGCTGGCCCGGGGCCACTGCAACCCGGTCTACTACCTGGCCGGGGCGCTGGTGCGCTCGCTGCAGACAGCCGCGCGCGACCACGGCGCCGAGGCGCGGGCGATCGCCGCCAGCCATGCCCTGGTCAGCGTGGGCTCGTGCGGACCGTGTCGGTTCGCGAGCTACGCCGGCGAGTACCGGCGCGCCGCCGCCGCGGCCGGCTTCGCCGGGCTGCCGGTGCTCAGCCTGGAGCAGACCGCGCCGACGCCGACGCCGGGGCTGAGCGCCGCCGGACTGCACCTCGGCGCGCGCACGCTGGCGCGCCTGACCCGTGCGCTGCTGCTGGCGGACGTGCTGGAGGCCGCCGCCGGCCGCGCCCGCCTGGACGCCAGCGACGCCGCGGCGGTCGACGGCGTCGTGCGCCAGGCTCGCGCCGTGCTGGCCCACGCGCTGGCCGCGCGCGCCCCGCTGCGGCCGGCGCTGGGTGCGCTGCGCCGCCAGCTGGCCGCGCTACCCAGGCGCGTCCCGGCCAGCGGCGGCGCAGGTCGTCCGCGGGTGCGCGCGCGCATCACCCGCGAGCTGTTCGCCGCCCTCAGCGATGGCGAGCCGCAGCACGACGTGGCGCGCTGGCTGGAGCGCCGCGACGTCGACGTCACGCTGCCGACCGTGGCCGACTGGCTGCTCTACCCGTGCTGGCAGGCGCGCGGCCCGGTCGGCCCGCGGGCCGTGCTGGCCCGCCGCGCCGAGCGTCTGGTCACGCGCCTTCACCGCGGCGCCGCCGCCGCGCTGGGCCTGCCCGCCACGCTGCCCGACCTGGACGATCTGGCCACGCTGGCCGCGCCGCACTACGCACCCGCGCTGCGTGGCGGCATGGGCCACCTCGAGGTCGCGACCTACCTGGCCTGCGCGCGCGACGCCAGCGCCGACCTGGTGGTCTCGATCAAGCCGTTCGGCTGTCTGCCCTCGAGCGCGCTGTCCGACGGCGTGTTGCCCGCGCTGGCGCGCACCCGCCGCCCGGTGTGGGTCGCGCTGGAGACCACCGGAGACGCCACCGCCCAGCTGGAGAGCCGCCTCGAGCTGGCGCTCGATCAGGCGCGGTCGCGGCTGGCTCAGGGCCCGGCGCGACCGGGCGTGTCACGCAGCAGCCAGTCGAGTCCGCCCCGAGCCCGGCGCAGCGACACCACATAGCGCGCCACCGCCCACAGGCGACGCGCCACCAGCCGCTTGCGCACGGCCGGCGCCAGGTCGGCCTCGTGCTCGGTGAGCGCGCCGTCGGCGTACGAGGGCATCGGGGTCCCGTTCATCCCGGTCATGAGCACGCGATAGACCGCCTGGGCGCCGGCGCCCGAGCGCAGGCGCCCGCTGAGATCGGCGGCCCCGATGTGGCGCCCCCAGTCATCGCGCAGCGTGGCCAGCGCGCGCCCGTTGCCGCGCCCGCGCGGCCCATGACAGTTGCCACAGCCGAGCTGCTGGTACCACAGCGCGCCCTCGGCCAGCGGCACCGCGGGCGTCGGCGCCTCCTCGAGCGCCACCGGTGGCGGCGCCAGCGCGCGGGCGAAGCGCGGCGAGAAGCTCTTGATGTAGTCGACCACCGCGCGCCGGTCGGCCACCCCGAGCTCGTCCTCCCAGGCCGGCATCGACGAGCCGGGCATGCCACGATTGACGACGGCGAGCAGGTCGTCGTCGCTGGGCAGCGCACCGTTGGGCGTGCTGCGCAGCTTGTACAGGCCACGGGTGAAGTCGCGCGGGCGCGGCTTGAGCCAGCGCGCCGCCGAGCCATTGCCATCACCGGCCAGGCCGTGGCAGGGCGCACAGTGCTCCTGATAGACGCGCCGCCCGCGCTCCAGCAAGAGGCTCGGCGTCGGACTCGGACTCGGCGTCGGCGTCGGCGTCGTGCTCGTGCTCGTGCTCGTGCTCGTGCTCGTGCTCGTGCTCGGACTCGGACTCGGACTCGGACTCGTGCTCGTGCTCGGACTCGTGCTCGTGCTCGGGCTCGGACTCGCCTCCGGCTCCAGCGCAGGTGCCGGCCCCTCCTCCGGATCCTGCGGCTGCGCCCGCCCCGGCGCCGCCAGGCTCACCAGCACCAGCATCGCGCCCGCAAACCTCATCTATTTCGCCGCCAGCGCCAGCTCCACCGACCCCGAGCCGTCCGCCTTCACGGCCACGCTCCCGCTCACCGTGCCCAGCCGCTCGTGCCACACCTTCACCTTGTAGGTCCCCGCCGGCACTCCAGCGATGCTGAAGCGGCCATCACGCCCGGTGACCGCGTAGTAGCGATGCGCGAACACCACCACATACGCACGCATCCAGGTGTGCCCGGCGTCGCAGCCCAGCGTGACCACGCCCGGCTGCTCCAGCACCTGGGTCGACTTCACGCCCTTCATCGGCATGCCGACATTGAACAGGGTGTCATCGCCCAGATAGCCGTGGACGTTGTGCAGCGTGGCGTCGCTGTTGAGCAGCGTCAACGAGCTGCCCACCGGCAGCGCCTGCACATGCGGCTGGTAGCGACAGCCGGCCTGATCCACCACCCCCTTGGCCGCGGTCACCGCACCGCCCGGCACACCGTCCAGCCAGACCACCGCGTTGGCCAGCACACCCTTGGCGCCGGCCAGCACCGACTCATCGACCAGCGGCTTCTTGCCGCAGATCACCTTGTCCTGGGTCGGCTTGATGACCGCCGCCGGCTTGAGCTTCCCGGTCACCCGCACCGTGCCCACCACCGCGGGCGCTGCCGCCACCACTGGGGCAGGTGCAGGCTTCCCCGGTGCAGGCGCCGGCGGCGCCGCCCCGCCCTGCCCGGAGGCCCCGTTCATCGCCCAGCCTCCGACCAGCGCCAGCACCACGGTCCATCTCTGCATACGCATCTCGACCTCCTCAGAAGAACAGGTGCAGCAGCACCGAGACATCGTTGACGCCATCCAGCGCGTGGCCCTCGGGGGCCAGCGTGTGGCGCACATCCAGCCGCAGCTCGGTGGCGTCCCACGGGTGCACCTCCAGCCGCGCCCCCACCCGCTGCACCACACCGCTGGCGAGGTCGAAGTCGGGGTCCTGCCACTCATGGCTCAAGCCCACCTCGACTCCCTGCGCCACCAGCAAATTCAGCTCGGCATAGGTCACCGCCGCACGCCCGCGCAGCTCGTCCAGCCGGGCACGGTCGACCACCCAGTCGACCTCCCCCAGCAGCCCGAGCCGCCCCACCGACGCCACCAGGTGCAGCGCCGCCTTCCACTCCCGCACCCCCGCGCTGGCGTCCAGCGGCACCGCCAGCGCCGGGTTGCGCCCTGCCGCGTTGGGCGTCCACGCCACGCTGCCGCCCAGCATCCAGCGCAGCCCGCTGCCGCCACGCAGCCACTCGGCGCGCCCGTACACCGTGCCCTCGCGGCTCTGATCGGTCAGCGCGCCCTTCAGGTAGGCGCCCTGCAGCAGCACCGGCCCCAGGTACAGCCCGGCCTCGACGCCGCTGTCGCGCGCCCCCGCGCCCAGGCCCAGGCCCTCGCGCGTGAACATGCTGTGGCTGTCCATGCGCAGCCCATAGGTCGGCATGAAGCGCCCCACCTTCAGGTACCCCGACACCGACGGCGGCTCGCGCGCGCGCCCGACGGCGTTCTCGTCAGCCGCGGTCTCGCGCAGCCCCGCGTGCAGCAGCGCGAAGGCCTCGAACGCGCCATAGGCGCCGCGATCCACGTACAGCGTGGTGTGCCGGCCCAGCTCCGCGGCCAGGTACAGATCGGCCTGCATGACGAAGAAGGTGTTCAGGCTGGGGTCGGCCCCGGGCGCCGCCGCGTACAGATAGCCGGTGCGCAGATCGCCCCCCATCGTCAGCGCGCGCCCCAGCTCGGGCTCCAGCACGTTGCCGCCGCGCTCGCCCAGCACCCGCTGCAGCGTGGGCGACGACAGGTGCAGCCGCGCGAACACGCCGCGCCCGTACGCGGTGCGCATGCCGCCACCCGCCGGGTTGACGTGACACACCGCGCACGGCATCCCGTTGCGCGCCGCGAAGCGCGGCGTCGCCCGCGCCACGCCAGCGCCGCCGAGCACGATCACCACCACCGCCACCACCAGCGCCAGCGTCGCCACGAACCCCCGCTTCATGGCGTCACCGTCACGGTGGCGTCCCGCATCAGCGTCGGATGCAGCGAGCAGTTGTAGACCGTGATCCCCGCGGTGCAAAAGTCGTGGCTCCACTCGGCGCCTGGCGCCATCTGTCCGCTCGCGAAGGTCGGCGAGGGATCGCCCGGGTTGCCCTGGGTGACGTCGTGCGCCGTGGTGTCCTGGTTGACCCACAGGACGCGCGTCCCCACCGGCACCGTGATGTGCTTGGGATCGAACGCCAGCCCACGGATCAGCACCCGCCGCGTCACCGCCCCGCAGCCACCGCCACCATCGGGACTCGGGCCGCCGTCAGCCATCGCCATGGCGTCGCGCTGCGAACCATCGGGCAGCTCGCCGATCTGGTACCCGAAGTCGCATCCAGCAGCGGCCAGCAGCGCCACCAGCAGCGCCGCCAGCGTCGCCCAGCGCAGCCCCGCCTCCGCGTCACGCCGCCTCATGGTGGACACGCGCCCGGCCGGTAGGTCTGCTCGGCACCATCCGCGATCCACCGCCGCACCAGCGCGACCTCGTCCAGCGACAGCCAGGGAGGTCCATCGCGCGGCATGCGCGCCCCGAACGGCGGCCCCGGTCCCAGCTTGCCGGCCAGGTTCGAGATCTCTGGCTGACAGGCCACCACCACCGGTCCGTGCAGCCCGCCCAGCGACAGGTTGGCGAAGCTCGACAGCTGAAGACCTCCCAGCCCGCCGTGACACCGGGTGCAGCGCGCGTTGAACACCGGCTGGATCTGCGTCTCGTAGTCGACCCCTGGCGCCACCACCGGCCAGGCCCGCGCGGTCGCCACCACCTCGACCCCGAAGCCGCTGACCAGCCCAGCGCCGTCACGCGCTCTCGCCGTGTAGTAGTAGGTGGTGCCCACGTTCAGCCCGAGGTCACGGAAGCTGTCGAGCCCCTTCACCGTGATCAGCACCGGCGCTGCCGCCGCGCCGCCGGCCACCGTGGCGCGCCTGATCTCGACCTCGATCTCGCTCGGCGGCGTGACGTTGTCCTGCGGCAGCGCGAAGTACAGCAAGATCACGCCATCGCCGTCCGGATAGGCTTCGATCAGCCCCTCGAACAGCGGTGGCACCATGTCCTTGGGCGCTGGCTCCGCCGGACAGTAGCCGTTGCTGCACGAGGCATCACGCGGACAGCGCGTGCCATGCAGACAGTCGTGCCCTGGCGGCGACCCCGCCCGCAGCGCGACCTCATGTGGCAGACAGCGGCCATCCGGGTAGCACACCTCGCCACCTGCACACTCATCATCCACCTGGCAGCGTGTGCGGTCGAAGCAGCCGGTACCCGCGGCCAGGCTCGCGCACAGAATCGTCACCGCCGCTGCCTGCCCTGGTCGCACGCCTCACTCTAGGCAGCGGGCCACGCCGCCTCTTGACCCAGGTCAACCCGCGCTGCCCGCAACACCACCTGACGACCGTCAATTCGGCCTGTGCCCCAGGGCGTAGCGTCCGAGCCATGAAGGCCATTCGACGCGGATTTCGCATGACCGGCCCCGGCCAGCTCGAGGCCTTCGAGGCGCCGCTGACCCCCGCGCGTCCGGGCTGGACCTGGATCGAGGTGCTGGGCTGCGGTGTGTGCCACACCGATCTCGGCTACCTGTACGACGGCGTCGCCACCGCTGCGCCCAACCTGGTCCTCGGTCACGAGATCGTCGGCCGCGAGGTCGGCACCGAGCGCCTGGTCCTGGTCCCTGCGGTCAGCCCGTGCGGCGAGTGCCTGGCCTGTCGCCGGGGCCGGCGCACCAGCTGCTCCGCCGCGCTGATGCCCGGCAACCACCACGACGGCGGCTTCGCCAGCCATGTCGAGGTGCCGGCGCGCTACCTGTGCGACGTCCCCGCGCTGCCCGCGCACATCCCACCCTGGCAGCTCGCCGTCATCGCCGACGCCGTGACCACGCCGCTGCAGGCGCTGCGGCGTGCCCACGTCGCGGCCGGCGAGCCGGTCGTGATCGTCGGCGCCGGTGGCGTCGGCGGCTTCGCGGTCGCGCTCGCGCATGCCCTCGGCGCGGTGCCCGCCGCGCTCGACATCGATCCGCGCCGGCTCGAGGCCGCCACCCGCCGTGGCGCGCTGGCGACCTTCGACGCCAGCCATCCCCCGCGCGAGCTGCGCAGCAAGCTGGCCGCCGCCTTCAAGGCGCGCAACCTCCCCAGCGAGGGCTGGCACATCCTGGAGTGCTCGGGTTCGCCCGCCGGCCAGGCGCTCGCTTTCGGCCTGCTCACGCGCGGCGCCACCCTCTCGATCGTCGGCTTCACCGCCAAGCCGGTCGAGCTGCGCCTGTCCAACCTGATGGCGTTCGACGCCGAGGCCTACGGCAACTGGGGAGCCGATCCCCTCATCTACCCGGAGGCGCTCGCGCTGGTCCTCGACGGCAAGGTCGAGCTCGCCAGCGCGGTGCAGCGCTTCCCGCTCTCCGACGCACCCAGCGTCCTCGCCGCCGTGCAGCGGCACGAGGTCGAGGGGCGCGCGGTCCTGGTGCCCAATGCATGACCACAACCTGATCGCGAAGCCGAACTACGACCTCGTCCGCTACGAGGAGCGGCCGGTCCTGACCCACGGCGACAAACCGGCACCCGGGCTGCACAACGTCTGGATCACCCTGAACAACGAGAAGGAGCTCAACTCCTACACCACCGACACCGTCAAGCAGGTCATCCTGGCCTTCCGCCAGGCCTCCAACGACCGCGCCGCGGTGTGCGTCGTCTTCACCGGCGCGGGCACGCGCGCGTTCTGCTCGGGCGGCAACACCCGCGAGTACGCCGAGCGCTACGCCGGCCGCCCCAGCGAGTACCGCCAGTACATGCGGCTGTTCAACGACATGGTCAGCGCCATCCTGTCGTGCGACAAGCCGGTCATCTGCCGCGTCAACGGCCTGCGCGTGGGCGGCGGCCAGGAGATCGGCATGGCGTGCGACTTCTCGGTCGCCTCCGATCTGGCGCGCTTCGGCCAGGCCGGCCCGCGCCACGGCAGCGCGCCCGACGGCGGCTCGACCGACTTTTTGCACCTCTATGTCGGCATCGAGCAGGCCATGGTGTCATGCGTGACCTGCGAGCCGTGGAGCGCGCACAAGGCGCAGCGCCTCGGCCTGCTCAGCGAGGTGGTGCCCGCGCTCAAGCTCGACGGCCAGTACGTCGCCAACCCGCTGGTCGACCTGCGCACGGTCGACGACCAGGGCCGCTCCTGCTTCGGCGACTACAAGACCGGCGAGGCCTACGCCCGCGGCAAGGCCGACCTCGAGCGCGGCAGCGTCGATCTCGGCGAGCTCGATCGCGCCGTCGATCGCCTGGCCACGCGCATGCTGCACACCTTCCCCGAGTGCTCCATCCAGACCATCGAGAGCCTGCGCAAGAAGAAGCTCGAGCACTGGGACAAGAACCGCGAGTCGAGCCGGGCCTGGCTGGCGCTCAACATGCTGACCGAGGCGCGCGCCGGCTTCACGGCGTTCGAGATGGGTGGCAAGCGCGAGATCGACTTCGTGGCGCTGCGCCGCGACCTGGCCGAGGGCAAGAACTGGCTCGACGCCTCGCTGTGGGACGACATCATGCCCAGGGCCGGCAAGTGACGCCGCCCCGGGTCTCCAGCCTCGACGACGGTCGCATCGCCCGTGTCGAGCTGGCCGATCCGCCGCGCAACGTGCTCGACGGGGCCACGCTCGACGCGCTGACCGCGGCGCTGCGTGGCCTCGGCCAGCACGGCCCGGCGCGCGCGCTGCTGCTCACCGCCGAGGGGCCCAACTTCTCGTTCGGCGCCTCGGTGCCCGAGCACGCGCCCGAGCAGGCGCCGCTGATGCTGACGCGCTTCCACGAGGCCATCCGCGCCGCGCTCGACGTCTCGCTGCCCACGGTGGCGGTGCTGCGCGGGCAGTGCCTCGGCGGCGGCCTCGAGCTGGCGCTGACCGCGACGCGGCTGGTGGCCGCGCCAAGCGCTCGCCTGGGTCAGCCCGAGATCCGCCTGGCTGCGCTGGCGCCGGTGGCCTCGCTGCTCTTGCCGCACCGCCTCGGGCAGGCCCGCGCCGAGGCGCTGCTGCTCAGCGGTCGTGTCATCACCGCGGCCGAGGCGCTGACGCTGGGGCTGGTCGACGAGGTCGCCGACGATCCCGAGGCGGCCGCGCTGGCCTGGCTGCGCGAGCACATCCTCGGCCACAGCGCCGCCGCGCTGCGCCTGGCCACCCGGGCCGCGCGCTGGGCGCTGCGTCGCGAGCTCGACCTGCTGCTGCCCGAGCTGGAGCTCCTGTATCGCGACCAGCTGCTCGCCACCCGCGACGCCGCCGAGGGCGTGCGCGCCTTCGTCGAGCGCCGCACCCCGACCTGGAGCGACCGATGACCGCCACCCCCCCGACCACCGCCGAGGCCGCGCGCCCCCTGACCACGCTGCTGGCCGACCTCGAGGCCAGCCACCGCTCGCTGGGCATGGAGCGCGTGCGCAGCTGGAAGGCCGCCGCGCCCGAGCGCCGCGCCATCGGCTGTCTGCCCGTGTTCGCCCCGCGCGAGGTGCTGTGGGCCGCCGGCGCCCTGCCCGTCTTCATCCGCGGCGGCGGCGATCAGCTGGAGACCATCCGCGGCGACGCCTACTACCAGTCCTACATCTGCCGCCTGCCACGCTCGACGCTGGAGCTTGGCCTCGGCGGCTGGCTCGACGCCCTCGACGGCATGATCTTCCCCAACACCTGCGACGTCATCCGCAACCTGTCGGGTGTGTGGTCGAGCCTGTTTCCGGCCAAATTGACCCGCTTCCTCGACCCACCCCAGGCCGGCGACCAGGCCGCCGGCATCCGCTTCTGGCGCAGCGAGCTCAGCGCGCTGTACCGCGACGTGTGCGCCCTGTCGGGCCGCGAGCCCGCCCCCGAGGCCCTGCGCGCTGCCATCCTGGCCTATCACCAGGCCCGCCGCGCCGCGCGCCGCCTGGAGGCCGCGCGCATCGAGACCCCGTGGCGCTTCCCGGTCGACGAGACCTACCTCCTGCGACGCGCCGGTGACGTGATGCCGCCGCTCGAGTGGGCGCGCCTGGTCGACGACTACCTGGTCGCCGCCGGCGCACGCACGGTGCGCCCCGAGGATCGCATCCGCGTCCTGGTCCAGGGCGCCTTCTGCGAGCAGCCCCCGCTGGGCCTGCTGCGCGCGCTCGAGCGCGCCGGCTGCTACGTCATCGCCGACGACCTCACCCTGGGCCACCTCGACAGTGACGATCCCGATCCCGATCCCGGGCTCGACCCGCTGCAGGCGCTGGCCGAGGCCGAGATGGTGGGCCGCACCGCTTCGGCCGTGCGCTACGACGCCCAGGGTGACCGCGGCCGCTGCCTGGCCGCCGAGGCCAAGCGGCTGCACGCCGACGGCATCATCTTCGCGGCGCCGTCGTTCTGCGATCCCGCGCTGCTCGACCAGCCGCGCCTGACCAAGGCGCTGGGCGACGCCCAGGTGCCCTACACCGCCTTCAAGTACGCCGAGAACACCGGTCAGTTCCAGTCCATCCGCGAGCAGGCCGGGACCTTCGCCGACTCCGTCAAGCTGTGGGGGCACGCATGATCCAGAAAGAACAGTCGATGGAGACGCAGAAGGCCATGCTGGCCGGCTATTTCGGCCGCCTGGCCACGGCCCAGCGCGACCACCGCCCGGTGGTCTACACCTTCGTCCCCGGCAACCTGACCGAGCTCCTGTCGGCGTTCGACGTCATCCCGGTCTACCCCGAGATCAACGCGCTGCAGTCGGGCATGCGCCAGCGCTCCGACGGCTTCATCCGCGAGGCCGAGCGCGCCGGCCACTCCGAGGACGTGTGCAGCTACGTCAAGTGCGACCTCGGCATGATGATGAAGGGCAACCTCGGCCCCACCGGCGAGGCCATCCCGCCGCCCGATCTGCTGCTGTGCTCGTTCACCGGCTGCTTCGTCTTCATGAAGTGGTTCGAGCTCTTGCGCGAGCAGTACGGCTGCGACATCGCCATGCTGCACGTGCCCTACCAGGGCGACGGCAAGCTGACGCCGGCGATGCGCGCCTACGTGGTCGAGCAGCTCGAGCGCGAGGTCATCCCCAAGCTGGAGAAGATCGCCGGCCGCAAGCTGGATCAGGCCCGTCTGGAGGAGAACCTGGCGCGCTCGGCCCGCGCCGAGGACGACCTGGTCCACGTCTTCGAGTCCGCCAAGGCGCGGCCGTCCCCCATCGACGCCTACTTCGCGGGCGTCTACTACATCGGGCCCATCTTCACCTCGTTCCGCGGCAGCCAGGACGCCTGCGACTACTACGCCGCGCTGCGCCGCGAGGTCGACGAGCGCCGCGCCGCCGGCCTCGGCCCGGTGACCCCCGACGGCCCGATGGCACAGGAGAAGTACCGCCTGGTCATCGAGGGCCCGCCCAACTGGACCTCGTTCCGAAACTTCTGGAAGATCTTCTATGACGAGGGCGCGGTCGCCGTCGCCTCGACCTACACCAAGGTCGGCGGCGTCTATGACACCGGCTTCCGCCACGATCCACGCCGCCCGCTGGAGAGCCTGGCCGACTACTGCCTGGGCTGTTACACCAACCTGTCGCTGCCGGCGCGCACCGAGCTCATCGCGCGCAACGTGCGCGAGTACCAGGCCGACGGCTTCCTGTTCCACAGCGTCAAGAGCTGCAACTCGTTCTCGGCCGGCCAGCTGCACATGATGCGCGAGGTCGAGCGCCTGAGCGGGGTGCCCGGCGGCTTCATCGAGTCCGACCTGGTCGACGGCCGCTACTACAGCCACGCCAACATCAAGAACCGCGTCGAGTCGTACCTGCAGATGCTGGGCAGCCGTCGCGGCGCCGCCGGGACCACCAGCAGCGCCAGCGCCGCCCCGCCCGCCAGCCCACAGCTCCACCTCCCGGTGCACTCATGAAGAGCTACCTCGGCATCGACCTCGGCTCGACCACCTCCAAGGCGGTGCTGCTCGACGAGAACGAGCAGGTCATCGGCCGCGGCATCACCAACACCCGCGCCAACTACGACGTCGCGGTCGAGGTCGCGCGCCGCGAGGCGCTGGCCGACGCCCTGCTGTCGCGCGTGCTCGGCCCGCTCGGCGAGCGCGGCGCCGAGGCTGCCCGCGCCTTCCGCTTCGAGGGCGACCTGCACCGCCTGCGTCAGCTGCGCCAGACCTGTCGCAGCGTCGCCTCCGCCATCCCCGGCGACGGCGCCCGCCTGGTGCCCGAGATGGACACCCTGATGGCGCGCGTGGTCGACGTCGCCGACGAGCTGTTCGGCGGCGGCGCCCGCGATCGCGGCGCCTTCTTCCGCGACCTGGTCGGGGCCCGCTTCTACTCCGCGCTCGACGAGGCCTGCGCGCGCGGCCAGCTCGACTTCGATCGTCTCAGCGGGATCTACGACCGCGCCATCCTGCAGGTCGAGAACCAGCTCGACGAGGTGCCCTTCATCGACGCCCTCGAGGCCGCGCTGCGCCGCACCCCGTCGATCGACGCCGCCGAGCGCGAGGCCACCCTGCGCACCGGCATCGACGCCGTGCGCCACCCGCCCGAGATCGCCGCCATGGTCGGCACCGGCTACGGCCGCGCCCGGCTGCCCTTCGCGCGCGAGTGCATCCGCTCCGAGATCCTGTGTCACGGCATGGGCGCGCACGCGATGTTCCCGGCCACCCGCACCGTGCTCGACATCGGCGGCCAGGACACCAAGGCCATCCAGGTCGACGGTGCCGGCCTGGTCACCGGCTTCCAGATGAACGACCGCTGCGCCGCCGGCTGCGGCCGCTACCTCGGCTACATCGCCGACGAGCTCAACCTGGCGCTGCAGGAGCTCGGCCCGCTGGCGCTGACCGCCGACAAGCCGTGCCGCATCACCTCGACCTGCACCGTGTTCGCCGGCATCGAGCTGCGCGATCTGCTCGCCGTCGGCGAGAAGCGCGAGAACGTGCTGGCCGGCCTGCACCGCGCCATCGTGACCCGCGCCATGTCGCTGCTGGCGCGCTCGGGCGGCGTCAACGACCAGCTCACCTTCACCGGCGGCGTGGCCAAGAACCCGGCCTGCACCGGCGCCCTGACCGAGCTGGTGTCGCGCCACTACGGCCCGCGCACCATCAACATCTCGGCCGACTCCATCTACACCGGCGCCCTGGGCGGCGCCCTGTTCGCGCGCCGCGATCTGCGCGTGCCCGACGTCACCGAGCCGACCAAGGAGTGCGCCACATGCATCGACTGACCACCGCCGGCATCGACATCGGCTCCAGCGCCATCAAGGTCGCCGTCGTCGACGAGGAGGCGGACGGCCAGATCACCGTGCGCTCCGCGGTGTCCGAGCGCATCCGCCGCCGCGCGCCCGCGCAGGTCCTGGGCCTCATCTTCGAGCGCGCCCTGGCCGAGGCCCGCGTCGGCGCCGCCGCCGACCTGGCCTACATCGCGTCCACCGGTGAAGGCGACGTCGCCCAGGGGCTGCGCACCGGCCACTTCTACGGCATGACCTCGCACGCCCGCGGCGGCCTCATCCTGGAGCCGCGCGCGCGCACCGTGCTCGACGTCGGCGCGCTGTACGCCCGCGCCATCCAGGTCGACGAGCACGCCAAGGTGCTGTCCTACCGCATGACCTCGCAGTGTGCCGCCGGCACCGGCCAGTTCGTCGAGAACATCGCGCGCTACCTGGGCGTGCGCCTCGACGAGGTCGGCGACATCTCCAACGCCGCCCAGCGCGCCGAGCCGGTGTCGGGGATCTGCGCCGTGCTGGCCGAGACCGACGTCATCAACATGGTGTCGCGCGGCATCGCCACCGGCGAGATCCTGCGCGGCATCCACGAGTCCATCGCCCAGCAGCTGGCCAAGCTGCTGCGCGCGGCCCGCGGCAAGGGCCCGGTCCTGATGACCGGCGGCCTGGCCGCCGACGCCGGCCTGCGCGCCGCCCTGACCCGCCGCCTGGGCGAGGACGACAAGGCCCCCGAGATCCTCAGCCACCCCCGGTCACTGTACGCCGGCGCCATCGGCGCCGCCGCCTGGGGCGCCTTCCGCCATCGCAAGCTCGAAAGAGCCGCCCCCATCGACCAAGAAGCCGGCCTCGCCTGACCTCCATCCCCTCCATCCCCTCACCCCATTCCCTGTTCCCTGTGACCTGTCACCTGTCACCTGTGACCTGTTCTCCCCCATCCCCCACTACCCCAGCCCCCACCGCCCCGGGTTCATCATCCCCCCTGGATCCAGCAGCCCCGTGACCTCCCCCAGCAGCCGCTTGAACCCGGGGTCGAGCTTTCTCTGATAGCGCGCCACCGCCCAGCCCGGCGTCTTGTACATCACGAAGCCCAGCTCCAGCGCCATGTCGGCCAGCTTCTGGTTCAGCGCCAGCACCTGGGCGCGCGCCGCGTCGCTCTTGCGCTCGAACACCTCGATGAAGCGCAGCACACCGAAATGGCCGCCTTTCATGGGCCGCGCCACGATGGTCGGCGCGAAGCCGTGCTCGACCATCAGCGCCGTCCCGCGCGCCGCGCCGTCGCGGAACTGGCTCATCGGACCATAGGTCCCGACCCAGGTCAGCCCGCCATCCGGGTGATCGAGCAAGAAGTCGAGCCGGGTCGGGAACTCGGCGAACTTGCCCAGCCGCGGGTCGAGCCGCACCAGCGTCGGGATGTCGATGGGATCCTCGACCTTGACGCCGTCCGCGCGCAGCCCCGCGAAGTAGCGCCGCAGCGTGGCCTGCTTGGCGCGCAGGAGCTCGCGGTCATGCGCCCCGACGTCGAGGTACAGGAAGACCTCGGGCTCGGCCGGGTCGCGCTCGCGCGGGTGCGCGACCCCGAGCAGCATCTTGCCGGTGGGCCAGGTCAGCGCGCCGCAGTCGTCCAGCACATCGAGGCCGGGCAGCTCGCGGATGGCGCGCATCGCCCCCGCCAGATCGGCGAAGAAGGCGAAGCTGCGCTCGCGCAGGTTGGGCGACGGCCACAGCTGCACCGCCAGCTTGGAGACCAGCCCGGTGGAGCCCTGCATCGACACGAACAGCCCGGTCAGATCGGGCAGTGGCGCGCGCGCGAATGGCGGCACCCCCAGCGCCCACGACCCGGTGCGCAGCAGCGAGCCGTCCGCGCGCACCACCTCCAGCCCATTGATCCACTCGCCCATCACGCCGTGGCGCAGCGACAGGTTGCCCAGGCCGTCGAGCAGACAGTTGGCCATCACCGAGGTGTCGGGCGGCGACAGCGGAAACCCGATGGTCAGCTTGCGCGGGTGGCGATCCAGCTCGTCCTTGAGCTGCTGGAAGGTCACCCCGGGCTCGATCACCGCCACCATGTCGTCGAGATCCAGCTTCACGATGCGGTTCATCGCGGTCAGATCGAGCACCCAGCCGCCCCGGCTCGGGATGGTCAGCCCGCCCAGGTTGGTGCCCGCCACCCGCGGCGTCAGCGCGATCCCCGCCGCGCCGGCCAGGCCGACCACCGCCGTCAGCTGCTCGAGGTTCGACACCAGCAGCACCGCGTCGGGCTGCCCGGGCGCGTTCTCCGTCATGTCGGCGCCGTACATCGCCAGCGTCGCCGAGTCGCGCCGCACCGCGGCCTCGCCCAGAAGCTCCGTCACCCGCACCAGCGCCGCCCGCGCCTGCATCTTCATACCCGCAGCGCCCCGAGCAGACGCAGCAGCGTCAGCGGCCCGCCGCGCACCCGCAGCCGCCCCGCCAGCCAGGCGCGCACCCGCCCGCGTCCCAGCGCTGCATCGAGCAGCGCGCGCAAGGTACCGCGCACCACCGCCACCGGGCGCACCGCCGGCGCCCGCGTGATCTCGACCAGCTGGTCGCTGAAGCGCAGCGTGACCTGGGCGCCATCGGCGTCGACCAGCACCTCGCCGCGCAGGCGCGACGACGGCGCCGCGCGCGCCCGCTCCAGGATGCCCTGCAGCATCAGGCCAGGCAGGCTCATACGTTCCGGCTCCAGCACGCGGACCTTCACCATGCTGGCAGCATGGGACACCCTGAGCCTCGGACCTTGACGCCCGTCAAGTTCGCCCAGCTCGCTGGCGCTACGTTTCAGCCATGCGGAGCTTGCTCATCGCGGCGTGCGCAGGTGCCTGCACCATCGCGTTGACAGGCTGTCAAGTTGGCGGCGTCGACGCGCTGCCGCCTGTGCCCGGGGAGCAAGCCCTGGACGATCCCGCGGCCGCCTCCAGCTGCCTGCTGCGCGCCCCGCTCGAGCTCGGGCGCTGTGTCAGCGTCGACACCGGCGCGCCCTGCACTGGCCTCCCCGGCGAGGCCACCCGCTTCGTGCCGCTGGCCGAGGGCGAGACCGTGTCCTGGCGGCGCGGCCCCGACGGCCCCGAGCTGGCCCTCGCCGTGCGCGGCGTCGGCATGGCCGTGGGTGAGACCGCACTGGCCGACGTGGTGCTCAGCCGCACCACCGGCGCGCTGGTGCTGCGCCAGCAGGGCCCGCTACAGTTTCGCGGCGACGCCTTCATGGCCGAGAGCACCGCGCTGGTGGTGCTGATGGACGGCGCGCGGGTCGCCGGAGACGTGCTGCGCACCACCGTCCTGCTCGAGGATCGCAACCACGAACGCCGCTGCGGTCGCCGCCACCTCGTGCTGCAGGCGACGCCCTGAGCACCCGCGCCCACAGGCGCCGGCACCGCCGCCCGACCTGGCCCGCGCTGCTCGCGCTCGCCAGCCTGGCCGCAGCCGCGCCCGCCTGCGGCCAGGACGGTGACCCCGCCAGCACCAGCCGCCCGACCAAGATCTACGTCGTCTCGCAGCACCGCGCCGCCATCGACGTGCTCGACGGCACCACCCTGCTGCTGTCGTCGCGCATCCCCACCGGTGATCGCCGCACCCCGCACATGATCGAGGTCAGCCCGGCGCGCGATCAGCTGTGGATCTCGAACCCGCACCTGGACAGCGCGCTGCCCGACGAGGTCCTGGTGGTCGACCCGCGCACCGACAAGCTGCTGGCCCGCGTCGAGCTCGACCTCGCCGCCTATCCGCAGCACCTGGCCATCAGCCCCGATGGCCGCACCGTCTTCGTCGGCGGCCTCGGCAACAACAAGATCTACCGCATCGACGCCCGCAGCTTCAGCCTGGGCGCCGCCATCCAGCCACGCCGCGAGCACAACCCGCACGGCCTGCGCCTGTCCCCCGACGGCGCTCGCCTGTACACCGCCAACATCAACTCCACGGTGACCGAGTACGACACCGCCACCGGCGCCACCTTGCGCGACTTCACGCTGCCCGGCCCTGGCCTGCAGCTGGTGCTCGGCGACGGCGCCCTGTTCGTGACCGTGCCGGCGCCCGCCATGGTGAGCCGCATCGACCTCGGCAGCGGCGTCGTGACCTCGTGGCCGCTGCCCGCCGACGCCCGCGCCCCGGGTGCGCTGGCCTGGGTCAGCACCGCCGCCGGCCCGCGCGTCGCGGTCGCCGAGCAGGGCGACGTCATCAACCCCGGCGAGCACCTCCTGCTGCTCGACCCCGCCACCGGCGCCTTGATGCAGCGCCATGACATCGGTCGTGGCGGCCACGGCATCACGGTGACCCCCGGCGGCGCCTTCGTGCTGGTCACGGGCATGTACAACGACACCGTCTCCGTGGTCGACCTCGCCAGCGGCGTCACCGTGCAGGCCAACGTCGATGCCATGCCGGCCGGCATCGCCGCCTGGTCAGCGCCCTGATCACGCCAGCAGCCGCGCCCACGCTGGCAGCGCCCAGTTCGGCCAGGCCTCAGGTCGGGTCGACGTTGATGGTCAGCGAGCCATGGAAGCTCTCGGGCTCGGTCTTCTTGACGGTGCCGCGCTCATAGCTCCAGGTCATGTCGCCGCTGACGTTGAAGGTGAAGGCCTTGATGGCGTGGCCCAGCGCGCGCTTGAGCGCCGGCGCGGTCCAGGTCACGGTGTCGTTGTCAGCCTTGCTGGTCGACAGCTTGTGCGCTGGCGCGTCGCCCAGCACGCTCCAGACGTAGGTCTCCTTGGTGACCTTGCGCAGGGTGTCGCCGGCGTTGGCGACCGTGAAGTGGAAGGTGTAGTCGTCCTGGGTGTGGATGGTGGTGTTCGCGGTCGGCTTCTTGTTCTTGATGAAGCTGCGGATCTCGGTCATCGCCAGCGCGCGGATGGTCAGCTGCCCGGTGCTCAGCTTCAGCTTGTCACCCGACTTCAGCATCACGCCGTTGACCTCGAACCAGACCTCCTTGCTGTCATGGACCAGGCGCAGCGAGGCCCCCGCGCTGGTCGGCGCCGGCGCCGGCCCGGGCCCAGGCTTCACCGGCACCGGGCCGCGCACCACCCCGGTCATGCCGCCCAGCCGCTCCGCCATCTTGCGCAGGCGATCGCGGTACCAGCTCGAGTTCTTGGCGAACGTCTTGGCATTGCGCAGGCTGGAGTGGCCGCCGAGCTCCTTGCTCTCCGCCGACAGCGCCTTGAAGCTCTTGCGTGCCTTCTGCGCCTCGGCCTTCTGCGCCAGCGCCTGCTCGAACAGCGCGCGCCGCTCGGGCTCCCAGTTGGCGCGGTTCTTGTCGTCGTGCATCGCGACCAGCTGCTTCATGACGGCGTCCGCGTTCTTCTCGGTGGCGTCGATGCTGGCCTGGTACTGCTTCATGCCCTCGTGCAGCGCGGCCAGCTGCTTCATGAAGGACTCCAGCCGCTTCTCCTCCAGCGCGGCGGCCATGTTGTTGGTGATGATGGTCTGCACGTTGGTGCCGGCGTTGCTCATCTCGCCGAGCCCGACCAGCACCAGCTGCGCTCGCGCCACATTCCCCGCCAGCGCCACCAGCACCACAGCCAGGACGATCGACATTCGTGCACGCATTCGGCACCTCCCCCGCCCCCTGATATGGGTTCGGCGCCCGCGCCCGGCAACTCGAAAACCACGCAATCTCTGCGCGATTTCAGCCTATTTCGCGCGCGCCTCGTGAGCCGCCTCGTCGCGCAGCTCGCGGCCCAGGAAGTAGTTCAGGGCGGTCCGGATGGCCGCCACCGCGGCCAGCTGCCCGATCTGCGGAAACGTCGGCGCCACCGCGGTGCGCAGCAGGTCCGCCGCCAGCTGGAACTCCAGCCCCAGCGCCAGCAGCCGCGCGAAGCTCAGCCGCACCGGCGTCAGGCCGGCGCCGGAGCTGGCGCCGCGCCCCAGCACCACCCGCCCGAGGCGCACGAACGCCAGCACCGCCGCCGCGAAGATGACCAGCGCCGCACCCACCTCGACGACCCGCACCAGCAGCCCCACGGCGCTGCGCAGCCAGTCCTCGCTGATGAGCGTGTCGGTCCACATCGCCTGCAACCTGGGCCCGCCGCCACGTCCCCGCAAGCCCTGGCACCTCTGTGCCCATGACGACGAGCGCGCCCTGCGGCGTCAGTCGTACCCGGCGTCGAACTTCAGCCCCGTCACCACCCGCCCGGACACCCGGCCGCCGCCCGGGAACTCGGCCCAGAAGCTGGCCTGCAGGCGCTTGCTCGAACAGCTGGCGACGCGCAGCTCACCGCGCACGGCGTCCACCCCGAGCTCCTCGTGACGCACTTGCACCTCGGCGCCGTCGCCGCTCCCGACCGCGAAGCGCCCCGGCCGGCAGTCCTCGAACTGCACCTCCAGGGTGTCGCCGCGTGGATCGCCGAGGCGCACCGTGACCAGCTCGCCGCCCGCGCAGTGCTCGCAGTACTCCGCCGCGGTGACGCGCCCGCTGAAGGGCCGTCCCAGCACCCGGCCGCTGGCACGGTTGGCCGGCGCACCCGCACACGCGACCAGCGCCACGCTCATGCTCACGATCACCAGGGACGACAGCGCGCGGGACGACACACCCCCACTTTAGCCTGCGTCAGGGCTCGCTGCCCACCGGCGTGGGCGGCACCGGCGCGGGCGCCTTGACGGGGATCTGGTCGGGCAGCAGCAGGGCCCGCGAGAACAGATCCAGGGTGCCGTCCTCGGCGCACTGCAGGCAGTGGTCGAAGTCGCGCGAGCAGTCGCGACAGACCGCCAGGGTCTCGCGCGCCTC
>JADYYK010000060.1 GCA_020853705.1 Deltaproteobacteria bacterium
CATGCCGCCATGGTACCGCTACGGGGGCGGCCCTTCACCGTTGTAGCGTGGCAAAGGGAGGTCCCGCATGTGCTGCACCGCACGTTCCAGCTGCTCCTGGCGGCTGTCCTCCGCCTCCTCGCCGTCGTCGCCGTCGCCGTCGCCGTCACCGTCGCCGTCATCATCGTCGGGGGCGCCGACGCGTTGCAGCCAGCGGGCGGCCTCGCGCTCGCGTGGGCTGAGGCCCATGCGCGCCTCGGGGTAGTAGCGCCGGATCATGTCGATCTCCCACCAGCCCTCCTCGCCGCCGGGGCCCTCCTCCTCTGCCTCCTCTTCCTCGTCTTTGATGAGCGGGGTCATGCCCCACGGCGCCGGCGTGCCCTTCATCATCTTCCACAGGATCCGCCCCAGGCCGGGCGCCTCGTCGGGGTGCTCGAACTTCATGTTGGCGGCCTCGGTCATCGACTGCATCAGCGGCGAGCTGCGCCCGTTGACGGCCTCGGGCACCATGCGCGGCACGTAGTCGTAGGGCGTCAGGTCCGGCGTGTTGGTGAACAGGTCGTACATCGGCGCGGCGTCCACCGTGTACAGCGACAGCGGCCTGAGGCCGAGCAGGTGCTCGATGGTCTTCCACATCGACGACACGTCATAGTTGGCGCTGGAGACGTAGCCGCGCTTGACCCAGGGGCTGACCACGACCAGCGGGGAGCGGTGGCCCTCGACGTGGTCGCCGCCGTCCTGGGGGTCGTCCTCGAAGATGAAGATCACCGAGCTCGACCAGAACTTGCTCTTCGAGATGGCGTCGACGATGACGCCGGTGCCCTCGTCGTTGTCGGCCACGTAGGAGCCCGGCGTGGGCTTGCCTGGGCGGTCACCCTCGGTGTGGTTGTTGGGCAGCAGCACGAAGGTGAACGGCGGCCAGGTCGGGTCGCTGAGCAGCGAGGCCACGTAGTCGCCCTTCTTCTTGTCGGTGACGTCCATGTTGTAGACGATCCCCGGGAAGTGGTCGTCGAAGCGGCTCTGACCGTCCTTGGGCGCCGAGGTCAGGGTGCCGACGGCCTCGCCGAAGTTCACATAGGGCACGTTCTGGCGCTCCAGCTGCTGCCAGATGTAGCCCTGGCCGGGGGCGGCGTTGGCGGCCACGAACAGCGACGCCGCGCGCGAGCCGCGCCCCCAGGTGGTCAGCCAGGCCTTCTCGGTGAAGTCGGTGGTGGTCGCCGAGGTGCCCCACTGGTGGCCCTGGATCGACGCCTCGGCCTGCGAGTAGAAGTTGTCGAGCACCGCGAACTGGCGCGCGGTCTTGTGCAGGTTGGGAGTGAAGCGGTCGCCGAACAGCACCAGCGAGGCGTCGCCGTTGGTCCCGGCCAGGTCGCCGAGCTCGGCGTCATAGGTCTTGTTCTCGCGCATGATGACGAAGACGTGCTCGATCGGGGTGGCCTCGCCGGGCGCCAGCGGCAGCGCGTTCATGCGCGGCGTCTCGGGGCAGGTCGGCAGCGCGGCCAGCCGGCGCGCGCGGTTGGCGTTGTCCAGCACGGTCTGCGTCAGCGCGGGCAGCTCGGCGTCGGTCGGCGCGGTCAGGATCGAGATGCCCCCCTTCTGGAAGCCCGAGCCGGCCGACTCGGCGATCGGCCCCGAGCCCAGGTGCTTGCCGCTGGCGACCACCAGCGGGGCGCCGTCGGCCACCGCGACCGCGGTCGGGAACCAGCCGGTCGGGAAGCGGCCGATGCGCGCGAAGCTGGTGGCATCGAGCACGTCGACCGCGTTCTCGCCGCTGTCGGTGACATACAGGCGGGCGCCGTCGGGCGACAGCGCCAGGTGCGCCGGCGCGGTGCCCAGCGGCAGGTCGGGCGCGCGCGGCACCGGCACGGTGCGCTCCAGCGTGCGCGTCGCGGTGTCGATGATGGACAGGGTGTCGGCGTCGCTGCTGGCGACCGCCAGCTTGCCGCCCGGCAACGCCAGCGCGACCCCGGGCGACTTGCCGACGTCGATGCGCGCCTTGACCGCGCCCATCGCGAACGGCGCCGTGAGGTCGACCACCAGGAGCTGGTTGGCCCCCCACGAGGTCACGTAGGCCTCGTTGCGGCCCGACGAGGCCGGCGCGATCACCACGTCATTGGGGTAGTCGGTGTTGAGGGGCCAGGCGCCGAGCTCCAGGCCGGTGTTGGCGTCGATCGCGATCAGGGCGCTGGAGCCCTGACCGACGGCGTACAGGGTGTTGCCGTCGTTCGACAGCGCCAGCCCCGCGATGAGGTCACGTCCGCCGTTGGGCGGCCCCATGACCCGGGTCGGCTGCATGCTGCTGGTCAGCATGCCGGTCGCGGAGTCGTAGCCGTAGATGAAGATCTTGTCGCTGCCGCCGCCCGACACGAAGATGCGACCGTCGGAGGGCCGGATGGCGAGGCCGAAGTACAGCGCCTCGGGCTCCTCGAAGGGCTCCTGGTAGGTGATGGCGCCGGTCGTGAGGTCGACGACCGAGAGGAAGTTGGTGCCATAGCCGCCGTCCGACACCAGCACGTGCTTGCCGCCGGGCAGGATGCGCGCCGCCATCGGGAAGCCGCCCAGCTCGACCTGGCGGCCCAGCGGTGACAGCCGGCGACCCCCGGGCATGATGGCGGTGTCGCCTGCGCCCTTGCCGGCGGGCAGCTTGGCCTCGGCGGGGATGGGCGTCTCGGTGCAGTTGCCCTTGAAGGTGACCCCGGGTCGGGCGCTGTCGTCGCCGCAGCCAGCGACCAGGCCCAGCAGCGCGAATCCATGCAAGAACCGGCACTTCAGCATGGCGGGAGGGTAACACGCACGTGGCTTGACGATGTGCCAGGCGAGTTACAATATGCGCCTCCCCGATGCGCCACCCCTATGCAGACTTCATCGACCGCGTCGCCAAGCCGGGACGCTATCTGGGCGGCGAGTACAACTCCGTCATCAAGGACCCCGCCAGCCACGAGATCGACGTCTCGATCGTGCTGGCCTTCCCCGACGTGTACGACATCGGGATGTCGCACCTCGGCACCAAGATCCTGTATCGAGTGCTGAATCAGAACCCGCGCATCGCCTGCGAGCGCGCCTTCGCGCCGTGGCCCGACATGGAGGCCGAGCTGCGCAAGCACGGCCTGCCGGTGCTGTCGCTGGAGCGCGCGCGGCCGCTGCGCGAGTTCGACGTCATCGGGATGTCGCTGCAGTACGAGCTGACCTACACCAACTGTCTGCTGCTGCTGGAGCTGTCGGGGCTGCCGCTGCGCGCGGCGGACCGCGGCGACGACCTGCCGCTGGTCATCGCGGGCGGACCGACGGCGACCCACCCCGAGCCAGTGGCGCCGTTCTTCGACGCCTTCTTCATCGGCGAGGGCGAGGAGGCGCTGCCCGATCTGCTGCTGGCCTACAAGGCGCTGCGGCGGCGCGGCCTCGGCAAGCTGGCGGCGCTGGCGCGGGTGGCGCAGCGCGGCGCGCTGTACGTGCCGGCGCTGTACGAGACCAAGGTGTGCCCGGACAGCGGGCTTTGCTACGTGGAGCCCCGGCTGCCGGCGCCCGGCGAGCCGGCGGCGCCAGCGCGGGTGACGCGGGCCTGGGTCGACGACCTCGGCAAGTTCCCGTTCCCGGATGACTCGCCGGTGCCGTACGCGGAGGCCATCTTCGATCGCGCCGGGGTCGAGATCGCGCGTGGCTGCACCGAGGGCTGCCGCTTCTGCCAGGCCGGCATGATCTATCGCCCGGTGCGCGAGCGCTCGCCCGATCAGATCATCGACGCCGTGCTGGGCGGGGTGCGCAAGGGCGGCTATGACGAGACCGCGATCACGTCGCTGTCGAGCGCCGACTACTCGTGCGTGACCCCGCTGGTCACCAACCTGATGAAGAAGCTGCGCGACGAGAAGGTGTCGCTCAGCGTGTCGTCGCTCAGGGCCTATGGCCTCAACGAGGAGCTGCTCGACGAGCTCAGCTCGGTGCGCGCCACCGGGCTGACCTTCGCGCCCGAGGCGGGCACCCAGCGCATGCGCGACGTCATCAACAAGAACATCACCGAGCAGCACATCACCGAGAGCGCCGAGCGCGTGTTCTCGCGCGGCTGGACCCGCATGAAGCTGTACTTCATGATCGGCCTGCCCACCGAGCGCGACGAGGACGTGCAGGGCATCGTCGAGTTCGGCACCCGGGTGCGTCGGATCGGGCGGCAGAAGACCCAGGGCGCGCGCGTCACCGTGTCGGTGTCGTCGCACGTGCCCAAGCCGCATACGCCGTTCCAGTGGTGCGCGCAGGACTCGATGGCCGAGATCGAGCGCAAGCAGGCCATCCTCGACGCCACCGCGCGCGCCACCAGGAGCGAGGTCAAGTACCACGAGGCCGGCATGAGCCACGTCGAGGGCTGGCTGTCGCGGGGTGATCGCCGCATGGCGGCGGTGATCGAGGCGGTGTACCGGGCCGGCGGGCGCTTCGACAGCTGGGACGAGCACTTCTCGCTGCAGCGCTGGCAGCGCGCGGCGGCCGAGGTCGGGCTGGATCCGGTGCGCGCCTATCAGGGCACCATCCCGCTGACGGCGAAGCTGCCCTGGGACCACATCGACGTCGGCCTGGCCGAGGGCTTCCTGGCCAAGGAGTACAGGAAGGCGCTCAAGGATCGGCTGTCGCCGCCGTGCGGCAAGGTGGTCGACAAGCTCCTGCACCCGACCAACGTGGCCGACCACGAGGCCGAGCAGCGCCCGCTGGTGTGCTACGAGTGCGGCGTCGCCTGCGACCTCGGCGACATGCGCGCGGAGCGCCTGGTGTTCCTGCGCAAGATGGGGGCCGAGACGCCGCGCCAGAAGGCCGAGCCGGCGGGGATCTCGGTCGACAAGGCCAGCGGGCCGCCGCCGGCGGCGACGCCGCGGGTGCGCTTCGCGCAGGGCGCCGCGACGCGGTTCCGGCTGCGCTTCACCAAGCTGGGCCGCGCGGCCTTCATGTCGCACCTGGATCTGACGCGCATGCTGATGCGCGTGGTGCGGCGCGCCGGGCTGGAGGCGATCTACTCGCAGGGCTTCCACCCCAAGCCGGTGATCGTGTTCGCGCCCGCGCTGGCGCTGGGGATCCAGAGCCTGGCCGAGCTGGTCGATATCAACCTCGGCGCGGCCGATGGGCTGGAGCTCCCGGGGCCTGAGGAGCTGGCGCGGCGGCTGACCGCGGTGGCGCCCGAGGGCGTGGTGTTCGAGGCCGCGCGGCAGCTGCCGGCGGGCGAGCCGGGCCTGGGCAAGGTGGTCGGCGCGGCGCGCTTCGCGGCGCAGGTGGCGGGGCTGTCGCTGGGCGCGCTGCGTGAGCTGCTGGCGGCGGCCGAGGCTGCGGGCGGGCCGCTCAAGGTGACGCGCGCCAGCAATGACCGGCGCCGCGCGGCGCGCGAGCTCGACGTGCGGGACTACCTGCTGTCGGCGCGCGCGACCACGGTGTCCGACGAGCCCGAGCTGGGCGCGCTGGAGTGGGAGCCGACCGGCGGCGCGGTGCTCGAGATGGTGGTGCGCCTGGACGCCGAGGGCTCGGCCAAGCCGAGCGAGGTGGTGCGCGCGCTGCTGGCGCCGGCGCCCGGGGTGGCGGTGCGCCACGCCCGGCTGGCGCTGCTGGCGCCTGACGCGGTGACCGACGCGATGAGCTGGCGGCCGGCCGTGGCGGCGGCGCCGATGACCCTGGGGGCGCCGCCGGTACCGGCGCCCGAGCCGCTGGCGAACGAGGAGGCCGTGTCGTGACCCACAACTGCCCGCACTGCGCGGCGCCCATGAACCTCGGCGCGGTCACGCAGCGCAACGTCGAGTGCGAGTACTGCCACCAGTACTCGATGCTGCCCGACCACGTCTGGAAGACCTTCAAGACGCGCATCGATCAGGCCAACGCGCAGCAGCAGGCCGCGGCGGCGCGCGCCAACGCGCTGGAGATGCAGAAGCAGGGCTTCAAGCACGCCGGCGGCATGATGCGCAAGGGCTGGATCCTCAGCCTGGTGATGACGGCGGGCATCATCGGCTTCGTGTACTTCCTGCAGAACCGGATCCAGAATCAGGTCCGGCAGAACATCAAGACCGCGACCGGGTCGACCCGCAGCAGCAGCTCGGGCGGCTCGCGCACCTCGGGCGGCGGCGAGGCGCCGCGCAAGGCGGTGGTCATCGACACCGTCAAGCTGACCTTCAAGTCGGAGCCCGCGGGCGCCGAGATCTACATCGACGGCCGCAAGCTGGAGGGCATCGAGACCCCGGCCACGGTGGACCAGCGCAAGACCTCGGATGTGGTGCTGGTGAAGCTGAAGAAGGACGGCTATGTGCCGGCGGTGAAGAAGGTGACGCCGGACGCGGATCAGGTCATCGAGCTCGAGCTGAAGAAGTGAGCTGAGGCGGAGGCGGAGGCGGACGGAGCCGGATCCGGACAGCACTCCTCGAAGCTTCGCTTCGAGGGGGCTGGACGACTTGACTGGAGCTCCCCTACGGGAAGCTCCAGTCAAGTCGATTCGAGTTGTCCACCAGCTCGTTGTACTCGCGCAGCAGCTTGCCCGGCGAGCCGTCGACCATCCACTCGCCCGAGCCGCCCAGGTTCATCTTCTCGCCGGTCGAGTAGGGCACCTTGTCGCGCACGCGCCGGAAGCGCTCCTTGGCGGCGACCAGGAACTCCTTGGCGCCGCTCTCGAACGAGGACCAGCCGAAGGTGTGCTCGGTGGCCTTGGGGTTGGCCGCCAGCACCGCCAGCATCTCCTCGTGCGCCTTCTGGTAGTTGCCCAGCGCGGCCTCGATCTCCTCGGTCACCGGCTTGTCCTCCATGCCGGCCTTGAGCAGCGTCTTGGCGTAGCGCATGACGTTGGCCTGGGTGAAGGGCAGGTCGCGGCCGTTCTCCTTCTCCATGCGCGCCAGCTCGCGCTCCTTGAGGCCCTCGTCGACCTTCTCGAGCTCGTTGCGCATCGAGGCGTTGGCCTTGGCGAAGGCCTCGAAGGCGGCGAACAGCGGGCCGTGCATCTCCTTGGCCTTGGCGAACTTGTCGTCCTTGTAGTCGTCCTGCTCGTAGTAGTCGTTGGCCGACTTGATGAGCGGCATCAGCGTCTTGATGGCGTCGCCATAGGCCTTGCCCGCGGCGTCGAGGGCGTCGAGCTTGGGCTGCATGCCCAGCGCGGTGGTGATGCCCTCCTGGCACTTGGACGGGTCGTTGATGGTGTACAGGCCGTAGACGTTGCGCTCGTTACCCTGGGGACCCTTCTCGGGATCCTTGAGCCAGGAGTAGTAGCGCTCGCGGCTGTCCATGGTGCGGTTGGACACGCTGTTGATGCACTCGATGAAGAAGCCGAGCTTCTCGATCAGGGCGTCGTCAGAGGCCCCGCCGGCATTGCCGCCGCCGCCACCCTTGGCCTTGCCGCCACCACCGCCGCCGCCGCCGCCGCCGCCACCGCCGCCGCCCCCGCCGCCGGGAGCGCCACCCCCACCACCGCCGCTCTCACCGACCTCGCCACCGGGTGCCTTCGCCTTCTTGCACCCCGAGACGGCGGCGCCCACAAGGCTGCCCGACAGCACGAACGCCCAGCCGACCTGCCACAGTCGATTCGTTCTCATGCATCCTCCCGCGGGGATAGTAACCCGCGAATTCGCGAAACGGGCTTGCAAACCCGCACTGCGTGGGGGAAACGTAAAGCTTCGTGAGTATGGGGATCTACCGGGCTCGAGGCCGCGACCTTCCTTGGCCGCCTTGGCACATGGTGCCGAGGGGACGGGCGCGATGAGCGTCAGCCACTGGTCTCTGATCGAGGAGCAGCGCCGGCGCCTGGCCGCCGAGGTCGGCACCCTGCACAAGCAGGCGCCGGTCCAGATCGCGCTGGCCTATCCCAGCCCCTACCACGTCGGCATGTCGAGCCTGGGCTTCCAGACCATCTACCGCGAGCTGCACCTGCACCCGCAGGCCAGCGCCGAGCGCGCCTTCCTGCCCGACGACGTCGCCGCGCTGCGCGCCGCGCGCGCCCCGCTCCTGACCTACGAGGGCGAGCGCCCCATCGCCGAGCTCCCGGTGCTGGCCTTCTCGGTGGCCTACGAGCTGGAGCTGACCGGGGTGTGCGAGATGCTCGACCTCGCCGGGCTGCCGGTGCTGGCGCGCGAGCGCGACGCCAGCATGCCGCTGGTGATCGCGGGCGGGCCGCTGACGTTCTCGAACCCGGTGCCGCTGTCGCCCTTCGTGGACGTCATCCTGATGGGTGAGGCCGAGCAGCTGGTGCACGAGCTGTGTGACCTGATCGCCGGGGCGCCCGCCGGGCCGGGCGGGCGCGCGCTGGTGCTGGACACCCTGGCGGCGCGTCCCGGCTTCTGGGTGCCTGGCCACCCGCGCGGGCTGGCGCCGGTGGTGGCCCGCGCCGACGACGAGCGGCTGCCGGCGCGGTCGCAGATCGTGACGCCGCACACCGAGCTGTCGTCGATGTTCCTCATCGAGCCCGAGCGCGGCTGTTCGCGCGGCTGCACCTACTGCGTGATGCGGCGGACCACCAACGGCGGCATGCGCACGGTGGAGCCCGAGCGCGTGCTGGGGCTCGTCCCCGACCACGCGCGCAAGGTCGGCCTGGTCGGCGCCGCGGTGACCGATCATCCACGCATCGTGCCGCTGCTGCGCACCCTGGTGGACGCCGGGCGCCAGGTCGGGATCTCCAGCCTGCGCGCGGACCGGCTGAGCGCCGAGCTGGTGGGCCTGCTGGCGCGCAGCGGGGCGCGCACGCTGACCACGGCCTCGGACGGCGCCTCGGAGCGGCTGCGGGACGCCATCGATCGCAAGACCAAGGAGAAGCACCTGCTCGCCGCGGCCCAGCTGGCGCGCGACGCGGGCATGCGAACCTTGAAGCTTTACTTGATGCTCGGGCTGCCCGGCGAGACCTCCGCCGATCTCGACGAGCTGGTCCGCTTCGGCAGCGAGCTGTCGAAGATCATCCCGCTGGCCTATGGCGTCGCGCCCTTCGTGGCCAAGCGCAACACGCCGATGGATGGCGCCCCGTTCGCCGGCGTCAACGAGGTCGAGCACAAGCTCGGCTACCTGCGCGCGGCGCTGCGGGGGCGCGCCGAGCTGCGCGCGACCTCGGCGCGCTGGGCCTGGGTCGAGTACATGCTATCGCAGGGCGACGAGAGCGCCGGCCTGGCGGCGATGGACGCCTGGCGCGCCGGCGGCAGCTTCGCGGCCTGGAAGCGCGCCTTCAAGGAGCGCGGCGCCACCCCGCGCGGGGCGCAGCGGCCGAGCGACGGGCGGCTCCGGCTGCCGGCGCTGGCGGCGTGGCCGACCGCGGCGCCGTAGGCGACAGGCGGCAGGCCAGGGGACAGGACCTTCAGTCGTCGGGGGACTGGCAGCCGCCCGAGGAGTACGGCAGCGGGGCCAGGGCGACCGGGGTCTCGGGGCCGATGGCGAGGTCGGTGGCGACGCCGATCTGGTGCACGCGCAGGCGCATCAGGGCCGGCTCGGCGCCGACCTCGTAGACCAGGTGCACCGGGTCGAGCCAGGTCTTGTGGTAGAGGTTGCGCCCGCGCGCCAGCGCCTGCAGCGTCAGGCTGCGCAGATCGAGCAGGTACAGCACGTTGTCCTGGTCGCCGATGCTGGGTGACAGATCGCAGGGGTCACGCTTCAGCGAGAAGGCCAGCCAGCGCCCGTCGGGTGACAGCGCGGCGTCGGCGCCGCGGTCGGGCAGGGTGAGCAGGCGGCCGGCGGGCAGGCGCAGCTCGTTGCCCTGGAACCAGACCCCGGGCGCCGGCGCGGCGGTGGCGCCGGCGCTGTCGGCCGGCGGCGGCAGCGTGCTGCGCGACAGCCAGCTCAGCAGGAGGCCCCCGCGCGCGGCGGCGCGGGCGCGGCGCTCGGGGGTCAGGCCGCCCTCGGGGTCCAGGCTGAAGCGCCGGGTGCCGTACTCCTCCTGGCTGTCGACCTCGTACTCGGGCCACTGCACCTCGGGGATGCTGCCGAGCTCGGTGCGGGTCTCGCCCCAGAAGTTGCCGCCGCTGTCCCAGCCGATCTCGATGCGGTGCGCGTCCCATGGCACCGGCACCGGCGCGCGCTGCACCCCGGTCGCGAGGTCGACCACCAGCAGCGCCAGATCGCGCAGCGGCTCGCGCCCCAGCGAGCTGCGGTGGCGCGTGTACAGGAGCCAGCGGCCATCGGCGC
>JADYYK010000061.1 GCA_020853705.1 Deltaproteobacteria bacterium
GGCTTTGCGACCGGGGCGACGCTCTACGCGATGCTGCTGTCGCTCGTGCTGCAGTCGGCGCGCGCCGAGGGGCGGGCGGCCGATCCGCTGTGGCTGGTGACGGCGGCGCTGGGGCTGACGTGGAACGTCGGCGAGCTGGCGGCGTTTGGCGCGGTGCGGGTGGGAATCCCGGCGGTGGCTCCGCTGTTGGGGGCCGTGTCGTTCTCGGCGCTGGGACTGCTGGCGGCGGTGGTGGTGCATGCCGTGACGCGCACGTTGCGGCGCGGCGCGTGGCTGGCGCGCGCGGCCTACGCGGCCGGCGCGGGCGCGACCCTCCTGCACCTGCACGGCGCGCTGACCGACGCCGCCTCGTCGTCGGCGCTGGCGTTTGCGCTGCTGACGCTGTGCGTGAGCGCGATCAGCGTGCCGCTGGTGCTGCTGACGCGCGCGCAGCCGCACGGGCGGCGGGCGCTGTGGATCCTGGCGCTGCTGCTGTTTGCGGTGTCGGCGAGCCACCTCGGACGCAGCGACGCGGCGCACCAGCGCTGGCTCGTCGAACTCGCGGGGCACCACGCGGCGACGCCGCTGGCGTTCGCCATCCTCTACCACGACTACCGGTTTGCGCTGGCCGATCGGTTCCTCGTGCGCGCGCTCACGCTGCTGGCGCTGGTCGTCCTGGCGCTGACGGGGTACTGGGCGGCGGTGGCGCTGCCGCCGGGCCCGCCAGCGGTCGGCGCGCTGCTGGCGCTGTGGGTGGCCACGGCACTGGTGTCGCCGTGGCTGCAGCGGCGGCTGCGCCGGTTTGTCGATGCGGTGCTGCTCGGCCGGCCCGACTACTCGCGCGTGCGCGAGGCGCTCGCGCAGGCGGTGGCGGCGCCCGAGACCGATGCGGCGGTGCTCGACGCGGTGACGGGCGTGCTGGCGCAGGCGCTGGGTACCGGCGCGGTGACGTGGACGCGCGGGCCAGCAGAGGGCGGCACCGACGCCGTCGCCCTGCGCAGCGAGGTGCACACGGCCGGGGGCGCGGGCTATGCGATCGTCGTCGGGCCGCTGGGCGCCGGGCGCCGGCTGCTCTCGGACGATGCGGCGCTGGTGCAGCACGCGGCGGCGGTGGCCGGCCGCCGCATCGACGCCATCCACCTCACCAACGAGCGCGTCGATCGGCGGCTGCGCGACGAGGAACTGCTGACGCTGGCCGCCGAGGCCGAGGTGCGGGCGCTGCGCGCGCAGATCAACCCGCCCTTCCGGGTCAACGCGCTGACGACGATCGGCTACCTGATCGGGACGTCGCCGGGGCGGGCGCTCGAGACGCTGATGCAGCTGACGGCGCTGTTGCGGGGCGTGCTGCGGTCTGAGGGCGAGTTCACGACGCTGGGCCGCGAGATCGAGCTGGTCGAGCACTACCTCGAGATCGAGCGGGCGCGGTTCGAGGAGCGGCTGCGCGTGGCGATCGACGTGCCCGCGGCGCTGCGCGCGCTGCCCGTGCCGCCGCTCATCGTGCAGCCGCTGGTCGAAAACGCGGTGAAGCACGGCATCGCGACGTGCCGCGCGGGCGGCGAGGTCGCGATCCGCGCGTGGATCGAGGACGGCGCGCGGCTGCGCGTCGAGGTGCGGAACACGGGCACGCCGCTGCCCGAGGCCTGGGCACGCGACGAGACATCGGTGGGCCTGCACAACGTCGAGCGGCGGCTGGCGGCGCACTCTGGCGAGGCGGCGGCGTGCACGCTGCCGCGCGACGGGGATGCGGCGACGGTGGCGCGCATCCACATCCCGGTGGGAGGCGGCGCGTGGGCGCCGCGCGAGATCGATGACCCAGTCACTGCGCATCCTGCTGGCCGACGATGAGCGGCCGGCGCGTCGCTTCCTCGGCGACCTGCTGGCGTCGTGTCCCGATGTCGAGGTCGTCGGCGAGGCGGCCACGGGGCGCGAGGCGCTCGCGCTGATCGGGGCGCTCGAGCCCGACCTCGTGCTGCTCGACATCCAGATGCCCGACCTGGGCGGCCTCGACGTGGTGGCGATGCTCGACGTGGCGACGGCGCCGCAGCTGGCGTTCGTGACGGCGTACGACGAGTTCGCGGTGCAGGCGTTCGAGCTCAACGCGGTCGACTACCTGCTCAAGCCGGTGGGGCGCGAGCGCCTGCTGGCGACGATCGAGCGCGCCCGCGGGCGGCTGCGGCCCACGCCTGACGAGCGTGCGCGCGAGCGGCAGGCGCTGCAGGCGGCGTACGACATCGCGACGCGGCGGTCGTATCTCGAGCGCATCCCGGTCAGGCGGCGCGACGAGGTGGTGATCCTGCCGGTGCGGCAGGTGGCGTCGATCGTGGCCGAGGGCGAGTTGCTGCACCTCACGACGATCCAGAACGAGCGCTTCACGATCACGTACCGGCTGCATGCGCTCGAGGCGCGGCTCGATCCGCGGCGGTTCGTGCGGCTGGGGCGGGGGACGCTGGCGGCGGTGGATCTGATCCAGCGGGCGAGCGTGATGCCGGGCGGCACGTACGAGGTGACGCTCACCAACGGGCAGAAGCTGCCGGTGAGCCGGATCCAGGCCAAGGTGCTGCGCGAGACGCTGCTCAAGCTGTAGGCGTGCCGAAGCGCGCGGAGTTCGCGCTCATCGCGTGTGCACGACCAGTCGTGGGCCGCCGGCGACGGTCTGTGTGGTTTCGAGTCGCCATCGTCACAGGCCTCGCCGATACTGCCCACCCGCGGCCCGGCACAGGTGTGGCCGCACGAGGTCATTGGCGATGCGCACGGTGTCTGCCCTCCTTGTCTTCACGGCCCTCGCGGCCCTGCCGGTGGTGGCCCAGCATGGGGCGGCGCCGCACGGCGATCGCGTGCAGCGCGACCCGGTGAGTTACATGACGTCGCTCGACGACCCGGCACGCGCCGCGTGGCAGAAGCCCGACGAGGTCGTGGCGGCGCTGGCGCTGAGGCCCGGTGACGTGGTGGCCGACATCGGGGCCGGCTCGGGGTACTTCGCGCTGCGCTTCGCGCCGCTGCTGCCGCAGGGGCGCGTGCTGGCCGTCGATGTGTCGCAGCCGATGCTCGACGAAGTGGGCCGGCGCGCCACGGCGGCCGGGATGCGCAACCTCGTGCCGGTGCTGGGCGGGTTCGACGACCCGCGGCTGCCGGCGGGCGGCGTCGACGTGATCTTCACGTGCAACACGTGGCACCACATCGACGGGCGCGACGCGTACCTGGCACGGGTCAAGGCGGCGCTCAAGCCGGGGGGGCGCGTGGCGGTGGTCGACTTCCACAAGGACTCGCCGCGCGGCCCGGCCAACATGAAGCTCGCGCGGGCGGCCGTGGTCGACGAATTCCAGCGCAACGGGTTCCGGCTGGCGGCCGAGCACACCTTCCTGCCCGATCAGTACTTCCTGGTGTTCACGGCGTCGTA
>JADYYK010000062.1 GCA_020853705.1 Deltaproteobacteria bacterium
CGGGGCAGCTCGCGGCGGCTGACACGCGGGCGCAGTTCGCCAGCATCGCCGACATGCGGCACGAGGTCGCGGCGCTGTCGAAGCACTTCGGCCAGCCACGGGCGCTCGACATCGACACGGTGCTGACCGTCACCGACACGAGCAACCTCCTGGTGCAGCGCATCGCCAAGGCAGCGGCGAAGCGGTCGCGCGAGACGATCCAGGCCACGGCGGCAACGCTGGGCAGCGCGGCGGCGCAGGGGCTGAGCTTTCGCGATGCGGGCAAGCTGCTGGAGTCGCGGTTGGGCGTCGAGGCGTACAAGGGCGAGCGGCTGGCGCGCACCGAGCTGGTGCATGCGTACAACCTGCAGCGCTCCGAGGTGGCCGACGCCGAGGGCTACGGGCTGAAGTGGAACGCAGCGACCTACCGAGCGTGCGACATCTGCCGCGCGCTGGATGAGAAGTACGCGCCGCGCGGGAAGTTGTTTACCGGTGGCCTCGCGCACGCGCCGGCGCACCCGAATTGCAAGTGCAGTTGCGTGCTGTGGCGACCTGAATGGGACGACGCTGGCCGGGCGTCGCCGCCCGCTGCGCCCCGCATGCCCCCGGCCTCGGCGCCATTCCACGAGCGCGCGATGGCCTCTGCTCGCCGCGTGACAGGGGCTGGCGCGCCGTTCGAGTTGCCGTGGGAAAAGCAGGTGCTGATCCACTACGCGGGCACCGAGCACGCACGCCACTACGGCGGCGACATGCGCGCATTCAAGGCCGACCTGCTGGCCGCGCACCGGGCCGGCGAGCTCCAGTTGGTGCGAGCCGATCTGGCCGGCGCGATCTCGCCGGACGATTTCGACGCTGCACTCGTGCGAACGCCGCAGGGTGCCGAGTTTCACCTGATCAGGGTTCCTAAGGAGGATTGACCACATGGCATTCGACGAAGAGGACATGAAGGCGCTGAGCAAGATCATCAACACGGCCATCAGCGACCGGCTCGACCGCGCCGAGAAGAAGCAGGGCGAGGCCATGGCCAAGATGCTCGAGGACGTCGTCGGCGCGAAGCTGGCCGAGGCGACCAAGGCGCAGGCCGATGCCGCTGCGAAGCCGAACCCCGAGGCCGAGGAGCGCAAGACTCTCACCCAGCGCGTCAAGGAGCTGGAGAAGGAACGCGACGACGCGCGCCAGTCCGCCAAGCAGGAGCGCACCAACACGGCGTTCCGCAAGGCGTGGACCGGGGCGAAGTTCCTGCCCGACCTCGCTGACGAGCACATGGCGTTGCTCGACAAGACGGGACGCCTCGTGCTCGAGGACGACGGCACAGTGCGCGTGCGCGACCCCAAGAAGCACAAGGACGAGACGCAGCCGACCCTCGACGAGTACGTGTCGGACCTCGCCAAGAGCGACCGGGGCAAGCTCTACCTGGCCGCGCGCACGAGCTCGGGCCAGGGCGCCACGCCGGCCAACGGCACGGGCGGCAAGCGCGAGCCGATTCAGAACGCCGTGATGGGCCTGCTCACGGGGAACATCGGTGAGTAACCGCACAGCGAAGGACATCATGGAGGACATCGCCACGAACCCGCCTCCCCCCGTCACGACCAAGGGCAAGCCGCCCGGCGCCGCCTTCCAAGCGTGGTTCGCGTCGATGAAGTCGGGCACGGCCAAGGAGTTGCTCGAGCTGGCGCGGTCAGTCGAGGGCGTGACGATGGCGCGCGTTCTGGCTGACCCGTTCGACACCTCTGCCGTCGTGGTGCTGGTCGAGTTCGCTCTCGATGCGGTCGCTGGAGTGCTGGCCGTGCGCGAGGCGCTGAGGGAGCACATGGCAGCCGGTGCGCGCCTTGAAGTCATCCGCCTGTAACTGGAGCTGCGCACCAGTGCAGCGATTACAGTTGACAAAACCGCCACACTAGTAGCAGACTCCCAATTACGTTATCGGACGTAAACCGATCCGGCCAGGCGAGAGCCCGGTTGTCACGCGAACGGTGCCAGCGACACGCGCACCTCGACTTGACAACCGAGGTACGCAATGGCCGCAGTCACAGCGTCAACCATCGCCGATGCGCTGGCTCAGGAATACCCCGAGCTGGCTTCGACGATTTTTCGCCACTTCCTGCTCGCGCAGATCATCCCGGTCAAGCCGGGGTCGGGCAAGAACGACAGCTTCGATGTCCGCTTTCGCTCGACCCAGGCCGCGCGCAACGCGACTGACGGTCAGGACGTCGCCGACTACATCGCCGACACCTTCGTGCCCGCGACTGGCATCTGGTCGGAGTACGACGCGGCGGTCAAGGTCACCGGCCTGTCGATGGCCGTGGCGGCTTCGAGCAACGGCACCCCCGCCGACGTCAAGGACCAGTTCGGCTCGGCCCTGGATGCGGCCTACGAGGAGCTGGCGGTCCTGCTGCGCACCGACGCCTACGCGGGCGTCAGCACCTCGCCGCAGAGCCTGATCGGCCTGTACGGCGGCACCACCGTGGGCGCGCTAGGCTCGACCGGCACCTACTACAACATCAACCGTGGTGGCTCGGCGCCCCTCCCCAACTGGGCGGGCAACGTCCTGCGCAACGGCGGCGCGCTGCGCTCCATCACTGGCTCGCTGCTGGATTCGGCGTTCCGCGCCGTGTTCGACGCGCGCGGCACCTCGCCGAACGTCCTGGTCACCACCTCGGCCGTGTTCGACGCGCTGAAGGACCAGTTCAACGCGCGCTACACCCGCGAGATCAGCACCGGCTCGACCAGCATGGTCCTGCAGGGAGGCTACAAGGCGATCATGTGGAACGGCGTTCCGATCATCCGGGACCCGGGCTGCCCGGCCAACACCGTCCTCGGCCTCGACACCTCGACCCTGTCGTTCCGCCAGCTGACCCCGGTCAGCGACCCGTTCGTCATGGCCACCACGGCGCAGCTCAAGGCGAGCGGCACCATGGACATGCCGGCCGGCCAGATCCCCTTCACCGTGCAGGTCAAGCCGCTGAGCATCGGGGGTGACTACGTGCGCTACCAGGTCGGCTGGAAGGGCCAGCTGCGCTGCATGGAGCCCGCGCACAACTTCGTGCTCGGCGACGTGCAGTAGTGCTGTGCCGCAACGCGACGAAGGAAGTCATCCAGCCGTTCTCCATCGGCAATGACGACCGCGTGACTGGGACCTATCTGGCCATCGTCGATGGTCGGCAGGTGCGTCTCGAGCGCAAGGCCATGGTCGAGGTGTTCACGCCGAGCCTGAAGCCGGGCGAGGTCGTGGACATCCCGGGCGGCCTGTTCGTGAAGCGCTACGGCGCGGGCGCTGCGAATCGCGGCAGCTACATGGACG
>JADYYK010000063.1 GCA_020853705.1 Deltaproteobacteria bacterium
CCAGCTTGCCGTCGGTGCCGACCTCGCGCGCGACGCGGGTGACCTCGGACGCGAAGGCGTTGAGCTGATCGACCATGGTGTTGATGGTGTTCTTGAGGCGCAGGATCTCGCCCTTGACGTCGACCGTGATCTTCTTGGTCAGGTCGCCGCGGGCGACGGCGGTGGTGACGTCGGCGATGTTGCGCACCTGCGCGGTGAGGTTGCCGGCCATGCCGTTGACGCTGTCGGTGAGGTCCTTCCAGGTCCCGGCCACGCCGCGGACCTGGGCCTGGCCGCCCAGCTTGCCCTCGGTGCCGACCTCGCGCGCGACGCGGGTGACCTCGGACGCGAACGACGCCAGCTGCTCGACCATGCCGTTGACGACCTTGGCGGTGCGCTGGAACTCGCCCTTGAGCGGGCGGCCATCCAGCTCCAGCGCCATGGCGTGGGTCAGATCACCCGCGGCCACGGCGCCGATGACGCGGCCGACCTCGGTGGTCGGCTGCACCAGGTCGCCGATCAGCTCGTTGACCGCGTCGACCGCGGTGCGCCAGCCGCCGCCGGCCTCGCCCAGCGTCGCGCGCTGCAGGAGCTTGCCCTCCTTGCCGACCACGCGGCTGACGCGCGCCAGCTCGGCGGCCAGGCGCTGGTTCAGCGTCACCACGTCGTTGACGACCTGGGCCAGCTCGCCGCTGATCCCGGTGTACTCCAGCGGCAGGCGCACCGAGAAGTCGCCCTGGCGTAGCGCGCGCAGGGCGCCCAGCAGCTGGCGCGCCGGCATGACCTCGGGCTGGGCCGCGCCGTCGCTGCCAGGCACGGCCTGCGCAGCGACGTCCTGATCGGTCATCATCGCGCCAGCTCCGCCAGGCGGCGGCGCAGCTCGCCGAGGTCGAGGGGCTTCTCCAGCACGCGCTCGCCGAGGTCGTCGAGGAAGGCGCGCGCCGCCGGCGTGAAGGCGCCTCCCGAGGTGAAGATCATGCGCTCGGCCAGGTCGGGCTGCAGGCGCTCGAGCTCGTGGTGGACGTCGATGCCCGACACCGGCGCCATGTCGAGGTCGCACAGGATGGCGTCGAAGGCGTCGTCCTCGCGCAGGCGGGCCAGGGCGTGGCGACCGCTGTCGCAGGTCACGATGTCGTGCTCATGCTCCAGCGTGACGTCGAGCGCACCCAGCACCGCGGGGTCGTCGTCGACCACCAGGACGCGCAGCCGGCGCGGCGCCAGCGTGCGCACCCCGCTGCCCTGGGCGACCCGGCTGCCCTCCGGGCGCAGCGCCGCCTGACCCGCCGGCGGCAGCACCACGCGGAAGCGACTGCCCCAGCCGGGCCGACTCTTGACCGTGATCTCACCGCCAAGCGACGCCACGATACCTTGACAGATTGACAAGCCAAGACCCTGGCCCTGACCCACCGGGCGGGTCGAGAAGAAGGGGTCGAAGATGCGGCTCTGGATGCGCTCGGGGATGCCGTGGCCGGTGTCGGTGACCTCGAGGACGGCGCGGCCCTCGGCGTCGGTCCAGGTCGCGACCCGGATGCTGTTGCTCTCGGGCGCGCCCTCGGGGATGGCCTGCGCCGCGTTGCTGAGCAGGTTGACCATGACCTGGCCCAGCCGACCCTCGTTGGCGATGACCGGCGGGGTGTCGCCGAGGTCGAGCACCAGCTGGGCGCAGCGGCGCAGCTCGTGGCCGGTCAGGCGCACCGCGGTCTCGACCACCGGGACCAGATCGATGGGGAACTGGCCGATGCTGTCGACGCGCGAGAAGCTGCGCACCGAGGCCACGATGTCGCGCACCCGACCGCAGCCCTCGTTGACGCTGCGCAGCGAGGACTCCAGCATGCCGAGCCACGGGCTGGGTCCGCCCGGCGCCTTGGCGAGCAGCCGCTCGATGCGGGTCAGGTGCAAGAGCACGTAGGTCAGCGGGTTGTTGATCTCGTGCGCCAGGCCGGCGGCCAGCGTGCCCAGCGCGGCCAGGCGCTCCTGCTGCTGGCGGGCGGCGCGCTCGCGGCGCTGCTCGTGGGTGTGCGTCGCGCTGTCCAGCGCGCTCAGCAGGGCATCACCGTCGACGGGCTTCTGCAGGTACAGATCGGCGTCGACCGCGGCGGCGGTGGGGCTGCGGCTGGCCGACATGGCCACCACCGGTGTGAAGGCCAGCACGGGATCGCGGCGCTGCTCGACGCGGAACTGCCAGCCGTCCAGGCCCGGCATCATCAGATCGAGCAGCACCACGTCGGGGTGGAAGCTGCGCATCTGGTCGAGCCCCTCGCGGCCCTCGCGCGCGGTGGCGACCTCGTAGCCGGCCTGCTCGACCGTCTCGGTCAGGGCCTCGCGGGTGTCAGCGTCGTCCTCGATGACCAGCACCCGCAGGCGTGGCCGTGGCGTCGTGGTCTCCTTGTCCATGCCCAGCTCTCTTCCAACAAGCGGGCCAGGCGCGCGGCGCAGTGATTCCGCGCGGTGCCGACGTGCCCACAACGCGGCACACGGCCACGCCACGCCCACGCCGACATGTGCGCGTGTCGAGCCTGAAACAGCCCGTTTCCGATTGTGTGCTGTCTTACTCGCAGTTTAGCGTTTGTCCCCAGGGCGCGGCGATGGAACGCTGGACGGGAAGAGGAGACCACATGACTGGAGCGCGCCATGCTGGAGATCCTGCTGGTCGACGACGAACCCGACATCCTGGAACCCATCCGTGACCTGCTGATCGATCGCGGCCAGCGCGTCACCACGGCCAGCGACGGCCTCGAGGCCATGGCCTGCTTCGAGGGCAGGAGCTTCGACCTCCTGATCTCCGACATCCGCATGCCGCGCATGGATGGCCTGACCCTGCTGCGTCGGGTGCAGCGCCGCGCACCCACCACCAAGGTCATCCTGACCACCGCCTACGGCACCATCCCACAGGCGGTCGAGGCCATCCAGCACCAGGCCGTGGCCTACTTCCAGAAGCCCTTCGACGTCGCCGCCTTCCTGCGCGCCATCGATCGGCTGGCGCAGCACGGCGAGATCGAGATGGTGGGCAGCTCGCCCGCCATCGCCACCGTGCGCCAGCACATCGAGCGGGTCGCGCGCTCCAGCGGCTCGGTCCTCATCGAGGGCGACACCGGCACCGGCAAGGAGCTGGTGGCGCGCCTCATCCACGCCAGCAGCGCGCGCCGCGACCGCCGCCTGGTCGCGGTCAACTGCGCCGGCCTGCCCGACGGCTTGCTGGAGGCCGAGCTGTTCGGCCACGAGCGCGGCGCCTTCACCGACGCGGTGCGTCGACGCGAGGGCCGCTTCGGCTGGGCCGACGGCGGCACGCTGCTGCTCGACGAGATCGGCGAGATGTCGCTGGTGGCACAGGCCAAGCTGCTGCGCGTGCTGGAGGAGGGCAGCTTCGAGCCGCTGGGCTCCAACGACGCCGTGCGCGCCGACGTGCGCATCGTCTGCGCCAGCAACCGCGATCTGGCGCAGCTGGTCGCGCAGGGCCGCTTCCGCAAGGATCTGTACTACCGGGTGCGCGTGTTCCACCTGCGGGTACCGGCGCTGACCGAGCGGCGCGGCGACATCCCGCTGCTGCTGGAGCACTTCTGCCGCAAGCTGCGCAGCGGCGGCGAGCTGCCGGGCTTCTCCGCGGCGGCCTGGGACGCCCTGCTGGCGCACGACTACCCCGGCAACGTGCGCGAGCTGCGCCATGTGGTCGAGCACGCGCTGGCCTATGCGCAGGGCGAGCAGATCGAGCTCGGGGATCTGCCCGCCGAGCTGGGCGCTGGGGCCAGCGGGTCGGGCCCCACCTCGGAGGCCGAGGTGGCGGGCAGCCCGCGCTCGCTGGCCGACGCGGTGCGCGACTTCGAGCGCGACTATGTCGAGCGCGCCGTGGCCCAGGCCGGCTCGAAGACGCGCGCGGCCGAGCAGCTGGGCATCTCGCGCAAGACCCTGTGGACGAAGATCCGCGACAACTGAATTCGAGGTGCGCTACGCTGTCCCACCGCAATCATCTTCGATCAGGGGGGAGCGATGCCAAGAACGCGTCTGTTGGTCGCAGGGGCCATATTGCTGTCCGCCGTCACCGCGCACGCGGCCGGCAAGATCACCGTCACGCTGGATGGCAAGGCGGTCACCGCGGTGCCGGTGGATCGACTGCCCGACATCCAGATCAAGGTCGACGCCGGCGCGGCCTACAACAAGTTCTACAAGGGCCAGTGGGGCAAGCTCGAGCACGCGCTGAACCTGTCGGTGACCGGCTTCGACAAGGGCGCCGCCGCGCCCAGCGCCGACAGCGTCAGCGGCTGGGCCGTCACGCGCATCGAGTACACCGGCGCCAACAAGGGCTGGGGCAGCGCCAAGGCGACCTCGCCCAAGACCTCGGTGGTGCTGCGCCAGGGCCAGTTCTACCGCTACAGCTCGCAGCAGTCGGTCATGCTGGCGGTGACCTACGAGCGCCAGTATTACACCGGCAAGCTGGTGCCCGACGGCAACGGCAAGCTCATCAAGGAGACCGCCTGGCAGACCGCGGGCCCGGTGCTGGCGACCACGGTGCTGTCGCTGGAGAAGCCGACCTTCGTCGCCAAGTATGACGCCAAGGCCATCGCCAAGGCCGCCGAGGCCGTCGCCAACACCAAGGGCACCTCCCAGGACGGGGCGTCCTTCGCCGAGGCCGTCGCGCGCCACATCCTGTACCCGAACACCTACAACGACCAGAAGGTGAACTTCGCGGGCTCCAAGGCCAAGGGCTTCAAGCCCGACGGCGAGGTCGCCTTCAACTGGAACTGGGACGAGGCCTCGGGCACCGAGTACGTCGCCGCGGTGCAGCCGGTGACCTTCGCGCTGCACGGCAAGAACACCATCCACACCGGTCAGTTCCCCAAGCCGACCATCGTCGAGGGCGACTTCCAGTGTGTCGGCGGCTCGGCCTACGCCTCGCGCCCCATCGCGGGCAGCGTGGCCTTCGCCTTCAAGGAGAACACCCTGCAGAGCGGCCTGAGAGAGGGCTGCAAGACCGCCGACGGCAAGCTCGGCGGTGACCTCGCCGCCGCGGCCAAGGGCCCCATGGACGACGTCAAGGACGTGCTCGAGAAGACCAAGGGCATGAGCGACGAGGAGCGCGCCGCCGAGCTCATCAAGAAGATGGGCATGGATCCCAACGCCAAGTAGCGCGACCCTGGCCGGCGCGGCGCTGGCACCTCAGCGCTGGCGCCTCACCAGGCCAGGCGCAGCGCGACCCAGCTGGTGCGGCTCCAGTGCAGGGTGCGGTCGAAGCTGGGCATCTCGGTGCGGTCGCGCGGGGCGATGATGTCGGCGAAGCAGGCCTCGAGGCGGTAGGGCTCGAGCACGACCATGAGCGGGCCTGCCACCTGGACGCCGAGGCGCACGGTGGCGGTGCCCGACACGCGCAGACGCTGCTCGAGGTCGCTGCCGCGGTAATCGAACGGCATCACCCCGAGCTGCGGCTCCAGTGACAGCCGGCGCGTCAGGTGCACGGCGACGCGCAGGGCGATCTCGCCGCGGTAGCGGTTGCCATCGGGCAGGCGATAGCCTTCGCCGGCCAGCACGACGAGGCCGCCATCGAGCACGCCACGCATGCCGAGCTGGTTGTCGGCGTCGAGCACGGGGCCGGCGGCCAGCCCGGAGTCGGCGGACGCCGCTCGCATCGACGCCATCGACGCCACCAACGCCACGAAAGCCAGCACACCACGGAGCACTCGCATCGCTTTGCGCATCGTTCCCCCGCTGCCAGCCATTGCAGCCGGGGTGCCACCAGCGCGGGCTCGCATTCCGCAGGGTTCGCGCCGACCCTGGCAGCGCCACCAGAGCGTGCACGCCAGGAATACCAGGGCTCGCCGCGGTCTACCTGCGCCTGACACCCACACATCTGCCACAATGCTGCCGCGGTCCGGAGGGAGGACGATGTGACGGGGAGACTCATCCACAGCACGACCAGCCTGTGTCGCTCGTGCAAGAACGCCGTCGCCGCCAGCGTGTTCGCGCGCGACGACGGCACGGTGTGGATGCACAAGCGCTGCGCCGTCCATGGCGCCCAGGAGGTCCAGCTCTCCAGCAGCGCCGACTGGTACCAGCGCACCCGCGCGGTGCGACCCCGCCGCGTCGCGCCGGCCACCATCAAGCAGCCCATCGAGCACGGCTGCCCGTTCGACTGTGGCCCGTGCGAGAGCCACGCGCAGAAGATCCGCCTGCCCGTGGTCACCATCACCAGCGCGTGCAACCTCGACTGCCCGATCTGCTACGTGCACAACAAGAACGACGACGCCTACAACATGGCGCGCGCCGACTTCGAGAAGATCGTCGCCCACCTGCAGACCGACCACGGCGGCGAGCTCGACATCATCAACCTGACCGGCGGCGAGCCCACGCTGCACCCGCACCTGCCCGAGCTGATCGAGCTGGCGCGCGCGCACGGCATCCACCGCGTCACGGTGTGCTCCAACGGGGTGCGGCTGGCGAAGGACGAGGCCCTGGTCGCGCGGCTGGCCGCGCTGGGCGCGCGCGTCGCGCTGTCGTTCGATACCTTCGAGGCCGACGCCGACGTCGCCCTGCAGGGCGCCAATCTCCTGGCCACCAAGCTGCGCTGCCTGGAGCTGCTCGACGAGCACGGGGTCGACACCACGCTGATCCCGGTCATGACCCGCGGGGTCAACCAGCACGAGGTCGGCCGCATCATCGAGTTCGGCCTGCAGCGGAGCTGCGTCCGCCACCTCGAGATCCACACCATGACCTTCACCGGCCAGAGCGGCGCCAGCTTCGACCGCGCCGGGCGCATCTCGATGTACGAGGTGCTGCAGGAGATCGAGCGCACCACCGCGGGCCTGCTGCGCCCCGACGACTTCGTGCCGTCGCCGTGCGCGCACCCGCTGTGCTACCAGATCGCCTATCTGCTGGTCGATCCCGCGGGCGGGCCGCCGGTGCCCTTCACGCGCTTCCTCTCGCGCGACGAGATCTATGACGCCCTGTCGGACCGCCTGTACCTGGAGCCGACCGCCAGGCTGGAGGACGCCATGCGCGGCGCCATCGATCGGCTGTGGGCCGAGGGCGGCCCCGAGGCCGAGCGCACCCTGGGCCTGCTGCGTGGCCTGCTGGCCGCCATGTTCCCCAGCGAGCGCCCCATCTCGCGCGCCGAGGCGCTGGCCGCCGGCGAGCGCGCGGTCAAGGCGATCTACGTGCACTCGCACATGGACGAGGACACCTTCGACACCGAGCGCGCGGTCGATTGCTGCGACTCCAACTGCTACCCCGACGGCAGCAGCATCCCGGTGTGCAACTACAACGTGCTCTACCGCGACAAGGAGGCGCACTTCAACCAGACGCCACAGCCCTGGAGCGCCCGCGAGGGCGGCCAGCGGACGTTCCCCGCGCGTGCCCACGTGCTGCCGGTCCTGCGCTGATGGCGCCGCGTCGGCTGGAGGGCAAGCGCTGCCTGGTCACCGGGGGCTCGCGCGGCCTGGGGCGCGCGCTGTGCGAGGCCTTCGCCCACCACGGCGCCCGCGTCGCCTTCACCTACTCCAGGAACCAGCACGACGCCGACGACGCCCGCGCCGCGCTGCAGGCGGCGGGCTGCGAGCCGCTGGTGTTCCACGGCTCGGTGGCCGACAGCGCGCACGTGCAGGCCACGGTGGCGGCGCTGGGCAGCGCGTGGGGGGGCATCGACGTGCTGGTCAACAACGCCGGGGTGCAGCAGATCCTGCCCATCGCGCTGCTGGAGGAGGCCGACTGGGACAGCGTGATGGACGTCAACGTCAAGGGCACCTACCTGTTCTCGCGCGCCGTCCTCAAGCTGATGATCCGCGCCCGCGGCGGCCACATCCTCAACATCGGCAGCTTCGCCTCCGAGCGGGTCATCGAGGCGCCGGTGCACTACGCGGCCGCCAAGTCGGCGCTGCGCGGCTTCACCGAGGCGCTGGCGCGCGAGGTCGGGCGCTACCGCATCCAGGTCAACATGCTGTCACCCGGGCTGCTCGACGTGGGCCTGGCGCAGATGCTGCCCAGGCACCGCATCCAGGAGTATCTGGCGCAGGGCTCGATGGGACGGCTGGGCCAGGCGCGCGAGCTGGCCGAGATCGCCGCCTTCATGGTGTCGGACGACAACACCTTCATGACCGCGGCCAAGATCGTCGCCGACGGAGGGCTGTGACCGTGACCGGGCCAGCGACCGCGAACGACCGCGAGCAGATCTTCCGCGAGGGCTTCGAGAGCTATCGCCGCTACGTCAACCCGCTGGTGCCGCTGCGCGCGCAGCTGCTGGGCGAGCCGGTGCAGGTCACCGCGGTGGTGGACGGCCAGCTGCTCGAGGAGCGCGGCCTGTACGAGGACTTCCACGGCACGCAGACGTTCGGCCATCGCCACCCTGCGGTGACCGCGGCGCTGCAGGCCTTCCTGGCCTCCGACGCGCCGAACTGGTTCCCCTCGCGCGTCAGCCCTTACGCCGGCAGCCTGGCGCGCCGCCTGTGCGAGCGCGCCAACCGCAGCAACGAGGGCCCGCGACCGGCCTACTCCAACGTCTTCTTCGCCAACTCGGGCTCGGGCGGCGTCGAGGCCGCCATCAAGCTGGCCCGCGCCGCCACCGGGCGCCCGCGCATCCTGGCGCTCGACGGCGCCTACCACGGCACCACCATGGGCAGCCTGGCCCTGATGAAGCCGGGCATGTTCAAGGACCCCTTCGCACCGCACCTGCCCGGCGCCGAGTCGCTACCCCTGAACGACGTCGATGCCCTGGCGCGCGCCTTCGCGGCCGGCGGCGTCGGCGCCGTGGTGCTGGAGCCCATCCAGCTCGAGGGCGGCGTGCGCACCGTGTCCAGCGCCTACATCGAGGCGCTGTGCGCGCTGACCGAGCAGCACGGCGCGCTGCTGGTGGCCGACGAGATCCAGACCGGCCTGGGGCGCACCGGCCGCTTCCTGGCCAGCGAGTGCTGGCCGCGCCGGCCCGACGTCGTCGTGCTGGGCAAGCACCTCGGCGGGGGCCTGTTGCCGATCTCCGCGATGATGACCAGCGAGGCGCTGTTCGAGCGCGCCTACGGCCAGCACTACGCCTCGGCCGAGGCGCACAACACCACCTTCGGCGGCAACGCCCTGGTCTGCGTGGCCGCGCACGCCACGCTCGACCTCCTGACCGACGAGGTCATCGCCAGCGTGGCCAGCCGCGGCGCCGCCCTGCGCGCGCGCCTGGACAAGCAGCTCGCGCGCCACGCGCTGTTCGAGGACGTGCGCGGCGCCGGCCTGCTCATCGGCATCGGGCTGCGCGCGTCGGACCACCCCTGGCTGTCGTTCCAGCACTTCGGCATCGACTCGCTGTCGGAGCAGCCCACCACCGGCGTCCTGCTGTGTCACCGCCTCTACAAGCGCGGCTTCTACGCCTTCGCGTGTGGCCATGACTGGCGGATCTTGCGCGTGCTGCCGCGCTTCAACATCCCCGACGCCGTGCTCGACCGCTTCGTCACCACCATCGACGAGGAGCTGGGGTACCTGTGCAGCCTCGTGTAGCCCTGGTCCTGGGCGGCACCGGCGCGGTGGGCGGCGCGGTGCTGGCCGAGCTGGCGCGGCGCGGCGTGGCGACGTCGTTCACCTACTGGCGCTCGGCCGAGCGCGCGCGCGGCCTGGCCGCCGAGCACGGCCAGCACGCCTTCCGCATCGATCTGGCCGACGCCGCCGCGACCACGGCCGGCCTCGACACCGTGGCCGCCGAGCGCGGCGTGCCCGACATCCTCATCCACTGCGCGGGCGTCAGCGCCGCGCCCGCGCTGGCCGACCTCGGCGTCGAGCAGTGGCGCGAGGCGGTCGCCGTCAACGCCCACTCGGCGCTGCTGGCCTGTCAGTGGCTGGCGCGCCGGGCGCCGCCGGGTGCGCCGGTCGACGTGGTCGTGGTGGGCGGCCTCGATCGCACCCAGTCGCTACCGCTGCCGGTCGACTTCGCGGCCACCCAGGGCATGCTGTCGGCCATGGTGATGGCGCTCGGGCACGAGCTCGGCCCGCGCGGCTTTCGCGTCAACATGATGGCGCTGGGCATGCTGGACGCCGGGCTGTCACGCAGCCTGGCGGCGCGCCGGCGCAAGGACTACGAGAGCTTCAGCGCGCTGCGCCGCCTGGGCACCCCGGCCGAGGCCGCGCGGGCCATCGTGTGGCTGGCGCTGGAGAACAGCTATGTGCAGGGCAAGGTGCTGGCGGTCAACGGAGGCATTTGATGGCGGACGCGACGGCCACGACGACGACGACGACGACGACGACCCCGGCCCCGACGGCGACGACCCCGACGGCGACGACCTACAAGGCGCGCGGGATCTACTACTTCGACGGTCGCGTGCGCTGCCCGCTGGCCGGGGTCGGCAGCCGCGGCGACTTCGACGGCAACCGGCTGGTGCTCGATGACGCCGACAGCGAGGTCACCATCGATCGCGCGGCGCGCCGCATCACGGTGAAGAACCCGCACAGCTACGCCGACAAGCGCAGCGTCGCCGACCTCCTGTTCCTGGCCGAGGGCCAGACGCCGAGCGGCGAGCGCAAGCCGTTCAGCATCCACCTCAAGATCTTCAAGCAACGCGACAGGTTCTCGACCGACCTGCATCGCCACCTGCGCTCGCAGGACCCCATCGTGTCGGCCGCCTTCGAGCCCTTCGAGGTGGTGGTCACCGACGGCGGCCAGCGCCAGGTGCTGTACGACCAGGCGGCCGCCGACAGGCTGTGCCGCAAGCCCGGCCTGGCGCTGCGCATCGTGAAGGCGCTGATGGCCATGAAGGACCACCTCGAGGGTGTGAAACAGGACCCGAAGACCGCTGGTTTTCGCATCGCCGACCTCTCGGTCGGGTTCGGCGCGCTGGGGCTGAACTCGTGGCTGGGGCGGGCGCGCCTGGAGTCGCTGACGCCCGCCAACGCGCCGCTCATCGAGTCGGGCTCGGTGGTCGAGATGCTGCGCGACGGGGCCTGGAAGCTGCAGCTCGAGTCGTTCTCCGACCGCTGGCTGCCCGAGGTGGTGCAGCGCGATCTGTTCCTGTTCGGCCTCGACGAGGTCCCGGTGCTGGCGCCGGTGCGCGCGCGCGGGCTGCGCAAGGGGCAGTCGATGTCGTTCCGCTTCGAGCGTGGCAGCGGCGAGGTCGCCTTCGCGGGCCAGACCGCCGCGCTGCCCAGCACCCTGGACGTGGCGCGCAACTACCTCGAGTTCCACATGCTGGGGGGCCTCTTGGCCGAGCACGCCGAGACCCTGAGCCGCAGCCTGCGCAGACAGCCGCGGAGCTGACCGTCACGCCGGAGCGGCACCACGGTCTCGACGCCGTGCGCGCGGGGACCATCTGTGTCGTCATCGTCGCCCACGCGCTGCTGGCCTTCATGGTCACGCCGGTGGGCTGGGCGGTGCAGGACGACGCGCGCCACGTCGGCGTCGACGCCGCGGTGTGGATCGTGCGCGCCTTCGCGATGCCGAGCTTCTTCTGGCTGGCGGGATATCTGGGGCGGGCCACGGTGTCGCGGGTGGGCTGGCGCGGCTTTGTGCGCGAGCGCCTGGGCCGGGTCGCGCTGCCGCTTCTGGTCGCGCTGGTGCCGGTGTCGCTGGCGCTGAACCGGCTGTGGGACCTGGCACGCGAACACCAGGGCGGCCGCGCCGCCGCTGCCGCGCAGGCGCCCAGGCTGCACGCCTCCGAGCTGCCCGTCACGCTGGGCCACCTGTGGTTCCTGTACTACCTGCTGATCATCTCGGGCGTCGCGCTGGCGGTCGTCCTGCTGTGGCGCCGCCTGGTCACGCGGCCGCTGCGCCCGCGGGCGCTGACCGGGCTGGCCGTCGCGCTGACCGCGGTGGCCGTCCTCGCCGACGGCAAGCTGCAGCCCGACACTCCGCTGTCGTTCCTGCCCGAGCCGCTGATCGCAGCCCATTTCGGCGTCTTCTTCGCCTGGGGCTGGTGGGCCGAGGCGCGCGGTGACGACCTGGCCCGCGAGGCGCGCCAGACCTGGGTCCACGCCGCCTGCGCCTGCGCGCTGCTGGCCATCGTCATCCCCGCTCTGCGGCGCAGCGTCGTCCCCGGCGCCGGCGCGCCCGGTGTGCTCGCGCTGGTGGCCAGCGCCGGCTTCACCTGCACCGTCCTGGCCAGCCTGGTCGGCGCCTGCACGCGCTGGCTGTCGCGCCCGCGCCCGGCCATCCGCCTGGTGTCCGACGCCGCCTTCTGGGCCTACGTCGTCCACCTGCCCGTGGTGGTCCTGCTGCAACTCGCCTGCGCCGACCTGGCCTGGCCCGGGCCGCTGGAGGCCGCGCTGGTCAGCGCGGGGGCCCTGGCCTTCAGCCTGCTGACGTTCGTGGGCGCGCGGACAGGATGGCGCGCAGCGCGCCGACCAGCGGCAGGTAGATCATCCCGAACACCACGTGCAGATAGCAGGTGAGGGTGCGAAACAGCAGCACCATGCCCAGGGCGTCGGGCACCAGGCGCCCGAAGAACGCGTGCGCCGAGACCTCGGCCAGCCCCGAGCCGCCCGGGGTCGGCGCGATGTAGGTGAAGCACAGGTAGATCACCGCGACCGGCAGCACCCGCAGCGCCGAGTCGGCCCCGAACAGCCAGGCCAGCGTCACCAGCAGGCCGACGTAGGCCGCGTAGTAGCAGACGTGGCTGCCGAGGATCGCCAGCGATCCCGGCGCCCCACCGCGCCTGAACTCGGCCAGCCGCGCCACCGCGCCGCGCGCGCTGTCCGCGAGGCCGCGCACCAGCTTCGCGGCCCGCGGCCCGGCCAGCAGGCGCCGCCGCACCAGCCAGGCCTCGGCGCCGTCGATGCGCCGCCTGGCGCTGGCCGGTCGCAGGGCGCCGAGCACGAACGACCCGATGACCAGCGCGCCCACGCCCACGAAGCCGGCCAGCGGTCCCACCGCCCACGGCGTCACGTCGGGGCCGAAGCCGGCCGCCAGCAGCACCAGCCCGAGCCCCATGATGAAGGCGAAGCTGGTGGCGAACTTGCCGAACGAGATCAGCAGCGCGGCGTCCCACGGCAGCCCGTGGCGCCCCAGCATGTAGATCGCCGCCGGCTCGCCCAGCGCCGCGCCCGGCGTGATCCACGAGAAGAAGTTGTTGGCCACGGTGGCATCGAACGCCGCCGCCAGCCCGACGCGCACCCCCAGCGCCCGCCCCATCACCGCGAAGCGCAGCATCTCCGCGGCGACCACCGCCAGCGTCAGCCCGGCCAGCAGCAGCACGCCGCCCACCGGCATCGCGCCCACGGCGCGCCAGGTCGCCGCGAAGGCGTGGCCGGGCGGCAGCGCCCACACGATGCCGGCCACGCTGGCCGCGACGAACGCGGTCAGCAGCAGGCCCAGGCGCAGCCACGGCGCTCGGCGGGCGGTGGTCACGACGGGACGATCAGCGAAACGGATGCGCCTCGGTGTCGCGACCATCGTCGAACCAGACACGCAGGAACTGGTTCCACCCGCTGCCGGGATGGCCCATCATGATGGAGGGATCGGTGCTGCCGCCCTCGTTCCAGAGGTTGGGTAGCACCACGGTCTCGAGCTGCATGGGGCGGACCTTCTCGGTCGCCAGCCACTTGCTCGCGGCCTGCACCGCGCCCTCGAAGGACTCGTACAGGCCGGTGCTGAAGAGGCCCTGCTTCTCGAGCTGCTTGGGGACGAAGTCGCGGAACATCAACATGAGATCATCGTCGCGCCGCCCGTGAGCCGCGTCAACGCGCGTCTCCTGCGACCCGGCCCCCGAACAGCGCGCGCCGCCGCAGCTTGACCGGCCCGGGCAGGTTCGACAGGTTGACCACGTTCGACCACGGCGAGCAGGCCGCCGGGGTGCACGCGCGCACCGCGAAGTCGAAGCTGCCCCGCACGCTGACGCGCGCCGCCTGGTCGAGCACCGGGGTCACGTACTGCCAGCGCGGATCACGAAAGCGGGGCGGATCCGCCAGCACGTCGCTGCCCGGCTCCGCGGGGCCCGGGCGCCCGAGCTGCCCGGGTGCGTTGCCGGCGGCGCGGAACGCGACCTGGTAGAGGTCGGCGCCAGCGGTTCGCCACGCCACAGTGATCGACTGCGCATCGAGCGCCACCTGCTGCGCCAGCTCGTTGAGCTGCCCGCGCGCCAGCAGCTGCGGGCGCGGCGGCGGCAGCAGCGTCTGCAGCGCGGCGCGGATGTGGTCGCGATAGGCGGCCTGGCCGAGGTCGTTGGGGTGCAGCGAGCCGCTCAGGTTGCCCTGTCCGTCGAGCGCGTCGACGGTGGTGTTGATCCATCGCCGCCGCTGGCCGGCGCCGTCGTCACGCGCGCAGTAGCCATGGCGGGCGAACGCGGCCTCGAGGCCCGACACCAGCTGCCAGCCGTCGGGCGCGAACCGTCGCGCGGCGTCGGCGACCACGCGGTTCAAGGTCGCGATGGCGACCTGGGAGGCCCAGCGTGCCTCGCTGGCGCTGACCCCGCGCAGCAGGAGGTCGCCCGCGGGCGCGTGATCGCAGAAGGCGCCGCTCTCGTCCGCCGTGGGCGCGGGATACTCGGTGACGAAGACGTTGGCGACGTTGGGCAGGTTGACCGCGATCCAGTCGCGCAGCTGCTGGTAGCGGTCGGTCAGCTCGGCCTCGCGCGCGGCCGGGCTGCCGATCACGCCCAGCGGCGTCTCGTGGAAGCTGCCGCGGAACGGCAGATCGTCGAAGCAGTCGCCCAGCGGGCTGGTCATGCAGTAGGTCAGCGCGCTGGCGAAGCCGACGTCGTTGCCGCCGATCGACACCAGCAGGGCGTCGATGCGCTGGTGGCCGTAGCGATCCTGCACCTGCTCGAGCTGCTCGCGCACGCCGCCCTGGGGCGTGCTGATGAGGTGCTCGATCTTGGCCCCGCTGCACGCCAGCGAGCGCGCCTCGGTGGTGAAGCGCCAGCGGTTGTCGTCGCGGAAGCTGCGCGCGGCCTGCAGCGGCCCCGCCTTGCCGGAGCGATCACACTGGGTGTCGCTGGCGCCCCAGGGATCGCCGTCGTTGGCCCGCCACTCGCCCGAGATCTTGCACAGGAAGCCCAGCGGCCCCCACAGACACTGCCGCCGCGTCGCGTCGGGGGCGCCCTCGCCCGAGGCGAACGAGTCGCCCACCGAGATGATGCGCACCGTGGGCGCCGCCAGCGCGGGCTGCGCCGCCAGCCCGTACACCAGCGCCATCACCACTCCCGCTGCCATCGCCCGCGAACCCCGCAGCCACATCGCATCGACCTCCAGCAGGTGCCACCCGCCATCCTTGGACCGGCACCATGCCGCGGCCGCGCTGACGCGCGGGTTGAGATGTTGTTGTGAGCGCAGGCCGAAAAACAAAGGGGCCCCGCATCGCTGCGGAGCCCCTGGGTCTTCGCTGGAAGCTCGAATTACCCGGAGACGACCTTGACGCCGCTCGCCTGCGGACCCTTCTTGCCCTGCACGACGTCGAACTCGACCTTGGTGCCCTCGTTGAGGACGGCGCCATTGGTGTCGTTGGCATGGACGAAGACGTCCTTACCGCCGCCGTCCGGAGTGATGAAACCAAAACCCTTCGCCGTGTTGAAGAACTTCACAGTACCTTTTTGCATGCTCATCCCTTTGCCAACGACATTTCGGGAGGCACCGCGCCGCCCATACCGGGACTAGACGCCTTCGCGCCCGCGAAGTAAAGCAAAGCCGCTCGGGCGGGCGCAAGAGATGCGCGTTCCGCCTGGCCGTGCTAGCCAGGGGCATGGCCCACGCCCCGGTGCAGCAGCACGGCAAGTTGACCCAGGTCTTCAGCGACGTCTGGCTGGTCACCGGCTCCATGCGCGCCGGCGCCGGGGTCACCTTCACGCGCAACATGACGGTGGTGCGCGACGGCCAGCGCCTGGTGCTGGTCAACTCGGTGCGCCTTGACAGCGCGACCGAGGCCGAGCTGGAGCGCCTGGGCAAGGTCACCGACGTGGTCCGCCTGGGCGGCTTCCACGGCCTCGACGATCCCTACATGAAGGAGCGCTTCGGCGCGACCATGTGGGCGCCCGCCAACATCCGCAAGCCCTACGTCGAGTACCGCACCCTGGAGCCCGGCGCCTGCCCCATCAGCGACGCCACGCCGTTCCTGTTCTCCGCCGCGCGTGAGGCCGACGCCGCGCTGATCCTGGCCCGCGACGGCGGCATCCTCATCAGCTGTGACAGCTTCCAGAACTGGACCACGTTCGACGGCTGCAGCCTGCTGGCGCGGGTGGTGATGCGCGTGATGGGCTTCGGCCCCGCGGTCATCGGCAAGCCGTGGGCGAAGCGCATGGGCCCCGGCGTACGCGCCGACTTCGCCCGCCTGCGCGAGCAGCCCTTCGTGCACGCGCTGTCGGGCCACGGCACGCCGATCCGCGGCGACGCCAGGGCGCTGCTCGACAAGGCCATCGCCCAGCGCTTCGGTGCGCGGTGAGCGCGCTGCTGACCCCGGTCCAGTTCCGCGGCGGCGCGGTGGCGCCCAATCGCGTCGCGCTGGCGCCGTTGACCAATGGGCAGAGTCAGCCCGACGGCTCGCTGGGCGACGACGAGCTGGCCTGGCTGGGGCGGCGGGCCGATGGTGGCTTCGGCATCGTCGAGACCTGCGCGGCGCATGTCAGCCAGGACGGCAAGGCGTGGGACGGCGAGCTCGGCGTGCATGATGACGCCATGCTGCCCGGGCTGCGGCGGCTGGCGGCGCGCTGCGCGGTCGCCGGCGGCCTGCCGCTGGTGCAGCTGTTCCACGGCGGCGTGCGCGCGCCGTCGAAGGTGTCGGGGTCACAGCCGTGGAGCGCCAGCAGCTGGCACGAGGACACGCCCGACTTCGAGGTGCCGCGCGCCGGCACCGAGGCCGACATCGCGGGCGCCATCGCGGCCTTCGCGGCGGCGGCGCGGCGGGTGGCCAGCGCGGGCTTCGCCGGCGTCGAGGTGCACGGCGCGCACGGCTACCTGCTGGGCCAGTTCCTGAGCCGCACCATGAATCAAAGGAGCGACTCCTGGGGCGGCGACCTCGCCGGGCGCGCCCGCCTGATGCGCGAGGTGGTGCGCGCGGTGCGCGCCGCGGTGCCGCCGCCGTTCGTGGTCGGGGTGCGCATCTCGCCCGAGGATTTCGGCAACGCGCGCGGCCTCGACCTCGACGAGAACCTCGAGCTCGCGCGCTGGCTGTGTGACGACGGCATCGACTTCCTGCACCTGTCGCTGTGGAAGTCGGCCGAGAGCACGAAGAAGCGTCCGGGCGAGCACGCCCTGCCGCTGTTCCGCGCGGTGTGTCCGCCCGAGGTCCGCCTGGTCGTGGCCGGCGCGGTGTGGACGCCGGCCGAGGCCGAGGCGCTGCTGGCGCGTGGCGCCGACCTGGTCGCGCTCGGGCGCGCCGCCATCTTCAACCCCGACTGGCCCCGCCGCTGCGCCGACCCGGACTTCCAGCCGCGCCGTCCGCCGGCCAGCCCCGAGGAGCTCGCCCAGCTGGCCATCGGCCCCGCCTTCATCCGCTACCTCGGCCGCATGCGCGGCCTGGTCACCCCGCGGGCGTCGTGACGGCCGGCGCGGTCACGGCCGGCCGCCCAGTCGGGCCACCGCGGCCTCGGCCTGCGCCACGTCCTTGCTGAACTCGGTGACATAGCGCTGCTTCTCCTCACTGTCCCACACCGCCTCCGAGAAGCTGCTGCGGGGGTAGGCCGCAGTGCGGTGCACGGCGCCGGCGAGCGTGAGCATCAGCTCGCGATCTGGGTCGGCATCCTCCAGCAGCAGGTGGCCGTCGATGTCACGCAGGGTGAATGGCGCCTGGGCGTTCTGGTCGAGCACCAGCTTGCCGAACAGCTGCAAGGGCACCTCGCGTAGCCCAGCCTCGAGCTGGTCGTTGAAGGCCAGGAAGGCGAACGATCTGCCGAGCGCGTCGTCGACCCGCCCGTGCACCAGGTAGTGGCCAGGCTTGTGCACGTCGAGCTCCACCATCAGGTCGAGCGAGCCAGCCGCGAGTCGCTCGCGCACCTTCCCGGTGAAGCGCGCGGGCGGCACCGGCGTGTAGAGGATCATGAACGAGGCGGCGAACAGCTTGCCCTCGAGCCGCACCTGCAGGCCAGTCTCGATGTAGCCGTGGTAGCCGGTGAAGCCCTGTCGCGCGGGCACGAGGTGGGTGGTGAAGATGCCGTCGCTGGCCACCGCATCGCCGTCGAGGCCGTTGTCGGCGAACGCCACCGGCACGCCGGGGAAGCGGGCGGCCTGCTCGGCGCTGGCCACGCGCGCCTCCGCCATGGCCACCGCGCACGGCTCGCCGTTGCCGGCCTGGGCGCAGCTCAGGAACAGGTGGACCCCCTCGTCGCCCACGACGTTGAAGCGGTCCTGGCGCAGCTCGAGCGCGCCCGCGAGCGCCACGGTGCCATCAGCGCCACGCAGCGGGACCTGCATGGGCACGCCGCGATAGGGCAACAGCAGGTCGGGCTTCTCCGAGATGGGCCGCGAGTCGAAGGGGTACTGGGCCTGGGTGACATAGGTGTCGAGCACCGCCCGCGCGCGTGCCAGCCGGCGCTGCCACAGCTCCAGCGTTTCGCCGGCCTCGGGAGCGACCACGGTCGCGACCACCGGGCTGTCGCTGGCGGTCGGGCCGCCCGAGGTCCGCGCCGGCGGCGCGCCGGCGGCCGCGTCCAGGACACCCGAGGTCACTGTCAGCGCTGAAGGTGAAGGGGAGGGTGGGGCGCTCGAGCGCGAAGCTTCGCCGCGTCCCCGCGACCAGCGCCAGCCCAGCAGGCCCAGCGCGAGCAGGACGAACGCGGCGATGCCGAGGTGGAGGGTGGACCAGCGCCTGTGGGGCTGGCGCGTGGGCCGGCGACGACGGGGCATCAGCGCGGAGGGAGCGTCACAATGCGTAGGCGACCATGTCCAACCGAACCACGGACATGATGCCACTCCAGGTACCGTTGGTGAAGTGGTTGTACGCCTCGCCGTCATCGCGGAAGTCGACCGTGTGGTTGGTCCACTTGGCCTTGCCGTTGCTGGTCGCGCCGCTGCCCGTGGTCAGGGTGCCGTCACAGAACAGGTCGCCGGGGTTGCAGAACGAACCCCACGAGGCGACGCCACCCGACGAGTGGTAGGCGATCACCTCGTCGTCCTGGCCAGGCAGGATGCCCGAGTACGCCGTACCCTTGGCGGCCGCGAACATGTACAGGATCTTCGAGCGGGTCTGGTTGTGGTCGTAGAGGGCGCGCGCTGCCGTGGTCTTGAGGTTGTTGACCAGCGGCGACGACGACCAGATCGCGGCGTCGGCAAGATCACTGCCGCCGCCAGCGCCGCCGCCGATGTCGACCCACTTGATGTTCCAGCCCACCTGGGTCGCGCCCGTGGTGCCGCAGGTGCCATCGGAGGCGGGGCTGGCGTTGCGGACGCTGCGGGTCGAGCCGCCCGAGTTGGCCAGCGCGTAGCCGAGCGCCAGGTCACCAGCGCTGTGGACCGCGATGTAGCACCAGTTGGCGCCGGTGCAGTAGCAGTCGAGCGCGCGGGTGATGTAGGCGTTGTTGCCCGAGATGGAGGTCGCGTCCTCGCCGCCCCAGTTGACCGCCTTCTTGTTGACGCCACCCGCGGTGGCTGAAGACCCCCAGTACGGCCAGCTGGTGTAGTTGCCCTTGGCCGTGGTGAAGCTCGGCGAGCGACCGTGGATCCACAGCGAGTAGTTGGTCGCGCTTGCCTCGGAGCTGACCGCTGCCACCACCACCCCAGCCAGGAGGATCATCGACAGTCGGCGCATCATCATCGTCGCTTTTCTCCGTTTTTTGAATTACGAAGAAAACCAATGCTAATACTGTGCCCCTCAGTAACTTCATGAGTTTATTGAAATCGACGGATGTTGTTCAATCCAGAATCTGGACGGGGTTCAAGAACTGGACAGCACCCTGGGAGCCGACCGGCCTGGTCTCGCGAAGCGCCTGGCCAGGCTGCGTGAAGGAAGCCGAGGAAGTGAGGTACGATGCCCTCGCGATGAGCCATGGGGGAGCTGAGCAGGCGTTCGCGACGCTGGTGGGGCTGGTGTCGGCGCAGCCTGCGCTCGAGGAGGCGCTGCGGGTGCGCTGGCAGGCCGATGGCCGCCCTGACAGCTTGCCCGCCGAGGTGCGCGTCGCCGCCGACGCGCTGTCGGCCGCGCTGGCGCCGCTGACCCTGACCGCCGACGGCGTGGCCACTCTGAGCGGTCTTCTGCATCGGGCGGGGGCCGACCTCATCCTGACCTGGTGCACCGCCAGCGCCTGGCGTCGCGACGCCCACATGGCGCCGCTCCTGACGCTGGCCGCCGGGCAGCCCGCGCACGCCGCGCGGGTGGCGGCGGCGGCGCGCCAGCGGGTGGTCGCCGGGCCGCTGGGCGACGCGCTCGAGTGTGCGCCCTTCATCGGCGACGGCGAGGCGCTGCGCAAGCCCGAGTGCATCGGGGCGCGCTCGCGCATGGAGATCCTGATCTGGGAGGCCGGCGCCAGCGCGCTGGAGATCCCGCAGCTGGGGCGCTGGCTGTGGGACGCGCCGTCGACCTTCGACGAGCTGATCCAGCGCCCCGCGCACGGCGCCCTGCGCGGCCGCGTGCTGGCCGCGCGCTGCCTCGAGATCTGCGCCAGCGGCATGCCGCCCAGCACCAGCCAGGAGCTCATCGGCCAGACCCTGCGCGTGCTACAGCCGCTCATCCTGCACCCGGAGCCCCTGGTGTGGATCCACGCGGCGCGCGCGCTGGGCCGGCTGGCCGGGCCGCTCGATCACCTGGAGGGCATGCTGCTCGACTGGGTGCTGGGTGACTCGCCGGTGCTGCGCCAGCGCGCCATCACCGGCTTCTCCTCGCTGCCCGCGACGCGCCTGACCATGCTGGCCAGCCAGCTGGTCGCCATCATCGCGCAGCCCGATCAGGACGCCTGGGTGCTGGCCGCGGTGGCGGCGGCCACGCCGTACCTGTTCTTCGAGCGCCGGGATCTGTGGAATCGCCTGGCCAAGCGCGTGCTGGCCGGCGACGGCGGCGCCATCTCGGCGCGCGCGCTGGCCCGCGGGCTGGCCACGCTGTGGCGGCGCGGCGCCGGCGGCACCGACGTCGAGGCCACGCTGCACGCGCTGCGCGAGATGGCGCGGCGGGCGCGGCCGGAGTCGTTCGACGATCTGCGGCGCTGGATCGAGGTCACCGCGGTGACCGACGTCATCCACGGCGCCGAGCGCGATCCGCTCGATCTCGAGCTCGGCCTCGACAACCTGATGCGCATCGCGGCGCAGTACGACGACGAGGAGGCCGACGCCCGCGCCGCGCGCTTCGCCGGCACCCTGGCGCCGACCTTCCACGAGTCGCGCCGCCTGGTGCTGGGCGGCGCGCGGCCGCGGGTGCGCGCCGCCGCCATCAACGCGCTGGAGGGCTCGGCGCGCGCGCTGGCGCTGCGCCTGTGGGCGCCGCTCCTGGCCACGCACCCCAGCGGCGAGCCCATCGAGGAGCCCAACCTCAGCGACACCTGGGCCATCGTCGCGCGCGCTCCGTCGGAGATCCTGGACCTCCTCAAGGAGGGCAAGCAGACCGAGGCGCCCGCGGTGGCAGACGCCAAGCTGCGGCTGTCGCTCGAGGTGCTGGCCATCCACCTCGGCGGATATGCGCTCGATGCCTGCGGGGAGGAGATGGACCTCGGCCCGGGGCGCGGCCCGACCGCGCACGCCACCTGCCTGTGGCTGCGCAAGATCGACGGCCTCGCCGACGGCTCGCGCGAGCTGCCCAGCGCGCTCAAGACCGCGCTGTCCAAGCTGCTGTGGCGCCTGGTCGACACCACGCGCGGCAGCACGCTGGGCGAGGTCGACGACGTGCGCTGGCTGGGCCCGTTCGCGGCCTGGTGGGGCCTGGTCATCGATCGCCCGACCATGCTGCTGCCGCTGGCGACCACGCTGCCCATGATGGCCGCCGGCGCGCTGGAGCGCTGCTGCACCGAGGCCGAAACCCTGCGCACCGCGGTGTCGTCCGGAGCGATTGACGGCGGCTGGGGACCGGCCGTGGGCACCGCGCTGGCCGCGCTGCACGCCGACGACACCGAGATCGCGCACGCGCTGGCGGGCCTGGCGCGCGCGCTGAGCTCGTTCTCGGCCGCCGCCGGCATGCGCCCCAACCTGGAGCCGCTGTGCCAGCAGCTGGTGCAGGCCGCCGAGCGCCTGCAGGCCGCGCTGGCCGATCCCATGAAGGGGCTGCACCCGGCCGGCGAGCAGCACCCTCACCTGGCCCTGGAGCAGAAGGCGGCCGAGAACGCGCCGCGCATCGCCAGCCTGGTGGCGCGCGCCATCCGGGCCCGCGAGATCTCGCTGCTCGACGTCTGGCTGGCCTCGCTGGGCCCGGTCGCGTCGGCGCTGCTCGACACCGCGGTGCGCAACGCCATCCGGCGCACCCCGCCGCCGCCCCCGGCGCCGAAGAGGCCCGAGCCCAAGCTGATCGCCGGCTACGAGCTGGTCAAGCCGCTGGGCGCCGGTGGTGTCGGCTCGGTGTACCTGGTGCGCAAGCCGGGCGCCGATCGCTTCTTCGTGCTCAAGATCCCCAAGAGCGACGTGCTGGCCAACTGCAACGACGTCGAGCGCGAGGGCATCCTGAAGTCGTTCGTCGAGGAGGCCACCGCGCTGGCCGGCCTGTATCACCCCAACGTCGCCAACATCATCGACCGTGGCGTCGCCGACAACGTGCCGTTCCTGGTGCTCGAGTATCTCATCGGCGCCGACCTCAAGATGTACTCGACCGCGCGCAAGATGACGCTGTTCGAGCTGCGCCGGGTGGTGCTCGACTCCTGCGCTGGGCTGGCGGCGCTGCACGGCGCCGGGCTGGTGCACCGCGACATCAAGCCCGCCAACCTGTGGCTGCGCCTGCCGCTGGCGGGCGGCGTCGGCTTCGATCCGCACAAGCACCGCGACCCCGCGCTGGCGACGCCGCTGGCGACCGTGGTCATCGACTTCGGCATGGTGCGCGCGTCACGCGTGGCGCCCGAGGTCGGTGGCCGCTTCGTCGCGGGCACCGCCGGCTACATGGCGCCCGAGCAGGTGCTCGACCCGGTCGAGCTCGACCCGCGCGCCGACGTCTACTCGCTGGCGGCGTCGATCTACAACGTCACCACAGGGCGCGCCTTCTTCGACGAGATCGAGAACCACCGCGAGCGCATCATGGCGCACATGCGACAGGATCCCTTCGAGGACCCCGCGCGCCTGCGCGACTACCCCGCCGAGCTGGTCCGCCTGCTGCGCGCCGCCACCGCCCGCGAGCCGCAGGACCGGCCGTCGCCGCTGGAGTTCGGTCGCGCCTTCGTCGCCGCGCTGTAGCGCGAGGCGGTACCCCGGGCCGCGGCGCGGGAGCGGCCTGACCTCGCGCTCCACCCGCGAACCGCGCTATGGTCGGGGCAAGGAGGCTTCACTCACATGGCCAAGGGACAGATCAAGCAGGACAAGAAGAACAAGGAGAAGCTCACCACCAAGGAGAAGCAGGCCAAGAAGAAGGCCAAGAAGGCCAAGTAGGCCGCGCTCCGCTGCCTTCTGCACAATCGGCGGCCACGGGGCCGGGCCGGCGCAGCAGCGTCGACGCCGGTGCCGGCCCCGGCCGCGGCGGTCGAGAGCGGCCTGACCTCGGTGCGCGCCGCGCGCAGCCCGTGACCGAACGGCTGCGCTGGTTCATGCTGCCGCCATGTCGTCGGACTTTGCCATCGAGACCAGCCAGCTGACACGCCGCTTCGGCGACCTCGTCGCGGTGGATCGCGTCAGCTTGCGCGTGCGCACCGGCTCCATCTTCGGCCTGCTGGGCGCCAACGGGGCTGGCAAGAGCACCCTCATCAAGATGCTGACCACGCTGCTGCCGCCCAGCGACGGCAGCGCGCGGGTGGCCGGCCACGACGTCGCGCGCGAGCCGCGGGCGGTGCGGGCGCACATCGGCTATGTGCCGCAGCTGGTCTCGGCCGATGGCGGGCTGACCGCGCGCGAGAACCTGCTCCTGTGCGCGCGCCTGTACGCGGTGCCGTCCGCGCAGCGCGGGCCGCGCATCGCCGAGGCGCTGGAGTTCATGGACCTCAGCGAGTTCGCCGACCGCCTGGTCAAGAGCTACTCGGGCGGCATGATCCGCCGCCTGGAGATCGCACAATCCCTGCTGCATCGCCCCCAGGTCCTGTTCCTCGACGAGCCCACGGTCGGCCTCGACCCGGTGGCACGCCTGGCGGTGTGGGCGCGGCTGCGCGAACTCGAGAGCCGCTTCGGCACCACCGTGATGATGACCACCCACGACATGGAGGAGGCCGACACGCTGTGTGCGCAGCTGGCCATCCTGCATCGCGGCAAGCTCCACGTCAGCGGCAGCCCCGGCGAGCTGAAGGCCGCGCTGGGCCCCGAGGTCAGCCTGGAGGACGTCTTCGTGCACCACGTCGGCGAGGCCATGGCCGAGGGCGGCAGCTACCGCGACGTCGCGCGCAACCGGCGCACCGCGCAGAGGCTGCAATGATGCAGCTGGCGACCTTCGCGGCCGAGGTGCACGCCATCCTGGCGACGGAGCTCAGCAAGCTGCGGCGCGATCCGACCGACATCGTGACGCGCTCGGTGCAGCCGGTGCTGTGGCTGCTGGTGTTCGGGCAGGTGCTGGGGCGGTCGCGCGCCATCCCCACCGGCGGCACCTCGTACCTGGCCTTCATGGCGCCCGGCATCCTGGCCCAGAGCGTGCTGTTCATGGCCATCTTCTACGGCATCGCCGTGATCTGGGAGCGCGACCTCGGCGTGCTGCACAAGATCCTGGTCAGCCCGGCGCACCGCAGCGCGCTGGTGCTGGGCAAGGGGCTGTCGGCGGGGCTGCGCGGCCTGGCGCAGGCGACCATCGTCTATCTGCTGGCGCTGGCCATCCACGTGCACCCGCGGGTGGAGCCGCTGCCGCTGCTGGGCGTGGCCGCGTGCGTGGTGCTGGGCTCGGCGCTGTTCTCGACCTTCTCGTTGATCATCGCGTGCATCGTCAAGACGCGCGAGCGCTTCATGGGCATCGGGCAGGTCCTGACCATGCCGCTGTTCTTCGCCTCCAACGCGATCTACCCGCTGGCGCTGATGCCGCACTGGCTGCGCGTCATCTCGCGCGGCAACCCGCTGAGCTACCTGGTCGACGCGCTGCGCACGTTCATGATCGGGACGCCCAGCCAGTTCGGGCTGTGGCTCGACTTCGCGGTGCTGGCAGGTGTGCTGCTGGGGCTGACCGCGCTGGCGGCGCGCATGTTCCCGGCGCTGGTGCGGTAATCTCTGCTCGATGCTGCCTGGGCCGTACGAGCGCTGGTACACCGAGATGGCGGGGCGGCCGTCGCCGGTCGAGGCGCGGTCGACCTGTGACAGCTGTGTGATGGAGCCGGGGTCGCCGGGGTTGCCGCCCGAGGGGGCGTTCGATCCCGCGCTGCGCTGCTGCACCTATCATCCGCACCTGGCGCCGCACCTGGTGGGTGGCATCCTGGCCGGCGGCAGCGCGGCGGGGCAGGCCGTGGTGCGGGCGCGCATCGCGGCGCGCGAGGGCGTGACGCCGCTGGGGCTGGGGCCGACCCCGGCGTGGGAGGCGACCTACCAGCGTGTCACCGCGGTGCCGGGCACCTTCGGCCACAGCCACGAGATCCTGTGCCCGTTCCTGGCCGCGTCGCGCTGCACCATCTGGGAGCACCGGGGCGCGCCGTGCGCGGCGTTTCACTGCAAGTTCGATCGCGGGGCCTACGGCTCGGGGCTGTGGCAGCTCATCGTGATCGCCTTCAACGCCATCGAGCGGGCGCTGGCGCGCTGGCTGCTCGGGCGCCAGGGGCTGGAGGTCAAGCTGTGTGATGACCTCCTGCACGCGCAGGGCGACCGCGCGCTCGAGCAGCGCGCCTGGGGCAGCTGGTATGGACGCGAGGAGGCCTACTTCGTGGCTGCCGCCGAGCTGATCACGCCGATGGCGTGGGCCGACGTGGTGGCCATCGGCGGGCGCGAGCTCAGCGAGCTGGGGCCGGCGCTGCGCGGCGCGGTGACGCGCTTCGCCGCCATGACCGCGCCGGCGCGGGTGCAGCGCGGCGGCGAGGTGCTGTACCGCATCGGCCGCGCCGGCCACACCGTGCTGCAGCACAGCGCGGTGCCGTTCGATGTCCTCGAGGTGCCGACCCCGGTTGCCGAGCGGCTACAGAAGCTGCAGCCGGGGCCGCTCGCCGACCTGGTCAGCGAGCTCGGCCTGGATGACGACCTGGTGCGCCGCCTGCTCGACTGGCAGGTCCTGATGCCCGCCCCGTGACGGTCAGTGCGGCGCCAGCAGCCGCTCCAGCGCCTCCGACAGCGCACCCAGATCGTACGGCTTGGGCAGCAGGGCGTGGGCACCCGCGGCCAGCGCCGCGGCATCGGTGCCCAGGGTCAGCCCGGTGGTGAACAGCACCCGCACCGTCGGATCGAGCAGCCGCAGCTGCTCCATGGCCTCGACGCCGCCCATGTTGGGCATCGCGACATCGAGCACCACCGCCGAGATGCGCTCGCGCTCGCGCTGGTAGATCTCGACCGCGCGCGCGCCGTCCTCCGCGGTCACCACCTCGTAGCCCAGGCCGCGCAGCCCGCGCCGCGCCGCCTCGCACATCAGGGGCTCGTCGTCCGCGAACAGGATGGTGCCCGCCCCGCCGCGCAGCCGCGCCGGCACCACCGCCACGGCCTCGACCGCGGTTCCGGGCGGCGCCCGCGGCAGGCGCACCCGCATGATGGTGCCGCGCGGGCCGGTGTGGGCGACCTCCACGGTGCCGTCGTGCGACTGCACGATGCCGTACACCATGGCCAGGCCGAGGCCGGTGCCCTTCAGGGGGCCGACGTCCTTGGTCGTCACGTAGGGTTCGAACAGCCGTGCCATCACGCGCGGCTCGATGCCGGTGCCGGTGTCCTCGACCTCGAGCACGACGTGGTCACCGTCGCTGCGCGTGCGCAGGATCAGCCGCCCCGCGCCGGGGATGGCGTCGCGGGCGTTGACGACCAGGTTCATCACCACCTGCTCGACCTGCGGCCGGTGGCCCAGGATGGTGGCGCCGGGCGCACCCAGGTCGGCGATGACCTCGATGCGGCGGTCGATGGTGCGCTGCGCCAGCTCGACGGTGTCGCGGATGACCGCGTCGAAGTCGACCGCGCGTGGGTGGTTGGACTCCTTCTGGGCGAAGCGCAGCAGCGCGCGCGTCAGCTCGGCGCCGCGATCGGTGATGTCGTCGATGTAGCGCAGCGACGACAACCGCGCGGGGTCCTCCTCGCCCAGGCGCACATGCGAGGCCAGCATCTTGATGCCGGCGAGCAGGTTGTTGAAGTCGTGCGCGATGCCGCCCGCCAGCTTGCCCAGCGCCTCCAGCCGCTGGGTGTGGCGCTGCTGGCTCTCGCTGTGGGCGCGCGCCCGCTCGGCCTCGACCTCGCGGGTGATGTCGAAGAACGCGATGACCACCGACTGCACCGCGCCGCTGGCGTCGAGCTGGGGCCGCGCGGTGGCGCGCACGTTGACGCGGCGACCGTCGCGGCGGTGGATGACGATGTCGTCGACCACCACCGTGGTGCGCGCCTGCATGGCCTGCACGAAGGGCATGCGCGACTCGGGGTAGGGCTGGCCGTCGCGGTCACAGATGCCGTAGGGCTCGGCATAGCCGCCGACCGCGACGTCGTCGCGCGCGCCCATGCCCATGATCTCCTGGAACTCGGCGTTGGCGTACAGCAGCTCGCCCTTGGCGTCGGCGACCCACAGGCCGAGCGGCAGGTTGTCGAGGATGAGGCTGGCGAGGTCGGGCAGGGCAGAGGCGGCCACGCCCCATGGTAAGCGATCCGCGCCGGTCCGGTGTAGCTGGCGCCATGCGCGGTCGCGCTGTGACGCCTGTGCGCCGCCGGCCGATGCCACCGTGGTGTGCTGGGGCAACAACGACCAACCCCAGCTCGGCTACATGCCTGGGCGGCAACTGGCACCAGGTGCCAGAAAACGACGATGACCTGAGCCGTGAGAGGGGGGAAACGGCCTTGCCCGCGGTACGATGCCAGGGTCGCAACTCATGAAGACGCACCAGTCTCGCCAGGGTGACAGCGCCTCCAGCGGCCGGTCCGAGAGCCTGTCTCCGGGCAAGCGTGCGCTGACCGATGGCCTGGTCCAGCGCCGTCGCGATGGCGACGGGGGCGTGCAGCCGGGCGCCGAGCAGGCGCTCGACAAGGCCAGCAGCGAGGGTGGCAGCGCGCTTCCGACGGAGCTGCGCAGCCGCGCCGAGGGCTCGCTCGGCATCGACCTCGGCGCCGCGCGCATGCACACCGGCCCCGCTGCCGCCGAGGCCGCCGACTCCATCTCGGCGCAGGCCTTCGCGGTCGGGCCGGACGTCTTCTTCGGCGCCGAGCGCTACCAGCCCGGCACCGCCGCCGGCGATCACCTGATCGCCCACGAGCTGGTCCACGTCGCGCAGCAGGGCGGGGCGCCCGCTGGTCCGCAGCGCTCCGCCGAAGGGGGCGTCAGCGTCACCAGCGGCCATGAGGCTGCCGAGGTCGAGGCCGAGGCCGGCGCTGCCGCCATCCTCGGTGGCACCCCGTTCCAGGTCTCGGCGGCGCCGTCCGCCATCCCGCGCGTCGAGAACATGAGCGGCAATCCCCAGGACATCGCCGCCAACCCCGCCGCCAACGAGGCCGGCACGGTGACCCGCGCGCCGACCGCCGCCGACACCGCCGGCCACGTCGCGCCTGGTCCCGCCGCGGTCGAGGCCCGCCCCGCCAACGTGCGCGTGGTCGCCAGCGCGGCCGCGCCGCTGCACGTCGATCCGCCGGTCTGCCCGGACACCAGCCGGGTCTACGAGGAGGGCGCCGAGGTCAGCCCGCCGCCCGCCGGCATGACGCCGGTGACCGGCTTCAACGGCACCATGGCGGCGCCCCAGGTGCAGGAGAACCTGCTGCCCGGCCTGTTCATGAACGGCGCGCCCAGCGCCAACGACGTCCAGCAGCAGGGCATCGGGGACTGCTTCTTCCTGGCCGCGGTCATGACCGTGGTGGGCAGCGACCCCGGCAAGATCCCCGCGATGATGACGGCCAACCCCGCCGGTGGCGCCACCGTGCGCTTCTGGCGGCGGCAGGCCCACTCGGCCAGCTTCACCGAGTGGCTCACCGGCTCCGGGCCGCAGTACGACTACATCCAGGTCGCGGTCTCGGTCAGCGATCAGATCGCCTTCCGCAACGTGCCGAACGGCACCATCCGGGGCGCCGCGCTGCACGCCCAGCTCAAGGCGCAGGACTACTGGGCCAACGTGGCCGGCAACAGCCTCGAGGTCCACCGCCGCGATCACTACGAGGCCGCGCGCTGGGTCGGCCTGCTGGAGAAGGCCTACGCGCGCTTCACCGAGCAGCATGGCCAGTACGGCGGCACTCACTCCGAGGACTCGCCCAAGACGGGCGCCAGCGGCTACGCCAACATCAATGGTGGCTGGGGCGGCGATGCCCTGGTGCTGTTCTACGGCCAGGCCGCCGACACCGGCGGCTCGGCCAACGTGCACCGCGAGGACATCGCGACCTACAACCCCACGGCCAACCCGCTGACGGCCAACCCCAACGTGGTCGACCAGCTGCTGCTGCTGGCCAACCGGCCGGCCAACGATCCGACCTCGCCGGTGCTGATCGCGTCGGCGCTGACCACGCGTCTCATCCCCAGCCTCAAGGCCGCCATCCCCGCGGCCATCGCCGATCCCGACTGGGCCAACATCGGCGCCGATCGGCAGGCCAAGATCCTCGCGGTGCAGACCGCGATCACTGCCTGGGAGACCGCGGGGCCCGACACCGCCGCCAACGTCGGCCCCAAGACCAACGCGCAGCGCGCGCTGGGCAACGCCTGCGTCGAGGCCGCGCGCACCCCCAACACCGAGCACATCCAGCAGACCCGGGCCGCCATCCCCAACCCGCCGGTGCAGTTCGAGGTCGACAGCGACGCGGTCAAGCCGGGCGACGCGCCGCGGCTCAGCCACCTCGGTGACTGGCTGAACTACGTGTCGGCCGTCGGCACGCTGGTGCCCTACAACGTGAACATCGTCGGCCACGCCTCCTCGGATGGCACCGAGGAGCACAACCAGGAGCTGTCGGCGCGGCGCGCCACCAACGCCTCGGCCGAGATCTCGCGCGGCAAGAACGCCACCAACATGGCGCGCCACACCCTGACGCCGAGCGGGGTCGGCGAGACCGGCGCCGCGCGCACCGCGGCCTGGCGCCGGGTCGACATCACGATCGAGCCCAAGCAGGGGCCCAACGAGCTGCTGACCACGGCGCGCTCGCACCCCATCCGCGCCATGATGGATCTGGTGCTCGACCTGCGCAACGCTGGCACCGACGCCAGCACGGGCCAGCGCAACATCTACGGCGGCCACTCCTATGCGGTGCTCGGGGTGTCGTTCGTCGACAGCGCGTCGCACCCGGTCCAGGTCGCCGGGCTCACGGGCGCGGCGCGCACCGCCGCCCTGGGCACGGTCAGCATGACGCAGTCGATGGTCCGCCTGCGCAACCCGCACCATGGTAACGAACCCGATCGCGAGGGCATGAACACCGCGACGCGGCCCGAAGACGGCACTCCCAGCGGGCGCAGCGCCGATGGTATCTTCTCCATGGACCTCGACGAGTTCTTCCGCAACTTCAACACCATGGAGTCGGGCGTCCTCCCCAGGACATGAGACTGACCCACCTCGTGCTGGCGCTTCCCATGCTGCTCGTGACGATCGGTGGCTGTCGTCGGCAAGAGCGCTCCCACGGCGCCATCCCGACCGAAGCGGGCAGCGCCCGACCGTCGTCAGCTTTGCCGAAGGAGACCCGCGTGTTTGACGTCAAGTCCTCGGACGACCTGCTCGCCCTGTATGACGAGTACAAGCGGCTGGCCAGCAGCGGCTTCGACGGCAAGCTCGAGGTTCGCCTGGCACCGGGCGACTACAGCGCGGTGGGCTGGAGCCTGGCGGTCCAGGGCGTCGCGCCGCCGCCGCCGATCGACATCGTGCTGCTGGGCGGGGGCACCGTGCTGCCCAGCGGCCCGGTCGGGATCAGCGGTCGCTCGGTCACCATCCAGGATCTGGTCTGGACCGACAGCCGCGCCACCACGCTGAAGATCGAGGTGCTGGAGCGCGTCGCCATCGTGGGCTCGGCGCTGGTGCGGGGACGCTTCGCCGATCCGGGCGTGCGCTGGCCGTTCCTGCAGCTGGTCGCCCGCGGCAGCGGCGGCAAGAAGTCGCCGGTCGAGGTCCGCATCGAGGACTCCTGGTTCATCGGCAACCAGCAGCCCGGCCCCGAGCCGTGCTCGCTGGTGGCGCTGGCCACCCATCCGACCGAGCCCGGCGTGTTCGAGAAGGTCGTGATCAGAAACGACGTCTTCATCGGCAACGCCTTCGCGGCCGAGCTCGAGATCGGCTACGCCAAGTCGACCGTCATCGAGCACTCGCTGTTCATCTCGACCTGGCCGCTGAGCGGCGCGCTCAAGGCGGTGACCACCGGCCCCGTGGTGGTCACTGACTCGGTGCTGATCGCCGAGGACCCGGCGCGCCTCACCGTCAGCGACCACGCCGAGCCGATCGACGTCAAGCACGCCCGCCTGATGGCGCGCGCCGCCGCGCCCGCCGCCGCCATCGCCCTGGTCGAGCAGAGCGCGGCCATGGCGCCCGCGATGCCGCCCGCCGACCTGCGCGACAGGCTGTGGGCGGCCCTCGCGAGCCCCTGAGGCGCCTCAGCTCGCGCCTGGCCCCGTGGGCGACCGCCGCAGGAGCTCCTGCAGGGTCTCCAGCAGGCGCCCCGACTCGCGGGCCTCGCCCTTCTGCAGCAGCGCCCCGATGTGGCCCGACAGCTGGCGGCGCTCGTCGGCGCTGAGATCCTTGGCGGTCAGCACCAGGATGGGCACGTGCGCGGTCGACGGCGCCGACTTCAGCCGCGCCGCGACCTCGAAGCCGTCCATGCCCTGCATCATGAGATCGAGGATGACCAGATCGGGCGGCGCCGCGATGGCGCGCGCCAGCCCGTCGGCGCCCGACAGCGCGTGCTCCAGCGTGTAGCCGCGCGGTGTCAGGGTGGCGTCGAGCAGCTCGTGGACCTGGGGATCGTCGTCGATGGCCAGCAGGTGCGCCGCCGGTCGCGGCACCAGCTCGGCGATGCGACGCAGGAGCTCGTCCCCGTCGGGCGGCTTGACGAAGTAGCCGTCGGCGCCCAGCGCGACGCCGAGCTCGTGGCTGTCGAGCATCGACACGATGACCACCGGCACGCCCCGGGTCGCGGCGTCCTGCTTGAGCTGGCGCAGCACCTCCCAGCCGTCCATGCCGGGCAGCACCAGATCCAGCGTGATCGCCGCCGGCGTCTGCGAGCGCACCAGCTCCAGCGCCTCCTCGCCGGTGCGCGCGCGCACGCAGCGGTACTGGCCGCGCTCCAGATCAGCCGCGATCTTCTCGTACACGGTGGGATCGTCCTCGACCACCAGCACCGTCGGGTGGGTGCCCTGCGGCAGCGCCGGCGGCAGCGCCGCGCTGGCGGGGTCGCCCGCGCTGGCCTTCAGCGGCAGCGTCACGATGAAGCGCGAACCCTGCCCGAGCTGGCTCTCGAGGCGCAGCTCGCCGCGATGTAGCGCCACGAACTTGCGCACCAGGGCCAGGCCGAGGCCGGTGCCCTCGTACTTGCGCGCGCTGCCGCTGTCGACCTGGCGGAACTCCTGGAACACCAGCTCGTGATCCTTGGGATCGATGCCGATGCCGTGGTCGATGACCGCGAACTCCAGCGCCGCGACCCCCAGCGGCGACGCCTCCGCGTCCAGCGCGCGCGCCGTCACCGTCACGGTGCCGCCGTCGGGCGAGAACTTCACCGCGTTGGCCAGCAGGTTGTAGAGGATCTGCTTGGCGCGCACCGGATCGGCCTCCAGCTCGGGCAGGTCGCCCGGCGCCTCCACCTCCAGCACCACGCCGCGCGCGGTGGCGGCGCCCTTCATCACGGCCAGCACGCCGTCGGTCAGCCGGGTGAACGACAGCCGCTCGGCGTGCAGCTCCATGCGGCCGGCCTCGACCTTCGACAGGTCGAGGATGTCGTTGATGATGCCCAGCAGGTGGCTGCCCGAGGTGTGGATGTTGCGCAGGAACTTGGCGTGGCGCGGGTCGAGGTCGGTGAGGCGGGTCTCCAGGATCTCGGAGAAGCCGATGATCGAGTTCAGCGGCGTGCGCAGCTCGTGGCTCATGTTGGCCAGGAAGCGCGACTTCAGCCGGTCGGCCTCGCGGATGCGCTGGTTGGCGTCGGCCAGCGCGCGGGTGCGGTGGTCCAGCGCGGCGGTCAGCCGGGTCAGCTCGCGCACCTTGCGCGACTCGTCCTCCTTGAGGCGACGCACCAGCATGCGCTTGTGCTTGAGCGCCACGATGCCTTGCAGCGCGAACGCGAACACCGTGCCCATCACCAGCATGCGCGCCAGCGCGATGCCGAAACCCGCGTCGAACAGCTGGATGTGGCCCATGAACAGCAGCACGCCGAGGTAGCACAGCGCGTTGGCCACCCCGACCAGCGCCGCCAGCGGCACGCTCAGCACGAAGCCCGCGCCCAGCATGTTGAGCAGGTAGAACATGAACCACGGGCTGCCCAGCCCGCCCGAGACATAGACCCCCAGCGACACCAGCAGGGTGTCGGTCAGCCCCCACAGCCACCACAGGTCGATGCCCCAGCGGCCCTCCAGATCCCGGCTGGCCAGCAGCCAGCCCGCGACCACGGTCAGCTGCGCCGCCACGATGATCAGCGCGATATCGACCACGCTGGTGTCGACCGCCCCCAGGCTGCGCAGCAGCAGCGCCAGCGGCCCGACCGCCAGGTACGAGATGCAGCGGCTGCGCTGCACCGCGATCCGGTGCCGTCGCCGCGCGACCGCATCCTCGCGCGTCAGCACGCGCGGCCTTGCCCCCCCGGCCATGGCCCATCATGCCACGGTCATCGTCGGCGGTGGCAGCAGCCCCGCGCCGCCCGCGCGGCGCGACAGGGCGCCGGCTCAGCCCTGGCGCTGACGCAGCAGGTACTGCAGCAGCTGGCGCGAGGTCGCCAGGCTGCGCGCGGCGGCGCGACGGCTGCCCCCCGCGCGCGCCAAGGTCTCGTTGATGAGGACGTCGCGGACCTCGTCGGTGACCTCACGCAGCGGACGGTGGCCCGCGGTCTGGCGCAGGTAGGGCTCGAGGTCGGGCGCGGCGCTGATGGCCAGCTCGATGGCGGCCTCGAGCTCGTCGAGCGTCAGCGGCTTGGGCAGGAAGGCGCGCACGCCGCGCTGGGCCAGCTCGAACGACTCGGTGGGGCCGGCCTCGCCGCTGACGGCGACCACCACCGGCGCCGGCTCGCGCAGCTCGGTGAGGTCGAGCACCGCGCGGGCGTCGCCATCGGGCAGCATGAAGTCGAGCACCACCAGATCGGGGGTCCAGCCGGCCACGTGCTGGCGCGCCTCGGCCACGGTGCGGCAGGCGCGGACCTCGGGGAAGCGCGCCGACATGGCGGCCTCCAGGGTGCGCAGCAGCGCCCTGTTGTCCTCCACCACCAGGACCCGGTTGACCACCCGCCGCACGATTCCAGCATGTGCGCCGCGCCGGGCGCGGTCAACTGCCGACTCGGGTACCATCAGGACGGGTGACGACGACGAGCGGGAAGATGGCGGGTGCGGGTGACGACGCGGTCCAGCGCACCCTGACCGAGTCGGCCATCGCGGGCGAGCGCGCGGTCTCGCTGGCGCGCCTGCTGTTCTGCCTGGTGCTGGGCACGCGCTCGGCCATCCTGTGGCGCGGCGACTCCCTGGGCCACGAGGCCGAGCGCGCGTGGATGACCTTCCCGGGGCTGGCCGGCGCGATGGCCTTCTCGATCGCGGTGCTGATGGGCCTGGGTCGGCGGCGCCGCACCCGGCTGGTGCTGCACCTGTCGGTGGCGCTGGACTGTGTGGTCGCCACGCTGGCGCTGCTGCCGGGCGCGCTGTGGCCGTGGCCGGGCTATGTCGGGCTCACCAACATGGTCGACGTCTCGGGGCTGCTCATCATCATCGTGGCCTCGGGGCTGCGGCTGCAGGCCAGCGCGGCGGTGCTGGGCGGCGCGCTCAACGCGCTGGCCTATGCGGTCCTCGTGCTCGTCGATCGGGTGGTCTCGGGCGATCGCGTGCCGGTCAACACGACGACCTACACCATGTTCAGCGCGCTGCTCGCGATGTCGACGGCGCTGGCCATCATCATCGCCGTGCGCACCCGGCGCCTGGTCGAGCGGGGCGCGCGCGCCGCGGTGCAGGCGGCCCAGGCGGGCGACGGCCTGCGCTCGGTGCTGCGCGATCACCACGACCTGCGCACCGTGCTGATGTCGGCGCAGATCAACGCCGATCTGGTGGCGCGCCAGAGCGGCGTGCCGGCGGTCGCCAACCTGCGCGAGGATCTCGGCGAGATCCGCGACCAGATCGAGGGCGTCAAGGCGCGCGCGCTGGAGGAGCTGGCCGCGCTGGAAGAGCCGCGCCCGGTCGAGATCCACGCCGCCGCCAGCGAGGTCATGGGCAGCCTGCGCGGCCGCTTCCCCGACGTCGAGCTCGTGGTGCACGCCGAGGCCACGCTGGTCGCGCAGGTCGCCGGTGGGGCCCCGACGCTGCGTCGCATCCTCGCCAACCTGCTGGTCAACGCCTGCGAAGGTGACGGCCAGCGCCGCGCGCGCCGCGTCGACCTGCGCGCCCACGGCGACGCCGCCGGTGTGCACATCGAGATCGTCGACGACGGCCCCGGCCTGCCCGCCGCCGTCCTGGGGCGGCAGCCCGGCGCGGCCGCCTCGACCAAGGCAGCCGGCAGCGGCCTCGGCATCGGTCTGGTCGATGGCCTGATCAAGGCCAGCGGCGGCGCGGTGTCCTGGGACAACCGCGACGGTGCCGGCGCGCGCGTGGTCATCGATCTCCCGCTCCCGGCCTGAGGCCCCGGGCAAGGATCCTTGCAGTCGTACATGTGCACCCCGGGGCGTAGCCTGAGCCGATGGTGGCGAGGTTCTCGGGGGTCCTGTGGTTGTGCTGGCTGGTGGCGGGCTGCGGCTCGTCGGACGGCGGCGGGGGCGGCGGCCCGGGCCTGACCAGGACCGACATGATCGGCCCCGGTGGCGGCACCATCGCGCTCGGCGGGGTGGGCAGCTTCAAGTTCCCGTCCGGCGCCTTCGCTGCGCCGACGCAGGTGACCATCCGCACCACCGCCGACCCCGCCACCGCCGCGCTGTATGCCGAGACCACCGGGATCTTCGAGCTGGGTCCGCGCGCCTCGTACGAGGTGCGCATCGATGTCGGCAGCGTGGCCCCGACGCAGCCGCTGGCGGTCGAGCTGACCATCCCCGACGCCTTCGACGGCGCCGCCCGCGTCCTCATCGAGCAGCCCGGCGCCAGCGACGAGGATGCCTTGCCGCAGTTCGAGGCGCTGGAGGCCACCACCAGCGGCGGCAGCGTGAAGCTGACGCTGGCGCCTGAGCTCCTGACCAGCAACCTGGCTCCTGACGGCGGCTTCGAGACCGTGCTGACGCTGGCGCAGCCCGGGCAGCAGACCACGCTGCCCCCTGGCTTCCCCGGCACCATGACCTTCCCGCTCGGCACCGGCGCCTGTCCGGTCAACGGCTTCGCACCGCCGCTGAAGTCGCTCGCCGTGACCAGTCCGTTCGATCCCAACCGCCAGATCTGGCTCCGGCGCCCCAACCTGCCCGAGGTCCCCTGCACCACGGCGGACGAGTGTCCCGATGACGCCAGGCACCCCAAGCAGTGCCGGAACAGCATGTGCCGCTATCTCTGGCTCGGTCACCCGGGGGTCGACTACGCGGCGCAGCCAGGCGACAAGCTGTTCGCGGGTGGCGCCGGCACCGTGGTCGAGTCGCGCTTCTCGGACAGCTTCGGCGAGACCGTGCTCATCAGCGTCCCTGGCACCGGCGCGATCCGCTATGCGCACATGAAGGTGCGCACGGTGACCGTGGGGCAGCCCGTTACCTGCGGCCAGGAGATCGGCGAGAGCGACACCACTGGCGCCGTCAGCGGCCCCCACCTGCACCTGGAGCTGGCGCCAGCAGGCGGCCCCAAGATCGATCCCCACCCGTGTGTCTCGGTGTGTCCGTCGTGGAACGGCACCGCCTCCGAGGAGGCCATCCTGACCGACCCCGTCGCGGGAGGCTCGCTCAACCGGCGCATCACCGCCACCGTGGTGTGGAAGGAGATGCCCGGCCCGTTCGGCAGCGCCTTCGAGGCCACCGGCACCGCGGCGCTGAGCGGCAGCGGCGTCGAGGCCGGCTGCCAGGTCACCATCACCGGCGGCCCGGTGCAGATCTCGGGCTCGCTGCAGTTCTTCCCGACCACGCCGCCGATGTACATGGCGCAGGGCTCGTACCCGCCCGGCCAGGAGATCTGCTACGTGCACACCGCCTGCCCGATGGGCGGCGGCTTCACCACCTGCGGTACCCCGCCACCGTGGGTGGCCACCGGCATCCAGCCCTACGATCCGATGGTGAAGACCATCTCCGGCTCGGCCGGCGGCGACGGCGTCACCTACACCTGGTCGTTCATGAGGATGCCGTAGCCGCGGTCAGAGGTACTCCTCGTAGCGCGGGTCGAACATGGTGGCGTGCACGTCGGCGGCCAGATCGGCGGGGCGCGCGCGCCGGGTCAGGCCGCGCGCGAAGACGACCTCGGCGACCGCGATCGCGATGGCGGCAGAGATCTCCCGCACCCGCGCCAGATCGGGGTAGATCCGGCCCATCGCGAGATCCTCGGCGGTGACCATGCTGGCCAGCGTGCGCGCCGAGGCCGCGAACATCTCGTCGGTCACCCGGGTGGCGCCCGCGCAGATGAGACCGAGGCCGACGCCGGGGAAGATGTAGGCGTTGTTGCCCTGCCCGGGCACGAAGCGGCGGCCGTTCAGGGTCACCGGCGCGAACGGGCTGCCGCTGGCGTACAGGGCGCGGCCGTCGCTCCAGCCGTAGGCCTCCTCGGCGGTGCACTCGGCCTTCGAGGTCGGGTTCGACAGCGCGAAGATGATGGGGCGCTGGTTGAGGCGCGCCATGGCGCGCACCACCGGCTCGGTGAACACGCGCGGGGTGGCCGACACGCCGATGATGGCGTTGGGGCGCAGCGCCTCGACCGCGGCCAGGAAGTCGCGCTCGGGCGGGTGGTCGTGCGCGAACGGCACCTTGTGCGCCACCAGCCCCTCGCGATCGCGCACCACCAGCCCTCTGGAGTCGAAGAACCAGCAGCGCCGGCGCGCCTCGGCCAGCGCCATGCCGCCGCTGACCAGCGCGTCGACGATGAGATCGCCGATGCCGATGCCGGCCTCGCCCGCGCCCATGAAGAGGAAGCGCTGCTCGGCCAGCTTGCCCCCGGTCTCGCGCAGGCTGGAGTAGATCCCGGCCAGCGCCACCGCCGCGGTGCCCTGGATGTCGTCGTCGAACACGCAGGTCCGGTCGCGGTAGGCGTGCAGCAGGCGGAAGGCGTTGGCGTTGCCGAAATCCTCCAGCTGGAGGACGACGTCGGGGTAGAGCTCCTGGGCGGCGCTCATCAGCTCGTCGACCAGCTCGTCGTAGGGCGCGCCGCGCAGGCGCGGGGCCTTGGCGCCCATGTACATGGGATCGTCGTGCAGGGCCTGGTTGTTGGTGCCGGCGTCGATGGTGATGGGCAGACACCAGCGCGGGTGGATGCCGGCGCACGCGGTGTACAGCGCCAGCTTGCCGATCGGGATGCCCATGCCGTTGGCGCCCAGGTCACCCAGGCCGAGGATGCGCTCGCCGTCGGTGACCACGATGATGCGGACGTCGTGGTGCGGCCAGTTGCGCAGCACCTCGCGGATGCGGCCGCGGTCGGCGGGCGACACGAAGACGCCGCGGGCACGCCGGAAGATCTGCGAGTAGCGCTGGCAGGCCTGCCCGACCGTGGGCGTGTAGACGATGGGCATCAGCTCGTCGAGGTTGTCGCCGAGCAGCTTGTAGAAAAGCACCTCGTTGCGGTCCTGCAGCGAGGTCAGATAGATGTAGCGCTCCAGATCGCTGGGCTTGTCACGCACCGTGGCCAGCACGCGCTCGACCTGCTCGTCCAGGGTGTGGACCCGGGGCGGCAGCAGGCCACGCAGGCCGAGCACATCGCGCTCGCGCTCGGTGAAGGCGGTACCTTTGTTGAGCAACGGATCGCGCAGGAGGTCGAGGCCGCGCTTTCCGCACAGGTCGGGTCTGGGCAACATGGCGCCACCGTTTTACACCCTTTGGCACGGCTTCAGTTCGCGTTGATGATGCCGCGCTCGGGTATCATGCCCGGCCGAGGACATCATGCGCATCCACGACAAGCTCGGTCTCGGCGTCCCCGAGGTGCTGTTGCCGAAACCCGGCATCGATCTCCACAAGTGGGCCGTCATCGCCTGCGATCAGCACACCTCGGAGCCGGCCTACTGGTCCGAGGTCGCCGCCCTGGTCGGCGACGCGCCCTCGACCTTGCACCTGGTCTACCCCGAGGTCTACCTCGGCGAGGCCGCGCCCGAGGCGCGCATCGAGCGCATCCGCGCCACCATGCGGCGCTACTACGACGACGGCGTGTTCGTCGCCACCCCCGGCTTCGTGTACGTCGAGCGCAGCATCGCGGGGCGGGTCCGGCACGGCCTCATGGTGTGCCTCGATCTCGAGCAGTATGACTTCCGCGTCGGCTCGCACAGCCCGATCCGCGCCACCGAGGGCACCATCCTCGACCGCATTCCGCCGCGGGTGAAGATCCGCGAGGGCGCCACCGTCGAGCTGCCCCACATCATGGTGCTCATCGACGACCCCGACAATCATGTGCTGGGCCCGCTCACGGCGGCGCGCGAGCGCCTGCCGGTGCTGTACGACGTCGAGCTCATGCTGGGCTCGGGCCACGTCAGCGGGCGGCGCGTCGACGACCCCGCGCTGGAGGCCGGCGTGGTCGCCGCGTTGACCGAGCTCGCGCGCCCCGAGGTCTTCGCCGCCAGATCGGGCGTCCCGGCCGGGACGCCGGTGCTGCTGTACGCCATGGGCGACGGCAACCACTCGCTGGCCACCGCCAAGACCATCTGGGAGCGCGCCAAGGAGCGCGCCGCCGGCCCCGCCGAGCGCGCCGCGCTGCTGGCATCGTCGCCGCTGCGCCACGCCCTGGTCGAGCTCACGAACCTGCACGATCACGCGCTGGAGTTCGAGCCCATCCACCGGGTGCTGTTCGACCTCGCGCGCGACCTGCCCGCCGCCCTGGCCGAGCACTACCCGGGCCGCACCCGCTTCATCCCCCTGGGTTCGTTCGACGCCGTGCGCCTGCGCGTCGACGCCCAGCACGATGGCTCGGTTCACCTGGTCGGCCTGGTCACGGCCAGCGCCGCAGGGGTCCTGGAGATCGACCGCCCCGGCCACAACCTGCCGGTGGGCACCCTGCAGCCGTTCCTCGACGCCTTCATGCAGACCAAGGGCGCGCGCGAGATCGACTATGTCCACGGCGCCGACGCCGTGACCCGGCTGGGCAGCCGCCCCGGCGCCGCCGGCCTGTACCTGCCCGCGATGCGCAAGCAGGAGCTGTTCCGCTCGGTCGCCCTCGACGGCGCGCTGCCGCGCAAGACCTTCTCGATGGGCGAGGCGCACGAGAAGCGCTTCTACCTGGAGGCCCGGCGCATCGCCTGACCGCGCGCCGACCCTTCAGCCCATCGCCAGCAGCCCCTGCACCAGTCCGACGGCTCCGCCCAGCGCGCCGCCGATGATGATGAGGAGCAGCTCGTCCTCCTCGAACAGCCCGCGCAGCACGCGCTCGAACTCGGGCTTGGACAGCGCCGCGAGCTTGTCCTCGATGGTGCGCGCCACCTCGAGCTTGCGCGCGATGTAGCTCTCCAGCTCGGGGGTCACGTCAGGGATCCGCGCCACGATGCGCTGCGCCGCCAGCTGCTTGATGCGGGTCAGCACCTCGGGCTCGACGCGCACCGGCACCAGCGGTTCGACCTTCTTCCACTCGGTGTCGAGCCGCTCCGCGACGGTCTCGCTGATGAGGCGGGCCAGGCGCTCTCCGCCCGCACCCTCGGTGATCAGGCGGATGAGGTTCCTCGGGGTCAGGATCTGCTCGGCGGCGATGCGGCCATAGTCGCGGGCGATCTCGGCTTGCCGGCGCGCGAACACGCCCTGGTAGGTCACCAGCCCCAGGTAGCGCGTGGGCTGCTGGGGCCGGAACACCATCTTGAGGGCCAGCCAGTTGGTGGCCAGACCGACGATCACGCCGACCAGCGGCATGGTCCACCAGATGCCGAACAGCCCCCAGCTCGCGGCCTGCAGGAGCCCGATCAGGAACCCGAACACCCCGCCCGAGTACTCGATGAACTGCAGCTCCTTGTGGCCGAGGCGCTTGAACATCATGACCAGGCGACCGGTGTTGGCGCCGGTCAGCTCGCGCGTCACCAGCGCGCGCACGTCGAGCAGCTCGCTGGAGATGCCCTGCAGCTTGTCGAACAGCTCACGCGCCGCCTGGCTGGTCTGGGCACGCACCTGGGCCACGATGGCGTCGCGCAGCGGCTCCGGCAGCGCGGCCCAGGCGCCCGGGCGGATGAGCTCGGCGGCCTCGCGCGTCAGCGCCAGGGTCTCGGCGTCCAGCGTGCTCGCCAGCAGCTGCTCCATCTCGGTGGGGTCGAGGCGGAGCGCGAGCTCACGCGGCGAGATGAGCCGCTCGGTCAGCATGCGGCCGACATCGTCGGCGAACTTGAGCGCCTTGCGCGGCAGGATCCCCTGCCAGCCGATGGGCCCGATGCCCCGGAACTTCAGCGGCCTGAAGATCATCACCAGCGCCTGCCAGTTGGTCAGCCAGCCGACGAAGGCCGCCACCAGCGGCACGGTCACGAGCACGATCATGGTGTCCGACATCAACACTCCTGGGCGTCGGCCACGCCTCGCCTTCGCGACGCTGATTGTCGCATGCTGCGCGCGTCCGTCAGCCCCGACGCGCTGGCACCAGGTGACAGCCCGCGCGCCATGACATCTGGCATCATCGCGCCATGGCAAGCACCAGAGGTCCCCTCGTGGCTGGGCTCGCGGTCGCGCTCGCGCTCGCCGCCGGCTGCGTCGCGCAGTCGAAGTATGACGGCGTGCGCAAGCGCCTGACCGACGCCGAGGCCGAGAGCGCGCAGCGCCAGCGCGACCTCGACAGCTGCCGCACCGGCAAGAGCGCCGCCGAGACCCGCGCGGGCGCCCTCGACGAGTCGATGAAGGCCAGCGCCGCCGAGCTCGACGAGCTGCGCAAGCAGCGCGCCGACTCCGAGCGTCGCCTCGCCGCGTTCCAGGCCCTGACCGCCAAGTTCCAGAAGATGATCGACACCGGCACCTTGCGCGTGCGCGTGCGCAACGGCCGCATGCTGGTCGAGCTGCCCGCTGGCGTGCTGTTCGGCTCCGGCAAGGCCGAGCTGTCGGACAAGGGCAACGCCGCCCTGACCGCGGTCGCCAAGGTGCTCGCCGAGCTCGGCGATCGCCACTTCCTGGTCGCCGGCCACACCGACTCCGACCCCATCAAGGACTCGCCCTACAGCGACAACTGGGAGCTCAGCGTGGCGCGCGCCCTGCGCGTGGTGAAGTACCTCATCAGCGCCGGCATGCCCGCCAGCAGCCTGGCCGCCGCCGGCTACGCCGAGTTCGACCCCGCGGCGAAGAACCGCAGCAAGAAGGGCAAGCAGCTCAATCGCCGCATCGAGATCGTGCTCGAGCCGCGCATCGACGAGCTGCCCAAGCTGCCCGAGTCGGAGTCGGCCGAGTGAAGCCCGCCAACCCCGGCCTGTCGGCCTCGGGCACCACCATCTTCGAGGCCATGTCGAGCCTGGCCCGCGAGCACGCCGCGGTCAACCTGGGTCAAGGCTTCCCCGACGACCCCGGCCCGCTGGCGCTGCGCCAGGCCGCCGCCGACTTCGTCGTCCACGGCCACAACCAGTATCCGCCCATGCTGGGACTGCCCGCGCTGCGCGAGGCGGTGGCCGACCACCAGCGTCGCCTGTACGGCCTCGACGTGGGCGCCGCCGAGGTGCTGGTCACCTCGGGCGCGACCGAGGCGCTGCTCGACTGCTTCATGGGGCTGCTCGATCAGGGCGACGAGGTCATCCTGCTGGAGCCGACCTATGACACCTATGCGCCGGTGATCCGCCGCCTGGGCGCCGTCCCGCGCGCGGTGCGCCTGACCCCGCCGTCCTGGGAGCTGCCCGTGGATGCGCTGGCGGCGGCCTTCTCGCCGCGCACCAAGCTGCTGGTGCTGAACACGCCGATGAACCCGAGCGGCAAGGTCTTCACCGCCGCCGAGCTGGGCGCCATCGCCGAGCTGGTGCTGCGCCACGACGTCTATGCGGTGTGCGACGAGGTCTACGAACACCTGACCTTCGGCGCCGCGCGCCACCTGCCGCTGATGACCCTGCCCGGCATGCGCGAGCGCGTGGTGCGCATCGGCTCGGCGGGCAAGACCTTCTCGCTGACCGGCTGGAAGATCGGCTACATCACGGCCGCGCCCGCGCTGCTGCGCCCGATCGCCAAGGCGCACCAGTTCGTGACCTTCACCAGCGCGCCCAGCCTGCAGCACGCCGTTGCCCTGGGCCTTGGCAACGACGCCAGCTACTTCCGCGGCCTGGGCGAGCCGCTGGCGCGCAGCCGCGAGCGCCTGGCCGCCGGCCTCGGCGCGCTGGGGCTGCCCCTGCTGACCTGTGATGGCACCTACTTCCTGGTCGCCGACGCCGCCGGCTGGATGCGCCCTGACGAGGACGACGTCGCCTTCTGCCGCCGCCTGGTCCTCGAGGCCGGCGTGGTCACCATCCCGATGAGCGCCTTCTACCTCGACGCCCCGCCGCGCACCCTGATCCGCTTCTGCTTCTGCAAGCACGACGCCACCCTCGACGCCGCCCTGGAGCGCCTGACGCGCAGGTTCCCGCGCTGATCACCTGGCGCGGCTCCGCGCAGAGCACGCCGGCGACGTAACGCCGTCACGCGCGCTTCGCTTCCGTCGCGGCGCACTTTTCGCGGCTGTTGAGACACGTGCCGACCACGTCGCGCGCTGTCAGTCTGGACACAGCGCCGCGCACGTGGGCGCGACATCGGGGGGTTGTCGTCGGCACGCGGGTTGCTCAGCGGCGACGCATGACTCCTGTGCGCACCCGGCTCGCGATGGTGGTGGCTCCAGTGTTGGTGTGTGTCTCGTGCGCGTCGCCGCGCGACAGCGCGAGCGGCCGTGACGCCGGTGCGGCGGCGGTGCAGTCGGCCACCGCACAGGCGCCGCCAGCTGACTCCCCGCCGCCCGCCGCGCTGCTGCCCGTGAACGCTCCGCTCGAGCTCGAGATGCAGCAGGTCGCCGGCGAGGACGCGCCCGAGCTCGAGATCTCGCGCAGTGACTGCGAGCGTGCCGGCTGCACGCTGACCATCGCCTTCAGCCACCCCATGGTTGCGCCCAAGGGGCTGGCCAAGGCGCGCCTGCCCAGGCTGACCTTCGAGCCGCCGCAGCGCGGCAAGCTGGCCTGGAAGAGCCCGACCGAGCTGGTCTTCACCCCGGCGGCCGGCCAGCTGCCCTGGGGCCACGAGTTCGCCCTGAAGCTGACCGAGCTCGCCGCGCCCGCAGGCGCACCCGAGCTGGTCGTGCCGGGGGCGTGGCAGGACACCGTGCAGGTGCCGCACTTCTCGGCCGCCGGCAAGGTCGCGTCGTGGCCGGTCATCGCCGGCAAGCCGCGCTTCGTGTCGCTGCTCAGCGCCACCAGCCAGGTCGGTGCCGGACCGCTGTTCATGCTGTTCGACCAGCCCGTCGACCCCGCCAAGATCGCCAGCAAGCTGCGCGCCACCAGCCTGGGCAAGCGCGCCCTCGAGCTGCGGGTCGAACGCCCCGGCAGCGCGGCCCAGGTCTATGACGGCAAGGTCGACACCGCCTACCTGGTCGCGGTCACCGTGGTCGAGCTGCCCGGCGATGGCGAGCCGGTGTCCTTCGCCATCCCCAGCTGGTCCGCCGCCGGCACCGCCATCGAGCCGATCGAGAAGAACCTGGTCGCCAACTCGACCTTCGCGCTGCGCGTCTTCAACGGCAGCAGCGCCTACGGCGGCGAGGAGGACTACGAGGACGGCGGCGGCGACCCCAGCGCCGGACAGCGCGCCCCGCTGCGCGTCAACTGGCGCTTCGGCTTCTCGGGTTCGGTCACCGTCAAGGGCATCGAGCGCGCGCTCACCATCACGCCCAGGCCGAAGAACCTCAGCATCTCGACCTCCGGCGCCACCGCCGAGGTCGCCGCCACGCTGGCGCCCGGCCAGCTGTACCAGCTCTCGGTCGCCGCCGGTCTGACCGACGTGCTGGGCAACCGCCTGGGGGTGCCCGCGACCTTCCGCGTGCGCGCCGAGGACCTGGCGCCCAGCCTCGAGCTGCCCGCCGCCGCCCTGGTGCTGGAGAACGGCCACGCCCGCCTGCCCATCCGCGGTCGCAACCTGGGCGCGCTGACCGTGAAGGTGCATCGCCTGGCAAGCGCGGTCGACTTCATCCACGCCGTGAACGGGGGCGACGCCCCCTGCGCCCAGCGCGGCGCGACCCCCGAGGCGACCCGCGCCGCCGCACCCGCCGATCGCCCGCTCAACCAGCCCTTCACCGACGACATCGCGCTGAACACCACCGGCTTCCTGTGCCTGGAGGCGCTGGCGCAGGGGCGTGGCAGCGCCGCCGCGCTCAGCGGGCCGCCCACCGCCAGCGCGCTGGTGCAGGTCACCGGACTTGGTGTCACCGCCAAGGTCTTCGATGGCGAGCTCCTGGTGTGGGCCACCCGGCTGGCCGATGGCGACGTCGTGGCCGGCGCCCCGGTGACGCTGCGGGATCACGAGGGCAGCGTCATCGCGCGCGCCAGCACCGGCGCCGACGGCGTGGCCCGCGTGCCCGCCCGTGATCTCGCTGGCCGCCTCGGCCTGCTGCAGTCGGCCTTCAGCGAGCTCACCTCGGGCACGGACCACGCCGTGGTCGCGCTCGCCGACGACCGCCTGTCGGACGCCTGGCGCTTCGGCCTGCCTGGCGAGGCCAAGGGCACCCGCCTGCTCGGCGGCGCCGTCTTCACCGAGCGCGGGATCTACCGCCCCGGCGAGACCGTGCACATCAAGGCCATCCTGGCCGACGCCGACGACGCCCGCGCCAGCAAGACGCCCGCGCACCTCTCGATCAAGGATCCGCGCGGCCAGGAGCTCTACAGCGGCGACCTCGCGCTCGACGGCTTCGGCAGCGCCGACCACGACGTCGCGCTCAAATCGACCGCCGCCGTGGGCGAGTACTCGCTGCGCGTCGAGCTCGGCGAGCGCGCGCTCACGCGTCGCTTCCATGTCGAGGAGTACCGGGTGCCGACCTTCGCGGTCAGCATCGATGCCGACGAGGCGACCTGGAAGTACGGCCAGCCGGTGCACGCCGGTGTGGCCGCGCGCTACCTGCACGGCGGCAACCTGGGCGGCCGCGAGGTGACCTACTCGGTGTCACGCACCCCGGTGCGCTTCGCGCCTGGCAACTTCCCGCGCTTCGTCTTCACCTCCGAGGGCCAGGACACCGCGTCGTCCACCATGCTCAGCCATGGCAAGGGGCGCCTCGACGGTGAAGGCCGCCTCGGCGTCGCCTTCACCCCCGATCACGCCGCGCGCGCCGGCGCCATGCGCTATGTCGTCGACGCCAGCGTGACCGACGTCGATCGCCAGGTCTACGCCGGTCGCACCGCGCAGACCGTGCACCCGGCCGCCTTCTACCTCGGCGTCGCGCCGCCCGCCGAGCGCGTGCTGGCCGCAGGCGACACCCTGGAGGTCCCGGTGGTCGCCGTCGATCCCGAGGGCCGCGTGCGCCCCCGCGTCGCCGTCAGCGCGCGGCTCGAGCGCGTCGAGCACCAGGGCGCCGTGCGCCTGGCCGGGGACGGCGCCCAGCGTCTCGATCGCGAGGTCATCGAGACCGTCGCCAGCTGCAAGACCACCACGCGCGCCGCCGCGGTGACCTGCAGCTTCCGCGTCCCGCGCGCCGGGCAGTACCGCGTGCGGGCCGCCGCCGATGATCCCGCCGGGCGCCGCGTCGAGACCGGCTTCGACCTCAACGCCTCGGGCAAGGGCGAGGTCGCCTGGCCGCGCTTCGACCACGAGCGCATCGAGCTCATCACCGACAAGCAGAGCTACCGCGCCGGTGACGTCGCCCGCCTGATGGTGGCCTCGCCGTTCGGCAGCGCGCGCGGCCTGCTCACCCTGGAGCGCGGCGGCATCCTCGAGCACCGCCTGTTCCGCATCGACGGCGACACCCCGGTGATCGAGGTCCCCATCACCGCCGACCACGCCCCCAACATCTACGCCTCGGTCGTCCTGCTGCGCGGTCGCATCCACGACAAGCGCGACGCCAGCGGCTTCGAGACCGGCGCCCCCGCCTTCCGCATGGGCTACGCCCGCCTCGCCGTCGAGCCGCGCGAGCGCCGCCTCGCGGTCGACGTCAAGCCCGCCACCGACAAGGCGCACCCGGGCCACGAGCTGGCGCTCGACGTCGCGGTGCGCGACAGCACCGGCCGCCCCGCCGCCGGCCAGGCCACCGTGATGGTGGTCGACGAGGCGGTGCTCGGGCTGACCCGCCACCGCACCCCCGACCCGGTCGCCGAGCTCAACCCCGAGCAGCCCCTCGGCGTGCGCACCCTGGAGAGCCGCCTCGAGCTGCCCTACGCCCAGCGCCTCCGCCATGAGCAGCTGTTCCCGGCCGGCGACGGCGGGGACGGCTTCTCGCTGCAGGATCTGCCCGCCGAGCTGCGCACCCTGATGCAGAGCACAGCGTACTGGAACCCGCGCGTGCCCATCGGAGCCGACGGCCGCGCCCACATCAGCTTCAAGCTGCCCGACAACGTGACCACCTACCGCGTCATGGCGGTGGTGGTCGACGCCGCCGGTCGCGCCGGCTCGGGCCAGGCCGGCGTGCTGGTGCGCCGCCCGCTGATCGTGCAGCCGGTGCTGCCGCGCTTCGTCTACCCGGGTGACAGCCTGACCGTCGAGGCGCGCGTGTTCAACGGCACCGGCGCTGCCGGCAAGGTCGTGGTCACCGCCGGCTTCGTCGGCCTCGACGGCAGCGCGGGCGCCGGCCCCGCCAGCAAGGGCCCGGCGCAGCAGGAGCGCGCCATCGCCGCCGACGGCTCGGAGAAGTTCAGCTTCCCGGTCACCGTGCGCGGCCCGGTCGTCATCGGCAAGGACGGCAAGGCCACCGCGACCGTCAAGTTCGTGGCCCGCCTGGGCAACCAGGCCGACGCCGTCGAGCTCGCCGTGCCGGTGCTGAACCCCGGCTCGCGCCGCCGCCTCATCGAGCGTGCACAGATCTCGGGCCAGGGCCAGGTCGCCATCCAGCTGCCCGAGGGCCGCCTGCCCGGCAGCACCATGCTCGAGGTCATGGTGTCGACCACCTCGCTGTCCGAGCTCAAGGGCGCGGTCGACCGCCTGATGGACTACCCCAACGGCTGCCTGGAGCAGACCACCAGCACGGCCTATCCGCTGGTCGTCCTCAGCGAGCTGCTGCCCGAGATGGGCGTCACCGTCGACGAGGCCGCGCTGAAGAAGTTCTCCACCGCCGGCGTCGCCCGCATCCTGTCGTTCCAGACCAGCGGCGGCGGCCTGTCATACTGGCCCGGCGGCAGCGAGCCCCACGCCTTCGGCACCGCGTTCGGCCTGACCGCGCTGATCGAGGCCAAGAAGCGCGGCTATGACGTGCCCGAGGCCGCGCTCGCGCGCATGGCCAGCTTCCTCGAGGAGTCGCTGCGCAAGGGCGAGATCAAGGAGGAGATGCCGCACGCCGCGATGGCCGACGCCGACACCCGCGCGCTGTTCGTGATGACGCTGGGACGCCTGGGCCGTCCGCAGTCGGCCTATGTGCCGGTGCTGTGGCAGCAGCGCGGCAAGCTGACGCCGTTCGGCCTGGCCTTCCTGGCCGTCGCGGTGGCCGAGGGCGCCGGCGACCGTGCGCTCTTGCCCGCCATCCTGGGCGACATCCGCGCCGCCGCCAAGGTCGAGCCCGAGCAGGCCTACTACGAGGGCGATCGTGCCGCCGGCTGGTCGATGGGCTCGCCGCTGCGCACCCACGCCGGCGCCCTGCTGGCCTACGCGCTGGCCAGCCCGCCCGACGAGATGCGCGCCAAGCTGCTGACCGGCCTCATCAAGCGCCAGCAGGGCGGCAGCTGGGGCAACACCCAGGAGGACGTCTTCGGCATCATGGCCGTCGCCGCCCTGGCCAGCTCGCCGAGCACCGCCGCCGCCGCGGGCGCCGCCAGCAAGGGTGACACCGCCGCCTTCGCCCTGACCCGCGACGGCGCCGCCGTCCCGGCCAAGGCCCTCGAGGTCGTGTCACGCCGCGTGCAGCGCCTGCGCCTCGACGAGGCCGCGCTGGGCAAGGCGACCACCCACACGTTCGCGCTGGAGAACCGCGGCCCGCCCAGCTTCCTGACCGTGCGCGCCGAGTATGACGTCTCGCTCGACGATCCCGCCAACCGCGTCGCGCGCGCCAGCGGCTTCACCATCACGCGGCGCTACGAGACCGCCGCCGGGGTGTCGCTGGAGGGCAAGAAGATCCCGCTCGGCGCCCTGGTGCGCGTGCGCCTGCGCGTCACCGGCAAGGACAAGCAGAACTATGTCGCCATCGACGACAAGCTTCCCGCCGGCCTGGAGCCGCTCAACGCCAACCTGGCCACCACCGAGCAGGTCGCCGCCGGCAAGCTGACGCCCGAGGTCAGCGCCGGCCTGCAGTTCCTGTCGCACAGCGAGCTGCGCGACGCGCGCGTGGCCTTCTACGCCGACGAGCTGCCCGCGGGCAGCTACGAGTTCGTCTACCTCGCGCGCGCCACCACCCCCGGCAAGTTCCTGCGCCCGGCCGCCGGGGCCGAGGCGATGTACGCCCCCGAGGTCATCGGGGCGACGGCGATCGATGATGTCATCGTCGAGTAAACCGGCCAGAAAATGGCCGATCTGGGCGCGGCGGTGGCTGCGTCGGCTGGGCTGGGCCGGCGCCGGCCTGCTCGTCCTGGTGCTGCTGCTGCTGGGCACCTTCGAGCTGGTGGTGCGCGCGCGCGCCTACCCGGTCGGCGATCTGGCGCCACACGCCGACTCGCAGCGCCTGCGTGACGCCCGCGGCGGCCTGCTGCGCGAGGCCGTGAGCGGCCAGGGCACCCGCGCCGCCTGGGTCCCGCTGAGCGACATGTCGCCCCTGGTCATCGACGCCACCATCGCGGTCGAGGACGCCCGCTTCTTCTCGCACGACGGCATCGATCGCATCGGCGTGCTGCGCGCCACGGTTGACGCGCTTCGCCACGGCCGCGCCGTCTCGGGTGCCTCGACCCTGACCATGCAGCTGGTCCGCCTGGTGCACCCACACGCGCGCAGCCTGGCCGGCAAGCTGGGCGAGATGGTCGACGCGCGCCGCCTGGAGCGCGCCGTCTCCAAGCGCACCATCCTCGAGCAGTACCTGAACCGCGCCCCCTACGGCGCCGGCACCGTCGGCGTCGAGGCCGCCAGCCAGCGCTTCTTCGGCAAGCCCAGCCGCCACCTCAGCCTGGCCGAGGCCGCCCTGCTCGCCGGCCTGCCCAAGGCGCCCACCGACCTGAACCCGCTGCTACACCCGGCCGCCGCGCGGGCCCGCCAGCGCGTCGTGCTCGCGCGTCTCCTGCGCACCGGCAAGCTCACCCGCGCCGCGCGTGACAGCGCCCTGGCCGAGCCGCTGCGCTACGTCAGCGCGCCCCCGCTCACCGCGCCGCACTTCACCGACTATGTACTGTCGCTGCGCCCGCCCCCCGGCGAGCTCGCCACCACCCTCGACCCCGCGCTGCAGGCCGACGCCGAGCGCCTGCTCGCCGAGCACGTGCGCGCGCTGGCCCCCTCCGGCGTCACCAACGCCGCCGCCGTCATCCTCGACAACGCGAGCTGCGGCATCCTCGCCATGGTCGGCTCGGCCGACTACCACGAACCCAGCAGCGGCGCGGTCAACGGCGCGGTCGCGCGTCGCCAGCCCGGCTCCGCGCTCAAGCCCTTCACCTATGCGCTCGCCTTCGAGGCCGGCGCCACCCCTGCCAGCGTGGTCGCCGACATCGAGACCCGCTATGGCGACCCCGAAGGCACGCTGTTTTCCCCGCAGAACTACTCCAAGGACTTCCTCGGCCCCGTCCTCATGGGCGACGCCCTGGGCATGAGCCTCAACGTCCCCGCGCTGCGCGTCGCCAACCGCGTCGGCCCCGACGCGCTGCTCGAGCGCCTGCACCGCTTCGGCTTCGCCTCGCTGGATCAGCCCGCCGCCCACTACGGCCTCGGCCTGACCCTGGGCAACGGCGAGGTCACCCTGCTCGAGCTGGCGCAGGGCTACGCCGCGCTGGCCCGCACCGGCGTCGCCTGCCGCGCCACCCCGTTCGCCGCCGTGGCTGCCGCCACCGCCGCCGGCGCCCGCCCCACCACGACCCCACGCGTGCTGCCCGCCGAGATCGCCTACCTCATCAGCGATGTGCTGTCCGACGAGGGGCTGCGCAGCGCCGCCTTCGGCCCCGCCAACGCCCTGCTGCTCGGCTTCCCGGTCGCGGTCAAGACCGGCACCAGCTCCAACTTCCGCGACAACTGGGCCATCGGCTACACCCAGCGCTACACCGTCGCGGTGTGGAGCGGCGACTTCGGCGGCCACTCGATGAACCACCTCGCCGGCGCGTCCGGCGCCGGGCCGCTGTTCCACCGCCTGATGACCCGCACCGTCGCGCGCGATCCCGCCCACCTCGGCCCGCGCCCCTTCGACGCGCCAGCCGGCATCGTCGAGGTCAGCGTGTGCGCCCTCAGCGGCCAGCGCCCTGGCCCGTCCTGCCCGCACACCCGCAGCGTCCACGTCACCCGCGACCACGCCCCCAGCGAACCCTGCCCCTGGCACCGCGAGCTCGCCATCGATCGCCGCAACGGTCTGCTCGCCGGGCCGCGCTGCCCGGCGCGCTTCGTGGACCACCGCGTGTTCGCGGCGCTGCCCGCCAGCTACTCGTCCTGGCAGCGCGACCACGACTTCGAGTCGCCGCCCACGCGCGAGTCCCCGCTGTGCCCCAGCACCGGTGTCATCCCCGGCGCCCTGGTCATCACCTACCCACGGCCCGGCGAGGTCTTCCTGATCGAACCCGGCTACGACCGGCGCACCCAGACCCTGGGCCTCACCGCCGAGGTCGACCCGCCGCTGCCCGAGGTCACCTGGCACCTCGACGGCCGCCCGCTGGCCGCCGCGCGCTGGCCCTACGACGCCACCTGGCAGCTCGCCCCCGGCGCGCACACCCTCGAGCTCATCGCTGCCGGCAAGCGCAGCGACCCCATCAGCTTCGAGGTGCGCTGAGCGCGCGCGTTGGCGCTCGGCCGCGGCTCACGGCGAGACGCGACCGAACTGCACCTCGGTGATGACATACAGGCTGCTGCGTGTGCCGGCCCAGCCGTAGTGCGTGACGCGCCCCTCGGCGTCGACCAGGAAGGTCATCGTGCCCATCCCGAAGCCGCCGTCCAGATCGTGCGCCCGGGTGTCGTCCTGGTGGATGAACGACGACGAATCGGCCAGTCGCACCGCCCAGCCTCCGGGCAGCCCCGGCACCGGGGCCGGGCGTCCGACCACGAAGCCGACATGCCCGGTGTTCCGGCTCGGCATGCCGCGCGGCCGCTTCCACGCGAAGACGTCGCCCGGCATGACCTCGTCGATGCGCACGATGCGGCGCCAGCCATTGCGGCTGCGCTCGGTCGGCGCCCGCGCGATGACCCGCGCGAAGTCGCGCGCCACCGGCCGTCCGCCGAGGCCACGCAGCGTCGCCGGCGCCACCCGCCTGAGGATCCACGCCGTCATGCCCGAGCAGTCCCAGTTGAAGACGCCCTCGCGCGCCCGCACCGTGGTCGTGTGCTGATAGCTCGACTCGGTCAGCGTGCGCTCGATCTCTCCCAGCAGCGCGACCACCTTGCGACCCGCGCGGGTCGGCGCTGGCGGCGGCGGCTCGGTGACCTCGGGCAACGGCAGCACCCGAGCCACCGGCGCCTCGATCACGGGCCAGGGCACGCCCTCGTGCATCCCGGCCACCTCGGCCCGCGCGCTGCCGGCCTGGGCCGCGAGCGCCGCGACGACCACCGTGAAGACTCCGACCACGCTGACCCCGCGCACCTGCACAGGATGACCGAGGCCCCGCACCGGTGCCAGCCCGCTGAGGGGGAAACCGCGCGGCTTCGTGGCCTGAACACCACCGTGCGCGGCCTGCAGGAGTAGTCCGCACCAGCCGTCAGCGCGGCCGGTACTGGTGGCCGTCGAAGCGATACACCGTGGTTTCTGTGTCGACGCCGAGGCGCCACACCGCGACGACATCGAACAGCCCGTGGTGACGCACCGCTCCACGCGAGAACCAGCAACCGTCGATGGTCCCCAGCAGGGCTCCCGGCGCGGCGGCGCGCGACACGGTGTAGCGACAGCCGCCCGTGCCACACGAATCCGGTGTGGTCTCGAACCCATCCAGCGCACCGTCATCATCGAGATCCAGCCCCGGCTGGTCACAGATGTGCGGCGGCGTGGCGCGCGCGCCGGGCAGCGCCGCCGTCGCCACGCGTGCCCCGAGGTCGAACAGCAGCGACCAGACCAGGATCAGCACGGGCATGGCGGCGTGATACGCGGCTGTCCCGGGTCTCTGGCCCGCCGAGCCGAGCCGCACGATCGTTGGTTGCGCCCCGCGCGCCCGCCGCCAAGACTGTAGCTGTGCTCAAGGCGGTCGTCCTCGCGCTGATCATGCTGGCCGCGCCGGCGGCGTACGCCAGCGACAGCGACCCGCCCCGGGCCCGCGCCATCGGTGAGGGCTTTCGCCGCGGCCGCGCCGTCGACGTCCACCTGGTCGATGTGGGTGGCGCCTGGCTGGCGCACGACATCGCCCAGAAGTTCCTGGCCATGCAGGCCGCCGCCGCCGACGACGGCGTCGAGCTGTACGTCCGCAGCGGCTTTCGCACCTTCGAGCAGCAGCGCTACCTGTACGCCATCTGGCGTGCCGGCCTCGGCTCCAAGGCTGCGCGCCCCGGCCACTCCAACCACCAGCTCGGCCGCGCCGCCGACATCTACCTGGCCGAGGGCGTCTACGCATGGCTGAACCAGAACGCCCGCCGCTTCGGCTTCCGGCGCACGGTGTCGTCCGAACCCTGGCACTGGGAGGCCAGGCCAGGCCGCGTCAAGCGCGTGCGCCGTCGCTGAGCACGCGCCGCGCCGCGCCGCGCCGCGCCGCACCGCACCTCGGCGCCGGCCCCGGCCAGGCTCTCGGTTATCATCGCGCCATGCTGCGTCTCGCCCTGGCTGGCCTGCTGCTCGTCCGCGTCGTCGCCACCGCATCGGCCCAGCCCACACCCGGCCGTGACGCCGGGACCGCACGCGCCCCCGCCCGCCGCGCCAGCGCCGACGCCGGGGTGCCGGCACCGGCCCGGCCGCCGACGCCCTACCAGCTCGGTCGCACCATCGCGACCGCCGTGCAGGCGCTGCTGCCCGACGCCGAGGCCATCGCCCGCGACGAGCTCATCGTCGTGATGGCCAAGGGCGCCGCCCCGCCCTGGGAAGAGCTGCGCACGCTCGGCCGCAAGGTGCACGACCTGGTCGCGGCCAAGCTGCCCGGTCGCACCGTGGAGCTGTGGTTCACCGCCAGCGGCGCGGTCGCTCGTGCCGGCCTCGTCCCCGGCACCGCCGTGGTCCGCGTCGAGGTCGGCGACGGCCGCACCATGCTCGACGACCGCGCCCTGTACGGCGTCGCCGCGCGCACCCAGATCATCGTCAAGCAGCGCATGTTCCAGGGCTTCCCGCTCGGCGTCGAGGGCCGCCCGACGTGCTCCGGCGAGGTAGAGAATGTCAGCCCGACCGAGCTCGACATCGGCGTGCGCTGCATGGTGCTGGGCTACACCACCTACTCGGCCGGCGGCCCGGTGCAGGTCCGCGTGCCCGGCATGCCCGGCACCTCGGACGTGCTGCTCGATCACCCCATCGCCATCGGCAAGCTGGCGCCCGGCGCGCGCAAGAAGTTCAAGGCCAAGCTGCCCGCGATGCCCAAGCTGAAGGATGGCTCGCGTATGCTCAGCGGCCTCGGCGCCGCCGTCACCCTCACGGTCGACGGTCAGCCCATCAGCCATCTCGATCTGTCGCGCTTCGAGGCCGCCACCGCCTGGCTGCGCGTGATCGAGGCCCTGCGCGCCGACAACCTCACCGTGCAGACCATGGAGCCACGCTCGGCCCCCGCCTACCGCGACCTCGGCAACGCCATCGAGCTGGTCGGGCCCGACGACCTCGCGACCCGGCCCTCCGCCGAGCTGAAGGCCCTGGCCAAGCGGGTCTGGAAGCTGCTCGCCGCCCACCACAAAAAGTTCGACCTCGACTGGGTTCGCTACAAGGTCCGCTCCGGCCGCGACCTCGCCACCCTCGAGGACGGCAAGCTCGGCGACTTCGGTAGCAGCGGCTGGTAGCCCCGCGCCGGCCCGGGCCGCCCGTGCGACAATCAGGCCGATGACACGCCTGCGAGCGACGACCTGGCTCCTCGGTGCGAGCGCCGCCGCGCTGCTCGGCCTGTCCGCCTGCGGAGGCGGAGACGGTGGCAGCACCAGCGATGGCGGCACCACCAGCGCCGACGGCGGCGGCAGCCCCGGCACCCCGCGCTACTTCGGCGCCGCCCACAGCGGCAACTTCTGGCTCGGCCCGGTCGACTACACCGAGACCCAATGGCACAACGCCTGTGCGCCCACCAACAAGTACCCGGCCCAGATCCGCACCCTCTACGGCGACCACATCATGGGCCTGGCCAACGAGGTCGTGCTGCAGGGCCTCAGCGCCAGCCAGGGCCAGCTGTGCGACGTCTGCGCCGAGCTCAGCGCCAACGGCCACACCGTGATCGCCCGCGTGGTCACCTACGGCCAGGAGACCGGCCCGAACGACATCGACGTCAGCGCCTCCATCGACACCGCGCTCAGCGCCAGCACCGGCCGCACCCTGTCGTGGCGCTTCATCACCTGCCCGACCAGCGCCCCCATGCGCTACACCTTCGACGGCCGCCAGTGGAGCAACACCTACTTCTTCCGCGTCTGGGTGCGCAACCCCCGCGTCCCCGTGAGCAAGCTCGAGTACCGCATCGGCAGCGCCGCCTGGGCCACCGCCGAGCACCAGAACGACGGCGCCTTCCAGGCCTCCAGCCAGGACTTCTCGCGCGGCTTCTCGCTGCGCGTGACCTCCCTCGACGGCACCACCATCGAGGACAGCATCCCCGGCCTGAACACCTTCGACCCCGACGTGGGCGTGGCCTCGCACGCCAACTTCGAGTAGCCCACCGCGCCGCGGCGCGCGCCGTTGTAACCTCGGCCTTCATGTAACATCATAAGTGGCATGAAGCGAGACAGCCGGCTCTCGGGGGTGCTGCACCTGCTGCTCCACCTGGCGCAGCAGGACGGCCCGGTCACCTCGGACGTCCTGGCCCAGGTCATGGACACCAACCCGGTGGTCATCCGCCGCATCCTGGCCGGCCTGCGCGAGCGCGGCTATGTGCGCTCCGAGAAGGGCCACGGGGGTGGCTGGACCCTGGGCAGTGACCTCGCCAAGGTCACGCTGCGCGACGTCTACCTGGCGCTCGGCAGCCCCACGCTGCTGGCCATGGGCAACCGCACCGAGGCGCCCGGCTGTCTGGTCGAGCAGGCGGTCAACGCCGCGCTCGGGAGCTCGTTCGACGCCGCCGAGGCGCTGCTGCTGGCGCGCTTTGGCGAGGTCACCCTGGCCAGGCTGCACGCCGACGTGGTCCGCCGCATGAAGGCCGGCGGCGTGCGTCAGCTCGGCAAGGCTCACCGTTAACGGATCACTCACGGAGGTTCTCATGCAGTTCGATGTCGTCATCGTCGGAGGCGGCCCCGCCGGCCTCCAGGCCGCGCTCACGCTCGGTCGCGCCCGCAAGCGCGTGCTGCTGTGCGACGCCGGCCCGCGCCGCAACGCGGCCGCCGTGCACATGCACAACTTCCTCACCCGCGACGGCACCGCGCCGGCCGAGCTGCGCGCCATCGCGCGCCAGCAGCTGGCCACCTACAGCAACGTCGAGTTCGGCAGCAGCGCCATCACCTCGATCACCGGCGCACGTGGGGCCTTCCAGGTGCACACCCCCGAGGGGGTCATCGGCGCCCGCCGCATCCTCTTGTGCACCGGCATGGTCGACGAGCCGCCGCCCATCGAGGGCCTGCGCGAGCTGTGGGGCACCTCGGTCGTGCAGTGCCCCTACTGTCACGGCTGGGAGGTCCAGGATCGTCGCTGGGGCTACCTCGCGCTGCCCGGCGCCGCGGCGCACCTGGTCCCGTTCACCACCATGCTGCGCGGCTGGAGCCGCGACGTCACCCTCTTCACCGGCGCCGCCGTCGACCTCCCCGCCGAGGGCCGCGCGACGCTCGCCGCCGCCGGCGTCAAGCTCGAGACCGCCGCCATCACGCGGGTGCTCGCGCAGGACGGCCGGCTCGCCGCGGTCGAGCTGGCCGGCGGCCGCCGCGTCGCCTGCGACGTCCTGTTCAGCCACCCACCGCAGCGCCAGGTCGACGTGGTGCGCGCGCTCGGCCTCGCCCTCGACCCCGAGGGCTTCGTCCGTGTCGAGCCGCTGCGCCCCGAGACCTCGGTGCCGGGGATCTACGCCGCCGGCGACCTCACCACGCGCGGGCAAGCCGCCATCCTGGCCGCCGCTGCCGGCATGCTGGCCGCCGCCGCCCTCAACACCGAGCTCACCATGCAGCTCGCCGCGGAGGGCCACATCTGATGATATGGATCCCCCATGGATCCAGCCGCGACGAAGACGCAGATCGAGACCCTCCAGAAGCTGCTCGACGACCTGCCTGACGAAGACTTCCAGGTCTTCGCCGACCTGCCCGCCGCGCAGCGCAGCGCCGAGCTGGCCGAGCGCATCGCGGCCACGGAGGCCGCGCTGGGCGCGCCGCTGGCCGCCGATCACCGCGCCATCATCGAGCGCTGGGGCGCCCTCGCCGTGGTGGCCAAGCCGAGCGCCTGGCCGCGCCCGCAGCAGTTCGAGGTCCGCCCGGCCTGGCAGTTCGCCTTCGCCGTCGAGGTCTTCGGGATGGCCGCGGCGCGCGCCCTCGACGTGCAGGCGCAGGCCGAGGATCACGCGCCGGCCGTCGCCGCGCCGGCCGCGCCCGCCGCCCCCGCGCCGGACGCCGCTGCCCCCGCCGCGCCCGCCGCCGCCGCCCCCGCCGAGCCCGCCGCCGCCGCGCCCGCCGCCCCCGCCGAGCCCGCCGCCGCCGCACCAGCCGCCCCCGCCGAGCCCGCCGCATCCACGCCTGCCACCGCTTCCGAGCCCGTGGTCGCCGCGCCCGCCGCTGACGCCGCGCCCGCCGCCCAGCCCAGGCCGATCCCGTTCATGCACGTCGCCGGCTCGGCGCACCGCATCGGCTACGACCAGGCCGGACGCCTGTACGAGTGGAAGCGCGGCGAGGAGCCGGTTCCGATCCCGACCGCCGGCATCCTCGCGCGCGTGCTCGAGGCGCTGAACGCTCTGCGCCGCGACACCGAGAGCATCAAGAAGAACCCGCCCCGGCCGGCGGCTCCCCCCGCGCGCTCCGTCGAGGCGCTGCTGGCCGAGATCAACGGCGCGGCCAGCGACCTCGAGACCCTGCCCGCGTTCGAGTCCCTGCGCACCATGGGCCCCGGCGCCGCCGCCGCCATCCCCGCGCTGCAGACGCTCACCCGCGACCCCAGCGCCTACCGCCGCGCCAGCGCCCACGCCGCGCTGCTCGGGATCGAGGGCAACGTCGCCGAGCACGCCCGCGCGCTGATCGACCTCCTCGGCAGCAGCGAGGCCTCGGGCGCCGCCTCCGCCGCCGCCGAGATCGCCCTGACCCGCCTCGGCGCCGACGCCCGCCCCCACCTGGAGGCCGCCCTGCTGCACACCGACCCCGCGGTCCGCGCCAAGGCCTCCGCGCTCCTGGCCAAGCCATGAGCCAGCGCCCGCCCTTCATCGTGTCCAGCGCCGACATCCCCGAGAAGACCCACGCGTATCCCGGCAGCGACGAGAAGATGGGCCCCACGCGCTCCGTCGGCCGCGCGGCCGGGCTCCGCCGCATCGGCATCAACCTGCAGACCCTGCCCCCCGGCTCGCGCTCGTCGTGGCCGCACGCCGAGGAGGACGAGGAGGAGTTCGTCTACATCCTCGACGGCGAGGTCGACTGCTGGATCGACGGCGCCCTGCACCGCATGGTGACCGGCGACCTGGCCGCCTTCCCGGCCGGCACCGGCATCTGCCACACCTTCATCAACAACGGCCCCCGCGACGCCCGCCTCCTGGTCGGCGGCGAGGCCCCCAAGTCCGACAGCCGGATCTACTACCCCCTCCACCCCTCACGCCGCGCCGACATGCCCTGGAGCAACTGGTGGGACGACGTCCCCACCCGCCCCCAGGCCCCCCACGACGGCCTCCCCGACGCCCTGCGCACGAAGGGCTGAACCGCAAATCCGCCGGACCAGGCTCCATCTGTCCGTACACTTCACGGCAGAGGTCTGGAGCCATGCCGTCACCACCCCGCAACATCTACCAGTCCCTTCCAGCCGACGACCGCCAGGATTTTCGCCTGCCAGGGCTGCTGAAAGAGCACCTGACGCGAGTGTCTGCCCAGCTCGGGCACAGTGTGGACGAGTACATCACCCTCGTGCTCTCCGAGCGTGTCGCGCGCGATCTCGCCGCCTCCATCGAATGGACGTTGTCGGTCGATGAGCAGCTGGCGCTCATGAAGATCCTCACCGCATCGACCGAGCCTTCGGATCATGCTCGCGCAACAGCGGCCAGCGCGGATGCGCTGCTCGGCCCCCCCGTGCCGCCCACCGCGAGGTGACGATGCTCTCTCCGGTCGTCGCCCTCGACTCCGCACACCGTGTGCAGACGTTCGAGTGTGGCGACGCGGAGATCGACGGTTTTCTGCACCCGCGGGCCGCGGGCGAGCAGGCGTTGGGCCTGAGCCAGGTGTACGTGACGGCCGGTGCCGCGCACGAGGTCCTGGCCTACTTCACCCTGTCGCCGCTCACGGTTCGCGTCGACCCGTCACTGCTCGAACGACTCGCCGTCGGCGCCGTGCCCTATCCACAGATCGGTGGCTTCCTCCTCGGGCGCCTCGGTGTCGACAAGTCGATCCAGCGTCGGGGGATTGGCGAAGCCCTCGTCATGCGAGCCGCCCAGATCGCCAAGGCCGAGGCCGCCGTCGTTGGTGGCGCCTTCCTGGCGGTCGACCCGAAGACCGACGGTCTGGTGAGATGGTATCTGAAGCAGGACTTCCGCTCGCTCGGAGGCAAGACGCGCCGGATGGTCCTCCCTTTGCGCGCAGTGCCCTGACTCCTCGACGCGGTGAGGCACTGTCAGAGGGGGCTGCTAGGGTCGCTCGGGTCATGCTCGAGCTCGGCGACCAGCGCTTCGTGAAAGGCCTCCTGCTCGATCCAGGTGCCGGTCCGGTCGATCTCGACGAGGAGGTCGTGGCAGACCTCGCGGGGATCCGCGCCAGCCAGCAGCACGCGCAACCGGCTGGCCTCATCGCGCTCGAGGGGGCGGCCGCGCGAGACGAAGCGCAGGTGGGTCGCGACGTCCATGCACGAGGGCTCGAGGCTGGCCGCGGACCGCCGCGCCAGGCTGCGCATGATGAGGACGCCCGACCGATCGAGATCGCCAGCGTACCGGACCCTGGCCTTGGTCCGCCCGATCATGCGCAGCAACGTGACGACGGCCCAGTTGGCCTGTCCGCGGCCCAGGATGACCAGCTCGCGCCCGGCCGAGCCCGCCTTGATCACGGCGTCCACATAGTCGAGAAACGGGGTTTGATTCTCGATGACGGTGACGCGGGCGGCGAGCGCGGGGATCCGCGCCTCCCGGAGCTGGGGCAAGGTCAGCGCGGAGACCTCACCTCGCGCGGCATGCCGGGCCACCTGATCGAAGGTCTCCCCGCCCTTGGTGTAGACCAGCGGGCCAAAGCAGGTCACCGCGACCGTCGCCTCGTCGCGAACGATGCCATGGAGTTCGAGCGCCCGCAGGGCAGCCGCGCGCGGGCTGGCATCCTCGTCCTGGAAGAACACCTCCCGCTCGGTGTCCGGATCGTGCGCGAGCAAGGCCTGCCCCAGGCGGCGCAGACGATCACTGCCCGGCACCAGCGCCTTGCTGCTCCCGAGGACCCGCGCGGCGAAGTTGGCCAGGCGGATCGGCGCTCGGTTGGCGAGCGCGGCGTCCATGCAGGCACGATGGCGCGGGCCTCGGCCGCGGCGACGGCCACGTCGCCAGCGTCACGGGCCAGCGCGCTCAGCTCGCCGAGCCCCTGACTGGCGAGGTCTCGCTCGGCGCCGAGCCAGGCCCGCGCCGGTGCGCTGGTGGCGCTCAGGGCCAGGTCGCCAAGCGCACTGGCCAGGGCGAGCCTGGAGGCCCGGGCCTCGGCCGCCGGGTCGCGGGGCGCCCGGTCGAGCACCTGATAGAGCAGCTCGTCGAGGCCGAAACCGCGGTCGGACATCGCGCGGCCGGCGCGGGCGAGGTCCAGCCGCACGCGTCCGTCCGGCAACTCGGTCACCGCGCGCGCCGAGAGCACCCCCTTGAGCGCCACGACGCACGCCGGGCTGGCCTGGGTGGTCACGCGCCCCGGCAGCCGACCGCTCCGCTCGCGCTGGTCCAGGATGTCCGCGAGCACGCTCGCGAGGCCGTTGACCGTGGCCGCCAGGCGACGGACCTCCGCCAGCAGGGCCCTGTCCATCGCGACCATGTTAGCATCGCCCGCGGGCAGGTCGCGGAAATGGACGAGCAGCAAAGGGCAGGCTCTGTCCGTCTCCTCGGGACCTCACGTGAGGAGGCGTTCGACGATGGCGCGGCGCCGCTGCTCCGGCTGGCGTTCAGCGCCCCGGTCACCGCGCTGCTGACGGCGGAGCGCGCCGACGCATACCTCACGCTGCTCTACGGCATGCTCATCATGCGCCGCTCGCACGAGCTCGAGCCGCTGCACGAGGATCTGTATCGCCGGGTGATCCGCGCGCAGAACGCGCGCGACCCGGGCTACTCGATGGAGTCCTTCGCGCAGGATCTGGCCCAGCTCGCCGACTGGGGTGCGCTGGAGCGGATGGCCGAGACCCTGCGCATCCGCGGCTACCGCGACAACCGGCGCGAGCGCTTCCGCTACCGTCTGACCGAGGACGCCGTGGCGCTGCTGGAGTGGCTGGAGGCGCGCCTCATGGCGCGTCTCCAGGGGCGCCTGCGTGACAGCCGAGATCGCCTGACCGATGTCCTCGGACACCTGCGCGAGACGCTGCGCCTGCTCGACGAGTGGCGGCGCGGTGAGCACGAACCCGAGCGAGCCCGGCGCGCGATCTACCTGCTGTCCGCGCTGGACGACGCGGTCCACGACATCTCGGCCGAGCTGCTCGACTTCCGTGCCGGGATGCTCGGGTTCGCGGCGCGCCCCTACGATCCGGTCGCGCTGCGCGAGGTCCTCGACTGGCTGGAGCGCTACGTCTCGGTGTACCTGGCGCGCGTCGAGGCGCTGAGGGCCGACATCCTCGGTCGGGTCGAGGTGCTGGCGCAGCCGCGCTACCGACGCGCCCTCGCGGAGTGTCGTGATGCGCTGGCCACGGAGCTGTCCCTGACCCCACGGGAGCTGCGGGCCAGCGCGCCGCTGCGCTCCACCGATGAGCTGCTCGACGCGCAGACGCCCTTCTTTGCCGCGGCCGGCGGGCTGGCGCAGCTGTGTCAGCGCATCGACGACTCCGCGCGCGCCGTCCTGCGCAAGATGCACCGTCACCTCAGGGACCTCGAGCGCCGCAGCGCGCGCCTGCTGGATCTGCGGGCACGCCTGGCCGAGGTCGCTGCCCAGGGCGCGGCGTCCGACCCGCGGCTGGCGGTCTTCACCCGGGCACTGGTGGGCTCGGCCCATCTGCGGCTCGACCGGCGCGCCCCGCTCGCCGATGCGCGAGCGCTGCCTCCGCTGCCACGCACCCACAAGGCGTCCCCACCGGGAGCGACCAGCCGCCCGCTGAGACCGAAGTCGCTCGCGGCGGAGGAGGCCCGGGCCCTGCGCGCAAAGCGCGAGGCCGAGCTCAGGGGCTGGCTGGAGGCGCATGTGCTGCAAGGTCGTGACCGTGTGGCGCTGTCACGCGCGCAGCTCGCAGGGCCCGAGGCGCCGCGGCGCTGGCTCGACGTGGTGCGCGCCCAGCTCCTCGCGGGCGGCCGTGGGTTGCCCAGGCTGGGCGTCTCGATCCAGGCCCGCGAAGGCACCACCCACGTGGGTGGACCGGAGGTCGGGATCGAGGCTCCAGACTGCGACATCGTCGCGAGGCGCCAGCCATGAGCGACTACTTCGAGAAGCTGTCGGGCGAGCGTGTGCGTCGCGCCCTCAACGTCCTTTTGGAGGCGCCCTTCTTCTACAAGGGCGACGACCCCGACCTGTTCCTGTTTCTGCGCAAGAACCAGGCGCCGTTTCGCCGCTTCTTCGAGGAGCTGTTCGGCTGGCAGCTGGTGGTCGACGGACGCGCGGCGCGAGTGGTCAAGGATCGCTGGGAAAACCCCGCGCTGCGCCGCAGCCAGCACGACGTCTTCGATCTCACGCGCCGCGACGACTGCATCGCCTTCTTGCTGGTGCTCGAGTTCCACGAGCACCTCCTGGAGGAACGCAACGTCTCGGTCGACGACCCGGAGCCGCTCAGGTTCCACTTCGGGGAGCTGTTCGCGTGGGCACGCTCGCGCTTCGTCGAGGTGCTGCAGGAGCGCGCACCGTCCGAGGACGGCGTGCGCAAGATCCTGCGCGATCTGATGCCGACCCTGCTGCGCTATCGCTTCCTCGGGGAGCTCGAGCCGTCGCCTGACGAGCAGGCCCTGGCCGACCGGGACAACCTCATCTACGAGTGTCTGCCCGGCCTGTATCTCTATGACGTGCGCGCACTCGGACAGCCGGCGCTGGCGGCAGCGCTCGAGCTGACGACCTCCACGGCGAGGACCGGCGAAGCAGCGCCGGAGGACGCGCCGTGAGCGCCGTGCGCGGTCGGCCGCGCCGGCACTATGCGGTGCGCCGGATCCGGCTCATCAACTTCCACAACTTCGTCGACGAGACCATCGAGGTCCGGGACGGCGGGCACCTCTTTCTCCTGGGCGACAACGGCGCCGGTAAGACCACCGCGCTCGATGCCTTGCAGTACGCGCTGTCCGGCGGCGTGGGCCTCGAGCTGAACGCCGCCGCCCGCGTCGGTGGACGCCGCGACGAGGGCCGGTCGCTGCAGGGCATCGTGCTGCGCTATGACACCGAGCGCGGCCTGCTCAACGAGGGCGGCGCGGTGGCCTACGCCGTGGTGGAGGCCCTCGGCGACGACGGCCAGCCGCTGTGCTTCGGCATGGGCGCGGAGGCCACCACTCTGGAGGCCCGCGTCACGCGCTGGGGACTCATCAAGCGTGGCGCCCTGGAAGACTTGTCCCTCCTGGGCGCTGACCGCAGCCCCCTCGGTCGTGACCAGCTCCGCGACCAGCTCGGCAAGGAGGCCTGCTTCGGCCGCATCGAGGACTATCGACGCGCCCTGGCCGAGCAGCTCTTTGGCAGCCCCGCGCTGTACGAGGAGGTGTGCCGCTTCTGGTCGATGGCCAAGGCCTATCGCGAGATCGTGGCGGGCGCGCGTGACTTCGGGGTCCTGTTCGCGCGGCTCCTGCCAGCCATCGAGCCCGAGATCTTCGGTGAGATCGTCCGTAGCCTGCGGGCCATCGACGAGCTCGAGGTCACCCTGGCGGCCATCGACCAGCAGCGCGGCTACGTCGCCGATCTGATGGCCTTGACGGAGGAGGTCCGGAGGCAGCGCGAGGCGGTGGCGCGCTATCGCTGGCTCATCCTCCAGCGCAGCCTCGAAGAGGGCGCCCTGGTGGTGGCGGAGGCCGAGCGCCAGGGTGAGACGCTGGCCCAGCAGGTCTCCACCCTGGAGGCCCAGGTGGACGCCGGCCGGGCACGCCTCGCCGCCTGCGAGGACGCCCTGCGCGCCGCATCGGCCGGTGAGGCCTTCGATGTCCTGCGTGAGCTTCGCTCCGCGGAGGCAGCCGCGCGAGAACGGTCGGCCGAGGCGCGCACCCTGGGCCTCGAGGCGCGCGGCGGCGAGGCGCGGGCGCAGCGGGCGGAGGAGGCCTTTCGTCGCGCGCGGCACGACCTGGCAGAGGTCCTGCGCGGCCTCGGCGAGGCGCTGTCCGAAGCCGTCGACGCGGTGGTGCTGCTACCCGGACAGCTGGGGCGGGTGCGCGCCGAGGCGACGCATGCCATCGAGCAGGCCGCGGCGCTGGCGACGGAGGGTGTCCCCGCGCAGCTCCCGCCGACCGCTGCTGCGGCGCTCGAGGAGCTCGCGGCCCGGGTGGCGACGGCCCGGGCTGAGCATCTGGCGCGGGGACGCGAGAGTGATCGCCTCCGTCGCGCCGACGACGAGGCGCGGGCCGAGGTGGCTCGGCTCGAAGGGGCAGAGGAGGCGGCGCCGGAGCTCCCCGGCTTCTCGCGGGCGCTTGCGGCCCTGGCGCGCGACGGGCTTCCCGCCGAGCCGCTGTACCGGCTGCTGCTCCCGCGCGAAGGTGCTCCGCCCGAACAGCTGGCGGCGCTCGAGGAGCTGGTCGGAGAGGCGACGCTGGCAGCCCTGGTCGCGGAGCCAGCGCTGGTGGACCGGGTGCGGAGCTGCGTGCTCGAGGAGGCTCCAGCCATCCGCGTCGTGACCCGTGTGGCCCCCGAGGTCGCCTTGCCAGCCTGGCTGGCCGGGCTCCTCGAACCCGGCGCCGGGCTGCACGAGACCGCGATCGTGGCGCTGGCGACCGCGCTGTCACAGCCAGCGTCTCTCGGCGTGCTGCTGCCGCCTGACGGCACCGGCGCGGTCGAGCTGCGTGGCGTGACCGTCAGGGGCGCGGCGCGGGCGCCACGGCTGATCGGGGCTCCGGCCCGGCGGCGCGCCCATGCGCTGCGACTGGAGGCTGCGCGTGACGCGCTCGCCAGCTCGACGTCGCGGCTGGCCAGCGCCGAGCGCGATGAGCGCGCCGCCGAGCAGGCTGTGGCGCGGCTGGCGCTGGTGGGCGATGGTCTGGCCGCGCTGTCGGGTGCAACGCTGGTGGCCCGCCACGCCGAGGCGCTCCGAGCTCGACAGGTGCTGGACATGGACCAGGCGACGGCGGCACAGAGCGGCGCGCAGGCCGCCGCGGCCGCCGGACGCGCGACCCAGGCCGCCGCCTTCGTCGAGGCGCTGCAGGCGCGCCTCGACGGCCACACCGTGGCGGAGCTGGAGGCGCGGCTGGCCAGGTTGCGCGAGCTCGAGGAGGTCGCCCGCGCGGCGCACCTCGACCTCATGGGCGAGGCCGCGGACGCCAGGGCCGGCCTCAAGCAGGCCCGGGAACGAGCCGCGCGGTTGGCATCCGAGCAGACCGCGATCCGCGAGCAGCTGATCGCCGCAGCGCAGGAGCTGCGCGGCCACCTCCCGGCCACCATGGACGACGACGCGCTGGAACGCTATGTGCGGATCGACCAGAGAGGCAGCCAGTTCCGCACCACCGCCGCAGTGCAAGAGCGACTGCGTGAGGCGGAGCGCGCCGAGCAGAGCGCATCCGACGAGGTCGGCGGGGACGGCAGTCGCGGGGTGCGCAACCTCCGCTACGCAGGGCAGTTCGGCTTCAGCTACGACCGAGCAGCGAACCGGATCGCGGATCGTCGTGGTCAGGCCGCCAGCGGGATCCTGGCCCAGCTCGAGCACGATCTGGCGGAGCAGCGCGGGCTGGTCAACGACCGCACGCGCCAGCTCATGGACACCGTCGTGATGGGCACCCTGGCCCGTCAGCTCCAGGATCACGTCGAGCAGCTCCAGCGCACGGTGCGGGACATCAGCCGGCTGCTCGGGGGCCTCACTTTCGGGCGTACCCAGTACCAGTTCGTGGTCACGCCCCGCGCTGACCGCAAGGAGCTGGTCGAGATGGTACGCAGCATCTCGATCCTCGACGAGGACAGCCGTCGCCAGTTCCGCGCCTGGATCGACGAACGCATGGGCGAGCTCAAGCAGGTCGGCGACGACGGCGTCCCCGACGTGCTCGACTACCGACTCTGGTTCGACTACCGCCTGCGCATGCGCAGCGCGGGCAGCGAAGGCGTCGAGCTCACGCGCGAGCTGCGCACGCTGGGCTCGGGTGGCGAGCAGGGCGTGCCAAACTACCTGCTGGTGCTGGCGCTGGCCAAGCTCATGTTCGACAACGCCGAGGCGCGCCTGCGTCCGGTCCTGTTCGACGAGGCCTTCTACGGGATCGACGCCGGTCGACGCGATCAGCTGCTGCGCTTCGCGACCGAGCTCGGCCTGCAGCTCTTCGTCGCGTCACCCGACCAGGACGGCGTCAGCGCCGCGGTCCAGCACGCCACGACCCTCTTCGTCGTCAAGGACGCCAACTGCGACGTCCACCTGGCGCCCTACCACTACTGGAACCGCTCCTCGATCGCCCAGACCTCCCTGTTCGACTCCAGCCCGGTCGAACCACCACCCGAGTCCGCCGAGTGCCGCGTCGCGCCCGCGGCGTCCTCGGCCCAGCCGGCGGGGGAAGCGGACCACCCTCGAGGCGCGCCGGGCCAGGACTCCTAGAGCCCTAGAGCGGAGGGTCAGATGCAGCCTGGCGAGTTCGCGCGACCTCCCTCACAAAACCCGCAGTGCTGCGTGCAGCTGCTACCGAGACCATACTCGGCCACACATTCCGCATTCGTTGCACAGCGTCGACACCCGCCGCACGGCGCATCAGGGTCGCAAATCCCTGCCCCCCCTTGAACAGTTCCAAGGCAAGCCGCCTGTTGCCGTGCACAGCCAAAGGGGGCCATGCAATAGGCGAACTTGCAGATGGACGCGTCGCCGATCTGCTGGTCACTCTTCTCAAAGCACAACGCCACGCTTGGTACTCCTGCGTCTCGCAGTTGCGCTTGGCACTCACGGTTCCCCTGTTCGCCAGGAACGCAGGCGGATGGACCACCGTCGCGCACCAGGCCGCCGTCGCCCCTTGCGTTGGAGTCGCCACACCCGCTGCAGCCGAGGCACCAGAGAAGCAGGAGGGAGCAGCGACGCGTCGTGCACGTTCTCATCGTGAAGCCTCCTGAGCGCTGCTGAACACCCGGGTGGGGCAGCCCTCACTGGCACATCTGTGCCGAACCGTCCGGAAACCAGCACCGATGGCACTGGATCGAGTAGCCCTCCTTGCTGACCAGAATCTCGTACCCTTCACGCGTCTGTTCAGCGCCGGAGGCCCGCGGAGGGCACGGTTGTCGGGGGAACGAGTACCGCTGGTCAGCGCTACCGGGGCGCTTGACCACCAGCGCCTTGGCCCCCAGGTCAGCGGTCTTCCAGCTCACCAGATCCGGGAACGTCGCGGTGATCTGGGCGATCCGCTCATCATCGTGGGCCTCCCACGGCAGGGGCTTACCGCCGTACTCGAGCTCGGCGTCGCCCAGCTCCGGGTCCGCGACCAGCCAGACGTCGATCTGGACGCCAGCGCCGGGACTCTCGGAGGCGCACGCACCGAGCACCAGCGTACAAGCGACCACGATGATGATCCTGGTCATCGGCACCTCCATCCCCACCGCCACTGCTGCGCGTGACACGACTGCGCCACCCATCGTGCGCCTCGGTCGAGGCGACGGCAAGCGCGTGGGCGCGATGACCGGCTGAATGGCTGAGGCGGTAGGGGGTGTGTCAGAGGTGTGTGCGAGGGTCGCTGCATGACCATCCTCGACCACCTGGAGGCCGTGCCTCCTGCGCGCTGGATCTCGAGGCGCGCGCTCGAGCAGGGAACCGCCCTGGTCGCCGCCGGCCAGCTCACGCGCCCGAAGATCTCGGCCAACCACGCCGCGACCGAGGTGTACGCGCCGCAGGCCGGGCGCGTCCGCGCCGAACCCGCCTCGGGCGCGCGGGCCGGACCACGAGCTGCGCCTGCGGCAACCGCAGGCCGCTTTATATGTTGAGGTGGGACCCACTGGACGGCGCCTGGTAGTTGCCTAAATCACCTTGTTGCGCAACTTGTGCAACAAGGTGATCTGATACAACTTGTGTCAGTAAGTTGTCTCATGGCATGCTGTTGCACGAGACGTACAACATGGGATTACAAGACAACATACTGATTCGTGAGGGAATCCGAGCATTCCAGCAGCGACTGCCGGCCGGCTGGAGTCTGAACCAGCAGCGATCTGCACCTGGGCCCATCGACGCCCTCGCCGAGCTGGCCGCGCCCGACCACCGAACGACATCAATCGCGATCGAGGCACGAGTCCGGCTCGAACCCAAGGGCGTGTCGTCGCTGGTGGAGGCAACCCGCGATGCGCGCGCACGTGGTCCGCTCATCGTGGTCGGGCGCTACCTCAGCGAGGCAACCAGGGCGCGCCTCCGGGATGGTGAAGTGAGCTACCTCGATCTCACCGGCAATGCGCGTATCGTCGTCGCCGAGCCAGGCCTGTACATCGAGACCCAGGGCGCGAGCGAGGACCCCGACCGCCAGGAGCGTCCCGTCCGTTCGTTACGGGGATCCAAGGTTGGCCGCATCGTTCGCACGCTGGTCGATCGCAAGCGGCCTCCCGGCGTTCGCGAGCTGGCCGTCATGACGAAGATCGACGCCGGCTATGTCTCGCGGGTGCTGGCCTTTCTCGACTCCGAGGCGCTCGTCACCCGCGTCGGGCGTGGCCGCATGCAGAGCGTCGACTGGTCCGCGCTGCTGCGTCGCTGGGCCAAAGACGCACCAGTCGAGTCTCGAGGCCAGGCCCGCGCGTATCTCGAGCCGCGGGGCCTCGAAGCCCTCGAGGCCCGCCTACGCAATCTCGACGACCGCTACGTCATCTCAGGCAGCCTGGCGGCTGCTGCCTTCGCGCCAGTTGCACCCGCCCGGCTGGCCACCATCTGGATTCGCGATCCAGAGCAGGCGGCGAAGAGGCTCGCCCTCAGGTCAGCCGAGGTCGGAGCCAACACCGTGCTCATCGAGCCCAACGACGAGGGCGTGTTCGACGGCGCTGCCAAGCGTGACGGCCTCTGGTACGCGGCCCCGAGCCAGGTCGCCGCAGACCTTCTCACCAGCCCCGGCCGCGGGCCCGCGGAGGGTGAGGATCTCATCGGCTGGATGCGCGCCAACGAGGAGTCCTGGCGCCAATGAGCCGCCCCGACGAGCTGTATGTGCTGGCGCGTCGCGTGCTACTCGATGCGCTCGCTGCGCTGGGTGCACACCGAGATGCCATGGTGCTGGTGGGTGCGCAGGCGGTGTATCTCCGCGTAGGCGAGGCTGACCTCGCGGTCGCGCCGTTCACCACGGATGGGGATCTCGCCATCGACCCTCGCGTGCTTGCTGACACGCCCGCGCTGGAGAAAGCACTGATGGATGCCGACTTCTCTCCTGCGTCTTCCAGCTCCATCGGCATCTGGGTCACCAAGCGCGCAACCAGTCAGAGCCCCAACACCGAGGTTGCGATCGACCTGCTGGTGCCGCTGTCCCTGAGCCCTGGCACCGGCAGGCGCGCGGCGCGACTGCCGGGCCATGACTCGCGGGCGGCGCGGATGGTGAAGGGCCTCGAGGGCGCGGTCGTCGATGCCGATGTGATGCGCCTCGCGGCCCTCGACGAGACCGATACGCGTGCCTTCGACATCCGCGTCGCCGGACCAGCTGCGCTCCTGGTGGCGAAGGTGCACAAGATCAGCGACCGCAGCGGCTCGGACCGCCAGAGCGACAAGGACGCGCTCGATGTGCTTCGCATCCTGCGCGGCACCACGACTGAAGGGCTGGCGGCGCGCTATCTGAAGCTGCTGGCCGATGCGCGGTCCGCCGAAGCCGCAAGGATTGGTCGTACCTTCCTGGAGGCCCAGTTCTCCACGCGCGACGGTGTGGGCGTCGAGATGGCCGTTCGCTCGGCGGGGCTGCTCGCCAACCCCGATGAGATCGCAGCGTCATGCCAGGCGCTTGCGGGCGACCTCCTCGCTGCGCTCGGCGGGTGAGGCGCTCCGCCCAGGGCTGTGTCAGAGGGGGCTGCTAGGGTCGCTCGGGTCATGCTCGAGTTCGGCAACCAGCGCTTCGTGGAAGGCCTCCTGCTCGATCCAAGTGCGCCAAGGGCTTTGCTGAGAATTGATCCTCAGCGAGGGATGTCGCGACGATGAGCATGAGCGATCTGGAAGAGGGCCTACGTCTGGTTGAAAGAGCCGCCCACCCGCGGACTTTCTTCGTGGGACCGCGAACCGAGGAGCTGGTTGCCGCCGCCGAGGGCGCACTCGGACTTCGCTTCCCAGCCACGTATCGCCGCTTCGTCCTGGAGAAGGGGGCGGGAAGCATCCGTGGAGTGGAGTTCTATGGGGTCACGACGACCAATTTCCTGAACGGCAACGTTCCCAACGGTCCCTGGTTGACCCTCGACCGCCGGCGCGCCTGGAAGCTTCCGCCGTCAATGGTGATCATTCAGCACTGGAACGACGGGCCAGACGTTGCGCTCGACGCGAGCCAGGCAGATTCTGTCGATGGCGAATGGCCGGTCGTGCTGTGGCGTCCAGGCGTGACCCAGCCGGGCGATCCACTGGAGCGGGTGGCGCCCGACTTCGGGTCGTTCCTTCTTCAGCAGGTTCGCCAGCTGCTCGACAAGGAGGACGAGAACTACGAAGGCGCTGACGATGATGAAGACTGATCCTTGAACACCGCAGCGAGGGCAACGATGCGCTCTCGACCCGCTTGCGACAGGATGGCCCTCTTCCGGGCGACCTGGTCGAGAATGCAGCGAGCTCCGCTCCATGACGATCGGTCAGAAGGGAACGGCATCGGAGTCGCTGCCAGCCGATGTCCCGGCCTAAACACAGAGGGCCCCGCATCGCTGCGGAGCCCTTGTGTCCAACATCCGGTGGAGGTGTGGGGGATCGAACCCCAGGCCTCTAGAGTGCGATGCTCGGCGGAAGCGAGTGCTTTCAGTTAGTTGTAGACGGTTTCGTTACCAGGCGCGACAGCAACCCAGCAGTTGCCTTGACTTGCGCTGGTAATGATTCGACGGGGACGGGAGGAGGTCATCTCGGCCCACAGCTCCCGGGCGCCAGATCGCGCGCTCTCACGTAGCCGCGCAGGAGCAGGATGTCGGGATCAGGATTCAGCAGCCGAACCACGACCCAGGGCGCCAGCCAATCGCTCACCAGCGCCTTGGCGTCACGCCGCAGGGTGACGACCGGCCACTGCTTGATCACTGGCAGCTGACCCGCGACCGCCGGCTGGGTGTAGATGGTGGAGCCGCGTCGCAACACGCGCTCGCAGCCGCTGGGCTCGTCCGGGCCGTCGGTGACATCCTTCCCGATCAGTCCTCCCACGTGCGACTGGTCCACATGTGCGCGAAAGCGAACGCCGCGGTGGATGACCTCGATGGCGACCTGCTGGGTGGATGAGTCCCCGAGCGCCCGTGCGAACGGTCCGTGAGCGTCAGCCTCAGCCTCATCATCAACGAACCTCGCCAGCTCCCCGCCCGACTCCATCGTCACACCCTCTCTGGCATCGAACGCCAGGTCTCGACCGAGGCTCCAGCTCGCAGCCTCAGCCTTGGTCGTGGGCTCGATCCTGAGATCCCGACACGCTAGCCGCACCAGGGGCCGGATGTTCTTGCTGCCAAATGCCAGCGGCAACTCGGCCACCGCCCCGTCGCGCGTGAATCGTACCGGCCGCAGCATGGCCCCCGGAAGAATCGTGGTGCCGACAGGCCCGGCGAGTTCGCGAGCGGAATACAGCAGCTGTTCCTCGGTCCGACCCACGAAGCGCAGCGTTGTCCCAGCCTCCAGATCGATCCAGTCGCGCCCAGGGATAGTCCAATACCCACCATTGAACTCGTACCGAGCCGGGTCGCGAAATCCGACCACGCGAAGGGGCGCTCCCGCCCGCACCGTCGCCCATGCGCCATCCCCAGCAACCAGGCTGACGCCTCTGCCTTGGCTGGCAACAAGCGAACCCATACACCAGGCGCCCGATGCTCCTGCGGTGCGTGGCGCCGGGTGCCCGCAGGAGGCGGAAACCAAAGTGAGCACGAGTAGGCCTGGCACTAGCCACCTCAACACCCACCTCCCGTGCCCGCCGACGCGACCCACTGCTTTCGCCAGGCAGATTCTTCTGGCCTGACCACCGTCTTGCCGGGGCGATCTCGCCAGGCCTTGGCCGCATCCCGGCTGGTTGGTGGCGCAATGGCGGACTCCCGCAGCCAGTCGCTGAGGTAGGGGTAGGGGACTCGCCCTCTCTGTTCGAAGATCTCCCACATGCCTTCCAGGATGTCGGCTCGCGAAACGGTCGGTGCGAGCAGACGGGATGGTGCCTGCCATCCCGCGCGAAGATCCGCATGGACCTCCAGGAGAAAGTCCTCGTAGAACTTCCAGACGATCTTCTCCACGAGGGCTCGTATCTGGGCAGTGCTCAGCTTCTTGGTCTTCGCGCACCCTGCCTGCTCGACTTGCGCGGTCCATTCGTCGATCTTCTCTGCCACCAGGCGCCGGGTCGGGGCCTCCTTGAGTGCGACTTGGCTCGCCTTGCAGCCCTTGACGATCTCGCCGCCAAGATTCCGACCATTGAACGTGATGTTGAAATAGAGCTTGGGCCCGCAAGCAGCCGAGGCGGTGTCGAGGAAGATCAACTTGAGGGACGAGAGCGTCTCGGGGCGCTTGCCAAGGTTGCAGCCGTACAGGTGCAGGCGCGAGTCCTTGTCAGCGGCCTTCTTGAGCTTGGCTTGCACACTGGGGAGGGGATGGTGCTCGATGAAGGCTTGAACCCGCTGGGGATCGATCACGGACGTGGATTCCGAGTCCTTCAGCTTCGCGATGAGCCCAACTTCGACGCCATGAGCGTAGACCCAGACGTCTCCGGTCATGGCGCCGACGCCCGACCCGCCGGCTGCGGCGAGATGCTTCGCCATCAAGACCTGTGCCGCCAGGATACTCGTCACCTTGGTCGCGCCCCGGTTGGCGATCTCGTCGCGATGCTTCCACTCGACGAACGCGATGGTCTCGTCGAGCTTGTCGTTGGGGCTCTCGGTGAGCAGCACGAACGCAAAGTTGACACGCATGACGTGCTACGGCTCGGGCTTCTCGATCTCGACCCGCAACGGAGCCGCATCGGGCTCGGGGGCGAGGTCGCCGCTGTCGACGCGTCGGCGCCGGCGATCCGCATCTGCGTCAGCGGCGCGTCGGCGGCTCTCGAGCAATCCCGCCTGCGCCTCGGCTTCGCGCTCTTCAAGCGGGCCACACCCTGAGCACTGGCCGCGCAGCGGCTCGACGTGGGCTCCGCCGCTCGGCAGCGTCACGTAGAGATCCTCGACCGGAGCAAGGCCGCTGCTGAGGGCCCGCGCAGCGAACACGAGTTCCGAAAGGTGTGCTCGCAGTGCGGGCTCGGCGATGGTCGTGCGCTCCGCGGCGCCGAGCGCTGCTTCGACCGCAGAGGCGGTGGCCTGCTGCCCAGCGGTCAGCTTCGGACGCAGATGCTCCAACTGGCCCTGTGCTTTCGCGAGGACGTCCTTCGCCATCGCGAATGGCTCTCCACCAGCGTGGTTGGCAAGCGCTCTCTCGACCGCTCGCGAAACCAGCTCCTGAGCGGCAGGGATCTGCGCCTCGATGTGAGTGGCGATCCCCGCGGCCAGCTTGCCCCGGGACCGCTTCGCCCAGGCTTGGATGCCTCCCTTGTAGGTCGCGAGGCCCGCGGGCGCAGGGACCTCAGGGAGTGCGGCGAGCTCGTCGACCGCGACCAGCTGGTTGAGCCTGGCCTCGAGCTCGGCCCCGAGCCGAACCGGGAAGACGGACGCGTTCAGGTGGAAGCCGAGGAGGCGGTTCTCGACCAGCTCCCAGAACGCCTCGCCGCCGAGCGTCTGGCTGCCGAAGCGCGTCCATCGCCGCGCCGGATCCTCGGCGCGCCAGATTGCCCGCATGTAGTGCAGCAGGTTGTCTTCCAGGTGGCACACCAGGCGGGCGAAGGCGGCGCGGGCCTCCGCATGTGCGGCCAGCTCCTGCTCCTCGCGTTCCCCTGCACCGGCGGCCAGGGCGTCGGCCTCGGCGTTCTCCCCGGGGACACTGCGCAGGCCGGCCGACGCCAGTACCGATGCCAGGTACGCCAGCGCGCTGGTGACTGACTCGGGTGCGGTCTCGTCCACGTAGTGCCGGGCAACGAGCGCGCCCGCGACTGCGAGTCCTTCCACCGTCGGGTGCTCCGCTTGCGCGACCAGGAAGCCCCGCACTGCGGCGTGCGTGTTGGGGATACGCAGCGCCCTCAGCAGATTGGGTGGCGGGGCGCCTCCTCCGGAGCCGCCGAAACCGAAGATCGAACCAAGGGCCTTCAGACCGAGGCCAAGCGTCTGCCCGACGAGGTCCACGACGGAGGCGCCGCCACCAGAGGGAAGCGGCGTGATGCGTGCGGTGAACGTCCTCAGCAAGAGATTGGCCGCGACCTCCAGCTGGACGCTCGATCCTTGGCTCGCGATCCGCCGGGCAGCATGGATGCCATCCGCCATGGAGTCGTCGAGGAGGTGCTCGCGCAGGAGCTTCTCATGGCAGGTGACCCAGGCCGCTGTGAGTGCGGGCAGCTCGTTCGGGATCAGCACGACCCACGTCAGCTCGGCGGGGGCGTGCCGGACGAGATGATGGTTGAGCTGCTCATAGAACTGGAAGGTCACAGAGTGGCAACGGTTGGGGTTCTTCAGGCGTTGCTGGCGCCGCTCCTCCCGTCCGACTTCCTCGGTCGTCGCGATGCGCACCTTGCGCTCGGTGCGCATCTGCTCTGCCACCCGGACCGTGAGGTCGCGCGTGTGGTTGAGCTGCCGCTCGACCGTGTTCTTCACGCTGCCACCCGCGTTGAAAGAGAGCGCGCTCGAGGTGGCCCCCGCAGCTCCCGCCGCCTTCGACGACTCACCACTCACGCCCCAGTGAAACTCGCTCTCGATGCGACGGTTCACCTGGTAGCTGTCGTGCGTGGTCAGCTGCGTCGTCGTCTGCCGGTCGACGATCTCGGTCTGCTCGCTCTCGACGTTGGTGCGCGAGCGATGCCAACCGAAAACCTGCACATCGAGGTCCTCGCCCGGCGCCAGCGTGACCGCCCCGACCGGTTCGCCAAGGGTCGTACCCAGTGACTCCCATGCCTGCTCGACGGTCAGCAGCAGGCCCCACTCGGGCCGCGACACTTGCCACGGCCGCCTCAGTGTCTTCGCCTCAGGCGGCGCCAGGCCAAGTGCTGCGCGTATCACCGCTGCGATCGCCCCAGCAGGCGTATCAGCCCTGACCAATCCCCTCAAATCACGCCCAGGAGACGCGACATCTCCGCTTGCTCTGCAAGGACCTGCGCGAAGGCCTTCATGAGTGGAATGAGCCACTCCTCTCGCATTGTGGCAATCCGCCCGTAC
>JADYYK010000064.1 GCA_020853705.1 Deltaproteobacteria bacterium
CGACGATAGCCGTCGGCGACGCGGGCCGCCTCCTGACGGGTGGCCTCGGCGAGCGCCGCCTCAGCGGAGCCGAGATCACTGGTCTCGGTGCGCGGCGCGGCCAGTGGCCCGACGCTGATCTCGAGCTGGCTGCCCAGGACGCGATAGCCCCAGCTCTGCGCGCCAGCATCGGTGATGCGGTAGAGGACGGCGCCTGGTGCGGGCGGCGGCACAGGCGAAGGAATGCTGCGCATGCCGAGTGCCTGCGCGGCGGCGAAGGCGGGCGCCAGGTCGAGCGCGAAGGTGCCCCAGCGGTCCTCCTTGTCTTGCCCCAGCAGCCTGAGGTTCTCGGCGTCGAACGCGCAGGTCTCGTGCAGGGACTTCCAGGTCACCGGCTCTTCGACCTCGGTCTTGAGCAGCGGCGCCGGCGCGACCTTGGCGAGCTCGGTGCAGCCGCCGATGTCGAAGCGCCCCACACGCAGCTCCTCCAGATCGATCAGCAGGGTCTGACCAGTCCGGGGATCGTGGCACGGGATGTGAGCGCGGTCGCGTGGGCCGATCAGGTTGCTGTCATAGCCAGACACCTTGAAGGGCTGCCAGATCTCGCTCATGAGGATGGCGACGTCGTCATGACCGAAGCGCACCACGGCGCCGAGCTTGCTGTCCCAGCACGCGTCGAAGTCGACGAAGATCTCCTTCTTGATGTTGGCGAAGTCGGTGGGCACGCGCGACAGGTTGGCGGCGGCGCGCCACTTGCCACCGCTCAGGATGAAGGTGTCGTTGAGTCGACGGCTGTCGATCCGGCCGCCCCACAGCACCAGGGTGCCGTCGGGCTGCGCGGCCAGCGTGAACTGCTCGCGCTTGGTGAAGCTGGGCGGCACCTCGACGCCGCGGTCGCTCCACGCGGTGCCGTCATAGGCGTACACCGCGCCGTCACCACGCACCGCGAGCAGCGCCGAGTCGGTCGCCACCAGCGTGACGTCGCTCCAGCCCCACTCGGTGCCCTCCTTGCTCTGCTCCTCGGTGACCACGGGGAGCCAGCCCTGGGCGTCGTCCCAGCCCCACATCTCGAGGCAGCTCTTGGAGACCGCGTACCAGCGCCCGCGCCACACCGCGTGACGGCTGGTCGAGTAGGAGGCCTCATCGATGGGCGATTTTTCGGCGCGCACGCCCATTTGCAGGCAGGTCGCGCCGGTGAGGTAGAACAGTCGCTGCGCGTCGCTGCTGCCCTCGTGCTCGCCGGGGCCGGACACGAACGCGTCGAGGGTCGGACTCCACACCATCTGGGCGTTCTTCATCAGCGGCGGGCCCTGGGGCAGACCGTCCAGCTTGATCCAGCTGGCGGACCCGGGAGGCAGTCCGAGGGCGCCCTTTTCGTGCTGGAAACACACCAGGCCATGCTGGGGGTGAGTGGCGATGAGCTGGTTTGGCTGCTGGCTCTCCGGGTCGTCGTCTGCTTCGGCGTCCGGGGCCATGGTGCGTGGGATGCCCGGTAGTGGGGTCAGCGTGGTGCCGTCCCAGGCGAAGAAGCAGTAGATGTCGTCGCTGTGATCGAAGACCCAGAACACGACGCTCTTGCGAGCGGCGTCGTAGCCGGAGCCGAAACCTTCGTCGGTCCACTTGGGCGGCACGCCTTCGATGCTGCGGGTGCGCTCGACCCAGGCGTTGTCGAGGCCGAGCTCCCACACGCCGACGCGGGTCAGGCAGACCCACACCGAACGGAGCGGGTCGAAGGCCAGCAGCATGGCCGGTGAGCCGCTGGCACGGACGTTGCCGAAATCCATGTTGCCCGTCGTGCGCAGCGGCTTCGCGCTGTCGGCGGTGAGGAGCATGCCCATGGGGACGGTGCGCTTGACGGGCTCCTCTTGTTCCTCGGCCGCTTCTTCCTCGCCGTCATCGCCGTCCTCGCCGTCATCGCCGTCCTCGCCGTCCTCGCCGTCCTCGCCTTCACCCTCATCCTCGGGCTCCCACACGATGCCGTTGCCCTTGCGCCAGAGCATCACGCCCTGACGAGCGCTGTCATAGCCGCCCTGGTACATGCCGCCGTCGCCGAACTGGATGACCCGTTCCACGAGCTTGGTCCACTGGGTGCCGTCGAAGCTCCAGGTCTCGCCCGTGCCGCCATAGCCGGGGCCGCACACGTACAGGACGCGGCCGCTGCTTGGGTCATACGTCAGCGTGTAGCCATTGAGCGACATCGACACCGGAGGCACCGCGATCCCCTGCGGTCGTGCGGGGCCAATCGTCTTCCAGACCAGCTCGGACATGGACGTCTCCAGTTGGGGAAAGTCATCCTACGTCAGGGCGGCTCCAAAGTTGTCCGAGCAACCCCATCGAACCAGGGTCGGGCCCCCTGGCGCGCTTGGCGCGATCTGAGCGGCGCTTGGCGCCACGCGACCATCGCGATTGTCTACACACCCGCCATGCGCCACTTCACAGGCACCGCCTCCGCTGCTGTCCTGATCCTGCTGACCGCCTGCCAGTCCGCTGGCCCCGATGGCCCCGGCACCGACCTGGGCGCCGACGGCCCTGGCACCGACGGACCCGCGGCCGAGACCGAGCACGCCAGCTTCCTCGCCGACGGCAAGGCCGACGCCTTCGGCGTGCGCGAGGGCACGCCCGAGGCGCTCGGCGTCCTCGCCCTCGCGAACTCCACCAGCTATGCCGAGCTGACCCAGCAGGCCGGGCTCGACAGCTGGGCCGCCTACTACATCGTGGCCACACGCGCCGGCGCCGATCTGACCTGGAGCACCGCCGACGACGTCACCTACCGCACGCTGTCCCAGCTCGACGACGTCCCCTACGTCGGCGCCTGGAACTTCGCCCGGCTGCTCGCCTACGCGCGTGCCATTGGCTTCATCGACAGCGCAGGTATCTGCTCGAGCGACCCCGCCGTCGCCTCGACCTGCCGCGGCACCTGCGACGCCGACAAGGTCTGTCAGGCCTCCTATCTCTGGCAGATCTTCCCCATCGGCAAGGTCGCGACCCGCTACCGACGCCCCCAGCCCAGCTCTCCCGACCGCGGCCAGCGCTGCACGATGCGCCGCTGCAGCGGCCCCTGGAACTGCGTCGACGGCGAGATCGACAACCCGATGGGCGGCTTCGATCTGACCGGCCTGAACCCCGGCCCGCTCACCGTATCGATCGTCGACAGCCGGAGGGGGATCAACAGCCGCACCCCGCTCAGCTACGCCCGCACCGCCCAGCTCTCGTTCGCCAGCGTCTCCGACGTCTCCACGGTGTGGACCGTCTCCGCGCGTGAGATCACCCCGACCTCGGCCAAGGTCACCTGGAAGCGCGAGCGCAAGTCGTATTCCATCCCACTCGGCGGCGACTACGTCAGTGAGGGCGTCTACTGCCGCGAGGAGACCTACCCCGCCAGCCCGATTCCGTAGCACCCGCCCGAGCCAGGGCGTCCCCGGGTCAGAAGACGCCGAGCCAGGCCAGGGCGTCGTCCAGCAGGTTGCTCTGGTACTTGTCCTCGATCCAGTAGTAGCGCTGGTGGATGGTCCCGAACCACTCGGAGTGGGCGCGGTCCACGTCCGGGGTCGCGCCCCTGCCCGTGATGGGATTGCGCGTGCCCGACTGTCGGCCGGTGGCGTTCTCCACCACGAACAGCACCTTGCCATCGGGCGTGTCCGCCATGCGCACGTTGTACGAGCCGATCATGTGCATCGTCAGTGAGCCCTGGCTGGTCTCGCGAAGGAACTGGAAGACGCCAAAGCGGCAATAGTGGGAGTTCGCGCCGGTGGCGGCGTGGGCCCGGCGCGCCGTCATCAGGCCCTCGTCGTTGCGCACGACCCGGGTCATCTCGGACGCCGGTCCGAACTTGACCCGCTCCGGCACGGCGACATCGTTGGTCACGAACGCCGCTGTCAGCTCCAGCGGGCCGAGCGAGGCATCGCCCTCGGTGAAGCCGGCGAGCTCACCCATGAGGATGCCATACTGGTCCGTGTTCCCGGCCTGCGCTGCCCCTCCGCCGCCCGCGGGCTGCGGGTCACGCTGCACCACGCTGCGCTGGACGGCGCCGGAGGTACCGCCGCCCGGGCTCATCTGATCGAGCAGCGCCTCGGCCGAGCCGCCCTGGACCACGATGTCGGCGACCTGGTCGGCGTGCTGCTCGTAGATGTCGCCGGCCTGTCCGACGCCGCCGGCGAGCTGCACCCCGCCGCGCTGCTGCACCACGTGCGCGGCTTCATGCGCCGCGGTGTGCAGGTCGGCGCTGTCGGCGCCGAACGCGACCTCCGACCCGAACGCATACGCGCGCGCGCCGAGAGCATCGCACGCCGCGTCGGCCTGCTCGCCCTGGTGCGCCACCACCGTGCTGACGTCGTGGCGGCCGAACGACTGCTGGATGGCGCCCAGGTGCGGCAGGCTGCTGCCCGCCGACGTCAGCCCACCCGCCGCCGCCTCCTGCGCGCCACCATCACCGCCACGCAGCCCCTCGGGCAGCTGGATCCCGCCGCCACCGAGCGCAGCCCCCGCGCCCGCGCCGCCCGCCTTGCGCTGCACCATCCCGCCAGTGAGGCTGGCGCGCCCCGGCGCCCGACCCGCGCCTGCGCTGTCAGCACCGCGAGCCTCGCCCTGGCTGCGGTCGGAGGGTGTGTGAATGATCCCCATCGCCTCAGCGCCTCCCGACCCAGCATACACGCATTGACGCGGCGCAGCGTGCGGGTGGTGAGGACAGCGGGATCATCGCGAACGATCCTCCGGCACCAGGTGCCAGGATCTTCCCTGCTTGCGCGCTCAGATCCTCACGTCGCCGCGGAACTCCCAGCACAGGGCCATCTTCACCCGCTTTGCCTGCCTGGCACGGAACAGCAGCTGGTGCGCGAACGCCGCGGCTTCGACCGCTGGATCGCCGGTCGCTGGCCAGACTCCGGTCTTCAGCGCCGACGAGATGAGCTCGAGGTCCGTCCCCCCGCCGCCGAGCTTCTGCAGCGCGCGCGCGGTGGCGTCGGCGTTCTGCTCGACCAGCGCCTCGAGGTCGGGGAGCGTCTCGAGCACGGTCGGGCGCGTGAGCAGCCGCGTCTTCAGCGGAACGTCGTCGTCCTCGCGGTCTGCACACCCGAAGACGCCGAGGTCGACGTTGGTGGCCTTCATGAGGAAGGTGTCGAGGAGTCGCCCTGAGTGAAGCGGAAACTCCTGCCACTCCTCGCTGTCCTGCTTGCGCTGGTCGATGTACATGCGCTCGAGGTCATCCGGCTTCTCGGCGGGAACCACGATGATCGTGATGGTCGCGCTCACGGCCGGAATATGGCAGGGCGTCTCGGCGATGACCAGCGCGCCTGCAACGACCCCTGAGCAACATGAGGCCTTGTCGGACGCGGGCAAGAAACTCCGGCACAATCCGCCCATGCGCTGGCTGTCGATGGTGGGACTCGCGATCGTGGCGTGTGGCTGCGGCGGTGGTGGGTCGGCGCCGCGCGGTGGACCGGTGGTGCCCGACCGGGTCGTGCCGCCGCCGGCCGACCCGCCGAAAGCCGTACCGGCGTTGCTCTCGAGCGAGGTCGACCCGCCCTCCGCCTGGGCCGCGCCGCCCGCGCAGCCCCCGGCCCAGAGCGTGTGTCTGCCGGCCAGGAAGCTGACCGCGGTGGTCAAGAGGACCAAGAACTACGACTTCGCCGAGCACCCGGTGCTGCCGCTGCCGTACGGGCCGCGCATCGCCGATCTGCCCCGCGCGGGCCTGCCGCGCAGCCGGCGCGTGGTCAGCGAGGCACTTCGCGAGCGCAGCCAGGTCCTGAAGGAGTGCTACCGCTGGGCCCGGTTCGAGCGCGAGGACCTGGCGGGCACGCTGACCGTGCGGTTCGCGATCGACGAGTTCGGCCGGACGAGCAACGTCCAGGTCACGGGCGATGGCGAGGGGCAGGCTGAGCTCGGGGCGTGTGTGACCGACGTCGTCACCCAGCTCCGGCTGGCGCGCGCCGTCCCCCGCGTGACCGACGTGACCCTCCCGATTCGCTTCCGCCTGTCGGGGCAGGCTCGCCCGGCCAAGCGGCCGGCGCGCCCCAAAGGAAACCCCGCGATGGGGAGCGGCCCAGGGCACCGCTGCCTGCTGGCGCCCGCCGAGGTGCCGCGTGATGCGCTGGTCGCCACGGCCGCCGTGCAGGTGGTCGATGACTTCAGCCAGCGCCAGGCGGACGACGAGGAGCAAGAGCGCCAGCTCGAGGAGTGCCGCAAGGCGGGCGGCCCCTGCCGGCGGGCCATTCACCGAATCGGGGTGATCGGCCAGGCGGTTCGGGTGTCGGGCCTCGACAAGCGCACGATCCGCGGCGTGGTGCGCGCGAACCAGGGCGCCTACCGGGCCTGCTACATCGACGCGCGCGCCCGTCGCCCGGAGGTCTCCGGCACGGTCAATCTGCTCCTCCAGATCCCGAGCGACGGCATCACGACGCTCGCCGCCGTCGAGTCGTCCACCAGCGGCGACGCCAAGCTCGATGAGTGCCTGCGCGTCGCCTTCGCCGAGCTCTGGTTCCCGGCTTCCCATGAGGACCTGGTCGTGGTCCGCTACCCGTTCGTGCTCGCGCCCGCGCCGGCGCTGCCGCCCGAGCTGCCCGCCCGCGCCACCGTGGCGGAGATCGAAGCCGGCGCCCGCGCCGCGCTGGCGGCCGAGGACGGCGCGCGCGCTCTCCGGCGCTGGTCGGCGCTGATCGCGCAGGCGCCCGACCACGAGAACCTGTGCAGATGGCGCCTCGGGGCGCTGCAGGCGCTGCTCCTGGACGCGCCCTGGATCGACGCCCGCGTCATGGCCGCGGCGACCGACCTGGTCGCGGGGCTCGAGGCCAGGCCGGACCGGGCCTGCGCCGAGGCGGCGGCCATCACGCTCGAGACCCTCGCCCAGGAAGCGGAGAACTCCGGACGCGTGCTCCTCGTGGAGGAGCTCCTCGAGGTCGCGGTGGAGCGCTATCGGCTGATCCTCCGCGTCCCGGGCCTGCCGAACCAGGCCCAGCTGGCCGAGCGCCTCGACAAGCTCACCGGCTACCTGGAGCGGCGAGAGGGCTACCTGTCGCCGTAGGCCACCTGGTCCACCCCCGCTGCGGCAACGGCGGTACGCTGCAGCGCGTGGCGGAGGACAGCATCCAGGTCGGCCTGCTGAGCATCGAGCTGCCCGACGTCAGCGAGGCGCGCTGTCAGCTGATGCACGACCTCACCGAGGCGTTCGGGGTCGAGACCAACCAGGACGCGCTCGAGCACTTCCGCGCCGCCTGGCTCGAGGCTGGTCACAAGGGGCGGCTCGACCTCGACTGCGAATCCGACTTCGTCTTCATCTACGCCGGGCGCGACGCCATCATCGAGGCCGCCGCGCTGATCCACGCGCTCGCGGGCAAGCCGCTGCCCCCCGCCGAGCTCGCCGCGGCCCGCGCCCAGCTGCGCGCGCACAAGCGACCCAGGCCGCGACGCTGGAACGTGGGTGACGTCTTCGCGGTGCCGCTCATCGACGGCAGCCTCGGCTTCGGCCAGGTGCTGTGGGAGCAGGACTTCGCCGCCGGCAGCGGCCTGCGCGCGCCGACCTGCGCCCTGTTCGAGCTCCACGCCAAGGCCGCGCCCAGCGACCTCGACGAGGTCGTCACCTCGCGCACCATCGCCATCCTGCACGAGCCATCGCGTGCGCTCGACTCTGCGCGCTGGCAGGTCCTGGGCAATCGCCCACCCGCCAACGCTCCCTTCTCGGGCCCCTGCGGTCAGCCCGGCAAGGTCGGCGCCGTCTCCGGCGACCACCTCGAACAGCTGGCCAACGCCTACCACGGCCTGGCTCCGTGGAACGCCTACTACAAGGACGACTACCTCGACTTCTACCTGCTCCCAGGCATCACCCGCCCGGCGTCCGCAGTCCTGGTTCAGCGCACCTGACCACCCCTGATCACCGCGCGTGCAAGCTGTGCGCGAGATCGGCTCCAGATCCGGGTGCCGGTATTGCAGGGCCACCTGACGGAGGTCGTCATGCGCACTCCCAGCATCGGCGGGCAGGTGGCCCCAGGGTTCGAGGAGGTCCGGGCCGAGTTCGAGCGCAACTTCGCTCGGCGCGGCGAGATCGGCGCGGCGGTCGCCGCCTACTGGCACGGCGACAAGGTCGTCGACCTGTGGGGCGGGCGGCGCGTGCCCGGCGGCGACGCACCATGGCAGGAGGACACCATGGTCGTCGTCATGAGCAGCACCAAGGGGATCTCGGCCCTCACGCTGGCGGTGGCCAGCGCCCGCGGCTGGTTCGACTATGACGCGCCGGTCGCGCGCTACTGGCCCGAGTTCGCACAGAACGGCAAGGCCGACATCACGGTGCGCCAGCTGCTCGGCCATGAGGCTGGCCTGGTGCTGCTGGACGAGAAGCTGACCATGGCCAAGATGCGCGACCTCGACCACGTCGCGCGCGTGCTGGCCCGGCAGAGACCGGCCTGGACCCCGGGCACGCGCCACGGCTACCACACCATCACGCTGGGCCTCTACATGCAGGAGCTCATCCGCCACGTCGACCCGGCCCACCGCACGCTCGGGCGCTTCTTTCACGAGGAGATCGCGCGCCCGCTCGGGCTCGACTTCTACATCGGCCTGCCGCGCGACATTCCGGCCGAGCGCCTGGCCACGCTCCAGGAGATGTCGCGCTGGCGCGCGCTGCTGGCCCTGCGCTCCACCCCGCCCGGCATGATCCTGAAGATCCTGCGCCCGGGGTCGCTGCTGCGCAGATCGTTCATCCTGTCCGACCTGCAGTGGGGCCAGCGCAGCACCTACGAGATCGAGCTGCCCGCCGGCAACGGCGTGGGCACCGCGCGGGCGATGGCGCGCGTCTACTCCGCCCTCGCCGAGGGCGGCGCCGAGCTCGGCATCGACCCCTCGACCTTCGCCCGCGTCACCGCGCTGCCCCCAACCGACCACCCCCGCGACGAGGTCATGGGCGTCCCCAGCTACTTCTCCCTCGGCTTCATGCGCCCCGGCCCCCGCACCAGCTTCGGCTCCAGCCAGCGGGCCCTGGGCGCCCCCGGCGCCGGCGGCTCCTTCGCCTACGCCGACCCCGACGCCCACCTCGGCTACGCCTACGTGATGAACAAGCTCGACTTCTACCTCTCCGACGACCCCCGCGAAAAGGCCCTGCGCGACGCGATCTACCGCGCCATCAACCGCCAGCGCCCGCGCCCCGAGCCCGCCCGGCCAGCGCCGACGGCGTCTCCCACGGCCTCGGTCAGCTCCCCGGCGTGAAGGTGCCGCCCATCGCGTTCTTGCAGTGCGCCTCGGCGCCCGCGGCGTCATTGGGCGACTCGCCGGTCGAGTAGTAGCGCCGGATCGACCCACCCTCGGGCAGCGCACAGCTGCCGACCACGCCCTCGGTGGGGCAGGGCTTCTCGCTCAGGGTGCCGTCCATGCCGGGCCGGCACAGCTCCTTGGCCTGCGCCGGATCCACATAGTCCGTGCACACGCTCATGCCATGGTCACAGCTCGAGACGATCGCCGCGGGAGGCGCCGGCTTCTTCTCCGGCTCGGCCGACGCCGACGGCGCCGCACTGGTCGGACCAGGTGACGCCTCCGTCTTCTTGCCCGACTTCTTGCACCCAACCAGCATCACCATCGCGAGCACAGGCACCATCTTCAGCATCCTCATCCGCAGGCTCTCCTTGCCGCCAGACCCTTGCCCAGCCGGCGCCCATCCTACGCGCCATCCGGGAATCCCTTGTGATCGAGCACCTGCTTCGGGCCTCTGGGCCAGCGCCGCGCGCCGCGGGAGGTCGGAGATCACCGTGCTCGCCGGGCCGTCGCAGCAAGGAGGAAGAGCCTCTTTGCCGAGTCGGGGAAGGGGATGAAGCCGAACGATTGATAGAACCTGCTCGCCCACTCGTTCTTCGCATCGACCACGATCGCATGGACCGCGACTGACTCGCTGACATCCAGGATGCGCCTCACGGCGTCCGCCACGAGCAACTCACCGATGCCCTGGCCGCGAACGCTCGTCGCCCGCGCCAGGCGCCCCATGAGCGCCGCCGGGATGGCGTCGTGACGTGGGAGCTTGCGTGCGAGATCCTCGGGGATATCGCCGAGGGCGATGCTGAAGGTGCTCAGGCTGTAGAAGCCGACGATCGCATCGCCGGCGTCGCGGTCGATGGCAACGAATACACGCGCCAGGTTGCGCTTCTGGTCCTGCGAAGCAGCCTTGCGAAACCACCCATCGAGCGCGCGCGAGTCCGCGTCGTCACCGCTGGTAAACGCGGAGCGGTCATGGCCCTTCAACGGCTGGAAGATGATGTTCAATCGGCTCAGTGCTTCAACTGGTCATGCCGGCGGAGGGCAGCGACGAGGCGCTTCGAGGGCGCAGGAGGGTTCTGCACGGCAGCGAGGAACGCATCGCGGTTCCGGCCGGTCAGCACCATGCGCTCGTGTTCCTCGAGCACGAGCTTGGCCCCTTCGTACGCCAGGTCTGCGGCGGAACGGCCGGAGATCGCCATCGCCCGGCGGATGAACTCCTTCGCCGCCAAGGGGATGCGCAGCTCCATGCGCGCGGTCTTGCGCTGCCTTGCAGGCTTCTGTGCGGCTTTGGCCATGACGAGAGTGTACGGGATTGTACCGTACATGCAAGCTGGCCTCGCGGCTCCTGCGATCTCTGAGTGGAAGCTCGTCCACTTCTGCGCACACCTGCTCGAGCACGTCCCGCGCTTGACCGAGCAACCGTGAGCTGGCCCGCGGAACGCTGTCGATGTACGCCCCGCTGAGCGGGCTGGCGCGATCGCCGCCGCGCTTCCCTCTGCCCCGAACGAAGTCCAGATAGTCCAGCTGGCCCGAACTTGGTAGGACATCGACGACCAGCGCAAGGTCGATCAAATCGCGAAACATCTTCGAAGTCAGACGCAGCGAGCGTTCGGCGGCGTCGGGCGGCATGACCACAAAATCGTCAGGCAGTCGAAAGCGGATCGGGAGACGTGCGTCTTGGCTGGTGCGCGACGTCCAGGTCTCGATCCGCCCGGCGGGAAGAAAATCGGCCGCCCGATGTTCGTCCGGGCACTCCCAGGGTGAGTCTTTCCCGTCCATGACGGCTCGACCGTGCAGCCAGAGGTTGCGCGCACGGCGGCACAGATCATCCTGGGAAGCCCCTCGCCATCAGGTCCTCAGGAGCGAAGCAGACGACCTGGCCGCCGGGCTTCGGCCACGAGTAACAGAGCAGACCGCGCGGGCCCTTGCGCGGAGATCCCTGCAGGCTGACCGCCTCCACCACGCGTCCTGCGCTGGTGCCGTCCGGCCAGTACACCGAGGCACCCGCACCGACGGTTTCAGAGGCGACTCCCGAGACTTTGCCAGGCAGGCCACTCTCGATCGGGGTCTCAGTGGGGGCCACGAGGCCGGACGTCGGAGTCGAGATGGTGAGCCTGGCACACGGGGCCCGCCACGTTGCGGAGGCCATGCCGCGATCCTCTGTGGCGACGACGACCATCGTCACCCCGAAGGCACCCGCCGGGTGCGTGGAGCCGGCAAACTCGAAGCTCGAGCCGTTCGCCAGCACGCGGACGCGGTCGGCCGGCTCGTTCACGGGAGGCGCGGGTCCCAATCGGTAGCTCCGCTCGACCACGCGGTCGGGAACCGTGACGTCGAGTCGCGTGCCGGAGAGTAGAGGTTCGTTCCGCCCTTGAGTGGCGGACGCAGAGCTACGGGCGATGGCAACGCCGGGCTCGAGCGTGATCGCACTGCCGTCGGCGAAGCTCCGTTCGAAGTGCTTCGTCACCACGGGCGACACGGCGTCGAGTGGGACATGGAAGCGCAACGCGAGCCCTCGGAATTCGCCCCCGTTGTCGTAGCAGTGGCCGCCCTTCAGCGAAGTGCCGATCGTCTCGATCTCCACGAAGCGGGGGGTCGTCTTGATCAAGCGCGCGACGAAGACAGGGGCGCCGCCGGAGTTCTGGATGGGCCAGTTCGTGGCCCGCAGGTCTGGCCGCTGGAAGAGGCGGGCCGGGCTCTTGAGCAGAACGAAAGTATCGGCTGGCGCAGCCACCGGAACCGAATCGCTCGTGCGCGTCCGCGGCCCGCAAGCTGACAGCACGCCCGCGGCCAGCAGGGTGGCAAGGCACTTCACCAGCACACCCCTGGTGCAGCGCCGGCGGCGGGCCGCACTATCCAGTGCGACGCCCACGCCTGGTCATCCGGAAGCGTGATGGCCTTCGCCGTCCTCAGCTCCCCGAAGGATTGCGGCATATCACCGAAATGCAGGTAGTCGCGCGACATGAAGGGGTAGAGCAGACCTCCCTCGAGGTCCACGAGCGTCCACATCCCGTCGACAATGCGCGCGCGGTCGGTGGTGTCGCGAAGGCCATACGCAATCTGCCCTCCCGCCTTCATCTCTCGAAACCGGTCGATCAGCGAGCGTTCGAGTTCGTCGGGGACTTCCCGGTTCACGATCTGCTTGGCCTGCTCTTTCTGCTTCGGGGTCAAGCATGTGAGCTGATCGATCTTGCCCTCGATCTCGCGCAAGTGATGATCCACCTGCAAACGTCCCCGAACCTCCAGGTCCAGCCTCGGCGCGAGGCAAGCCTTGCCGTCCGGCCCCTTTGTGTCCTTGAACGCCTGCTTCCGCAGACGAAGGGAGAAGCGGAGCAGGTTGAACCAGGTGTTGGGACCGCATGCTCGACCTCGCCTGGCGAAGAACATCGAGAGGAAGAGTCCCGCCGTCTCGGCGCTCTTTCCCAGGTTGCACCCATACAAGTGCAGTATCGACGCATCCGTTGCGAAGCTGCCTACGGCAGCGAGTTGCTTCGCGCGGCTCTTGAGAAAACCGGCGACGATGTCCGCCTTGACCAGAACCAGTGGCCCGTCGTCAACCACGCGCGCGAGGAAGAGTCCGGACTCGTGCCCATGTGAGTAGAGGTAGAGATGGCCGATCTGATCGCCCTGTTTGAGGACATCCAGCATGCTTCTCAGGGCTTCGTCGATACTTCGCGTGACGAGCAAGTGGGGTTCACGATTTGCGATGCGCTCGTGGTGACGCCACCACGCCCAGGAGGCCAGCACCTCCTTCGTCCGCGGGAGATCTCCCTGCAGGTCCTCTACCAAGCTGAATGCAAAGTCGAGCACGGGCATGTCGCGCCACCTACGGTAGGGGATCGCGGTTGATGACGACTGAAACGGGGAGCGCCGCAGCCGGGTCCGCGCTGAGGTCCCCGTGGGCAATCCTCTGACGGTGCCGATCCGCTTCAGCGTCGCGAATCCGCCGCTCGGCTTCCAGTGCGCCAACACGCGCCTCGACATCGCGGGCCAGCGTCTCGGAGCAACCCGAGCAGTTGCCGGCGAGGGGAACGATCTGCACGCCATTACCCGGAAGCGTCACAATGAGGTCTTCCGTAACCGGAACGCGGGTCAGCGCACGCCCCGCCGTGACAAGACCTCGGAGGTGGTCCTGGACGACGGCCGCGCTGGGCTTTGCCTTTTCCATCGAAAGCAGTGCCGTCTCCAGGTGGTTCGCGAGCGTTCGCTCCTCGGCGCGGAGTAATCCCTCGCGGCGCAGCCGTTCAAGCTCTGCCGGCGCTCTCTTCAGGACGGCTTCGGCACCGTCAAATCCGTCTTCGTCACTGTGCCCCCGTTCGTCTCGGATCTCTTGGGCGCGCTCGATTACCTCCTGGAGGATCTCGCTTGTCGCTTGCCTGGCTCGCTCGCGCGACAGACTCTCGACGCGGCTGGTGAGGCCCGCTCGCAGCGCTGGAGCTGCGAGCCCGCTGTCAGCAACGTACTGCGCGATCCCCACGGGCGTTGGCAGCTCTGGCACGGCCATGAGTTCGTCCGCGACCAGCAGGTCCGTGATCTTCTCCTCCAGATCGCGGCCAAGTCTCACCGGAAAGACTGAGGCGTTCAGATGAAAACCAACCAGCTGGTTGTCGGCGAGCGACCAGAAGGCCTGCCCCGCAATCGTCTGCCGCGCGAACCTGGCGAAGCGAGCGGCCGGATCCTCGGCGACCCAGATCGCCCGCATGTAGTGCAGGAGATTGTCCTCCAGATGGCAGCGCAGGCGCTCGAACGCGCTTCGTACTCGCCGAAGTTCGTCGATCGCGGCTCCGCCATCACCCTTGAAAGAGAGGTCCTGTTCAGCGTTCGCACCCGAGCCCGATCCGGAGCCCAGAGATGCCAGCACTCCGACCGCGAAGCCAAGCGGCTGCTGGAGGTCGCCCGGAACAGCTTCGCCCGCATAGTAGCGACCGATCAGGATGATCCCGGTCGCCAGGCCTATCGGGCTTGGGGACGAAGCTAGCGCTCTGAAGAAACCCAGGACGCTGTCGAAGTCCGGGTTCGGCCCTAGCGCCGCCAGCGCGTCGACTGCTGCGTCGCCCTCATCCGGGGAGGCACCGGCGGCCTTCAGGAGCTGGGCCGCTCCCTTGCTGAGCTCCGTGACCGCAGACTCGACGAGGTCTATAGCGGCGCCAACGACCGGAAGGAATGACTTCCAACCGCCACCGCTCTTCTTCGCCTTCTTTGGTGGTGTCGGCGGCGCGAGGCGCGGCCTCAGGTTGCCAAGCAGGCCCCTGGCGGCATTCGCGATCTGGCTGTCGCCCAGGCCTCCGGCCAGCGATCGTGCTGCATCGAAGCCGTCAGCCATGGAGCCGTCAATGAGGGCATCGCGCAGGCTCTGCTCGTGGCACGTCACCCATGCCGGGGTGAGGTCGGGCAGTGGGTTCGGCGCGAGTACTACGTATGTGATCTCGGCGGGGGCATGCCTGACGCGGAAGGGATGGAGGTACTCGTAGAAGTGAAAGGTGGTCGCATGGCAGCTGTTCTTGTTCGCGACCCGGCGACGTGTTCGCTCCTCGCGGCCAATCTCCTCCATGGTGGAGACCCGGACACGCCGCTCGCTGCGGATCTGCTCAGCGACCCGACGCGTGACATCGCGGGTGTGCTGAACCTGCTTCTCCACCGTGCTTGAGACCGAACCCCCGACGTTGCCCCCCAACGACCAGCTCTTCGCCACCGACGAGCCCACGTTCTTGCCCATCGAGCCTTCGACCTGCCAGTGAAACTCCCGTTGAATCCGCCGGGCCACCTGGTAGCTGTCGTGCGTCGTCACCTGGGCGGAGACTTGCTGGTCCACGATCTCGAGCGTTTCGAGATCGGCAGTACGACGCGTGCGGTGCCATGCGAACACCTGCACCTCGAGCTCCTCGCCTGGCGCAAGCGACACAGCCCCCACTGGTTCGCCGAACGTCACGCCAAGAGCTTCCCAGGCCTGTTCGATGGTCACCTGGATGCCCCAAGAGGGGCTCGAGACCTCCCATGGGCGGTGCTTCCACTCGAGTGCGGCCACTGGCTCCGCCTGCTGTCCGAACACTTCACCAACAGCGGCCGCGACCTTGGCCACCCAGTGCCGCTCGTTCTTCGCCGGCGGTAGCCAGTCGCTGATCGCCGGGAGCGCAATTGGCACACCCTCTAGCAACACGATGTGATCGAAGCGATGGATCAGGGGCGGAATGGCGTGCTGCGGCGGCAGACACGTGCCATTCATCCCGGGGAAGCTTGCCTTCGAGACGATGGTCGACCAGATGGGCGAACCGAGAGACCACGGGGTCGACAGGCGCATGCGGCGATGTTACGCGGCATCTCGTCGCGGCTGTCAACAGACCTGGGCCCCACCAGGAACACGGGTCCAATCACGCCGCTGGAGCAATTTCAAGCCGAAGGCGACCCCCAGTGCGCCCGGAAGCCTGACCCAGTTCGTGCCGCGCGCTTCGGGCCGCCTGCCGGCGTCCTGGCAGGCGTTCCTGGCCGAGCTGAGCCAGCTCTTCGCCGAGCTGCGTCTCGAGAACACCGGCCGCGCGGTCGCCGAGGAAGTCGAGCTCGCGACCGCGCGACTGCTGCCCCTGGTCCTCGAGCGCACCACGGCCGACGATGCCTGGTACGGCGACGCGTGCAGAGTCCTGGTCTGGTACCTCGAGACCCAGGGCTACGATCCAGCCCAGGTCGAACCGCTGGTCGACGCCACCTTCTCCGCGCGCTTCGAGAGCTGGATCGAGCCCGACCCCTCCGTCATCGAGTCGACGCAGCGCGAGCTCGGCCTCGCCATCGCCGCCGCCACCAGCAACCCCGCCGCCGACAGCCTGGCCACCTGGCTGACCTCCCGCGCGGTCGCCCCGGCCATCGACCCCCGCGCGCCGCGCCCCCGCGCCCCCGCCGGCCCCGACGCCCACCGCGCCTTCATCGAGCAAGAGCGAGCCCGCGACCCCGCCCGCGCCGCGCGCATGTCCGCCGCCCTCGACGCCTGCCGCGCCTCCGCAGCCCGCGCCGAGCCGCCGACCATCGAGAGCCTCGCCTCCTGGCAAGCCATCGTCCTCGGCGCTCCCGCCCCCCTGCGCACCACCGACGCCTTCGCCCGCCAGGGCCGCGTCCGCTACGCCTACCACCCCGACCTCGAGCCCCGCTTCCGCACCGCCATCGCCGAAGCCAACTCCGACGCCCCCGCCATCCTCCGCGCCGCCCGGATCTACCTCGACCTTTGCTTCTTCCACCCCTTCCCCGACGGAAACGCCCGCGCCGCCCGCCTCGCCCTCGACCACACCCTGACCCGCGCCAACCTCACCCTCCGCACCGCCCCCCCCCTCTTCACCATCGCCCGCACCCCCCCCCCCCGCGCCCGCGCACCCCGGGGCAA
>JADYYK010000065.1 GCA_020853705.1 Deltaproteobacteria bacterium
CGACGCCCCCGGGCGCGGCTCAGCCCGCGGCGGCTGCGGCGCCGGCTCAGCCCGCGGCGCCCGCGGCGCCGGCTCAGCCCGCGGCGCCGGCTCAGCCCGCGGCCGCCGCGGCGCCGGCTCGGCCCGCCTCCGCCGCCAGCAGCGCTCCCGTGCTGTCACCCACGCTGCAGGCCTCGGCGCGCATCACCACCGCCAGCGGCGTCGCGGCGGCCAGCAGCGCCAGCGCGCCGCTGCCGGCGCCCCCGTCGGCCTCGGCGCCGGTCGCGGCCAAGAAGACCATGATGGGCCGGGCTCCCTCGGCGGCCGAGATCGAGCGCGCCGCCGCGGCCAGCGCGGCGCCCGCCGCACCGGCCCTGGCGCCGGCCGCGACCAGCCCGCCGCGCGCCCAGGTGGGCGACTTCGAGACGCCCTCGATCGTGGTCGACTCGCAGATCGAGGGCGCCGTCACCTCGATCCGTGATCCCACCGGGCGGGTGCAGCTGGCCAGCCTGGAAGAGGTCACCAACGTCCAGAGCCATGACGGCTTCGACTCCGGCTTCAGCCAGGTCGGCACCGATCCGTCCGCCAAGCCGCGCGGCCTGGTCTCTCACGAGTCGACCGAAAACGACGAGACAACCTAGCCGGCCCCCGAGGCGATGGGCTGGAAGGCGCCAGCGCCGCTGGCCCCCCTGGCGCTGACCCCGCGCGCCGCTGCACCCGCGCCGGGCGCCGCAGCGACCTCGGCGGCCCCCGCTGCCGCGCCCGCGCCAGCGCCGGCCACGGTGTCAGCCCCGGCCTCGGCCGCCACCCTGCTGGCGGCGCCGGCGCCGTCGGCGCTGTCTGCGCCGGCGTTGCCGCTGCCCGCACCCGCACCCGCGCCCGCGTCCGCACCCGCGCCCGGCGCGCGCTCCGCGCCGTCGGCGCCCACGCTGATGGGGGCGCCCGCGCCGCAGCTGCCGATCCCCGCGCCCATCGCCGCCGCCCCGCCGCCCAGCTCCGCGGCCGCTCCGGCGCCCACGCCCAGCGTGGCGCCCACCCCGGCGCGCTCGGCCTGGCTCGACGAGTCCACCGGGGGCCACACCAAGCCGGACGCACTGCCAGGCTTCGATCCGTCGACGCTCGATCCCTCGGGCACCGAGGACATCGCGGCCATGGGCCGCAGCCGGCGCGCGCGCCTGATCCTGTGGGCGTGCATCGGCGGGGGGGCGTTGCTGCTGGTCATCCTCATCGTCTTCCTGGCCAGCGGCGGCAAGGCCAAGGGCACCAGCAAGGCGGGCCTGGCCAGCGCCTCGCCGGCGCCGTCGTCACCCGCACCCGAGCCGTCCGCGAGCGCCGAGCCCACGCCCTCGGCCGCGCTGGTCGAGCCGACGCCGACGCCCGAGCCGACTCCCGAGCCGACCGCGGCACCGTCGCCTCCCCCGGTCGCGTCACCGGCGCCGACTCCGGCGCCGTCGGGGCCGCCGCGTCCCCGCCTGCCCCGCCCGCCACGCCCGGTGGCCTCGCCGACACCGTCACCGTCACCCAAGCCGGCGTTCGATCCCAACGCCACCGCGCGCGCCCGCGCCGCCTACGAGGCCGGCAACCGCAAGCTGTTCGCCGGCGACGCCCGCGGCGCCATCGCGTCCTACGACCAGGCCCTGGCGGCGTCGTCCAGCTACGGCGCCGCCCACCGCGGCCGCGGCCTCGCCTACGAGCAGCTCGGTGACAAGAAGCGCGCCCTGGCCTCCCTGCGGATCTACGTGAAGGCCTTCCCCAAGGCCAAGGACGCCGACCTCATCCGCAAGCGGATCGCGCGCCTCGAAGGCAAGAAGTAGCTATTTCACCGCGCTGCGCAGCGTGACCACGGTGGCGCCCCAGCCGCCGCGACGCTCGGGGGCGCCGGTGAAGCTGGCCACGGCCGGGTGGCGCTCGAGCACCGCGTGCACGGTGCGGCGCAGGGTGCCGACGCCCTTGCCGTGGATGATGCGGACCTCGGTAAAGCCGCGCTCGGCGCAGGCGTCGAGGTAGTCGGCGACCAGCTCCTTGACGTCGCCGGGGGCGAAGGTGTGGAGGTCGAGCTCGTCGGTGAGCTCGAGGATGACGGGATCGGCGGCGGCCGCGTCGTCGTCGTCGTCAACCGGGGCAGACATCCCTCAGAACTGCGGCAGCTGCTTGACCAGCGCCTGCATGCCGGCGACGCGGGGGCCGAGTTCGGCCTCGAGGCGGGCGCGCTCGGCCCCGCTCAGCGCGGCCAGCAGCTTGGCGTAGCTCGCCTCGACCTCGCGCGCGCGCGCCTTGGCGAAGGCGCCGTCGTCGGCGTCGCTGCCGTCCTCCAGCAGGAGCTCCAGATCGGCCACCGCGTCGTCCAGTGACGACGACAGCAGCGCCAGACTCGCCGCCAGCACCTTGGGGTCCATGCCCCACTATAGATCGGGTAAGCTCGCCGGCCGATGGACACCGAAAACCTGCACCAGCACCCCAAGCTGACCGAGCTCACCACCCGCCTGACCGAGATCGCCGACCTGCGCTCGGCCGCGCAGATCCTGGAGTGGGACCAGTCGACCTACATGCCCTCGGGCGGCGCCGCCGCGCGCGGTCGCCAGCTCAGCACGCTGGCGCGCCTGGCCCACGAGAAGCTGACCGACGACGCCGTCGCGCGCCTGCTCGAGGAGCTCGCGCCGCTGGAGCGCGAGCTGCCCGTCGACAGCACCTCGGCCAGCCTGATCCGCGTGGCCCGCCGGGATCACCAGCGCGCCACCCGCATCCCGACCGCCTTCACGGCGCGGCTGCAGGACCACCTGTCGAACAGTTTCAACACCTGGGCCAAGGCGCGCCCGGCCAACGACTTCGCCGCCGTGCGCCCGCTGCTGGAGCGCACCCTGGAGCTGTCGCGCGAGCTGTCGTCGTTCTTCCCCGAGGCCGCCCACCCGGCCGATCCCCTGATCGACTACGCCGACCAGGGCATGACGGCCGCGTCGGTGCGCGCCCTGTTCAAGGAGCTGCTCGCCGAGCTCGGCCCGCTGGCCGCCGCCATCACCGCGCAGCCGCTGGCCGACGCCAGCTGCCTCGAGGGCCACTTCCCCGAGGCCGACCAGCTCGGCTTCGGGCGCGAGGTCATCACCCGCCTGGGCTATGACTGGGAGCGCGGCCGCCAGGACAAGACCCACCACCCCTTCATGACCCGCTTCGCGCTTGGTGATATCCGTATCACTACCCGGGTCAAGGAGCACGACCTCGGCGAGGCCCTGTTCTCCACCGTGCACGAGGCCGGCCACGCCATGTACGAGCAGGGCACCGCGCCCGAGCTCGACGGCGGTCCGCTCGGCGAGGGCGCCTCGGCCGGCGTGCACGAGAGCCAGTCGCGCCTGTGGGAGAACGTGGTCGGGCGCAGCCGCGGCTTCTGGGGCCACTTCTACCCCAGCCTGCAGCGCGCCTTCCCGGCGCTGGCCGGCGTCCCGCTCGACAGCTTCTATCGCGCCATCAACCGCGTCGAGCGCTCGCTGATCCGCACCGACGCCGACGAGGTCACCTACAACCTGCACGTCATCATCAGGTTCGACCTCGAGCTCGAGATGCTGGAGGGCAAGCTGGCGGTCAAGGATCTGCCCGCGGCCTGGAACGCGCGCTACCAGCGCGATCTCGGCCTGACGCCGCCGGCCGACAAGGACGGCTGCATGCAGGACGTGCACTGGTTCGCCGGCCCCATCGGCGGCGCCTTCCAGGGCTACACCCTGGGCAACATCCTGTCGGGCCAGTTCTACGCCGCCGCGGTGGCCGGCGATCCCGGCATCCCCGACGCCATCGCGCGCGGCGAGTTCGCCCCGCTGCGGCGCTGGCTGACCGACCACGTGTACCGCCATGGCCGCAAGTTCAGCGCCCCCGAGCTGATCCAGCGCGCCACCGGCCAGCCCCTGACCATCGCGCCCTACCTCGGCTATCTGCGCGCCAAGTACCGTGAACTGTACTCCCTGTAAAGGAGAAGCCATGCGATCCATCCTGCTCCCGGTGACATTTGCCGGCCTCGTCGTGCTGGCCGCGGGCGGCCTGGCGCGCGCCGACGTGCCGCCTGCCGACGCCAGCGCGCCCCGGCTGACGGTCGAGCGTTACCAGCTCGACAACGGCCTCGAGGTCATCCTGCACCCCGACCCCGCGGTGCCGCTGGTCGCGGTCGACCTCTGGTACCACGTCGGCTCCGGCGACGAGACCCCGGGCAAGTCGGGCTATGCCCACCTGTTCGAGCACATGATGTTCCAGGGCAGCGCCAACACCGGCGAGGACGTGCACTTCTCGACCCTGCGCAAGATCGGCGCCTCCACCGTCAACGGCACCACCAACACCGATCGCACCAACTACTTCGAGGTGGTGCCCGCGCACCAGCTGGAGACCGCGCTGCGCCTGGAGAGCGACCGCATGGGCTACCTCCTGCCCGTGCTGACGCAGAAGAGCCTCGACAACCAGCGCGACGTGGTGCGCAACGAACGCCGCCAGCGCTATGACTCGGTGCCCTACGGCCTGGATCGCTTCGCCACCGCCGCCGCGCTGTACCCCGAGGGCCACCCCTATCGCTACCTGACCATCGGGCGTCACGAGGATCTCGCGGTGGCCTCGGTCGACGACGTCAAGGCCTTCTTCAAGACCTGGTACGTGCCCGCCAACGCGACGCTCATCCTGGCCGGCGACTTCGACCCCACCGCCGCGCGCGCGCTGGTCGCGAAGTGGTTCGCCGGCTTCCCGAGGTCGGTCAAGCCACTGCGCCGCGACGTGCCGATGCCCAGCGTCAAGGCCTCGCGGCAGGTCCTCGACGACCCCTTCGCGCGCCTGCGTCGGGTGCACTATGTCTGGCAGTCGGCGCGCATCTTCACGCCCGGCGACGCCGAGCTCGACCTCTTGAGCAGCATCCTGGCCCGGCCCGGCACCGGGCGCCTGTACCAGCTGCTGGTGCACGAGAAGCAGCTGGCGCAGAGCGTCGACGCCTGGCAGGCCAGCGCGCAGCTGGCCAGCACCTTCAACATCGTGGTCGACTTGAAGAGCGACGCCGAGCAGGCCGAGGTCGAGCGGCTGCTCGACGCCGAGATCGAGCGCGTGCGCACCGAGGTGGTGACCCCGCGCGAGCTGACCCGGGCGGTGACCCAGATCGAGGCCAGCTTCATCTGGGGCCTGGAGACGGTGATGGCGCGCGCCGAGGTGCTGCAGCGCTACAACCACTACCTCGGCAGGCCCGACGCCATCGCCGATGACCTGACGCGCTACCGGGTGGCCAGGCCGACCGACCTGCTCAAGGTCGCGGCGCGCACGCTGCAGCGTGACAAGCGGGTCGAGATCATCTCGATCCCCGCGCCGGCCGCGATGCCGGCTGGAGGTGGCAAGTGAGATCGCCCATGAAGCCCCAGGTCATGCTGGCCCTGGCCGCGCTGCTGCCCGCCTGTGGCGGCGGCAGCTCGGTGGCCACGCGCCGTCCGCTGCCCAGCCCCACCGCGGCGCCGTCGCCGCGCCCCACGGTGGCCCCGTCGCCCAGCCCGACGCTGGCCCCGGCGCCGATGCTGACGCTGGCCGCGCCGCAGGAGCTCGGCTTCCCCGACGAGCCCTTCCGCAAGGACGAGCCCGCCGCCGCCGCGCCGCGCGCCTTCGTGCCGCCCACGGTGCAGCGCTTCCAGCTCGAGAGTGGCATCGACGTCTTCCTGGTCGAGCGCCACACCATCCCGACCGTGACCGTGCGCCTGGCCTTCGAGGGCGGCGGCATCGAGGATCCGCCAGGCCAGGAGGGCCTCATCTCGCTGTGCGTGTCGCTGATGACCGACGGCACCGAAAAGCTCGACAAGCTGGCCTTCGAGGCCGCGCTGGCGGACCTCGCCAGCAGCATCGGCAGCGAGGCTGGCGCCGACTGGCAGACCTTCTCGATGTCCGCCCTGACGCGCAACCTGGAGCCGACGCTCGATCTGTTCGTCGACTCGCTGCTGCACCCCGGCATGCGCCAAGACGAGTTCGAGCGCAACACGCGCCGGCGCATCGAGGCGCTGCGCGCGGTGCGCGGCTCGGTGGGTGGCGTGGCCGGGCGCGTGCAGTCGAGCGTGATCTACGGGCCCAGGCACCCGCACGGCCGCATCATCACCGAGGCCGCGGTCGGCAAGTACAGCCTGGACGCGTGCAAGGCGCACGCGAAGACGCTGCACCCCAGGGGCGCGCGCCTGTTCGTGGCCGGTGACATCACCGCCGAGCAGGTCAAGGCCAGCATCGGCGCGCGGCTGGCCAGCTTCACCGGGTCGAGCAAGGCGGCCAAGGCCAAGGTGCCGGGGGCGCCGGCGCCCCGCCCGGGCAAGATCTTCTTCGTCGATGTGCCCAACGCCCCGCAGTCGGTGATCGCGCTGATGCACGTCGGCCCGGCGCGCACCGCGCCCGACTATGCCCAGACCATGCTGATGGCCAGCGTGCTCGGCGTCGGCTTCACGAGCCGCATCAACATGAACATCCGCGAGCAGAAGGGCTACGCCTATGGCGCGCGCGGCGGCTTCGACTACACGCGCAAGTTCGGCACCTTCACGGCCGGCGGGTCGATCCGCACCGACGCCACGGTGGAGGCGGTCAAGGAGATCTTCGCCGAGATCGACAAGATGCAGAAGGGCGGCCCCGACGAGAGCGAGCTTCTGCGCGAGAAGACCGGCACCGTGCTGGCGCTGCCGGCGCGCTTCGAGACCGCGGGCGCGACGCTGGGCACCTTCGAGGGGCTGACCTATTTCGGGCTGCCGCTGGACTACTACGCCAGCTACATCCCCAAGGTGCAGGCGGTCACGGTGAAGGCCGCGGCCGCGGCGGCGAAGAAGTACCTCAAGCCCAAGGAGCTGCGCGTCCTCGTGGTCGGCGACGCCAAGGCGGTGCTGCCGGGGCTGCGCGAGCTCGCCCAGAAGGGGCTGCTGGGCAAGGGCGGCATCACGCTGCTCGACGCCGACGGCAACGTGGTGCCGGAGCAGCCCGCGGCGACCAAGAAGCCGCCGGAGACGGTGCCGCCGCCGGGGTAGGCACGAGCACGAGCACGAGCACGAGCACGAGCACGAGCACGAGCACGAGCACGAGCACGAGATCGAGGCGCGTTACTTGTAGTCGGTGATCTTGGTGCGGCGCTGGTTGCGCGCCGGGTCCTTCTTGCCCTGACACTCGGTGCACAGCGCCACCCACGGCATCAGCTTCAGCCGCTCGAGCGCGATGTCCTCCTCGCACTCCTCGCACAACCCATAGTCATCAGGCGTCTTCGCCAGCTTCTCCAGCGCGCGCGCGATCTGGCCGAGGTGCTCGCCCTGGCGGCGGTTCTTCTGCGAGGCCAGGGTCTGCATCATCTCGGACAGCGCCTGGGCGTCCTCGTCGGCGACGCCCACGCTGGCGGCGTCGGTGCGGTTGGGCTCGATCTTGGCAGGCGCCGCCGCGGCGGCCTGGCCGCGCGCCGCCTCCAGCATCTTCTTGTACTGCTGCCGCTCGCGCGGGGTCATCGCGGAGTGATGATACTCGAAGGCAAAAGCGACAGGCGACAGGCGACGGGGGCCGAAAAAGAGGACGCCCCACCCCGGGGGGGGAGGGGCGAGGCGTCCTGACGACTCAGGCTGGAGTTACCGGGCCGGGGTGATCTCGGCGACCACGGTCACCACCGACGTGGTGGTCATGCCGCGGGTGCGGACGTAGTAGGTGCCGCCCGCCTCGGGGGCGGTGAAGGTCACGGTCTCGTTGGCGGTCGGGGTGACCGACTTCTTGGTGAAGCTGGTGGTGGTCGGGCGACGGCCCAGCTTGACGTAGAGGTCGGCGTTGCCGGTGCCGGTCATGGTGATCTTGACGGTCGCGCCGCCGGGGACGCCCAGGGTCACCGACTGGTCATCGAACGACAGCGACTTGGCCAGGGTGTAGTTGTCGCGCAGCTTGACCGTGGTGGCGACCGGGCCGGTGGTGCCGCCGCCGGCGTCCGCCTTGGCCTGGTCCATCAGCTCCTTGACCATCGCGTAGGTCAGGCCGCCCTGGTTCGAGCGCGGCGCCGAGGTCGGCCACCACATGAAGTCGGGGTGCGTCTTCTGGCTGTCGCCGACCCACTCGCCGCCGATGACCTTGCCGGCCGCGTCGGCCTCGATGATGGCCTGGTAGCTGTCGGTGCGGGTGTGGGCGTCAGCGTCGCTCGGGGTGCGGGCGGGGCGTGCCTCGGAGATCCACTTGATGTCGAGCTCGACGTAGAAGAAGCGCTTGGCCGCGGTGTTGTACACGTAGTTCGAACCACCGGTGTTGGCGCCCACCTGCAGCGAGGCCTTCGAGGTCTCGGCGTAGCCCAGGGCCAGCCAGTAGATCTTGTCGCCGGGCGCCGCCAGGATGCGGCACTCCTCGGCCGAGCCGCCCGCCGCCGAGCTGCAGTCGTTCTCGCTCGAGGTCGGGGCCGAGCCCTTCTTGATGTACAGGTCCACGTCGTTGTCGCCGGTCATCTTGAAGACGACCTCGCCGGCCACGGTGGCGGCGTAGCTACCCTCCTGCTTCTCGCCCTTCTTGATCTGCTTGTCGGTGAAGAGCGGGTTGAAGCTCAGGTCGAGGCCCAGCTTGGCGATGGCCTGCGCCTTGGTCAGCTCCGGGATCTTGCCGTTGACGGCGTTGGTGATGGCGTAGCCGCGGATGGGCTGGTTCCAGACCTCCCAGTCGTAGGTGCGATCCTCGACCACGCCGACCTTGCGCAGGCCGACCATGTTGGCGAGGACGACCAGCACCGAGCCGGCGTTCATGTCGCGGCACTCCGACTCACGCACGCGACCGTTGCCGTCGGTGCCCAGCTTGTCGCCTTCCTTGTTGCAGCGCTCCGACAGGAACTTGGTCGGCAGCTGGGTCTGGTACGCGAACGAGGCCAGCGCGTGCAGGTCGCCGGGGTAGAAGGTCACGCCGTTCTTGGTCACCGGCTTGACCGGCGCCGGCTCGGCCAGGGCGGCGGGCGCCCAGCCGTGGCAGATCCCCCACCAGCCGGGGATGCAGCGGCCCGACTTGGTGCCGGTGGCGCCGCGCGGCTTGACGCACGAGCTGCCATCCTTGAGGTCGGTGCACTCCGAGGACTCGTCGCAGGCCTTGCGGTCGTGGCCGTAGATCCCGGTGTTGTCGGTGATGTACTTGGAGAAGTTGGGCAGGTTGAAGGCCTTGGCGACCTTCTCGGCGGGCGAGTCGCTGGTGCCGTCCCAGCGCACGTTGATGCTGTCCGACGCGGTGGCCCAGTAGTCGCCGGCCCACGGGGTGTTCTTGGCCTCACCGGTCGCCGGGTAGTCGGCGATGGTGTAGCTGAAGGTGCTGTCGACGAAGGCGGGGTTGTTGGCGCTGTTCCACGCCTCGTACTTGCCGTCGTCCTCGATGGTGGGCTCGTCGCCGTCGAGGCCCTCTTCGGAGGCGCAGCCTGCGCTGACCCCGCCCAGAGCCGCCGCCGCAATCATCATCCACACCCGCTTCGAGATCGACATGACGAACCTCCCTTGCCCTGTCCCTACAGCACGGACAGTGCCAGGGCAGATCCGCGTAGTTTCAGTCGGTTGCGACGGGGTCTGGGGTCAACAGAGCCGGCCACCGCAATTGCCACCCCCCTGATTCGGCGGCCACAGTGGCCACTCGCCAGTTCGGGAAACTCGAACTACAATGCGCTCACCATGGAATGGCTGAACTATCACCACCTGCTCTACTTCTGGACCGTGGCCCGCGAGGGGGGCATCGCGCAGGCCTCGATCAAGCTCAGGCTGGCGCCGCCGACCATCAGCGGCCAGATCCACGCCCTGGAGGAGAGCCTGGGCGAGAAGCTGTTCCAGCGCGCCGGCCGGCGCCTGGTGCTGACCGAGATGGGGCGCCTGGTGTTCCGCTACGCCGAGGAGATCTTCAGCCTGGGGCGCGAGCTCATGAACACCGTGAAGGGGCGGCCGACGGGGCGGCCACAGCGGCTGCGGGTGGGGATCCTGGACGTGCTGCCCAAGCTGGTGGTGCGCCGCCTGCTGGCGCCCGTGCACACGCTGCCCACGCCGGTGCAGCTGGTCTGCCACGAGGACCGCGGCGAGCGCCTGCTCGGCGAGCTGTCCTCGCACGGCCTCGACGTGGTGCTGGCCGACACCCCGCTGGCGCAGGGCAGCGGCGTGCGCGCGTTCAACCACCTGCTGGGCGAGTGCGGCACGACGTTCTTCGCGCCCAGGGCGCTGGCCGACAAGGTGCGCCGCGGCTTCCCCAAGTCGCTCGACGGCGCGCCGCTGCTTCTGCCGATGCCGGGGTCGCAGGTGCGCCGCGCGCTGGATCAGTGGATGGCCGCGCGCGAGCTGACCCCGCGCATCGTGGCCGAGTGCGAGGACAGCGCGCTCTTGCAGGTGCTGGGGCAGGACGGCCTGGGGATCTTCCCGGCGCCGACCGTGATCGCCGACGAGGTCAAGCGCCAGTACCAGGTCGAGAGCTGCGGCGCCACCGACGAGGTACGCGAGCGCTTCTACGCGGTGTCGGTGGAGCGCCGGCTCAAGCACCCCGCGGTGGTGGCCATCTCGGAGGCGGCGCGGGGGGATCTGTTCCAGTAGGTCAGTAGCCACGCAGCGAGCGCAGCAGATCGTCGAACGAGGGGCCGCCGGTGAGGATCTCGACCAGCGGGTCGAACAGGTTGTCGACCAGGAAGTCCTCGACCTGGTCCTGGGTGAAGGTCTTGGCGAAGTCGACCACCTGGCTGACGCTGACCGACCAGCCTTCGGCCAGCTCGAGCTCGGCGGAGAAGGTGACCTGGAAACCCTTGTCGGTCAGCGCGGGCGCCATCGCGAGCGGGCCGAACTTGAACTCGGGGGTAAACTCGGTGGAGATCTGGCCGGTCGCCGAGTCGTAGGTGAACTTGACCCCGCTGACCGCCACGCTGGCCACGCCGTTCGAATCACCCGACAGGGTGAACGGCCCCAGCTCGGCGCTGCCCGAGACCTTGCCGTCGCTGTCGACGCTGCCGGAGACCGGGCCCACCCCGACGCCGACCTCGACCTTCTCGCCGTCGGTGCCGATGCTGCCGGGGCCAGCCTTGATGCCGATGTCGAAGTTGCCCTCGCTGTCGGCCTTGAACGAGCCCAGCGGGCAGGCCAGCGCCAGCTCGGCGGTGCCCAGCGTGGCCACGAACCCGGGCAGCTTGATGCGCGAGATGAGCGGCTCGGGCATCTTCCAGCCGCCGGCGCCCCCGGCCTTGGCGGGCGCGGACTCGACGTGGCCGCGGATCGAGTTCTCGACCGGGACGGCGCGCTGGATGACTGCGCGCGACACCCCGGCGCTGCCGCGCGAGACCTCGGCCGGCGCGCCAGTGACCATGCTGGCGGCGGCGCGATCGGCTTCGGTCTCGAAGGCGTCGCCGGGCTGGCTGACCTCGAGGGCGAACTGCGGTCCGGCGCCCGCGCCCGCGCTGCCGCCCTGCTGCACGGTGTGCGCGACCTCGTGGGCGATGAGCTGGTCGCCGCCGCTGGTGCCCGGCGTGTACTCACCAGCGCCGAAGTGGACGTCCTGGCCCAGGGCATAGGCGCGCGCGCCCCCGCGGGCGGCGGCGTCGGCGGAGGCGGCGCCGGTGTGCACACGCACGCCCCCGAGGTCGGCGCCCAGCGAGCGCTCGAACCTGCCGCGCAGCCCCTCGGGCAGCTCGACGCCGCCGCTGCCCTGGGCGCGCTGCACCAGCGTGGCGGCGTCGTCCCCCGCCGGGCCGCTGCCCTTGCGGCGCACCTGGCCCTCGACCAGCGTGCGTCGCCCCACGTAGGTGGTCTCCTGGTTGTCGTTGGCGATCGGGGCTTCGCTCTCGGTGGACCAGCGTTGAATGCGCATGCCCGGGGGCACTAGCAGCCGCTGTGCCCATGGCAGTGGCGCGAGATCGTTGGTCTGAAGTGCAGGGTCGACCCTACAGCTGCGGGGGACAGCCTGCAGGCACCAGGGCGGCCATGTTCTGGTGCTTTCTGCAGTGCCCGGCGCTCTGCTAAGGTCCCTGGCCACCATGACCAAGACGATGATCATCCTGCTCGCGCTGGCTGCGGTCGGTTGCGGCGGGGGCTCCGAGGGCGATGACGACGACGCCGGCAGCGCCGGTGGCGACGCCGCCGTCGATTCGGGCATGACGGTGCTCGACGCGGGAGCCCCTGACAGCGCGTCGGCCATCGACGCCAGCATGGGGGTGTTCAGCCTGACGAGCCCGGTCCTCGCGGAGGGCATGCGGTTCGCGAACGAGTACACCTGCGTGGGCGGCATCGACGTCTCGCCTGAGCTCGCGTGGACCCCGGGGCCCGCCGGCACCCTGAGCTACGCCATCGTGCTCACCGATGTCACCTTCAACAACTTCGTGCACTGGGTGATCTGGGACATTCCAGCGAACACGATCCCCCTGTCGCTGCCCCGCGCGGTTCCGCGCAGCGCCAACCTGAGCTCGCCCGTGGGCGCGAAGCAATGCACGAGCTACACCAGTCCGCCCACCTTCGGGTACCGGGGCCCGTGCACGCCGGTGAACGACGGTGTCCACAACTATCGGTTCACGGTCTACGCGCTCGACGTCGCCACGCTGCCGGGCGTCACCACGAACACCGCGAGGACGGCCGTCCGCACCCAGGTCCTGGCGCACGACCTGGCCTCGGCAAGCCTCAACGGCACCTTCTCCCAGCCATGAGGTAGTCGGCGGGGCAGCGGATGCTTCCCTGCCCGACAGCTTCAGGGCGGCCCTACCCCCGAAGTGTGGGGTAGGCCCTACAATCAGGGTGGTAACTGCGCGATCTGACCGCGGCATGTGGGCTGCAATGGGTCTGCCCTCATGAAGACATCCCTGATTGGAGTCGTGCTGAGCGTCGGCCTGCTGGCTGCTTGTGGTCGGGACCCGGGAGGCGACGGCCAGCCGGATGGCGCCATGACCATCGATGCTGGCGTAGGGGCGGATGCGACGTCCACTCCCGATGCTGCTGCGCCGCCCAGCAACACGCCGGGCAAGTTCGTGCACATGATCCCGGGCAACGGCGCCATGCGCGAGTTCATCGTCTATGTGCCCGAGCTGGCGCGCGGCCAGACGCACGCCCCGCTGGTGGTGATGATCCATGGCAGCAGCCAGTCTGGTGAGGAGTTCTACAGCAACTCCAGCTGGCGCCAGGTCGCCGACCTGAAGGGCATGATCGTCGTGTTCCCCACCGGGCTCGAGTACTGCTACTTCGATGACGAGAACCATGATGGCGACTTCACCGACGCCGGCGAGCGCCACTTTGGCACCAAGTGGGCGGCTGGCCAGCTGGGCGAGCCGGCGGGCCTGCCGCTGTGTACGCCAGCCGAGCTGGCCACGCTGACGCCAGCGCAGCGGGCTCGTGCGGATCACCCGCTGCAGGATGACATGGCGTTCTTCCGCTCGCTGTTCGACTTCATGGGCGCGAGCTACTCGATCGATCCGAAGCGGATCTACACCACGGGGTTCTCCAACGGAGGCGCGATGAGCACCCGCCTCGCCGTCGAGATGTCGGACCGCGTCGCGGCGGCTGCATCCTCGGGTGGCAACATGGGCATCGTGCCGACGGTGGCGCCGCGCCCGATGACCTTCGTGTTCAGCGTCGGCGAGAACGACGAGAAGTTCACGGTGGGCAACGGCGTCACCTCGCTGCCGATGGACGAGTCGCTGGTCACCAGCTTCCCGCAGTTCGTGACCCGCCACATCTATGCCTTCAGCCTCGCCAACGCCCAGGTCCACGATGAGCTCATGCTTGGCGGGCGCCGCATCAGCCGCTTCACCTACTCGACCAGCACGGTGGGCGCCAACAATCGCTACATCCTGGCGGTCATGGGCAACACCGCCCACGTCTATCCCGACTTCTTGCCTGCCACGCTGTGGGCGATCTTCGAGCCGCTGGCGCTGCCTTAGGGCCGCACCCGCGGGCGGCGCTGGCGGCTGCGGGGCCTCGATGAGGGAATCACGTCGCCCCGCCGCCAGTAGTATCTACATGGGGGAATCAGCCGCGGGCAGCGACCAGCTGCGCGGTCAGCCGGCGCACGATCTCGGCCTGGCCGGCCATGAAGGCGAGGGCGGCCGTCTCTTCCAGGGGCTCCAGGTAGCGCAGCCAGACCGCGGCGGACTGCACCGCGCTGCGGGGCGGGCCGTCGAACTCCACGTGGCCGGCGCGCACCGCGGTGAGCAGGTGCTCGACGGCGCCGGTCAGGTCGGCGGCGACGTTGGCGCTGATGATGCGGGCGGCGCCCTTCATCGAGTGCGCGGCCAGCACCATGGCGTCGACGGTGCGGCGGTCGCTGGCGCCGCCGGCCAGGGCCTCCTCCAGCGCCGCCAGGTGGAGCTTCAGCTCCTCCTGGAACAGCTGGTACAAGGTCTTGTGCTCCTCGCTCCCCATCGCCGACAGGGTATCATCGGGGCCGCTCAATGGCTGCGCTGACTCAGCACACCCTCAAGGTCCTGCTGATCGACGATCAACGCATGATCGGCGAGGCGGTGCGCCGCATGCTGGTCTCGGAGGCGGACATCCAGTTCCGCTACTGCCAGGACCCGCGCCAGGCCCTGGCCGTCGCGGCCGAGTTCGAGCCCACCGTCATCCTGCAGGACCTGGTCATGCCCGGCGTGGACGGCCTCGATCTGGTGCGCGACTTCCGCAACCTGCCGGCCACCAAGGCGGTGCCCCTCATCGTGCTGTCGACCCAGGAGGAGCCCGAGGTCAAGGTGCGCGCCTTCGGCCTGGGCGCCAACGACTACCTGGTCAAGCTGCCCGACCGGCTGGAGCTTCTGGCCCGCATCCGCTACCACTCCGGCGCGTACATCAGCCTGCTGCAGCGTGACGAGGCCTACCGCGCCCTGGTCGAGTCGCAGCGCCAGCTGCAGCGCCACTCGGCCTTCATCCGCCAGACCTTCGGGCGCTACTTGTCCGACGAGGTGGTGGCCAGCCTGCTCGAGACCCCCGAGGGGCTGTCGCTCGGCGGCGAGGAGCGCCTGGTCACCATCATGATGGCCGACCTGCGCGGCTTCACCCAGCTCAGCGAGGGGCTGCCCGCCGACAAGGTCGTGGCCATGCTCAACAACTTCCTCGAGGAGATGACCGACGTCATCTTCCACTACGAGGGCACCATCGACGAGTTCATCGGCGACGCCATCCTGGTGGTGTTCGGCGCCCCGGTGCGCCGCGACGGCGACGCCGAGCGCGCGGTGGCCTGCGCGGTCGCCATGCAGCTGGCGATGGCGACGGTCAACAAGAAGAACC
>JADYYK010000066.1 GCA_020853705.1 Deltaproteobacteria bacterium
CAGCCGGCGGCGCGCTCCAGCCAGGCCAGCTCGTTCGCGGGCGTCACCACGCGCGTGAGCTCGCGCACCACCGAGTAGCCGACCACACCCGCGGCCAGCGCCGCCCGCGTGCGTGGCAGCGTGGTCAGCGCCTCGACCACGCGGACCCGCTCATAGGCCAGGCGCGCCGACAGCTGCAAGCGCGCCTCGGCATACTCGTGGAACGACGCGAACCCGAGCGCCTCGGGCACGCCCAGCGCGCGCGCGTCGAGCAGCGCCGCGACCTCCTCGGCTTCGGCGCGCTTGCGCCGCTCGACCGCCTGGACGACCCGGCCGTCCGCCTGCTGGATCTCGCTCGCCGCCCCCACCACCTGCACCTGCGTCATCCCGGCCTCCTGCTCGTGTGCGCATCTCCTTCCTACCATGCAGATCCGCGCCGTCCTGGCGACGCCCTGGTGCGACGGAGCGCGCCGCCGGCGCGAAAATCGACCGACCGAGTCGCAGCCGCGTCCAGGCGCGAGCTGGTGACGCCCAGGGGGCATCGCAGGACGGGGTTCGACCTCGACGCCGGCGCACATGTGGATCATGTCAACAAGAAACTGCAACCAGAGTCGGGAAATCGACATTGCGCAGGACACGGCGTGCTCACGGTGACGGCACGAGCGTGGCCGCGGCAGGCGCAGCGGCGAGCAGCGGTCCCCCTGTCGGGCCCGCCGCCGCGGAGTCCGTCGCCCGAGCCACCCGACGTCGGTCGGCCACGCGACCGGGGCACTGGGACGACCCGCACCACGACCCGACCGCTGGCTCTCCGGTCGATGCTCTCCGGACCAGAAGCGACGAATCGCCAGGGTGAAGCCCAACGGGGCCCCACCCGCTCGCGGCGCCACTCGGCACCGGGCCGGCTTCGGCTCACTTCAGGCGATCGGAGGGGTTCGTGCACCGATCGATCGGTTCACGAGCCGGCTGGTTCGCCTATCTCTCCTTCACCCGCGCATACATCCAGGCATCACACACCTCGCCGCCCTTGACCACCGCGCGGCGCAGCACTCCCTCCCTCACATAGCCGGCCTTCTCCAGCACCCGCGCCGACGCGCCGTTCCAGGCGAACACATAGGCATCCAGCCGGATGAGGTCGCGCGTCGCCAGCACATGCTCGGTCAGGAGGACCAGCGCCTCGGTCGCGATCCCCCTGCCCCAGTGCGGCTCGCCCAGCCAGTAGCCGATCTCCGCGCTGAGCCGCTGCACGTCGCCGCGCGCGGCCAGGCCGATCCCCCCCACGACCTCGCCGTCACACTCGATGGCCCAGTTCTGCTGCAAGAGCTCCCCGGCGCACAGCTCGAGCCAGGCCTCGCCGTCAGCCGGCGTGTACGGGCTGGGGAAGCGGTCGCGCAGGTTGCGCGCCACCGCCGGGTTGTCGGCCAGCCGCACCAGCGCGGCCAGGTCCGGGGCGGCCCAGGCCCTGAGCAAGAGCCGCGGAGTCTTCAGCACGGGGCGACTATACCCCCGCCCGCCCGCGCGCGCCGTCACCCGACCTAGGCATCGGAGTCGACCTCGGCCTCGACCTCGGCCAGGCGGCGCTCCAGATAGTCGCGCTCGCTGGCGTTGCCGACCAGCGCCAGCGCCTCGCGATAGGCCGCCGCCGCCTCGCGCGCGCGCCCGGCCCGGCGCAGCAGATCGGCCCGCGCCGCCGGCAGCAGATGATAGCCCTCGAGCTCGCCGCGCCCCTCGAGGCGCGCCAGCAGCTCGAGGCCCCGCTCGGGGCCGTCCGCCATCGCCACCGCGACCGCGGCGTTGAGATCCACCACTGCCGAGGGCGCCAGCCGCGACAGCGCGCCATACAGCGCCGCGATCTGGCGCCAGTCGGTCGCCGCCGCCGTCGCGGCCCCCGCGTGCAGCGCCGCGATGGCGGCCTGCAGCTGGTACGGCCCCGGGCGCCGCGCCGCCACCGCGCGATCCAGCAGCCCCACCCCGCGCGCGATGGCCGCCCGATCCCAGCGTGCGCGCTCCTGCAGCTCCAGCGGGATCATGCGCCCCTCGGCGTCGACCCGCCCGGCGCGCCGCGCGTGGTGCAGCCGCATCAGCGCCGCCAGCCCCAGCGCCTCGGGCTCGGGCAACAGCTCCGCCAGCATGTCGGCCAGCCGCAGCGCCTCCTCGCACAGCTCGGCGCGCAGCAGCGCCTCGCCGCCGGTGGCGGCGTAGCCCTCGTTGAAGATGAGGTACAGCGTCGCCAGCACGCTGCCCAGCCGCGCCGGCAGCGCGTCCCGCCCGGGCACCTCATAGGGGATGCCGGCACCCGCGATCTTCCTGCGCGCCCGCACCAGGCGCTGCGCCGTGGTGGGCTCCGGCTCCAGGAAGGCGCGCGCGATCTCCGCCGTGGTCAGGCCACCCAGCGTACGCAAGGTCAGCGCCACCTGCGCCTCGGGTGCCAGCGCAGGATGACAGCATGTGAAGATCAAGCGCAGCCGGTCGTCCTCGACCCCCGAGTCGAGCGCCGCGTCGCGCGCCGCCGCGCTCGCCGCGCCCGCCGCCCCGCCCGCCCCCGCCAGCTGTGCGAGGTCGCGCCCGTCCGCCTGCACCGGCGCCCCGCGCGCCCGCCGCAGCAGATCCAGCGCGCGGTGCCGACCCACCGTCGCCAGCCAGGCCCCCGGCCGCTCCGGCACGCCCTCCACCGGCCAGCGCTCCAGCGCCCGCGCACAGGCGTCCATCAGCGCATCCTCGGCCAGCTCGAAGTCGCCGGTCAGACGGATGAGGCCGGCCAGGACGCGCCCCGACTCGGCCCGGAACACCTGCGCCATCGTGTCCACGGGCCGAGCCTACCGCGGCGCTACTTGGGGATCTCCATGTTCATCACCGGGCGCACCTCGATCGAGCCCGCGCGCGCGCCGGGACAGCGGGCCGCCCACTTCAGCGCCTCGTCCAGGTTGGCGGTGTCGATGAGGTAGTAGCCGCCCAGCTGCTCCTTGGTCTCGGCGAACGGCCCGTCGGTGGTCAGCGTCTTGCCGCCGCGCACGCGCACCGTGGTCGCCGTGGTGGTCGGCTTGAGCGCGTCGCCCGAGCGCATGACCCCGGCCTTCACCATGTCCTGGGTGTAGCCCATGTACTCGGCGAACATCTTGTCGCTGTCCGCCTTCGACATGTCCGCCCAGGCCTTCTCGTTGTCATAGATCAGGATCATGTACTGCATGGCATCGCCTCCGGTTCGCTGCGGCGCAGGGCCGCGTGTGCTGACACGACGATCCAGCCCAGCGCAGATCGACAGTGCGCGCGATCTTTTTCTTCGCAACATCGAACCGCGCGATATCCTTGCGGCAAATGGCAGCGACTGACGACATGGCGACGGCGCAGGCACGCATCCAGGCGCTCGAGGCCGAGCTGGCCCAGGCCCGCGCCGAGCTCGGCGCCAGCTCCGGCGCCACGCCCGCGGGCAGCCGCATCCACGAGCTGGAGAGCACCGTGGCCGCCCTGCGCGCCGAGCTGGCCCTGCAGCAAAAGCGCCTGGGTGACGAGGTCGCACGTCGCCCGGTCACCGTGGTCCTCACGCCCATCGGCGAGGAGATCCCGTGCTGCGCGCGCCAGCTCGGGCGCCCGCGCTCGGTCTTCGGTACCCACCCGGTGCCCGATCTCGCCCTCGACCACCCCGACGGCGCCTGGCTGTTCCGCGAGGGCATCGAGGACCACGGCACCCACGCCTGGCGCGAGCTCTCGCTGCGCGCGGGCAGCCGGCTGCAGCTGATGTGTCGCCTCGGCGACCAGCGCTACCGCCTGCGCACCGCGCCGACCCACGATCCGCGCAGCGGCGGCAGCGACCGCGTGGTGGTCGCCGCGCACGACGGCAACGCGCTGGCGCTGATCCTGCTGGCCGTCACCAGCGACGAGCCGCGCGTGCTGGCCACCCGCGTGATGGAGGAGCCCGGCGCCGCCTTCGGCCACATCACCGTGGTGCGCGACGACCTGCTGGTGCGCTGCCACGGCAAGCTCGAGCTGCTCTCGCTGCGCGATCTGGCCACCGTCGGCGAGCTGCCTGGCCCGCCTGGCTGGCCCGCGGTCGATGCGCACTGGGACCTCAGCGGTCAGCTGCTGCTGGCCGCCTTCCAGCCCCAGGCCGGCGCGCCCAGCGCGGCCAGCCGCCTCATCCTGTACGGCGGCTCCAGCTCGTGGGACATCGGCGCCGCGGTGGCCAGCCGCCACGAGATCCTGGCCAACCGCCCCGACGACCTCGACACCACCATCGTGCTGCCCGCGCTGCGCATGTCGATGCGCCTCATCGCCGCCTGACCACACCCGCGCGCGCCGGCCGCGCCGCCCTACTCCTTGTCCTTGGCGATGGGCCCCACCGTGGCCGCGACCGCGCGCACATAGTCGGCCGGCGCCAGGATGATCTGCATCCCGCGCATGCCCGCCGAGACCGCGATCTCGTCCCACAGCTGCACCAGCTCGTCGACATAGACCGGGTAGTCCTTCTTGCACGCCAGCGCGGTCACCCCGCCGCGCACATACCCGGTCAGCGGCTGGACCTCCTTCAAGGCCACGGTGTCGACCTTGCGGTCGCCGCTCAGCCGCGCCAGCGCCTTCAGATCCAGCGCCTGGTTGCCGGCCACCACGGCCAGGCACACGCCGTGACGATCACCGCGCGCCACCAGCGTCTTCCACACCTGCTCGGGCGGCATGCCGACCTTGGCCGCCACCGTCTCGGCCGACAGATCGCTCTCGTCGACCTGGTACTCGGCCAGCCGGTACGCCACCCCCAGCTTGTCGAGCGCCCGCACCGCGTTGGTCTTGCCTGCCGCCATGCCGTCGCCCCGCGCCGCGCGCCGCTACCGCGGCCGGGTCCACTCCGTGCTCTCGACCACCGGCAGCTGCAGCGCGCGCTCGCGCTCGAGGTCGAGGTTGCCGATGTGCAGGGACAGCGGCGCCTGCACCCACTTGTAGATGCTCTGGGTGAACAGGCGCACGAACTTCCCGACCCAGGCGGTGTGCACCCCGGGCGCGTCGTCGGGGAACATGCTGCCCAGCGCCTGCACGATCTCGCCCGGGTTCAGCTTCTCGGCGGCATACAGGTAGAAGCAGGCGTCGAGCACGCGGAACGGCATCAGCTCGTCCTCGCCCTTCTGGTTGGCCTCCAGCTCGGGGCCAGCCGGCGCCGAGAAGCAGATCCGGATCGACTCGAAGCCGCGCGTCTCCAGCAGGTGCTCGAGCAGCGTGATGACCACCGTCTTGGGCACGTTGGCCAGCACGCCCAGCGCGCCCTCGAGGTCGCCGCCGATGGTGGTGTAGCCCATCGCCTTCTCGCTCATGTTGCCGGTCTGCAGGAACAGGAAGCCCGACGAGTTCGACCAGTTCCACATGCGCTGCGCGCGCAGGCGGGCCTGGATGTTCTGCCGCGTCACCGGGGTGACCTCGGCGCCACCCAGCATGCTGCGGGTGACCTCCTCCTCGCGCGCGAAGGCGTCCTCGATGGGGACGACCTGAAAGCGCGCGCCCAGCTCCTCGGCTGCGCGCTGCGCCGCGCCCTGCGTGGTGTCCGACGAGAAGCGCGACGGCATGTAGAACACGTGCAGGTGCTTGCCGATCTCGCTGCGCAGGGCGTCGCCCTGCAGGCGCGCGAAGCGGTGCTCGAGGTAGCGATACGCGATCATCAGCGTCAGCAGCGAGTCGCGGCCGCCCGACAGCGCGATGCCGATGCCCTTGAAGGCGCCGGTCTTCTCGTAGTAGTCGCCGATGCCCAGCGCCAGCGCGTCGAGGATGTCCTCGCAGAAGTCGGCGCGCGGGCTGCGCGGCGGCGCCGCCTGCGTCGCGGGCAGGAAGAAGCTCTGCCCGGGTGGGCCCGGATAGCGCAGCCCGTCACGATTGGCCCCGGGCCCCGCCGCCGGCACGCGGCGCACCGCGCTGCCATGATCCTGCGCGTCCAGGCGCCAGGTCGTGCTCTCGGTGCGCATGCGCGCGGTGCGATCCAGGTCGACCACCGCCGCGGTCCAGCCCTCGCGGAAGCGCGGCGCCTCCGCCATCGGGCGCCCGTTGGACAGCACGAAGCCGCCACCGTCGAACACCAGCCCGTCGTTGGCCCCGACCAGGTTGACGTAGGCCAGCGTGCACTGGTTGTCGCTCGAGCGCGTGGCCAGCATCTCGCGCCGCGTCGCCAGCACGCCCATGCGGAAGGGCGACGCCGACACGTTGACGATGAGCTCCGCGCCGGCGTAGCAGCGCCGCCGCATCGGCCCGTCGGGCGACCACACGTCCTCGCAGACCTCGACACCCAGGCAGCCGAAATCGAGGTCGAACACCAGATCACCCAGCGGGATGCCGTCGCGATCGACCGACTGCAGCGGGCGCCCGCGCGTGAAGGTGCGCATCTCGTAGAACACGCCGTAGGTCGGCAGCTTCTCCTTGGGCACCAGCCCGAGGATGCGCCCGCGCTGGGTCACCGCCGCGCAGTTGTAGATCTGGCCGCGGTGCTCCACCGCCAGCCCGAGCACGACCACCATGCCCGAGGCCTGGGTGGCCTCGGCCACCACCTCCAGCGCGCTCCACTGCGCGGTCAGGAAGCCGCGCCACTGCACCAGGTCCTCGGCGGCGTAGCCACCCAGGACCTGCTCCGGCAGACACGCCACCGTGACCCCCGCGGCCTCCATCTCGGCCAGCATCCGCACCACGCGATCGACGTTGGCGTGAACCGCCCCCACCATGGAGTTGACGCTACCGAGACCGATCTTCACCAGACGCATCGTGGGACCTTACTGCCGAAGGAAGTCGGCGAGAAGCCCCGCCAGCGTGCGCACCTCGACCCAGCCGGCGGCCTCGGCCTTGGCCTGCGGGTGTGAATCGGTCACGCACACGGATTCGATGCAGCCGGCCGCGCGCAGCCTCGCCACCGCGCCGGGCGGAAACACCCCGTGCGTGGCCACCACGGCGACCGCGCTGGCCCCCGCGGTCAGGTAGGCCTGGGCGGCGTGCACGATCGACCCGCCGGTGCGGATCATGTCGTCATAGATCACCACCCGCTTGCCGGTCACCGCGGCGCTGATCGCGGTGACCTCGGTGCGCTCGCCGTCGAGGCGACGCTTGAGGACGACACCCGCGGGCACGCCCAGCTCTGCGGCCAGCGACTCGACCCACTTCATGCGCCCGGCGTCGGGCGCGCCGAGCACGAAGTCACCGCGCCCGGCGTCACGGATGGCCGCCAGCGTGACCGGCTTGGCATACAGGTGCACCGCGCGCACATTGCCCTCGAAGTAGTGCGGCAGCCCGTCGGCGTGCAGATCGACCAGCGCGACGCGACAGCCGAACGGCGCATCGGGGATCGACGACAGCAGGCGCGCCCGCGTCTTCGCGGTCACCACCTCGCCGGCGCGCACCGCCCGCTCCATGGTCGAGTAGCCGAAGTATGGGATGACCAGGGTCAGCGAGCGCGCGCCATACTTCACCGCGGCGCAGCCGAGGTCATAGAGTTCCAGCGTGGCCTGGTCCGAGATGGTGCCGCCCAGCAGCACGACGTCGCGCCCGGCCACCGGGGTCACGAAGCGCTGGTAGCGCTCGCCGTCGGGGAACAGCTTGCGCTCGAGCTCGCCCGCGCTGAGGCCGGCGGCGCTGCACACCGCGGCGCCCAGCTCCGCATAGGCCGAGCCGCAGAACAGCACCTGGTCGCTCGTCGTCATGTGGTGGGGGAGCATATGGCGGGGACTGTCACAGGTGTCGGAGTTTCGGCGCCGCCGCCACGGGATTTCGCGCACTCACGAGTGGCACCGCGGTTGCTCTACCTGCCGGCATGCGCATCGCAAAGCTCGTGACCCCGGCAGTCCTTGCCACCTCTTTCCTGCTGGCCCTGGCCCTCGGCGGCTGCAGCAGCGACGACGTCGAGACCCACCCGGTCGACACCGCGGCCGCCGACGCCAAGCCGGCGCACCGCTATGTCCTCAGCGCCATCGACGTGCCCGACCAGTCGACCGAGATCGACGGCTTCGCCATGAACCTCGACCACGACGACCACGGCAGCCCCGACAACAAGGTCGGCTCGCTGATCCAGATCAGCGAGCTCTACCTGGGTCGCTCGCTGCAGCGCCACGTCGACGACGAGCTGGCGGCCGGGCGCATGAACACCCTGGTCGAGCTGCACAGCGACGGCTTCGACGACCAGCTCGACGTCGCCCTCGAGCTGCGCCCCGGGGTGCGCGAGGACGTCGGCCTGCGCGCCGCCGCCCTGGACGGGCCGCTGATGCGGATCTATGGCCGCATCCAGGGCGGCCGCTTCTACAGCCAGCTGCCCGGCCAGGTCTGGATCGAGCTGGCCATGTTCTCGGGCCAGCCCGCGCTGGCGGTCGAGCTGATCGGCGCCCGCGTCGAGGGCCGCGTCGGCCCCGAGGGGCTGACCGACCTGCGCCTCGCCGGCGGCATCACCTTCGCCCGCTTCCAGCGCGACTTCGCCCCCGCGCTGCACCGCCTTGTGCTCGACCGCCTGGCGACCGGCCCCGACGACGACGACGCCCTGGCCCTGCGCCAGGTCTTCGACACCAACAAGGACGGCGCCATCACGCTGCAGGAGTTCCTCGCCTCCAACACCATCCAGACCATCTTCAGCCCCGACGTCGACCTGGCCCGCGACGCCGCCCTGCCCCGCTTCGTGGCCACCCCCGACGGCACCAAGGAGAGCCTGTCCCTGGGCGTCCAGATCTCGGCCACCCCGCTGGGCTTCGGGTTCTGAGCGCTGCCCGGATCACATCGAGGGCTGGGCGCCCTCGCCCCATTGGGCAAAAGCCCAGCGGGGCCCCACTCCGCCCCCGCCGCGACTCCGCGGCGGCCGGCCACGTGGCCGGCGCGCAACTGACCTCCGCGTCAGGGGGTGTAGAAGGTGCCGATGGCGACCTCGGCGGCGGTGCCCAGGCGGATGTAGCAGACCGGGTCGCTGCCGGAGGCGGCGCAGGCGCCGCGCGAGTCCCAGCTCAGGAAGCCGTAGTTGGTCGCGGGTTTCGCCGTCAACCGCACCGTGCTGTTGCTGGTGAAGGCCGCGGAGCAGGTACCCGAGGCCGGGTAGTTGCAGCTGATCCCCGTCGGCGACGACGAGATGTTGCCGGGGATGGAGCCCGCCAGCCGCACCGTGATGCCGACCGGGATCTCGAAGCGCGCGTTGACGGTGATGTTGCCGGTGATGGTGACCGCGCAGGTCAGCGCGGTGCCGCAGGTGCCATAGCTCCAGCCCGCGAAGATGTTGCCGTTGGCGTTGGCGGTCAGCGTGACCACGTCACCGTACGACCAGGTGTCGCTGCAGTCGGTGCCGCAGTTGATGCGCCCGCTGCTGGCCGGATCGGTCACCAGCCCCTTGCTGGCGGCGGCCCCCGACCGGGTCACGTCGAGCGTGAAGATCAGCTTCTCGAAGTCGACCCGCACCGTGGTCGCCGCGGTCGGCGTCACCACGCAGGTGGTGCCGGTGCCGGCGCAGCCGCCGCCGGTCCAGCCGCTGATGCGGTTGCCGACGTCGGGGGTCGCGGTCAGCGTCACCGGCGTGCCGTAGTTGAAGGTGTTCGAGCACGTGGTGCCGCAGTTGATGGTGCCCGGGCTGGAGGCCACGGTGCCCGAGCCCTTGCCGCCGCGGCCCACCATCAGCACCACCGGGATGGGGTTGAAGGTCGCGGTCAGGCTGCGCGCCACGCTCATGGTGACGCTGCACGGCGTGGTGGTGCCGGTGCAGGTGCCGGCCGACACCGTCCAGCCGCCGAAGCTGTAGCCGGTCGACGCGCTGGCGCTGAGCTGGACGACGGTGCCCGTGGTGTAGGCCTCGCCGCAGTCGGAGCCGCAGTCGATCCCGGCCGGGGTCGAGGTGACGCGGCCGCCGCCCACCAGCGAGACGTTGAGCGCCGAGGTGTTGAGCGTGAAGATCGCGGTCACGTTGCGCGCCACCGTCATGTTGACCGAGCAGGTCGTGGTCAGCCCGCCACAGGCGCCCGACCAGCCGCCGAAGCTGTAGTTGGTCGCCGGCCTCGCGGTCAGCACCACCGGCGTGCCGTAGTCATACAGCTCGGCGCAGTCGGTGCCGCAGCTGATGCCCGCGGGCGCCGACGTCACCGAGCCCGTCGTGGTGCCCGACGTCGACACCGACAGGTTGACCTTGGTCAGGGTGAAGGTCGCGACCACGCTCTGGGCCTGGTTCATGGTGACCACGCAGGCGCCGGTGCCGGTGCAGGCGCCGCTCCAGCCGGTGAAGCCGGTGCCGGTGGAGACGCTGGCGGTCAGGGTGACCACGGTGCCGTAGCGATAGCCCTCGCTGCAGTCGGCGCCACAGCTGATCCCGGTCGCGGTCACGGTGCCGGAGTTCATGCCGTTGCCCATGCGGGTCACGGTCAGCATCTGGGGCGGCCGCGCGGTGCCGCTGGCGACCAGCTGGACGCTGCCGCCCGGGGTGCCAGAGACGGTGACGGTCAGCGACTTGGCGCCGCCGCTGGCGGGCGACAGCGTGACGGTGAGCTGGCAGCTCTGGTTGGGCGCCAGCGCGGTGTTGCAGTTGCCGCCGACGGTGAAGTCGGCGGTGTTGCCGGTCAGCGCGGTGGCGACCACGCCGGTGGGCACGCCGCCCACGTTGGTGATGGTCCAGGTGAAGGGCAGGCTGAGGAACCCGACGTCGACGGTGCCCAGCGCGACGCTGCTGGCGCTCGCCGACAGCAGCGCAGGCGCGAGGCCGGCGCCGCTCAGCGCCGCCGTCGCGGTGCCGCCGGGGGTCGAGCTGATGACCAGCGACGCGTTCTTGCCCCCCGCGGTGGTCGGGCGCATCTGGTACGACACCGTGCAGGTGCCGGCCGCCGGCACCGAGGTGGCCGAGCAGGTGTCGGTGAGCTTGGTGAACTGGTCGGCGCTGGTGCCGCCCAGCGCGACCGTGATGAGGCCCGTCGCGGCGCCGCCGGTGTTGGTCGCGGTGAAGGTCAGCGTCGAGCTGGACGCGCCCACCACGACGCCGCCGAAGTCGGCGCTGGCCGGCGCCAGCGACAGCACGCCGGGCGGCACCGCGTTGCCGGCCAGGGTCGCGGTGATGTCGCCGCCCGGGGTCGCGCGCACGCGCAGGGTCGCCGTCTTGGCGCCCGCGGTGGTCGGCGCGAAGCGCACCGTCACGGTGCAGGTCGCGGCCGGCGCCAGCGGCGCGCCGCTGCAGTTGTCGGTCGGCAGCGCGAACTCGCTGGCGCTGGCGCCGCCCAGGGCGACCGTGACCATGCCGGTGGCGACCTCGCCGCCGTTGCGCACCGTGAAGGTGGCCTCGGCCTGGGCGCCGGTCACGGTGGTGCCGAAATCCTGCGAGGTCGGCGTCAGGCCCAGCGCGGCCGGGGTCAGCCCGCGGCCCGCCAGCATGGTGACCACCGAGCCGCCGGGCGTCCCGGTCACGGTCAGCATGGCGGCCTTGACGCCCGCGCTGGTGGGACGCAGGGTCAGCGCCACGGTGCAGGTCGCGGCCGGGGCCAGGGCCACGCCGCTGCAGGTGTCGGCGCCCAGGCTGACCTCGGCGCTGCTGCTGCCCGCGATGGTCGCGGCCAGCGCGCCGCTGGCGACGCCGCCGTTGTTGGTCACGGTGATGGTGACCGGGCCGCCGGCCTGGCCGACCTCGACGTCACCCAGGCTGGCGGTGTCGGGGCTGATGGCCAGCTCGGCCGGGGTCATGGCGCTGCCGGTCAGGGTCGCGGAGACCACACCGCCGGGGGTCGCGGTGACCTCCAGGCGCGCGCTGCGCACGCCGGCCTCGGTGGGGCGGAACTCCAGCGTCATCATGCAGCTCTCGGCGGGCGCCAGCATGCGACCGTCGCAGCTGGTGGTGGCGTCGAGGACGAACACGGCGGCGTCGCCGGTGAGGGTCGACGCCAGGGGGCCCGCGATCGCGCCACCGGCGTTACGCACGGTGACGGTCTGGCGACCCGCGGCGGCGCCCAGCACCAGCGCGCCATAGTCGACGGTCGCCGGCTCGAGCACGATGAGCGGGGTGGCCGCCAGGCCCGACAGCGTGACCGTGGCGGGAGTGACCTTGCCCGGGATGATCTCGGCGTCGACGGTGTTGGCGGCGACCACGTTGCCGTCGGCGTCCTTGGCGGTGACGATGATGCGCAGCACGCCGCTGACGTTCTTGGGCGTGTAGTCGAACTGGTAGTTGCCGTCGTCGAACGACCCGGGGGGCACCGGGAAGCAGGTCTCGACCTGCTCGAGGTCACCCTCGACCCGGATACAGATGGTGGTGATCGAGGCCAGCTTGTCGGGTGGCAGGCCGTTGCCGTCCACGGTCACCGTGATCTTGCCAGTGCCGGAGTCGCCGCCACATCCCACCAGGACCGCCAGCAACGCCGCCGCAACCCCTCGAAACAAGCCAGTCTTGGTCATCAGTCTCTCCCCGCTCGAATGCACCGACCCACCAGGTTGCCACAACTCGCATCCTTGTACGTTGCGAAGCTGTGGCAAATCACCGCCCTACAGCCAAATATCGAGGATCTCGTGCGGTTCCAGGCCGAGCTGGGTGGCGGCCAGGGCCTGGACCTCGGGCTTGCCGAGGCGGGGGGCGGCCGCTTCGGTCAGGCGCAGCGCCAGGTTGAGGCGGCCCGACCCGGGGACGTCGACACCGACGAAGTAGTAGCCCTGGGCGGCGAAGCGCTCGAGGTCGGCGGGGCCCAGCCGCTTCTGCCAGCCGTTGTTCATGATCTCGGGGCGGCGCCGGAACAGGTAGTCGTCGGGGCACCACTTCTGGTGCCCGGGCCGGGTCGAGATGGCCCTGGTGTGGTGCGCGATGTACTCGTCGGCCAGACCGTGACAGTCGAGGCCGCGCATGTCGGCGTACCAGGTCATGGCGCCCGCGGGGCCGATGCTCATCATCGCGTTGCGCGGCGCGTGCCGGCGCATCCACTTGCCGATGGCCGCCCAGCGCGTGGTGGCGTTGCGCAGCCGCACCGGGCTGTCGATCCCGGGCCGACCGTTCCAGGCCAGCGCGCCGGCGCGCACCGCGAGCATGTGGTAGCGCACCTGCAGCGCGAAGCTCACCAGCACCAGCGCGACCACGGCGCGGCGCAGGTGGGTGGTCGCCAGGTCGAGCAGCGCGACGACCAGCTCCTGGGCCAGCAGCGCCAGCAGCGCCGCGATGGGCAGCATGAAGCGGTGCAGCCCCATGAAGTCGCCGCCCACCAGTGACACGTAGAGGAGGTACGGCACCACGATGGTCAGCAGCAGCGCGGCCAGCTCGCGCACGGTCTGGCGCAACGACAGCAGCAGCAGCGGCGCCAGCATGAGAGGCAGCCAGGCGCCGGTGTCGGTCAAGAAGCTGCGCACATAGGCGTAGCCCTGGCTGCGGTTGGCGGCGCCCTGGGTCGCCTTGACATAGAAGGTGTTGGGCAAGAGCCAGCCGTAATAGCTCCAGCGCCAGATGAAGTAGGGCAAGAACAGGGCGCAGAACCAGGCCACCACGTCGAGCACCGGGCGCAGCACCAGGCGCCGCGCCTGCAGGCTGTCACGCCCCAGGCGCCAGCCACAAGCCAGCGCGAACACCAGCACCCCCTCGGGTCGCGTCATCGCCGCCAGGGCGAAGCTGAGGCCGCTCCAGCGCCCTCCCCGTGATGAGCGCAGCCACGCCCCGAGCCGCGTGCTCGTGCTCGTGCTCGTGCTCGTGCTCGTGCTCGTGCTCGTGCTCGTGCTCGTGCTCGTGCTCGTGCTGCGCAGCATCAGCGCCAGCCCGACGACGACCAGCAGCGCAAACAGCGGCGTCTCGAGCCCCCCGGTCGACCAGCACGCGAACCCGGGCCACCCGGCCAGCAGCACCGGCGCCACCACATGCCCGACGTGCCAGCGCCCGCCGCGCACGCCGCGCGACACCCACAGCACGCCCACCAGCACCCCCCCCGCGCACAGCCCGCCCAGCACGCGCGAGGCCAGCTCGAGCCGCGCGCCCACGGCGTACAGCCCCGCCAGCAGCACCGTCCACAGGAAGTTGGTGAAGCCCTCGACGCGCTCGCCCAGGTTGTAGACCAGCTGGCCGTGCCGCGCGAGGTTGCGCGCATACACGAACGAGATGAACGCATCATCGGTCGCGAAGCTGAAGCGCCGCACCTCGCCGACCATGAGCCACGTCGCCAGCCCCAGCGCCAGCGCCGGGATCACCCACATGACCCAGGGCTCGCTCGTGCCCGCCCTCGGCTCTGCCTGCTGCTCGACCACGGCGGCGGCACGCTACCACAAGCTCCAGGTATGATTGCGCCCGTGCGTCTCCCCTGGCAGCGGCCGCGCTTCACGCCCCCCGGCGGGCCGCGTCCGGCGCGCCTCGGCTTCATCGCGCTGCTGGAGACGCCCAAGATCGACGCCGCCCTCGACGCCGCGCGCGAGGCCTGCTCCGGCCAAGGCTCCGACCCCGCCGCCAGCGCCGCCTGGGACAGCCTCGAGATCGACGTCCGCGCCCGCGCCGCCGACGGCGGTCGCCTGGGCGACATCCTGGCCGGCCGCGCCGGCATGACCCTGGCCCAGCTGTCCGAGGCCGCGCAGCACGACATCGCGCGCGCCACCCGCTACGTCACCATCAGCGCGACGCACCCCGATCCCGCCGCGCTGCACATCCTGCAGGCCGCCCTCGGGTGCGCCCGCGCGCTGGCCGACGAGGGCGACCTGATCGCCTGGCTCGACGTCTCCACCGCGCGCTGGTGGCTGCCCGACGAGATCACCGCGCTCGCTCCGCAGCGCCGCTTCGAGCTCGACGAGCACATCCAGATCGTCGTCGAGGCCGCCGAGCGTCGCCCCGGCCATGGCCACGTGGTGCGCTCGCGTGGGCTCGACAAGCTGGCGCGCCCCGACGTCGCCGCGCGGGCGCCCCGCCGCGACGCCGCGCTGCTGTCCGAGGTGGTGCGCGATCTGGCCCGCCTGCTCGCCGAGGGCGTCCTCATCGAGCCTGGTGACAAGCTGACGGTGCGCGATCTGCCCCCGCTCACCGTGGTCGCGGTCGGCCCCGACACCCTGGCCCCGGCCCTCGCGGCCAGCGCCCCGGTCTTCGAGCTGCGCGATGTGCGCCCCGACGGCGGCCCCGACGACGGCTGCCCCGCCCTCATCGCCGCCCTCAAGCCGCGCCCCCGCCTCAAGGTCCTGCGCTGACGCCGCGTGACCTCACCTGACCGCGCCGGGACTTGCACGCATCCGGCCGCGTGCGACAAGGTGCGCCGTGGGGGCGGAGATCGATGACGACCTGAACGTCGGCGGGGGTATCGTCCTGTCCTCGGTGGCCGACCTGCGCGACCTCGCCAACGAGGCCGCCACCACCGACTTCCAGTCCATCATCACCGGCGAGCGCAGCGGCAGCTCGCCGCCCAAGGTGGCCCCCGGCGGCCTGGGCTCCGACACCGGCATGAGCGCGCTCGGCGAGCGCATGCGCAACCCCGGCGACTTCGAGGAGCAGCCGACCCAGGTCGCCGGCGCCGGCACCCCCAAGCGCGCGCGTCTGGTCGACCGCGGCGAGATCGCGCGTGGCGGCATGGGGTCGATCCGCCGCGTCTTCGACCGCTACGTGATGCGCTACGTCGCGGTCAAGGTGCTCGACCCCAACTTCGTCAAGGCGCGCGCCGACGCCCCCGGCCGCTTCCTCGAGGAGGCCCAGATCACGGGCCAGCTCGATCACCCCAACATCGTCCCGGTCTACGACCTCGGCGTCGACCTCAAGGGCAGCCCGCAGTACTTCAGCATGAAGCTGGTGCAGGGCCGCACCCTGACCCAGATGCTGTCGGAGAAGAACCTCATCGAGCGCGGCGCGCGCGACCTCGAGGCGCTGCTGCAGATCTTCATCAAGGTGTGCGACGCGGTGTCGTTCGCGCACAGCCGCGGCGTCATCCACCGCGATCTCAAGCCCGACAACGTCATGATCGGCACCCACGGCCAGGTCTACCTGATGGACTGGGGCTGCGCGCTCCTGCGCGGCGGCCAGCGCCCGGCCGAGCGCGGCGTGCGCACCGAGCTCAGCATCCGGCGCCAGGCCGCGCAGCTGCCCGAGGACGCGCCCGGCACCGTGGTCGGCTCGGGCTCGTACATGGCGCCCGAGCAGGCCTGGGGCAAGATCGTCGAGACCGACGAGCGCTCCGACGTGTTCTCGATGGGCGCCATGCTGTACCAGATCCTGACCAAGCAGCCGCCCTACCGCGCGCCCGGCTTCATGGAGGCCATCCAGCTGGCCCAGAAGTGCGACATCAAGGAGCCCCAGGCCATGGTGCCCGCGCACGTGCGGGTGCCCTCGGGCCTGAGCCGCATCGCCATGAAGGCGATGTCGCGCGCGCCGGACGAGCGCTACCCCAGCATCGAGGCGCTCAAGGAGGCCGTCGAGGGCTTCCTGCACGGCGGCGCCTGGTTCGCCGAGCGGCGCTTCCGGCCCGGCACCGTGGTGGTGCGCCAGGGCGACGACGGCCACGCCGCGTACATCATCATCGCGGGCCGCTGCGAGGCCTACAAGGACGAGCCCGCCGGCCGCACCAAGCTGCGCGAGATGGGCCCCGGCGACGTCTTCGGCGAGACCGCCATCTTCACCGCGCAGCCGCGCACCGCCAGCGTGGTCGTGATCGGCAGCGACGATCTCACCGCCATCGAGATCACGCGCGACTCGCTGGCCGAGGAGCTGGCGCTGGACTCCTGGATGGGCGCCTTCGTGCGCGCCCTGGCGGTGCGCTTCCGCGATCTCGACAGCCGCCTCAGCGCCATGCGCGGCGCCGAGGAGCGCGCCCGCATGCTGACCTGGCTGCGCGACTGGGTGGTCGCGGTGGGCACGCCCAGCGCCGACGGCGAGGCCCTGGAGGCGCCGTGGGCAGAGGCGGCCCATGCGCTTCAAGCCGCGCTCCGGGTGGCGCCCGACCTGGCGCTGCTGGCCTGCGATCGCTCGGAGGATCTCGGCGTCGATCAGGGCCGCGACGTGGTGCGGCTCACGAGCCCTGGAGCCCTGGCTGCGCGCGCAGCCAGGTCGCGACCTCGTCCGGAACCGAAGTGAAGCGCAGCACGAAGCCGCTCGGGCCCTCGGGGTAGCGCGCCAGGATCTTGCCGTAGAACGGCTGCACCGGCGCGCCCGCGCCCAGCTCCAGCTTGAGGTCGGTCAGCGCCCCGAGGTCGACCTCGCTGGCGACCTCGGCCTCGCTGAGATCGGGCGTCATGCGCACCAGCGCGCCGGCCATGTGCACGCTCGACATCACGCTGCGCTTGCCCTCGACCAGGCTGAACAGCACCGGCACCGGCTGCGGCAGCGTGCGCAGCGCGGCGTCCTTGCGCGGCAACTCGAGCTGGTGCGCGCCCGCAATCCCGCCCACGTCATACAGCGTGATCTGGCGCCCCACGCCCTTGGCGTCGACCGCCAGCTGGCCGTCGAGGCGCAGCGGCGTGGCCACCGCGGCGCGGGTCTCCTCCGAGATCAAGATCTGGCCACCGACGGTGAACGACTCGATGCGCCCGGTCAGGTTCACGGTGGGGCCGACGACGCCATACTTGGCGCGCTTCTTCGACCCGATGTTGCCCGCGACCACCACGCCGGTGTGCAGGCCGATCCCCATCTCGACGTCGGCCAGCCCGAGCTCGCGGTTCTTCTTGTTGACCGTCGCCATCGCCAGCTGCATGGCGACCGCGCAGGCCACCGCGCGCTCGGCGTCGCCGTCGCGGCGCACCGGGGCGCCGAACACCACCAGGATGGCGTCGCCGATGAACTC
>JADYYK010000067.1 GCA_020853705.1 Deltaproteobacteria bacterium
CGAGCACGAGCGTCGCGGCCTCGGTCGCGCCGAGCCCGTCGCCGACAATCGCTGCCGCGGCCGCCCCATCGCCGTCGCCGACAGCGTCGCCGGTCGCCAGCGCGTCGCCGGTCGCCAACGCGAGGCCGATCGCCAGCGCGAGGCCGGTCGCCAGCGCCAGGCCGAAGCCCAGCAGCAAACCGAAACCGAAGCCCAGCCCCAGCCCCAAGCCCAAGAAGCCTGATCTCGGTCCCATCGAGAAGGAGCTCTGAGCTCGATGTCTCGCTCGCGGTCGTTGCTGTTCGCCGTCGTCGTCGCCACCTCCAATTGCGCAGGCCTGCTGGCCTCGCCGCGCGGCGCGCTCGCGGGGCCGGCCGACGAGAAGGCGGCGCGCACGCTGTTCAAGGACGGCAACACGCTGCTGGAGGCGGGCGACTTCGTGGGTGCGCTCGACAAGTTCCGCGCCGCCTATGCGCGCTGGCCCAACGCGAAGATCCTGCTCAACACGGCGGCGGCGCTGCGCAAGCTGGGGCGCTTCGCCGAGGCGGCCGACACCTACGCGCAGTGGCTGGCCGACCCGGCGGTCGACCCGGCCCGGCGCGACGAGGTCACCACGCTGCTCGGCGGGCTCGACGCCGGGCTGGCGCGCCTGCGCATCCCGGTCAGCGACCCGCCCCGGCGCGTCACCGTGGACGGCCGCACCCTGCCCGAAGAGACCCGCGAGCTGCGCGTCGACCCCGGTGCCCACGTCGTCATCGGCGAGGCGCCGGGCAGCGCGCCCATCGTGCTCAAGCTCGAGCTGGCCGCCGGCGAGAGCAAGGACGTGGAGTGGCTGGTCGCGCCCGCGGGGCCGGACCTGGGCGCGCCGGCCGAGCCCGTCAGTCCGCTCGACCAGGCTGCGCCGCCCGACGACACGCTGGCGCTGGCAGCGGCGCGCGCGCAGCGGCCGCGCCTGACCGCGCGCACCTGGCCGACCGCGCTGACCCAGCGCCCGGTGGTGCTGCCGCACGGCATGCTCGACGTGCGTGCCGACGTCTATCTCGGCATGTCGCCGGCCTACTCGTACGGGCGGCCGTCGGCGCTGGCGCCGCAGATCTTCTATGGCGTCACCGACGCGCTGTCGGTCGGGATCACGCATCGCTACGGGCTGTGCTGGGGCAGCGACGCCGAGGGCTGCCTCAAGACCTATGACGACTTCACGCTCGACTCGCTGCTGTCGTTCTGGCGCGGGCCCGGCGGCAACAACGCGGCGCTGCACGCGGGCATCGAGTTCGCGCAGCTGGATCCGCTGCTGTGGCTGGGGCTGGAGCTGGGGGCGCGAGCGCACTTCGCCAGGGGGCGCCTCGGCGCGGTGGTCGATCCGCGCCTGCGCATCGGGCTGACCGCGCGCGAGGAGGCCGGGTTTCGCGAGGCGGTCACGCTGCCGCTCGACCTCGAGGTGCAGGTCACGCCACGGCTGGCGCTGACCGCGCAGAGCCAGCTCAGCGGGCCGCTGGATCAGTTCGGCGACTACTACGCCTTCGCGGCCGGCGGCGGCCTGATGTTCGCGCTGTCACCACGCTTCGACGCCAGCCTGCGGCTACGCTTCGACAACCTGAGGGCTGACGCGGCCTACCGCACCTTCGAGCTCTTGCTCGGCTTCCGCCTCTGACGGTCGGCAGGTTCGGGGTCGCGCGCCAGCTCGCCGATCAGCACTGTCAGCACCTTCAGCGCGGTCGCGCGCTCGCTGTCGCTGACCAGGCCGAGCCCCCGCCGCACCGCGGCCTCGACGGTGCCTGACCGGGTCTGATCGGCGGCCCGGCCGCGCGCGGTCAGCACGAACAGCGCCCGCCGCGCGTCGCCGGGGTCGGGCTTGCGCACCAGCATGTCGCGCATCTCCAGCCGCTTGAGCACGCCGGTCAACGTCGACGGATGCACGTGCAGCAGCTCGGCCAGCTCGCCAGCCGCGATCTTGGGGAAGCGCCCGATCATGCGCAGCACCAGCCGCTGCGGCCCGGTCACACCCAGTCGATCCTCCATGCGCTTGGACACTGACTGCAGCCCGTGATCGACCGCCCACAGCACCCGCATGAAGCTCAGCGCCTCACCCAGCTCGTTGGCCTCGTTGCTCAAGTCTCCCCCTGCACGCCCGCTTACCACAACTTCACGTCGGGTGCAGGCCCCCCGGGGCTGGGGTGGACTTCCCCGCGGGACGGACCGTCCCAGGGACACCGGACCACAGCTTGCGCGGCGAGATCTGTGCGGTTTCGGTGCGTCCGGTGGCTGGCACCCGGTTTGCTGTAGAGCTGGGTGTGCTGCGCCGCTGGCTGTGGACCACACTGCTGCTCTCCGGGTGTCTCGAGGGCACCAGCGCGCGCCCACCCGAACCAAAGCTCGACGGCGGCGCCGAGACCGATGCCGAGAGCAGCCCCACGCCAACGCCGACGCCGACCCCGTCGCCCAGCGCGTCACCGCGCGGGATCCTGGCCCAGCCGCGACATGGCGTGATCGTCGCCGGCCCCACCCAGCAGGCCATCGAGATCTCCGGCTTTCTGCCCGAGCCCGGCGCGCAGGTGTCGCTCCAGACCCTGAGCAGCAGCGCCGACCTGGGCAGCTTCACCACCATCGCGACCGCGACCGCGGCCACCGCCCCGCGCGAGCCCGGGCACTATGCCTTCAGCCTGCAGCTGGCGCTGCCGGGCTGGCGCCAGGGCGGGATCGTGCGCGTGCGCGCGGTGGACGCGCGCGGGGTGCCGCTGGCGACCTTCGATCGTGACGCCGAGGCCTGCTTCGTGCTGCGCGGGGCGACCTCCTGGGCGGCGCGCCTCGCCTGCGCGGTGCCGCTGTCGTCGGTCGTGCTGGTCAGCCCGTCGCCGTCACCGGCGGACGCCACGCCAGGGCCGCGCTACCTCGATCTGCGCGGGCAGTCGGTGGTGGCCGAGACCCAGGCCTACTACCAGACCATCGTGGCGCCGGCGACGCTGGCGGCGTTCCGCACCCGCTACGGCCTCGACGGCGCCGGGGTGATCAGCGCCTACTACTACAACGCCGCCGACCTCGGGATCGGGCGCGGCATGCACTGCGCGCACGGACCGAGCGGCACGCTGGCCTGCGCGGTGTCGAACTTCGGTCGTTTCGGCGGCGACGCCAGCGACGCCCTGGCCGGGGCGCTGACCGGGGCGACCACCGGCGACGCCGGCGCCTTCGCGACCGTGGCCATGGTGTCGCGCCCGGGCGGTGAGGCCGACTTCATGGTCTATGACGCCGCCGGCAACCTGGCGACCTCGGCGCCGCTCGACACCCACGGGGACAACACGTCGATCCCGAACAACTGCCTCAACTGTCACGGCGGGGCCTACGAGGCGCGCACGCACCTGGTCAGCGGCGCGCGCTTCCTGCCCTTCGATCCGGGGGCGTTCTCCTTCGGCGCGGCGGCGCCGTACCGCCAGGTCGATCAGGAGGAGGCGCTGCGCCGGCTCAACCAGCTGGTGCGAGGGGCGGCGCCGGTGGGGCCGCTGACGCTGATCATCGACAGCCTGTACGGGCCCGGCGGCGTGGACCGCGCCGGCACCGCGGCCGCGCTGGATCCCATCCCGGCGGGCTGGACCGAGCCCCGCGCCGCGCAGGTGTACCGCCACGCCATCCGGCCCTACTGCATGGGCTGTCATGCCACCGCGCGCGGGATCGACCTCGCCACCGCGGAGGCGCTGCGCACGCTGGGGCCGCGGGTGCAGACCTCGGTGTGCGGCCGCGCCGGTGACGTGGCTTCACACACCATGCCCAACGCCGAGGTCACGCTGCAGCGCTTCTGGGCCAGCCCGGCGCGCGCCTTCCTGGTCGGCTGGCTGGGGCTGACCGGCGACTGCTCGCCGTAGCGCGGCGGCGGCCCGGCGCCGAACAGTTGCCCCCCGATCGGCCACGCCTAGAGTGGCCCCATGGACAGCACCACTCAGGTCATCGCGGTCGCGAATCGCAAGGGCGGCGTCGGCAAGTCGACGGTCGCCTGCAACCTCGCCGTGGCGTTCGCGCTGGAAGGGCGTCGCGTGCTGGTCATCGACATGGACTCGCAGGCCAGCGCCACCGCGACGCTGCTCGGCGATCTGCCCGCCGACGCGCCGACCATGGCGCAGGTGCTGATCGGCCAGGTCGCGCTGGGTGACGTCATCCGCGAGACCTCGCGCCCGGGCCTGCTGCTGGCGCCCGCCGCCAAGGAGCTGACCCACGCCCAGCTGACCATCGCGGGCCGCACCGGCCGCGAGACCATCTTGAAGCGCGCGCTGCGCAGCCTGTCGGACATCGACGTGGTCGTGATCGACACCGCGCCCGAGCAGCAGCTGGCCACGGTCAACAGCCTGGTCGCCGCGACCCACGTGCTGATGCCGTTCACGCCCGATCCCAAGGCGCTGGAGGGGCTGGCCACCACCAGCGAGGCCATCGCCGAGATCGTCGCCGCGGAGCTCGGCCACGCCCAGGTGCTGGGCTGCGTGCAGACCAGCTATGACCGCCGCCTCGGCGTCACCGAGGACGCCCGCGAGCAGGTCGCCGAGGCCTACGGCAGCGCGCTGCTGGAGACGCGCATCCGGTCCAACGCCTCGTTCATCACCTGCCCGGCGTGGCACCGCGACATCTTCGAGACCGAGCGGGCCGAGCGCACCTCGCGCCGCGGCTCCGACGACTTCCGCGCGCTGGCCCTCGAGGTCGCGCACCGGCTGTGGCCCGCGGTGGGCCTCGGCGATGGCATTGACGAAGACAAGGAGACTGCCCGTGTCGAAGAAGAAGCTGCCGCCTAAGTTCGTGAAGGCCCCCGAGGGGATGCTCGATAGCCCGCTGCGCCCCACCGGCGAGGCCGCCATCGCCGCCCCCGCCGACGGCTTCACCCACGCGGTGGCCGCGCGCTTCAGCCCCGAGGTCGGCGAGGCCCTGGTGGTCGCCGCCAAGGCCGAAGGCCTGACCCTGGACGGCCTGCTGCGCAAGGTGGTCGCCGACTGGCTGGCGCAGCGCGCGACCCGCGTCGAGCCCGCCAGCGCCGCCGACGCCGAGGTCGTCAGCGAGGCCCGCCCGCGCGGCCTGCTGGAGACCGTGGTCGAGCGCGCCATGGGCACCCTGGCCCGCTTCGGCCTGCGCGCCCCCGCGATGCGCCTGGCCGGCTGGCTGTCGCCCGCCCGCTAGCCCACGCCTGGGCTGCCGCGAGCCTCGCGGTCGTCACGCCAGCGCCCCGGTCCGCGCGGCCCCGCCCCCTGCGGTCGCGCGGGCGCGGCCTCCCTCCGTTCCGCTTGACGCCGCCCCCATCCCCACGGCATACCTTCGGGACATTTCGCGCGTGTAGCTCAGCTGGATAGAGCGTCGCCCTCCGAAGGCGAAGGCCGCAGGTTCGACTCCTGCCACGCGCACGATATCATTGGGAAATTCGGCCTCATTCTCCCGCCCCCGTTCCCGTTAACACCGTATTCACACCCAGCCTCACGACCTCGCCAGCGGGCGCCGTGAAGTCGAGCTGTACCCGCGCCGACCGGGCGATCGCCTCGGTATCCAGGTGGGCGTAGCGCGCGGTCGTGGCGGGGTTGGCGTGGCCCATGATGGCGCCCATCATCGGCAGCGAGACACGCTGCGCCAAGTGGGAGGCCGCGGTGTGGCGCAGCTGGTGGAACGTCACCGGGGACACGCCCGCCCGCTTGCACGCGCGCCGGGTCTTCTTGGCCGTCTCCATGCGCTCCCCGATCGGCCGGCCGTCGTCGTCGGTGACCACCAGGGGGCCAGGATGGGCCAGCAGCCACGTCTTGAGGCGCAGGGCGAGGGCAGGGGCCAGCGGCACCCAGCGCACATGCTTGCTCTTCGTCGGCCCGTTGTAGCTGCGATCGATCCGCATCAGCTGGCGCTCGAAGTCGAGCGCATCGCGGCGCAGCCCTGCAACCTCGCCCTTGCGCAGCCCCGCGTACACCGCCAGCTCGGCGGCCATGCGGAACCAGCCATCGCCGCAGGCTCCGAGGAAGCGCGCCACCTCGCCCGCCTCGCGAATCCAGCCGTAGCCCGACGTGGGCACCGCGTACTTGATGCGCAGCCACTCCGTGCCGGTCGCATCGCGCATGAACTTGCCGAGGGTGTTCAGCACTGACCGGATCGTGGCGCGTGACAGCGTGCGGCCCACTTCGTTCACCTCACCATTGCGCGCCGTCCGCTTCCCCTCGAGGGTACGGGTGAACTTCTCCACTTCCTGCGCGTCCAGCGCGCCGAGGCGCAACGCCCCCAGCACCGGCAGGATGTGCAGGCGCAGGTGGCGCGCGTTGTCCTCACGACGCCGGCCGGCCGGGCGCATGGCCAGCCAGTCAGCGGCGGCATCGGCCACCGTGCGCAGCTGGGCCGCCTGCGCACGTCCAGAGTGAATCTCCCTGCGCGCCCTTCGTGCCGCGCCTTCCTCCGTGTTCAGTCGATCTTCCGCGTCGCCCTTGCGGTCGAAGGTCGCGCTTCTGCGCTTGCCCGCCACGGGGTCGATCCACTGAATGAGCCACTTCCCCGAGGGCAGCTTGTAGGGCCGGCTCATTGGCTACGCCCCCTCTCCGGCGCCCTGCGCCGCGTCCAGCCGTTCGCGCATGCGCCCTGCCAGCAGCGCCAGCACCTCGGCCTGCGCGACAGGGCCGACGACGTGGCACCACTCGCCATCGCTCTCCAACATCTCCAGCGCGCAGTCACGCGACACGTAGCAGCGCACGGCGCCGTTGTGCGGGTACACCCCGACGTTGCGCGCGGCCTCGTGTGTGCTGCGCAGGTGCGCCGGCATGAACTCGATCTCCACCGTCGCCGACGCCGGCCCCGACCACGCGCACGCCTCACCGCTCCACTCGCCGCACGAGCAACCGGCCGGCATCTCGGTCACGCGGTACTCGGCCCGCGCCCATTCATCGCCCAGCGCACACAGCTGCGTGATGGCCTGCTCGGCACTCGCCCGCGTCGTGAACATGTTGTCAGCGCCGATCCCCTCGGGCGTCCACTCACCCGGCCGCACCGTCATCGTGCTCACCCCGGCGCGCGGGTGATCAAAGCACGACACCCCCACCTCGGCCCCGCATGCGTCGCAAGTCAGCAGCCGGCCAGCCTTCCGCGTCTCGATCTGGTAGGCCATCACAGCACCGCCGCGCGGTCGAGGTGAACACGCCAGGCGTCGCCGTCGTCGGTCGTGCCCCAGAACTCGCGCACCATCTCAGTGTCGGCGCCGTCGTCACACTCCAGCGCAAGCGCGTCAGCCAGCGCCTCGGAGTAGGGCGCGTGGGCAATCTCGTGATGGCTCACGCTGCGATCAATCAGCACGGCGGCCCGCATGTAGCCGGCCTCGGTCGTGTCGCTGCTCTCCATGTTCGCACCTCCCGAAAAATGCATCCCCCAGCAGGCGCGGGGCCGGGGCCGGGTGCGAGTCAGCGCGGTTTGCGCGCTCGCTGGGGGACGCGTTGATTTTCAAGGACCGACTTACCGCTACTACCTGACTCGCAAGACCATCATACGCCGGGATCTGGAGATCTCCAAACGTCTTCCCCTCCCGCCCGCGAGAACTTGCACGCTTCCGCGGCCAGCCGTTCAATCGACACGTGCCCCCGAAGCGAAAGAAGAATCTCGACCTCCCCCGCGGCCTGGTGCGCCGTTCGGACGGCACGATCACGCGGAAGTTCTCCGTCTACGTCGATCCCGAAGTCGCCAAGCGGTTTCAGATCCGCTGTGTCGAGCTTGGCCTCGAAATGACCAGCGTCATCGCCGACCTGGTGGCGGCGTGGGTAGACGGGCCACCACGCGCGCCGAAACGCAAACCATCATAGGCCCCGCACCAGGGCTGATCTGAGTCTAGCGCCTGTGAGTCTGTGAATCGGGCCGCGCTCAACCGTGCGCCAGACTCGGCGGCGCCGGCATCGGCGTGATGTCCTCGAACTCCACCAGCTCGCCAGCCTGGAACACAGCCACGGCGGTTGACCCGGGCGGATACGGCTTGGCCAGCGCGAGCATGCTGCGCACCTGGGCAGGGCGGTTGCCTTCCCACGCGACGTGCCACGCGCCAGCAGCGTCACGCACGCGCACCTCGTAGCGCCCGCGCTCTCTCATGGCGTCCTGTCCTTGGCCACGCCTTCGAGTGCCTCGCGTAGCTCCCGCATGCGGCGCCACAGGATGTAGCCCCACCCCATCACGTCCAGAAGCTCTTGCTCGATCTCGCCGCACAGCACGGCGGGGTGTCGGCTGAAACTCTTGTCGCCATAGCTCGCGCGGCCAGCTTCGAGGCGCGCCGACACAGCGCGCGCGAACTCGGGAAACCTGTGAAGTGGATCGTCAGCCATGGCCCCTACCCGAACGGCAGCCGCAACGGGCTGCGCTGCACCTGGCGCCGCGTCGAATACAGCGCCTCCCACGCGAATACCGCCGCGTCTAGCTGGTCATCGTGGCCAGCACCGATCCCGGTGAACGATTTGATCTCCGCGATCATGTCCTCGGCCCATGGCGCATCGTCGGGCACCAGCACGCGACCGTCATTCCACGCGCTCGAAAATGGCTGTGAGCGAACGAACTTCGACGCGGCCGGCGTCAGCACTGTCAGGTCAAGCGTCGGCGCGATCTCCCGGATGATCTGAGGCACCGCGCGGCCAACGCCGATCCCTTCGACCCACACCTTGCACCGCTTCACCCGCTGCCACGCCACCAGCGCCCGCGCGAACTCGGGCACCGTCACCCGCATGTGCAGCCGGTCGAGAATCCAGGCGCGGGCGTCGGCCCCGTGGCCCTTCACTGCCATCAGCACCGCGCACGACGCATCACCACGCGTGCCCTCGGTCCCTGCTGGGTCAGCACCGATGGCGAGCCGGTGTCCGTCCAGCCTGAAGTCAGCCAGCCGAAACCGGCCGGGGTCGTGAAACATCGTCCCGCCCTTCGGCACGGGCTGACCTTGATACAGCGCGGACCAGCGATAGTGGCCCTGCGTCTTCTCGATGGCGCGGAGGGCCTCGAGCGGGAACTCTTCGGGCCACAGCGCGCGGGCGTCGGGATGCGATGTCGAGCACGGGTTGCCGCTGGCGTCGGACACAGCGGGCAGATTGATGATCTCCCACTTGTCGCCAAGCTCGCGCGTGGTCAGGCGCCCGGGCAGATCGTCAACGTTCCAACGCGTGACCGGAACAATGCATGACGAGCCCCGCTGCAAGCGCGTGTAGCACTTGCCCAGGAAGCGCACCCACACATGCTCGCGCTGTGTCGGCGACTCGGCATCCTCGGGCCCGTCGTGCGGATCGTCGATAACGAGCCAGCCAGTCACCGGGCGGCCCGTGATCGAGCCCTGCATACCGGCGCTCCACATCCCGCCCCCCTCGGGCAGCTTCCAGGTATCCAGCGCGCGGCGATCCTGGCGGAGCTTCAGCCCGGCCCGCTGCACCATCTCGCGGGTGTAGTCGCTGTGTTCCTGCCACAGCCGGCTATGCGTGACGTAGCCGTGCTCAAGCGTCGGGTGACGAGACATCACCCACGCGAGGGCCTTCGTGATCGTGCGGCTCTTGGCGTGGCGCGGCGGCATCGTGACGATCGCGCGCACCGGCTCGACTCGGGCGCGCTCCAGCAGCGGCACCAGGTGGCGGCGGATATGCGCCGGGGCCGGCTCCAGCGGTGTGACGCGGGCGATGAAGTCTGCGAGCCCCTCGCCAGGGTCCAGCAGCTCGGCCAGCTCGGCGTCAGCTTGGCTCAGTGCTCGCCGCATGGCTCGACTTCGCCCGTCACCGGTCCGACCTCGGCCTCGACCTCGACCTCGATCGGCGCGGGTAGTAGCGCGGTCGCACGCTGGCGAACGTCGGCCAGCAGGGCAGGATCGGCGGCCAGCTTCGCCGCAATCAGGGCTGCCATGTGCTCGCGTTGCTTCACGGGTGACAGGGCGCGCATCTTCGCGGCTGTCTCGGCGCCGAGCTCGTGGTTGATCGTCACGGCGTCGGCAAACAAGCCATCAAGGCGCGCCTCGCGGTCGGCGGCGGCAACGGCTGCTTTCCAGTCGCCCGCAGTCTCGGCCTTCTCTCGGATGCGTCGCAGTGTGAGGCGGGCTTCGATCTTGCGGCGTGGGCGCTGCTCGCGCTCCTCCTCTGACAGCTGCTCATAGGCGCGCTTGATCCAGTTGCGCACGGCACGCGGCCTCATCCCGAACTCGACCGATAGCCGATCCTGGATCTGCCGGTGTGTGGCGCCGCTCTCCAGCTCTTGCCGGGCGCGGGCGACGCACATCCCGGTGACGATGCGGCCAGCGCGGCCCATCAGACCTCGGCGCCCGGCTTCCCGTTGCGTGCGGCCTTGCGCAGCTTGGCGCGCTCGGCCTCGGTCCACACAGGATCGGGCGCGGTCGGCGTCGGGTCGGCCATCGCAGCAGCGGCAGCAGTCGCGGCGGCCTCGGCGATGCTCGGCCCCTGGGCATCGGCGGCGTGTCCGCCTTCCAGCTCGGCGCGGATCTTGGCCATGAGGGCGGGGGTTGCGACATCGCCCAGCACGCGACTGGCCAGCTTCACTGTGTGCTCGGTCTTGAAGGTGGGCGAAGGGATGTCCACCAGCGCCAGGGCCTGCGCCTCTTCGATGGCCTCGGCGGGCGCGTCGTCGAAGTGATCGCAGCCAGAGACAGCGAACGTCACCACGTCGCCACGCCCCACGGCGGCCAGCTCGAAGACCTCGAGAACGTGGTCCCGAACCATCTGGCCAAGGGCGCGCAGCACGATCGCGGCGGCGGCGCGGTCCACCTGCTTGGAGAGGCCCGAACGCCCCACGGCGGCGGCGCTGCGCGGGTCAGCGTTCAGCGCGAGCTGATTGACCGCGCGGTACATGTCGGCCTCAAGCCGGTCGGCCACCTGCAACCCGACCACCACCGGCTCGTGCGGCGGGCCGCTCCATTCGAGGCGGTCGCCAGCGTCGCGATAGCTCACCTCAAGCGGCGACGAAGGCTGGCGGTTGCGGAATTGCTCGACCTGCGGATCGGGCTGGCCACCACTCGGATCGCTCGGGGCGCGGAACTCGATTGGCACGCGGGCCATGGAACGGGCCGAGGCGCGCGCGCAAATGTTGAGCTGCGCGAAGTGCGCGCGGGCGAGCGAGTACAGTTTGCCCATCGGGCGCATGGCCTCGGGCAGCTCCAGGCGCACGAGCGGGACGCGCCCGAAGCTATGCGGGCCGGCGTCCACCAGCTTCACCGGGTCGTCAGGCAACGGGCCGGCCGGGCGCTGGCGTCGGCTCACGTCGATCCGCCACAGCTGCCACGCGTCGGGGGTCAGCAGCCGGTAGGTCAGCGCCTCGTGGTCGCGGTCGGCGGTCAGGCCGACGCGTCGATTCTCGACCGACCGGATCAGCGCCCACGCAAGCTCGCTGTCCGCGCCTTCCTCCCAATCGACCACGCATGCGGGGGGGACGCGCAGCAGGTACGGGCGTCGGGCGTCGGGGGGCTGCTGGGCTAGCGTCCGGGGCGCGTCGTCGAGCGCGGGGGCGATGGGTAGATCCAGCAGCGTCCATCCGATGCCGCCGCAAACCAGGGCGTCCAACACCAGATCGCGCGTGTGCTCTTGGAGCGATGTGCGCCGGCCACCGGGGCGCGACACGTCGGCGGGCCATGCGGCGTAGAAGCCAGGGTCAACCTCGGTCCCGTGCGCTTCGACGGCCAGCGGCGAACCCATGAGGGCGCCTGCGAGCCCTTCGATGATCGAGCCGGCCACCGGGACGTGGAACGCGCTGCGCTTGCGATGGCTCCAAATCGTCTCCGGTTCGCTCAGGTGCGCGGGGAGCATGGCAGACAGCATCGCGTCGTCGTCCAGAAGGGCGCCGCCCCCGAAGGCGATGGCGGCGTGCTCGGCCCAGCGGCGGGCGTTGTACGTCGGGTGACGGCGGGTGAAGGTCGAATGCGGCAGCGTCGTCATGCGCGGGGCCTCTCGGCGGCGGTCGGGGTGCGCCAGGCGGCGGCGCGTGCGATGGCGGCCAGCTCGGCGCCGACGTAGCGGGTCAGCTTCAGGTGCTGGCGGGCCTCGACCGGGAACACGCGGCCAGCCACGAGCACGACGGCGGAACCATCAGGCCCAGCAGCCAGCAGGCGCCCGGTCAGGTAGCCGTGCTCGGTCAGCACGACGACGACGGCGGCGCGGCTCACGAGCCGTACCCCGCGCCCACCGTGATGGTCGGCGGGTCGGTCGCGTCCAGCAGGTTGCAGCGCAGGTAGGCCACCTTCGCGGTCGGCGACAGGGCCACCACGCCAGCTGACGTGATTCCGGCCTCGGCCGTGACCCAGTTCGTGCGGTCGAGGCTGACCTCGAGGTCAAGCTCGAAGGTGCCAGCGCCGACCACCTGCAACGTCAGCTCGCGGTAGGGCAGCACCACCAGCGGGTCACCAGCGGCGACCTCGGTCGGCACGTCCAGCGACAGGATGGCGCCCATCAGGCCCCCAGCAGCCCGGCGAGGGCATCAGTGGCGCCGGGGTGGTCTGCACTGGCGTCGGCGATGCGGGCCAGACGTTCGCGCTCTCGCTGGCGGTCGGCCTCGGCCTGCTCGCCCCCCAGCAACTCGACCACGGCGGCCTTCGCGGCGGTCGGCTTCTGCCCGGCCTGGGCGGCCTCGGCGTCGAGTGCCGTCAGCTGCGCGCGCAATTCATCGATCGCGTCACGGGCGTCGGCGGGGAGGGCCAGGATCGCGGCCTTGATGCGCTGGCGGCGGTTGTCGAGCTTGGCGCGGGCCACACGGGCGGGGTGCGCGGCGGCGTCCTCGGCGGCCTGGGCGCGCACGGCTGCAACGTCGGCGTCGGCCGGCTCCTCACCGAACAAAACCGACGTGAGCAGGCGGGAGGCCGGGGTTTGCTGCGCGGCGATCTCCTCTCGGGTCAGTGGCGCGGGGAAGCCAAACACCTCTTGATGCTTGGCGCGCCTGGCAAGCTCGGCCTCGTGGGCCTCGTGCTCGGCCAGTTTGCGCTTGTGCTCGCCCAGCAGCTCATCACGGCGCAGCTCGACATACGCGGCGTGACGCGCTTGATCCACGGCATCGGGCGTGCTGCTGCCCTGACACACGGCGCATCGGTCGGGACGATGAAAGTCGGTCGCCAGCGGCTTCGGGTGCGGCTTCGACATGTCGATCTTGGGCGCCATCAGCGCACCAGCTCGGCGGGCGCGTCGGCCACCAGCAGCGCGCCGGGGTCGGCCTCGGCGGCGGGGAGGCCCTTGACCACGAGGCCCAGCAGCACGCGGGCAGTGCTGACCCCGAGGCGACGGGCTACGACCTGGGCGCGCGCCAGGTCGGCGGGGTCGAGGCGGATCGACAACGCGACGTGACGACGGGGCAGCGGCGGGGGCGGGTCGTCGGCGAAGTCGGCGGCGGGGGCGGGGGCGCTGGTGCTCATAGATTCACTCTGCGCCGTGGCGATGAAGGCGGCAACGAATGACATGCAATCGTACGTCGATTACGTTGTAGTGGTTCACAGTGGGGCGCCCAGGTGGACGCAATGTGAATTGGCTGTGAATGAGCCGGCCGGCTGCGCAGGGAATCCTCTGGTTTCGTGCGCGATTCGCGCGGCTGGCCTTCGGCTTGGCAAGGCGCAGTGCACCGTTTTCCACCAGCACGAGCCATCTGCATGTCGAGGTCGAGGTCGTGTCGCGTAGCCCGCCTGGCGTGCGTTCTGCGCGGCGCTGCGCTCGACCGTCCGCCGACCCGAGACAGCGGCCAGCGTGCGGCAGCGGGCTAGCCACGAGGGCGACGACGGCAAGGACGCCAAGGGACGCGGCGCCGGGTGCGGCAAGGGCGCTGGGGGCACCCCGCCAGCAGGCTAACTCGCCCCACGGCGCTTTGCAGGTCGCCCACTCGCCCCTTGTTAAGGGGGGGCGAGTATGGTCGGCCCAAGTCGCCCAAGGTCGCCCCAAGGTCGCCCGACGGCAGGGGCGAGTTACAACCCATCGGCCTCGCCTGGCGTGGCAACAGTCCATCCCTTGAAGGTGCGAGCCTTGCCGTTCACGTCCTCGCCTTGGTAGCTGACTTGCTTGACCGCGTTGGCGGCCCTCAGCTTGGCCAAGGTGTCGTCGGCGTCGTCATGGTTCCCAAAGGCCTTGCGGAAGGCGTCGGCCGAGATCGGGCGTGGGGCCTCCCGGATGATTCTCAGGCCGCGCTCAAGGTCTACCCCGGGCGCCTTGCTGGGGACTCCGCTGGTACGCTCCAGCGTCAGCGACTCGTGGCCCTCCATCCCGGCGCGCCTCACCGCGAAGCCGAAGGCGGACGGCGTAGGGGCGCCGCGATGCTCGACATGAACGGCCACGTCTTCGCCAGCGCCCTTCGCCAGGTACAGGGCCGAATCGACCCACCCATGCAACGCTCCAGATCCGCGCATGCGCTGGCCGGGGCGCTTGTTGACCTCGGTGAGCTTGGCCATGTGGTGCACCACCATCACGGCGCAGTGGCACTCACGTTGGATCGCTCGCAATGGCATCAGCAGGCCGGACACCGCGCGTGCGTCGTTCTCGTCGAGTGTGTGCAGATCCCGTAGCGGGTCGAGAATCAGCAGCGCCGGCCTCTCGCGGGCGACCGTCGCGCGCAGCGAGGCGATCTGCGCCGCGTCATCCAAGCGCAGCACCGGCACGTTGATCAACCGCAGGTCGAGCGCGGAAAGCTCAAGGCCCATTGCCACGCACATCTGCGCCATGCGACTCCGGGTCATCGCCGGCCGATCCTCCGCGTTGAACATGAGCACGCGGCCCTTGCTCACCTCGTAGGTCCCCAGCACGGGAACGCCCGCCGCGACACACACGCCGATGTGTGCTGTCAGGAATGACTTGTACGTCTTCGGCTCGCCAGCGACGACGCCCACGGCTTCCTCGGTCCAGAGATCGCGCACGCGCCAAGTGACAGGGCCTTCGTCGGCCACCTCGCCGATTGGGATGGTCGCGAACCCTTGCGCCGTCGGCCTCGCCGCGTTCGGCATCTCGCCGGCCTCGCGCTCGGCTCGCGCGTGGTCATCCTCGGTCGCCGAACTCGCGTCGATTCTCTCAGCCGCGCTCATGCCGACACCTTTCCAGCCGGGGACAGTCGCTTGCGCAGCACGCGCACCGTCGCCGGGATGAACTCGCGGATCTGCGCCGCGTACTTGTCGCCGGATTCGTCGGCGTCGGTCGCCGCCAGCACGACCACACCGGCCGGCCACCTCACCCGCGCCAGCGCCGGGGCACTGCCGCTGACGACGCCGAGCACGGCGCGTCGTAGTTCGTTACGCTCGGCGCGTAGGCTGGCCGCGATCATGTCGGTCGCGCCTTCGACGATCTCCACCGTGTCGATATCCAGCGCCTCGCCTCGCAGCAGCGCCACGCCCTGGAAGCCAGAGAACAGCAGCTCCCCCGCATCGCAGCCGAACGCCCAGCGCGTCTTTGGCGTCGCACCGGGCAGCACTGCCCGCGCATGCAGGCCCGCCATCACGCCATCAGCCTCGAAGCCGGGCACCACCAGGCGCCAAGCCGGCGCCCAGCTCGCGGGCCACCAGGTCGGCCACGCGGTGAAGTCAGGGCCGGGCAGCAGCCGCGCCAGGTCGAGGCGGGCCACGTCCGGGGCGTAGAATCCTCGGCGGGCCAGGAACCACGACGCCGCGAGGTCATCAGGCGACGGGTGCGCCACCGTCAGATCGACGGGCCGGCAAGCGCGCCAGAAGTCCGCGACGCCGGGCGCGCGCTGGAGCTCCCGGACCACGACGACGGGCGCGGGCCTTGGCGTCGGCAGCGGGCGGGGCGTCGGCGTCGCATCGTCCATCGCGCGGCATAGCCCCACGGCGGCGCACTGCACGAAGATTCCGCGGTAGTCGTCGGCGCCGTGCGGGGCGCGCCCCAGCGTCAGCAGCGCAGCCAGCGTGAAGGCATCGCCGGATACGTCGCACTGGTGACAGCGCCACCCTCGGCCGTCCCTGCGAATGCCAGCAGCGCCGCGCTTGTCCCGCGACTGCGTATGACGCGTCGGCGCGCCGCACGATGGACAGGGCATGTGTCCGCCGCTGGCGCCGCGTCCCTCGACCACCGGGAAGCGGAACGAACGCGCCACGCCCACGACGCCACTCGCGTTGATCTCGCCGATGCGGTCGGCATCGCTCGCACCCACGACGCGCTACCGCCCAGCCGCGTGGTCGCGCTGCTCGACATCTTTCGACGCCAGCGCCGCCAGCAACTCGAGGCGGACAGCCGCCGCACGGTCGCGCTGAAGCTGCTCGGCAAGCGCGGCCTGCTCGCGCTGGTGCTGCGCCAGGACGCCGCCGAGGTCGCCGGGGCGCGGGGGGATCACGGCGCCCACTTACTTCGCCGCCGTGCTGGTCTTGGCCGCCATCCACGCGGCGATGACGGCGATATCGTATCTCGTCGATCTCGGTCCGAGTTTCAGGACGCCGGGAATCGTGCCGCGCGAAGCCATGGCGCGGATGGTTCCGAGCGGGATGTCGAGCAGCTCGGCGATCACGGTGTCGCGCACGTAGCGGCGGGCGTTGATGGGGGCTTTTTCGGGCATTGATGACTCCGTTGGTTACCGGAACCTTGCCCGAGCAGTGCTATTGGAGTCCGATTGGACACATGGGATCTGACGAGTGTCCGATTGGATTACGTCGTGTCTACGCGGATTTGCGGGGGCACTCGATTTCGTGCTTGGGAGCTTCGGATTTCCACACGAGTGCCTGGCACCGATCGCACCGGACGAAATCCTCGTGGTCGTCACGGGCGGCGCCGCGCCCGTGGTCGCGAGGCTTGTCCCCGCTGCGCTCAAGCCACTTGCGCACGCGGTCAGACCGCTGGCCCGCGTCCCCACCAGCACCGTCGTCGATCACGCTCGCGATCTCGGCTGCGTTCATCCCGGCGCCGGCCATATACAACGCTGACCACACAGGCCCGACGATCTTTTTCGCATCCTTCCGCGTGGGCAGCATGCTTGGATCGGGAAACGCCGCTACCAAGTCGGCCTCGAAGGTCTGCAGCGCCTCGATCGCGCGGGACACTGCCGCTTGTGCACTGCCCGCGTGATCGCGAAAGTCGCTCCGCTCGCGCGGGACGACGCTGACGCCGAGCGAACGGGCCATCGACCGGATCAGGCCGTTGGCGGCATGCGACTTCACCTTCGCCTCGACGCCATCGGCGGTACTCTGAGCTTCGGCGTAGCTCACCACAGCTGCGTCTAGCTTCTCGGCCTCCGCCCGCATGCCGCCCAGCGCCTTGCGCACCCCAGCCAGCAGCGGCGCCGTGTGGGGGTCGTGGTCGTCCGCATTGTCCAAGATCACGATCGCGAGGGCCACACCACACAGCTTGCATTGGCTCGTGCATGACTGAGAATGGCGCTCCCCTGCATCGGTCGCCAGCCCACGCTGCGCCCAGTAGACGCCCAGTCGCTGCATCTCCTCCGCTGTGAAGCCCTCCGCGGCAAGGGCCTTGCGGTAGTCGGTTATTCCCGCCCCGAATACATGCGCGCGCAAGTCACGCTGCGCGCTGGTGAGCGGCTCGTGCCGCATCAAGAACGAACCGAGCGCGATGATGGCGGCCCCGGGATCGAATTCTCCAGGCGCCGGCACAAGTCTGCTCATGTCTCGCACCTCGCCAGCAGCCTACACGCTGCCTCTGACACGGTGAAGGCGACACGTTCCCATTCACACGGTATTAACACCGGGGGTGCTGCCACGGTTGCGCACACTGAACACGTTGCAGTGGTGACGATGGTATCTCGCAGACTTGAGCCATCGCGCGGGGTTGTGTTCAGCGTCGCAGCGCCCTCCGAAGGCGAAGGCCGCAGGTTCGACTCCTGCCACGCGCACTGACCTACCCGCTTGAAACACCTCCGGTTTGCTCGTCAGTGACCTGCTCGTTGTCATGCTGTTGCCCACGGGCCGCGAGCATGGTGAGGATGCGCCGGTCGGGGTCCTGCTGGTGCCCCGCCGCGGCAGGCCGGCGCGGTCACAGATGCGCCACAGCGCGCAGTCGGCCTGACGATCCGTCTTTGCGCTACCGTCGAGGTCGCGCAGCACCGGGCCGGTGCGGATCTCGTCGAGCCGGCGCATCCAGAGCCGTTCGAGAAGGAAACGCCGGCCAAGTCCAGGACAGGTCGGGGACGATTCGCGACCCCGGGACTGACACCCTGACTGAGTACCGCCGATCTCATCCATCGAGGATTCCGCTGGCTCTGTGCAGGCTTGGCGACGGGCGTTCGCCGCGGGCGGCCGCGGGCGGACGGGCGCGCAACATCGTCCGTGGGCTGACGAAGACAGCGGTGGAGGTCTTCGATGCCCGACAATGCACCCCCCGCCCGAAGAGTCCTGCTGGTCGACGACGACGCGATGATCGTGAAGGCGCTCACGCGCCTGCTGCGCCAGCGCGGGTGGCTGGTCAGCCAGGCGGCCACGGTTGCGGCTGCCCATGCCGAACTGGCGCGCGCGATGCCCGACCTCCTCATCGTGGACCTCTTCCTCGGTGAGGACTTCGGCCTGGAGGTGGTCGCCGCTGCGCGCCAGCGCGACAAGGACGTGAAGATCATCGTGCTCACGGGCGAGCCCAGCCCGCACAACGCCAGCCTGGCCATGCGCGCGGGCGCCACCGTTGTGGTCTCCAAGCTGGAGCGTCTCGACGACGTCATCGCTGCCGGTGAGCTGGCGCCGGACGCCCGGCCTCGCCGGGGCGGCGGCCCTGGCCTGGCCAGCCTGGAGGTGGTGTCGGACCTCCACATGCTGCGCATGCTGGAGCGCTGCGCTGGCAGCCTGCGACGCGCCGCCCAGGTGCTCGAGATCAGCGCGAGCACCCTCAAGCGCCGACTCTCGCGGCTCGGCTGGCGCCGCGCCGGCTAAGGTCGCGGAACTCGGCGGGGGAGGGTCATAATAGGTTATAGGCGATTCGCCGAGACAGGACTAACACCATCTCTGAGAGTCCCTATCTCGGAGAGTGACCATGAGAGTCGTCAATCGTCTCCTCGTGCTGACCGGAGTGCTCGCGCTGGCCTCCTGCTCGGACCGCGAGTCCGTCCGTTCACGCACAGTCGCCCTGAATAGCACACCGCAGATCGGCGACTTCGCGGTCTATGCGAGAAACAGCCTGGTGCTCCGCCCCGGCGCGGCGGTCAGCGCCGGCGATCTGGGCGTCAAGGACGTCGCGACCACGATGCTGCACTCGGGCAAGGAGCTCGCCCTCGAGGGCGCCTCCACGGTGCAGACCACGCACAACACGCTGGGCAACCGTGTCTTCCTCGACACCGGCGCCGTCCTCGGCGACATCCACACCACGGCGCTGACCGACTTCGGCGCCACCCACGGCACGGTGGCCGGCATGCCCACGATGCCCGCGCTGCCGACCCCCGCCAGCGTCACCGCCGGCACGACCAACCTCACGGTCGCCGCCGGCACCACGACGACCCTGTCCGGCAGCACCAGCCGCGCCGCCGTGACGCTGAACGACTCGGCGATCCTGCGCCTCGGTGCCGGCACCTACCAGTTCGCCAGCCTGAAGCTCTTGGCCAACGCCCGCGTCGAGGCCCAGGGCGTGGTCGAGATCCTGCTGACCGGCCGCCTCACCGCGGGCACCAACGTCTACTTCGGCCCGGCGTCCGGCGTGACCCTGACCGCCGCCGGCCTGCGCATCGAGGTCAACGGCACAAACGGTGGCAGCGGCGGCGTCAACGCCACCCCGCGCGCCGCGCTGATCGACGACGACGGAGTCCTGCGCGCCCTGCTGCTGGTCCCCAACGGCACCACCTTCATCGGCCAGCGCACCGCCATCACCGGCGCCATCGCCGGCAAGGACATCGACCTGCGCGAGAACGCCACCGTCACCCGCGAGGACGGCTTTGGCGCGGCGACCTGCGTCCCCGCCGACTGCAACGACTCCAACCTTTGCACCACTGACGCCTGCGGCGCGTCCGGCTGCACCCACACCCCGGTGGCCGCCGGCACCAGCTGTGCCGACAGCACGGTGTGTAACGGCGCCGAGACCTGCGACGCCAGCGGGTCCTGCGTCGCGGGCAGCCCGCTGGTGGTCGACGACAGCAACGTCTGCACCGCCGACAGCTGCGACCCCGTTGCCGGCGTCGCCCACACCCCGGTTGCGGCCGGCACCTCGTGCGCCGACGGCACCGTGTGCAACGGCGCCGAGACCTGCGACGCCAGCGGAACGTGCCAATCCGGCAGCCCGCTGGCCGTTGACGA
>JADYYK010000068.1 GCA_020853705.1 Deltaproteobacteria bacterium
AGGAGAAGGACGACAAGCCCGGCTCCACGCTGATCGCGATGAACGTGCCCGGGTTGACCGATCTGAAGGAGATCTACGCCGCGCTGCGCACCAGCTTCGCGCTCGACGGCCAGGTCTTCAGCTCCAATGAGGTGCGCGGCAAGGTCACGGCGACGCTGGACCTCGGCATCCTCGACTGTCTGCACGTGCCGTCGCCGACGTCGTCGTTCCCGTGTACCGCGGGCGATCGCTCGGCGCTGCGCGGCTTCTCGCCGACCATCACGCAGAACCCGCAGAACCCCAGCACCTTCCGCACCAAGAAGGTGGCTGCCGACATGGACTGCGCCATGCTGGTGCAGATGATCCCGACCCTGTTCCCCAGGTAGTGACCCGCCGCACGCGGCCGATTTTCGCGGCCGGCGCCGATGTGCGGTAGGCTAGCGGCATGTTGCGAAGTGTCCGTGCAGGGTGTGCAGCGGCCGTGCTGCTGGTGCTTGCCGCCGGGCCGGCGCGAGCCGACGAGGCCAAGGCAGCGGCGCTGGTGGCCGAAGGCGACGCCCTCAAGGGCAAGGGCGACAGCGCCGGCGCGATGGCCAAGTACGAGGCCGCGCTGCTCGAGGAGGGCGGCCATGTCCCCGCGCTGGATGCCGCCGCCCCGCTGTGGATCGCCAGCAAGAGCTTCGACATCGCCATCGCCTACCTCAAGGTCGGCGTCGGCAAGCAGCCCGACTATGCGATGGGCTGGTACTACCTGGCCTACGCCAGCCGCAAGACCGAGCGCTACGAGCCCGCGGTCGAGGCTTATCGCAAGTTCGCGGCGCTGCGCCCCGAGGAGTCGGACCCGTACTTCGGCATGGGGCTGTCGCTCAAGGCGCTGGGCAAGAGCGCCGAGGCGCTGACCGCGCTCAAGGAGTACGTCAAGCGCGAGAAGCGCCCCAGCGAGCAGAAGTGGGTCGAGCGCGCCAAGACCGAGATCGCCGCGCTCGAGGCCGAGGCCAGGAAGGGCGCCAAGCCCGCGCCCGAGGTCAAGCCCGCGCCCGAGGTGAAGCCGGCGCCCGAGGTCAAGCCGGCGCCCGAGGTGAAGCCTGCGCCCGAGGTCAAGCCCGCGCCCGAGGTCAAGCCGGCGCCCGAGGTCAAGCCGCTCCCGGCCGTGAAGCCTGCGCCCGAGGCCAAGCCGCTCCCGGACGTGAAGCCCGCGCCCGAGGTGAAGCCTGCGCCCGAGGTGAAACCTGCCCCCGAGGTGAAGCCGCTCCCGGCCGTGAAGCCCGCCCCTGCTGCGAAGTCCGCCCCCGCCGTGAAGCCCGCGCCCGAAGCCGGACCCACCACCTCGCGCGGCAAGCCCGTGGTCGGCATGCCCGAGGGCAAGACCACCCTCGACGGCCGCCCGCTGCCGCCCGAGTACAAGCCCGGCCTCGACGCCCTCGCCGCCAAGGACTGGCCCGCCGCCGAGGCCGCCTTCCGCACCGCCCTGACCAGTGACGACAGCCGCGCCGACGGCCACTACCGCCTCGGCGTCGCCCTGGCCGCCCAGGGCAAGCTCGACGAGGCCATCGCCTCCTTCGAGGCCGCCCTGCTGCGCGCCCCGCGCGACCCGCGCCCGCGCGAGGCCATCGAGCGCGCCCGCGCCGCGCAGGACAAGCGCGCCCCCGCGCCGCCGCCCACCGGCGCCGCCCTGCTGCTGCGCGCCCGGGTGCACTTCGACGCCCGCCGCACCGTCATCGCGCGCGGCCTGCTCGACCAGCTGCTGGCCGCGCCGCCCGCCGACCTGACCCCGTCCGACAGCGCCGAGGCCTACCTGCTGCGCGGCCAGGCCCGCGCCGCGCTGCACGACCTCGCCGGCGCCGCCGACGACTACCTGCGCGCCCTCGCCCTGGCCCCCGCGCGCGCGACCCCGCTGCGCCTGCTCGGCCAGACCTACGCGCTGGCCAAGGACGACGCCCGCGCGCTGGCCTACTTCCAGACCTACCTCGAGCGCGCCAAGGCCGACCCCGCCGAGATCGACCACATCGCCGACGTCCGCCAGCACGTCGCCACGCTCTCGAAGTCGAAGTAGCTCCGGCCCCGCTCGCTATCGCTTGCGCTTCTTGCGCGACCCGGTCAGGAACGACAGCAGCAGCAGCACCCCGAAACCGCCCGCGGTGTAGGCCGCATAGGTCGCGCGCTGGAACTCGCCGCGCCCGTCCCACACCAGCGCGAAGGTCGCCGCGGTGATGCCCAGCGCGGTCCAGATCAGCTGGTGCCCCAGCGCGTACAGCAGGCCGACGTTGGGCTCCAGGTTCTTGAGCCGCATCTCGAGCTCGCCGCGCTGCGCCGCCGACATGAACTTCTTCATCTCGCCCGGCAGGGCCAGCACGCTCATCGCCACCTCCTTCGAGGTGTCGATGGCGAACGCGGTCCAGTCCTTGTCCTTGCCGAGGACGAACTCCTCCAGGTACGGCCTGATCACGGCCATCGGGTTCATCGCCGGATCCAGCTCGGTGCACAGGCCCATCAGCAGGAGCACCGTGCGCTCCAGCATGATCCACTCCTTGGGCACGTGGAACGACTCGCTGATGTCGCGCAGCGAGATGTCCATCTTGCGCAGGTCGGCCAGGTTCTCCAGGCCCTTCTCGGGATCGAACTTGATGTCGCGCAGGTTGAGGCTGTCGAGGTGGATCTCCTCCTGGAAGCGGTTGTGGAAGTAGTCGACCACCTTCTCGAACACGCGCTGATCGCCGGTGCGCGACACGAAGCCCATCTCCTTGAGCGCGCGCACGATGCGCGGCGTGTCGCGCGCCAGCGCGCCCTGGATGAGCTCGACCATGCCGTGCCGCATCGCCGGTGACACCCGGGCCACCGCGCCGAAGTCCAGGAACACCACCGCCGGCTGCGGCGCCCCGCCGGTGCCGCGCATGGCGCGCACCAGGATGTTCCCCGGGTGCGGATCGGCGTGATACAGGCCGTCAGTGAAGATCTGCTTGCAGTAGGCCTCGACCACCAGCCGCGCCAGCGCCGACAGATCGAAGCCGGCCTGCTTGAGCTTGACCTTGTCGGACACCTTGATGCCCTCGACCCACTCGGTGGTCAGCACCCGCGCGGTCGACAGCTCGCGGATGACGCGCGGGAAGGCGACGTCCTCGCGGTGACCCTCGAAGTTGGCCGCGATGGCCTCCAGGTTGTCGGCCTCGATGGTGTAGTCGAGCTCCTCCATCACGATGGCCTTGATCTCGTGCCAGATGGCGTCGAGGCCGCGGTACGGCACGAACCACGACACGATGCCGAAGATGCGCCGCAGCGTGTTCAGATCGATGCGGACGATCTCCTCGACGTCGGGGTACTGCACCTTGACCGCGACGGTCTCGCCGCTCTTCAGGCGCGCCCGGTGCACCTGCCCGATCGACGCGCTGGCCACCGGCAGCTCGGCGAAGTCGTCGAACAGCTCGCGCGGGGCCTTGCCCTCGAACTCCTCGCGGAAGCGGCGCTCGATCTCCTTGAACGAGCGCGGCGGCACCTGGTCCTGCAGGCTCTCGAGCTGCTGCCGGAACTGCTCGGGCAGGAAGTTCGACATGATCGAGAACAGCTGCCCGACCTTGAGGTACAGCCCCTGCAACTCGGCGATGGCGCGCTGGATGCGACGCGCGTTGCGCAGGTGCTTGCGTTCGAGCAGCCGCGCGATGGAGTCAGCCGAGCGGAAGCGCGCCTGGAAGCGCACGCTGAGGTAGCTCATGATGACGCGGAACGTGACCATGTAGGCCTTGAGCCAGCGCCAGCTCTTGGACAGCGGCCGCTGCCGCGCCATCAGGCCGCTGGTGACACGCGGCGCGCGCGCCACGCCGCTCGGGATGGTGGTGAACGCAGCGACGCTGGCACGTGCTGGCCCCGTCTCCGAGCCCAGCCGCGGCGACGGCGCCTTGGCCTCCACCTCTGGCATGTCCCAAGTCTACCCTTTCCGCGCTATCCTTGCCCCATGGCCGACGAGAAGCTCCCTCCCGATGCTCCGCCTCCTGACGATCCGCCGGGCGACGAGGGCGGCAAGCAGCGCGGCCGCCTCGAGGGCTTCATCCCCGACCTGGTCAAGCGCACCTTCTACGCGGGCCTGGGCGCGCTCTTCACGACCGAAGAGGGCATCCGCAAGATGGCCAACGACTTCCAGCTGCCCAAGGACGTCGCCAACTATCTCATCCAGCAGGCCGCCGCCTCCAAGGACGAGCTGTTCCGCATCGTCGGTCGCGAGCTGCGCAACGCGCTGCAGCAGATGGACATGGCCGGCGAGCTGCAGAAGCTGCTGACCGCCATCTCGTTCGAGATCAAGACCGAGATCCGCTTCATCCCCAACGACAAGTCGGTCCTCGGGGTGCAGCCCGACATGAAGAACAAGGTCGCGGTCAAGAAGGTCGGCTCGGAGTCCTAGCCGAGCCCCGCTCGCTTTACTTCCTGTAAATCGAAACGATCATGCGGATCGTCTCATTCGGGCGATCCATCGGGTTGCGCGGCACCCGCGCGATGGTCTTGACGATCTCGGTGCCCTCGCACTGCCCGAAGATGACGTAGCCGCCATCGAGCTGCGACGGCATGCCCTCGGTGATGAAGAACTGGCTGCCACCCGAGTGCGTCTGCGGCCCCTTGTTGGCCATCGCCAGCCGACCCGGCCGATCGAACCTCAGCGCCGGCGCGATCTCGTCGGGCAGCGTGAAGCCCGGGCCGCCCATGCCGGTGCCGTCGGGATCGCCGCCCTGGATCATGAACTCCGGGATGACGCGGTGGAAGGTCAGGCCATTGAAGAACAGGCTGCGCTTCCACTCGCCGGTGGCGCGGTCCTGCCAGGGCCGCTTGCCGCGCGCCAGGCCGACGAAGCTGGCCACCGTCTCGGGCGCCATGTCGGGGAACAGCTCGCACGACATGGTGCCGTGCACGGTCTGGATGTCG
>JADYYK010000069.1 GCA_020853705.1 Deltaproteobacteria bacterium
ACGACCTGGCCAGCGCCGTTCTGGGTCACACGTTCGCAACGGTCGCAGACGTTGATGGCGATCTGGTAGCTCGGCGCGCCCGGCTTGCGCGCGGCGCTGCCAGCGAGCGCACGTCGCACCAGCTCGGCCACGAAGGCGTCGTCATCCAGACGCTGCCCGGCGTCACGTCGCAGCTGTTGCTGCGCCTCGCGCAGCAGCGCCCGGGTGGCTGCGCTGAGCTCGAAGCGCACGGGGGTGGTGACCTGCTCGGGGTCGGGCTCGTCGTCAGGGTCGCTGCCCGGCGGACGGCCAGCGACCAGCCTCTCGATCTCGCGCAGGTTGCAGCCGGCGGCCCGCTCCAGCCAGACCAGCTCGTTGGCCGCGGTGGCCACCCGGCTGAGCTCGCGCGCCGCCGAGTAGCTGATGGCGCCCGAGGCCAGCGCGGCGCGCAGCCGCGGCAGCCCGCCGAGCGCTTCGACCACGCGCACTCGCTCGTAGGCCAGCCGCGGCGTCAGCCCCAGCCGCGCCTCGGCATACTCGTGAAACGACGCAAACCCCAGCGCGTCAGAGACCCCGAGCGCGCGCGCCTCCAGCAGCGCCGCGACCTCGTCCGCCTCGGCGCGCTGCCTGCGCTGCACCGCCAGCACCACACGCTCGTCCGCCTGCCGCTGCTGGGCCGTCACCACCGCCGACTGCGTCATGCTCACCCTCCTCCTGTCCCCGCGCCCCCGCGCATCTCCTTCCTACCACGCGTGTTTCGCACGTCCTGGTTGCGGCCTCTGCGCTGCGAAGGACGCTGCCGCGCGCGCAAACGACCCTCGAGGGCGCTCCGTGGCACCTCGACGAGCGTATGCGCTGGGAAGGGCCCTCCAGATCGAGGCTGACCATCCGTCGTCAATGACCTGATGTGGTCGTCAATAAAAAACGACATTGGATCGAGTAACAGAATCTCAGCTGGTGCCACGGGGGCGCCTGCACCAGGAGCGGCCGCGCCGGCGCAGCGGCGAGGAGCGGCCTCCAAGCCCCCTCGATGCAATCCGGGGCGACTGAGGTGTGACGAATCGCGAGAGCCGAGCCTGGCCGCTCACCCTGCCACTGGTCACGGCCCGCGCCTAACGGCCAACGCCCCAGCGCCCGCGCCCAACGGCCAACGCCTCCTCACATGCAGGCGAACGCCTCGGCACAGCCCTGCGCCTGCTGCAGCAGCATCATGATCGCCATCGGGTCGCCGCTGCCGAAGCCGCCACCGCCCATGCCGCCGCCACCGCCACCCGCGCCACAGTCGATCCCCTGCAGCAGGCTCAGACACTGCGCCGCCTTGCTGGGGTCGAACTTGCAGCTGCCGCCGCTGGGCGCCATGGCCTGCGCCAGCGCGCCGCTCATCAGGCCCTGGCTGAGCATCTCGCACGACATCTTGTCACCTGGATCGACCAGGCCGCACGCTGCCGCCTTGTCACACAGCAGCGCCAGCGCCTTGTCGGCGAACTGCAGCGCCGCCGGATCGGGCGGCGGACCGCCCAGGCCGCCACGCGTCTGCTGCATCAGATCCTTCAGGCTGGGCAGCCCCGGCAGGTTGCCGAACGGTGCCCCGGCGCCCGCGAACGGATCGGGGAACCCCGGCGGCAGCTGGCCGAGGCCACCGCCCAGCCCGGGCGGCGGGCTGGTCGGTAGCGACGGGGCAGGGGCGCCCGGCGCAAACGGTGCGCTGCTGCCGAACGGATCCACCGGATCCGGCACCTGCGCGCGCTGATCCGCCGGATCCAGCGGCGGCAGCGGCGCCGGCTTGCCGCTGGCCCGGGTCGCGCTCGCCAGGGTGCCGCGCTCGGCGCTGGCGGCGTCACGCACCAGCAGCCAGGCCACCACCCCCGCGGCCACCGCGACGCCCGCGATCACCGCCGGGGTCCGCCACGCCGGGGGCGCCGTCTGCTCCTGCTGGGCCTCGGCCCGCCGCGCCGCCGCCGCGCGCAGCTTGACCGCCGCCTCGCTCTCCACCTTCTCGACCACCTTCTCGACCACCGGCACCGCCACCGGCGGCGCCACCGCCAGCTGCGCGCTCACCGCCAGCGCGACCGGCGCGGGCGCCCGCGCCGCCGCGCCATCCCCGCGCGCCAGCAGCCCCGCGCCGCACTGTTTGCACCGCGAGGCCAGCGACGACACCTGGGTGCCGCACTCCGGGCAGCTCTTGTCCAGCTTCACCGCCATGTCAGAAAGTCCTCCGCAGTGAGGCAAACCTGCGCATGTCATTCGATATTCCCGTGGCTCCACCAAGCCTTCCGTCGTTGACACCGCGCACCGTCAGAGCGTAAACCCGCCGCCATGCTCCCGGTCGAACCAGATCGCGGTCTCATCACCTATGGTGTGCTCGACATCGTTTTCGGCAGCGCCTACCTGTACCTCGGCCTCTCGGTGGCACCCTCGCGCTCGGGCTCGGTCAAGCTGCTGGTGTGGGCGCTGTTCGTGGGCCTTCTGCTCTCGGGCGCGGCGCTGATCGCGCGCCGGCGCTGGTCGGGCTGGGTCGGCCTGGCGGTCGCCGGCCTGCTCCTCACCTTCACGCTGTTCCTGATCTCGGCCCTGGCGCTGTCGGCGTCCTACCTGCGCGGCGTCTATGGCGGCTTCGGCAAGGGCGCCGCCACCGTGTGTCTGCTGGCCGCCTTCCTCGCCGTCGAGGTCTTCGGCCTGCTGCCGGTGTTCCAGATCCGCTTCCTGCTGCGCCCCGAGGTCCGGCGCCGCCTGCGCGGCGGCACGCCCGAGGCCAGCGCGGCCCCCGCCAAGTCCGCCCCCGCGACGGATGCCGCCTAAGGCCTCCAAGCAGGCCCGCGCGCGCGCCCGCCTCGACGCCGCCACCCAGCGCGGCCGCGAGGAGCGCCTCGACCGCATCCTCAGCCGGGTGCGACGCGGCTTCCTCTACGCCGTGCTGGCCTTCCCGGTCGTGCTCCTCATCGCCTGCTACGCGGTCTACGCCTGGGCCCGGATCGACCTGGCGCCGGCGCTGCCCACCGATGCGCGCACCGAGGCCATCGCCACCATCCGCCACGCCCTCGACGGGGATACCCCGACGCGCCCGACCTCGACCGCGCTGGCACGTCGCCCCCGCGGCGGCCCCGTCTTCGTCACCGTCTGGCACCGCGCCCAGCCGCTGTTCCGCCATGTCAGCGCCGACGGCCAGAGCATCGCCGACGCCGTCATGGCCGCCGCCGAGGCGCTGCGCAGCGATCCCGGCGTCACCTCGCTCAGCCCCGAGGAGCGCGCCCGCGCCCGCATCAAGATCGACGTCACCCGCGGCGCCGGCCCCATCATCACCTCGATCCCCGCGGCGTTCTCGCTCGGCCTGGTGCCCGGCGTCGACACCCTGGCGATGTCGTTCGCCGGCAAGCGCCACTTCCTGATGGCCGACGACATGATCATCGGCCACTACCTCGAGGGTCACCGCCCCTTCAAGTTCATCGACTGGTACGCCGGCCTGTCGACCGAGGACGCGGTGCTGACGCTGTACGATCGCGCCGGGGTCAGCGCCGAGTCGCTGGCGCGCCAGAAGCCTCACTTCTACCGCATCCGCACCGAGGGCTTCGTGGAGGCGCCCGAGCGCGGCGCCGCCGCGCTGCCGGTCCTGCGCGGCAACACCCCGGCGCCCGAGCTGACCCCGAAGCGGCTGCGCGAGGCCGCCATCGCCGGCGGCCGCTACCTGCTGCGCATGCTCAACGACCGCGGCAAGTTCGTCTACGAGTACCACACCAACGACGGCCGGCGCTCCGACCCGGTCAGCGGCGGCTACAACATGCCGCGCCACTCGGGCACCACCTACTTCCTGGCCCAGCTGTACCGCTACACCCGGCTGCCCGAGTTCCGCGCCGGCGCCGAGCGCGCCATGCAGTACATGGGCGAGCAGACCCCGTCGAGCTGCGGCGTGACCCCGCCGGGCCAGCCCGCGCCGCCCTACGCCTGCGTCACCGACGCCGGCGCCCCCAGCGCCAGCATGGGCGCCACCGCGCTGGCCATCAACGCCCTGGCCGAGTTCGAGGTCGCCACCGGCGAGCGCACCTACCATGACGTCATGCTGCGCCTGGGCGAGTTCGTCCTCTTCATGCAGCGGCCCGACGGCAGCTTCTCGCACTACTTCGACCTGGCCACGCGCACCCGCGACATCAAGACGCGCACCATGTACTTCGACGGTGAGGCCGCCCTGGCGCTGGCCCGCCTGTACGAGGTCACCGGCGACAACAAGTACCTCGGCCCGCTCGAGCACGCGCTCGACTGGCTGACCGGTGGCAGCTATGACTACTTCGCGGGCTCGTTCTTCTTCGGCGAGGACCACTGGACCTGCATCGCCGCCGAGGCCGCCTCGCGCTACGTCAAGAAGGCGCAATACGTCGACTTCTGCGAGGCCTACGGCCAGTTCCTGCGCCGGGCCCAGTTCGCGCCCGGCGAGGCCCCGGGCCAGCCCGACTTCAGCGGGGGCTACGGCTTCACCCCGTTCTTCCCGCCCAACAACACCCCGGTGTCGTCGCGCACCGAGACCATGATCTCGGCCTGGCGCCTGAGCCGCGCCCACGGCCGCGCCGCGCCCGACACCAAGCGCCAGATCTGGCGCGCGCTGGAGTTCCTGACCCGCAACCAGATCCGCCCCGACAACACCTACCTGCTGCACGACGGCGAGCTCAGCCAGGGCGCCCTGATGGGGTCGACGGTGCGTCGCGACATCCGCATCGACTATATCCAGCACGCCTGCTCGGCCATGATCCGCGCCACCGAGCTGTTCCCCGACCCCGACTATGTCATCCCGGCGGGGTCGCCCCTGGCGCCGTCGCCATGACTGGTTAATGCAACTCAGGTGCAACTAGTCTTGCCAAGATGTGTGCCCACGCCAACTTGGCGTGTTAGATTCCTCGCGTCCCGATGAAGTTCTGCCCCGAGTGCAGGGAGTCATTCCCCGACCTGGACGAGGTTTGCCCGACGCACGGGGCCCGTCTGTTCGCGATCTCGGCGCCGAGCAAGCCTGACTATGACGCCCTGGTCGGGCAGACCATCGACGGCCGCTACCAGCTCGACGAGAAGATCGGCGAGGGCGGCATGGGCGTGGTGTACTCGGCGCACCACACCATCCTGGCCAAGAAGGTCGCGATCAAGGTCCTGAAGCGCGAGGTCGCGCGCGACGGCTCGGTGGTCAAGCGCTTCATCCAGGAGGCCCGCGCCGCCTCGACCATCGGCCACCCCAACATCGCCGACGTGCACGACTTCGGCGTGCTGCCCGACGGCCACTCCTACTTCGTGATGGACTTCGTCGTCGGCCCCACGCTGGCGCAGGCGATGAAGGAGGGCATCATGGCGCCGGGGCGCGCGCTGCCCATCATGGCGCAGCTCGGTCGCGCCCTGGCCGCCGCCCACGACAAGGGCATCATTCACCGCGATCTCAAGCCCGACAACGTGTTCCTGACCCCGCGCGAGGGCAACAAGGACTTCGTCAAGATCGTCGACTTCGGCATCGCGCAGATGTCGCCCGAGGAGGGCAGCTCGCGCCTGACCCGCGCCGGCATGGTGTTCGGCACGCCCGACTACATGGCGCCCGAGCAGGCCGCCGGGCGTGAGGTCGACCACCGCTGCGATGTCTACGCCTGCGGCTGCATCCTGTTCGAGATGATGACCGGCACGGTGCCCTTCAAGGGCGAGTCGGTGATGGCCACGCTGGCCAAGGTCATCATGGACTTCCCGCCGCGCCCGAGCTCCATCAACCCGCACATCCACCCCGCGGTCGAGGGCCTCATCGAGTACGCCATGGCCAAGGACGTGGCGCAGCGCTGCCCCGACATGCGCGCCTTCGTGGCCGCCATCGAGGACATCGCGCACAAGCTGCAGCGCGAGGGCGTCCCCATGGGCAACATGGGGCAGAGCCAGTCGGGCTCGATGTCGGCGGTCACGGTGATGGACGTGCAGGCCGGCTCGGGCGCCGTGCGCATGCCGACGGCGCAGGTCAACCAGCTGGGGCGCCCCGACACCTCGCCGCCGCGCAGGACGCCGCCAGGGCTGCGCTCGTGGCCGGGCGCGGCGCCCGATCAGCGCACCGCCGCGATGCCGCCCCTGACCGGCGAGGCCGCGGTCCCCGGCTCGGGCGGCAAGAAGATCGGGATCGCGCTCGGTGTGCTGGCCGCCGTGGCCGGGGTCACGGTGCTGGCGCTCAAGCTGTTCAACAAGAAGGACAAGCCGGTGGTGCTACCTGTGACCGACGCCGGCGTGGTCGCCATCAAGGTGCCCGACGCGGCGCTGGCGGCGCCCGACGCCGCGGTGGCGGTGGCGACGCCGGATGCGCAGGTGGTCGCGGCGCCTACAGTGGACGCTGCGGCGCCGAGTCCGTCGCCGACCGCGGCGCCACCGGACGAGTACACCGTCACCATCAAGACCGACCCGCCGGGGAGTGATATCTTCGTGAATGGGGAGAAGCTGGGCAAGGGCAAGGCGACCCTCAAGAAGAAGAAGGGCGTCAAGATCTCGATCGTGTGCAAGCAGCTGGGGTTCCAGGACCAGACCGTGACCCAGACCGTCACCAGGAGCGCGTCGATCACGTGCAAGCAGCAGCCGCGCTGCGTCGACGGACTGCAGAACCCGAACCCGCTGGCCAATTGTCCCGACTGATCACCGTGTCATAAGGGTAACGATGGCGCAGACGCCGATGGATCCGAAGGACAGCGAGCCGCCCCTGCCCCTGGTAGGCGAGGGCGAGGCGCCGCGCGACGATCCCAGCGGCATCCACGCCCTCGAGCCCGACGAGCTGGTCGGGCGCACCATCCTCGACCGCTACCAGATCCTGCAGCGCATCGGCGAGGGCGGCATGGGCGCGGTCTACCTGGCCCTGCACACCATCATCGAGAAGAAGGTCGTGCTCAAGGTCCTGCACGGCGAGTACGGCCGCAAGCCCGAGCTGGTCGAGCGCTTCCTGCACGAGGCCAAGACCGCCTCCAAGATCCGCCACGAGAACGTCGTCGACATCACGGACTTCGGCCGCATCCCGGGCGGCACCGTGTTCATCGCGATGGAGTACCTGAAGGGCCACGATCTGTCGGATCACATCAAGGATCACGGCCCGCTGAAGTGGAAGCACGTCAAGCCGATCGCGCTGCAGATCTGCGCCGCCCTGGAGGAGGCGCACAACGTCGGCGTGGTGCACCGCGACCTCAAGCCCGAGAACATCTTCCTCATCAAGCGCGGCGCGCGTGAGGACTTCGTCAAGATCCTCGACTTCGGCATCGCCAAGATGACCGAGCTCGACGAGAGCGGCAAGCGGCTGACCCGCACCGGCATGGTGTTCGGCACGCCCGAGTACATGGCGCCCGAGCAGGCCCGCGGCGAGAAGACCGACCGGCGCGTCGATGTCTACGCCATGGGCTGCATCCTGTACGAGATGCTGTGCGGCGACGTGCCGTTCCGGGCCCAGTCGTTCATGGGCGTCCTGACCAAGCACATCTTCGATCCGGTGGTCCGGCTCAGCGCGCAGTATCCCGAGCTCGGGGTGCCGCCTGCGGTCGAGGCCGTGGTGCTCAAGGCGCTCGACAAGGATCGCGACCGCCGCTACCAGAGCATGGCCGAGCTCGGCGCCGCGCTGGAGTCGGTCGACAGCGCCGGCCATGTGCAGGCGGCCTCGGCGGCGCGCATGGCGGCGTCGGGCTCGATGCCGTCGATGCAGGCGCCGCCCATGTTCGGCCACGTGCAGCCGGGCCAGGTGACGGATCCCAGCCTGGGGATGGCCAACACCATGCCGTCCCAGGAGGGCATGGCGTCGGAGGTCCGCAAGGCGGCGGCGGCGGCGGTCGCGGCGCAGGGGCAGGGCGCCGCGGCGCGCGGCGTGGGCGCGGCGGCGGATGATGGTGACGCCGACTGGCAGCCGCCGAAGCGGACCGGGCTGAAGGTGGGGCTGGCGCTGGGTGGCCTGGCGCTGGTGGGGGCGGTGGTGGCGGCGGTGCTGCTGGGAGGCGGCGGCAAGAAGAAGGACAGCAGCCAGGGCGGCGGTGCCAGCGCGAGTCCGAGCGCGAGCGCGAGTGCGAGCACGAGTCCGAATCCGAGCCCGAGTCCGGGAGCCGGTGTGGTCGAGACCTCGCCTGCGCCAGTGACCGAGGCGATGATCAGCGTGGTGACGACGCCCGCGGGCGCGACGGTGACCCGCGCTGGCGTGGTCGAGGGCAAGACGCCGATCACCCTGAAGCTGGATCCCGCTGGCGGCACCCAGACACTCACGCTCACCATGCAGGGCTTCAAGGAGTCGGTGCTCGACGTCGCGGTCGACAAGGATCGCGAGTACGTCATCAACCTCGACAAGCTCGATCCCGTGGTCGGCAAGGGCACCGTGAAGAAGGGCACCGGCAAGAAGAGCGGTGGCAAGAAGACCGGCGGCAAGAAGGGCGGCAGCGACGAGATCAAGGACCCGTTCGGTCCCTGAGCCGGACGAGCTGTCCGGCTTTCAGCCGAACAGCTTGCTGAACGGCCACCGCCACTTCTTCTTCGCCGGCTTCTTCAGCTTCTTCTTGTTGCCCGCCTTGCTGGGCGCCACCTGCGGCGCCACCGGCTGCGGGGTCGCCTGCGGGCGCACCGGCATCGCAGTCTCGGTCCACGCGCCACGGTCATCGACGTCGGGGGCCACGCCGTGGCCCGACTTCTTGGCGCCATAGGTGGCGCCCTTGTTGACGTCATCCACGATGGCGAAGATCTCCTTGGCCTTGTCCAGCCACTCGCCCAGGCCGACGTCCTGGTCGATGCCGAACAGATCGCGCTGGCCGCGCAGCTCGAACAGCGGCGCCTCCTTGGGCGGGCCCTCCTCCTTGAGCGGCGCCTCGACCTCGTCGTGCTGCTGCTCCGACTCCGGCGCGTCCTCGTCGACACCGACGCCCAGCTCCTCGGGCGGCGTGCTCTTGACCAGCTCGGAGACGCCGAGCTCGACGCCCTCCTCGACCAGCTTGTCGGTGGCGTCGTCATAGGCGCCCATGCCCTCGAAGCGCTTGTCCTGCGCCTTGGCCAGCAGGTCCTTCTCGGGCATCGCCTTCAGCCACTGCTCGCGCGTGGTGTTCAGGGTGTAGGCGTGCTCGCCGCCGGGCACCACGCCCTTGTCGTCGGGCACCGCTTCCATGCCCGAGAAGACGTTGTTCAGCACCGGCTGGTCCTTGCCCTTCATCTGCTCGGGGAAGGGGAACGTGTCGACGATCTTCATGACCAGGCCGACCCACTTGTCGAGGTTGCCCTTCTGCGCGAAGAACTCGTGCTCCGGGATGAGGTTGAACATCTTGGTGAACGAGGTGCGCGCCATGATGTTGAAGGCCGACTTGGGATAGCTGCGCTCGGCCTTGCTCATGCCCTGCAGGATGTAGTCGACGATCAGGATGAGCAGCCCCTCCATCGCCTTGGACGGATCCTTGGGCGCGTCCTTGCTACCCAGCAGCTCCTTGGTCGAACTTTCCCCGAGCACGCTGCGTACCTTGCCGACCAGCGCCTTGGGATTTCCGACCTGCATGGTCTTGTGCGTGTACAGGTCGCCGATGTTGTCGAGCGCGATGGCCGGCGAGGCCTGCATCTTGGCCCTGGCCTCGCCGGGCGTGAGGGTGACGTCCTTGGAGCCGCCATACAGCTCGGCGGTCAGCGTCGGCTTGCGCGAGAACATGCCCTGCGCGATCTCCTGCGCGGTGCCGATGGCGCCCTCGATCTCGCCCAGGGTCGCCAGCGGCTTGGTCACGAACTCGACCGCCGAGGTGGCGCCAGCGTCCTCGCCCTCGATGTTGAAGCCGTCGTGACGCGCGATCTTCTCGCCCTTGGCCAGGCGCCGGTTCTCGACGGTGTTCCTGGAGTCCCAGCTACCCAGCTCGAACTCGAACCCGACCGCGCGTTGCATGGCCCCGCCAGCTCTGCTGGCGGAGCCATGTCCGGCTCCGGCTCCGTGCTCCGCCCCGAACGCGATCTCCCCGCGCGCCGCCTTCGCCCCCATCGCGTCAGCCTCCGCCTCCAGGCCGGCGTCCGCGTTGATCGGCGCCCCCATCGCACCACCATCCTTGGCCTGGGTCGGCGCCGCCACCCGCCCGGCGCGCTGCTGCACCACGTGCGCCAGCTCGTGACCGAGCAGCTGCTGACCCGACTCCGACGCCGGATCATACTGCCCGGGCGCGAAGTGAATGTCGTCGCCCTGGGTGTACGCCCGCGCGCCGACCGCCGCCGCCGCCGGTCCGACGTGCACCCGCACGGCGCTGAAGTCGGCCCCCAGCGCGCCCTCCATCTTGCTGCGCAGCCCCTCGGGCAGCTGCACGCCGCCGCCACCCGACGGCAGCGTGGCGGGATCGACGTCGCGCGCAGGATCGGTGCGCTTGGCCTGCATCGGGCGCAGCCCCTCGGTGCGCGTACGCCGCCCCGGCGTCGCCTGCTCCGTGCCACCCTGGCGACCTTCGATCGACTGCTCCTGCGTGCCTGCGCGCTGGTACATCAGCACCTCCGCCGGCTCTCCATTCCAAGTCCTGGGCCACTTCTTTTTGGCGTGATTGCAGCCACTTGTGGATGTCCGCCCCGCCGCTTGCGTGCCCGTCCCACGCCCCTTGCGTCCCGCCGGTACGCAACCCTGGCGCCGTGACGCGGCCCGGGCGAACATGCCGACCATGGCAATGGATCCCGTGGCCCAGCTCGCCCTGCGCCTGCGCACCGCCGCCAGCTTCGAGGAGGCCGCCGAGCGCACGCTCGAGCCCATGCTGGAGCTGGTGCAGCACGCCATCACCGCGGCCCCGCACTGCGGTGGCGGCACCCTGGTGCGTGGCGCCCTGCACCTGCGCCCGGAGCTGGCCTACCAGCGCCTGCTGGTGCTCGAGCGCGGCGACGGCGGCGCCGGCTATCGCCGCGGCAACTCGCTGGGCGCGCAGGCCACCACCGCGTGGCGCTGGGTCGAACACCACAAGGCGCCGGTCTGGGTCGACGTCGCCATCGATCGGGTGACGCCCCATGGCGCCACCGCCCCGCAGCGCGCCTTCGAGACCCAGCAGTCGGGCGTCCGCTTCGCCACCCGCGGCGTCACCCACGTCCAGGTCGTGCCGCTGCGCGCGCCCGATCGCAGCATCGTCGGCATGGCCTCGTTCGAGCTCGACCTGCGCAATGGCACTGGCAAGCAGCTGGCGCCGCTCGACTGGGTCGACTGGCTCGAGCTCCTCGCCGACATCGCCACCCCGCACCTGGCGGCGCTGCCCTCGGCGCCGCCGCCCGTGGTGACCGACGCGCTGCTGCCCGTGGTCGGCAGCAGCATGGCGCCGCTCATCGCCATGCTGCGGGTGTTCGCGGGGCAGGACGACACCATCCTCATCGGCGGCCCCACCGGCGCCGGCAAGTCGCGCCTGGCGCGCTGGTGTCACGAGCAGTCGGCCCGCCGCGGCAAGCCCTTCGGCAGCATCGATCTCAACACCGTCCCCGAGGAGCTGCAGTTCGGCGAGCTGTTCGGCTGGAAGCGCGGCGCCTTCACCGGCGCGGTCGGCGATCACCCCGGCGCGCTGGCCTCGGCCCAGGGCGGCACCCTGTTCATCGACGAGATCGACAAGCTGTCGCTGGCGACCCAGGCCGGCCTCTTGCGCGTGATGGAGGAGCGCCTGTACCGCACCCTCGGTGAGGGCGCGCGGGATCGCGTCGCCGACGTGCGCTTCATCGTCGGCTCCAACGCCAATCTGCAGGCGCTGGTCGCCGAGGGCCGCTTCCGCCCCGACCTGTACTACCGCATCAACGTGCTGCCGGTGCGGGTGCCACCCCTGGGCGAGCGCCGCGACGAGATCGCCGCCTGGGCGCGCTTCATGCTCGGGCGACGCCACGCCGACACCAGCACCAAGGGCTCGTGCACCCTGGCCGAGGACGCCGCGCAGCTGCTGACCGCGCAGCCCTGGCCGGGCAACCTGCGCCAGCTCGACAACATCCTGCGCCGCGCCTACTCGCTGGCCCTGATGGTGACCACCGCGGGGGGCTCCGGCAACCTGACCCTGACACGGCGCGAGATCGCCCAGGCGCTGGCCTACGAGAGCCCCGGGGTGCCGAGCGGCGCGGGTGGCGCCGCGGCCCAGCCGGCCTCGCTGGCCGACGCCCTGGCCGCCGCCGCGCGCGCGGTCGTCACCCTGGCCGAGCGCCGCGGCGGCCTCGACCTCGACCTGTGCGACGGCCTGCGCGGCATGGTGCTGGCCACCGCCGCCGAGAGCCACGGTCGCGAGGAGGCCTTCCGCTTGCTCGGCAAGGAGGCCCTGGTCAAGGGCCGCAACCACCACAAGGCCTGGAAGCGCGAGATCGCGCGCGCCACCGAGCTGTGCGCGGCCTCCGGCGACCCCGCCCCCGCCATCCTGGTCAACGCCGCGCGGTCCGACGCCTGAGCGTCAGGACCCCGGGCCCGAACCCCGCCCGAACCCCGAGCCTCGGCGTGCTACGCCCGCTGCGTGCGTGCGCGCGCCGCCGCCTCACGCGCGGCCGGCGTCATCTCGTAGGCGCGCGGCTCGGCGCCGGTCATCCAGGTGATGACGCGCTCGCTGGCGCGGAAGAAGCGGATGCCATCGAGGGTGCGGTTCATCCACCCGAAGGTGATGCAGTACGACTTCGTGAACGGCACGGTGTGGTGGCCCTGGTGGTGCTCGGCGCCCAGGAGCAGCTTGGCCTTCTGCAGCCAGCGCACCACCAGGGGCGCGCGCTCCTGGTGCGCCCACTTGTGGATCTGCCCAGTGCAGGCCATGAACAGCGCCAGCATGCCGAAGTACAGGCCCCAGAAGCTGCTGTAGCGCTCCAGCCACAGCGCCAGCATCGGGATCCACAGCGAGGTCAGCGCCTGCGCGCCGTTGGTCTCGACGAAGCCGTGGCGGGTGATGGCGGTCTGATCGGTGTGGTGCTCGCGGAAGGTGCGGATCAGCGAGTTGCCGATGACCGGCCACTCCTCGGTGCCCCAGGTGTCGCCGGCCCAGTGCACCAGGCCCGACAGGAAGTCAGCGCTCAGCCCCGCCACCAGCACGCCGCCCGCGATCATCCACACATCATCGCTGCCCAGGTCGGGCGCGAGCCGCACCCACAGCACGATGTTCGCGTACGCAAAGGCCAGCAGTCCGGCGATCTCGATGAGGAACTGGGTCTGGGTGTAGCTGTGCTTCTTCATGAAAAGGTTGTCTCCTTGCCCGCTCTCCCCCTGATCGGGGACATCATCGCAGGACAAGGATACGAACGCGAGCGTGGATTGGATGACCACGATCCGATGGGTCGGACCTCTTCTGGCCCGACCCATCGGGTGGTCACCGCGGAGTTACTTGCGCGCGCGCTCGCAGACCAGGGCGCGGGTGCCATGCATGTGGCCGGTCAGCGCGGCGACGATGCTGGCCTCGAGCTCGGGCCGGACGTGGATGTACGTGTGCGTGCCCTGCACGTCGAGGCGCGACAGGTCGAGCTCGGCCAGGCCGGTGCGCGCCAGGATGAGCTCCTCCACCTCGGCCTGGCTGGCGCCGTCGCGCTTGCCCAGGTTCAGGTACAGGCGCACCAGCCCGGCGTCGCGAGGATTCGGGGCGGCGGGGGGCAGCGGCTCGTACGAGCTGGTCTTGCTGCCTTCGTCGAAGCTCTCGACGTCACCTTCCAGGCGCGGCGCCTCGCTCAGCGGGGCGGGCTCGCGCACCGTGGTCTTCTCGTCGACCCAGGCCTCCCAGAACTCGCGTGCGTCGCCGGGCGGACGCTCCAGCGGCGCCACCTGCTCGGGCTGCCGGCGCGCCCGCTCGGCGGCTCCCGCAGCCGCACCGGCGCCGGCGTCACCAGGTCCGCCCGTGCGCGGCCCACGGTCACGCTCGCGACCCGGCCCGCCGCGGCCACGATCACGCCCACCGCGGTCACGCCCACCGAAGCCGCCGCGATCACCACCGCGCTCGGCGGGGCGGTCATTGAAGTCACTGCGCCGACGCCGGCTGGTGCGCTCCCGCTGCTCGCCGGGCGCGCCCGCAGGTGCAGTTGCGCCTGCACTCGCGACTGCCTCGCCACCGGCAGCCACCGCATCGGGCAGCGCACCCGCGGCCTCGCTGGCGACCGCAGGGACTGCCGCATCGCCCACCGGCGCTGCCGCTGCCACCGCCTCGCGGGGCTGGCTGCGCTCGCGCCGCGGTCGATCCTCGCGGTCACGCCGCGGCCGGTCTTCACGGTCACGCCGCGGCCGGTCCTCGCGCGGAGCACCGGCACCGGTGTTCTCACCAGCGCCCGCCGCCGGCGCACCCTGCACCAGCGCCTGCGCCGACGCCAGGTCGACCACCTTGACCTTGCGCGGCATGCGCACGCCCAGATCCATCGCGGGGGCCTCCTTGCGCGCGCCGACCCGGCCGCCCGCACCGCCACCCGAACCGCCGCCCTGGCCGCCGGCGCCGCCTCCGACGCCTCCGGCGCCTGGGCCGTCATCGCGCACGGTGACCCGCTGCGGCCCGAAACCGCCGCCCAGCGTCGTCACCTTGGCGCTCGCGCCCGGCCCGGGCTCGTCGCTGTCACCGGAGCGCCCCTGTAGCTCGCGCTTGATGAGCCCCGCGACCACGCGCTCGGCGTCGCTCGAGGTCGCCAGGCGACGCGCCAGCGCGCGCCACTCCTCACCGGCGTCGTCGGCCACGCTGCCCAGCAGCTTCTGATAGCGATCCGCCTCGCGGCGGGTCGACAGCTCGTCATCGGTGGGCAAGGTCCGCTCCTCGGGCTTCACCTTCGTGATCAGCTTCAGGTAGTAGAAGTTCCCCAGCTCGCGCGGTCCGATCAGCGAGATCGCCGCGCCGGCCTTGCCCGCGCGCCCGGTGCGACCGGTGCGGTGGATGTAGATCTCGGCCGACTCCGGGAAGGTGTAGTTGAAGACGTGGGTCAGGTCGCTGATGTCGATGCCGCGCGCCGCGATGTCGGTGGCGACCAGATACTTCAGCGTCTTGTCCTTGCTGCGCTTCATCACGCGCTCGCGATCGGCCTGCGACAGATCGCTCGAGATGTGCTCGGCGTCGTGGCCGTGGCGCTGCAGGAAGCCGGCGACCGACGCGGTCTCGTCGCGCGTGTTGCAGAAGATGATGGCCGACTCCGGCTTCTCCAGATCGAGCACGCGCAGGAGGTCCTTGTTGCGCGAGGCGCCGCTGACCATGTAGTAGGCGTGCGTGATCTGCGGCGGGGCCAGCCCCTTCTCCGACGGCTTGATGCGCTGCGCGTCGCGCATGTAGCGCTGCGAGATGCGATCGATGTCGGGCGGGATGGTGGCCGAGAACAGCAGCGTCTGCCGGGTCCCCGGCGGGGGCAGCTCACTCAGGATCTTCTCGATGTCCTCCAGGAAGCCCATCGACAGCATCTCGTCGCACTCGTCGAGCACGGCGATGGTGCAGTCCTTGAGCTTCAGCGTGCCGCGCCGGATGTGATCCAGCACGCGCCCCGGGGTGCCGACCACGATCGACGCCCCGGCCTTGAGGGCCTCGATCTGGCGCCCCATCGGCGCGCCGCCGTAGACCGCGACGACCCCGATGTCGAGGCGCGCCAGGATGCGCGCCAGCTCGTTGGCGACCTGCAGCGCCAGCTCGCGCGTGGGGCACAGCGCGATGGCCTGCACGCCCTTCTTGTCGGCCTTGACCAGCCCCTGCGCGAACGGGATGCCGAACGCCGCCGTCTTGCCCGACCCGGTGCGCGCCTGCACCAGGAGATCGCGGCCCGCCATCGCGGGCTCGAAGGTCAGGCGCTGCACCTCCAGCGGCGCCGTGAAGCCCATGTCCGTCAGCGCGCTGAGCACCGGGTCATTCAGCTTCATGTCCGCGAAGGAAAACTCTTCGGGCGCCGGCACCGCCGCCTGCGCCGCAGCTGCATCAACCCCGGCGGGCAGGGCCGTGCCCTCCACCGGTGTCGCATTCACTACTTCTTCCGCTCCCATCACGTGCTCTCTTTCTACTGCTTGCGCTGGCCGCGAGTCACCGAGCTCGCCGGGTCATGGCCGTGTCCGTCAGCAACGCCGACCGTGAGGCGCCAAGATCGGCCCTCCACCTGGCGCTGCGCGGCACGGGGCCGGCGATGAGCTCGCCAGCCAGCGCGTCGTAGGCCTGCGCGATGGCCGTCAGGTCGGCCGTCGCACGGGCAAATGCTTCGTGTCCGGGGACGCTCGTCCCCTGGCACCTGTCCACGACCCCTGCGAGGTCGTGGTCCCAGTCCCGGTGGAAGTCCGCCCACGCGCCCCGCGCCACCTCGGGACTGGCCTTGCCGGCCAGCGCCCCCAGAGACTGCGCGAGTCGCTGCTCCAGCAGGCCGAGCTCGTCGGCACACTGCAGCGCGGTCTGCTCCGCACCTGTCACCTCACGCGTCCCCTGGGCCTTGGACCCATTCCCCCATAGCTCCCACGCGATGCTGACACCGAGCAGGCCCGCGCCGCCGATCGCAAAGATCAGAAACAGCGCGCTGCTGAGCTGCCGATAGCGTCGAAACTCTGAGGGGGACTCGCGAGACAATTACCCAATCCAGGACCTGATTGGCATGAAATCTAGTCGCACAAACCTTTGAAGTCAAATGAGAATCCCTGCGAAGCAGGGATTCTCATTTGTCCGGTCCGTTCTGGCTCCGTCCCGGCTCCGTCCCGGCTCCGTCCCGGCTCCGTCCCCTACAGCCCCGCCCGCGGCAGCACCACCGAGAAATTGCCATTCTGGCCCGCCATTCCGGTGGTAGTGCGCGCCACCAGGGTCGGCTTCAGGCAGGTCGGCGCCGGCCCCACGATCCCGCGGGTGCAGCTGGCATCCAGCCGGTACACCAGCACCTCGGCGCGCGCCAGCGGCTGCTGGTTGGGCGCCAGCACCAGGCCGCTCACGCGCACCGGCTCGGGCGGCGTGAAGGTGCCCTGGTTGACGATGCGCTTGCTGGCGGGCAGATCGCGCGGCACCAGCACGTCATGGCGCACCCAGCGCGGCAGCCCCGACTCCAGCGGCGGCACCAGCTCGAGGTCATAGGCGGCGTCGCGGCCCAGGAACTCGGGCTCGACCTTCACGGTGAAGCTGCCGTCGGCCATGCTGGAGAACACCCGCGGGGTCTGGAACGCCTCCACGGTGGCGGTCTCGCTGGCGCTCAAGGTCAGGTCGGGGTCCAGCACCGGCCGGGCCACGATCTCGACGTCGCCCAGCGGCGCGCCCATGAGGTCCGAGACCTGGCCGGTCAGCCGCACCTTGGGCGCCAGCATGATGGGCGCCAGCAGGCCGCCCTGCTCGGTCACGATGACGCGGATCCCGAAGCGGCTGGCGAAGTCCGAGATCGACGGCGTCAGCACCGCGACGTCATAGCTGCGATCGTTCTGCGAGGTGCCCGGCAGCAGGTCGACCACCACGGTGCCGGTGGCGTCGACCACCTTCTCGCGCCGGAAGCGGGCGCAGCGCGCGCCGGCCACGCAGGGCGCCGCCACCCCGGGCGCGCTCTCGCTCCACTCGGTGGTGAACACCACGCGCGCGCCGATGGCCTTCTCGGCGCCGCCCGCGATGGTGGTGCCCTGGATCTCGAGCATCGACGGCTGCGGGGTGCCGAAGCTGGGCAGGGACAGCGTGCCGAGGTCCTTCACCATGGCGAGGTTGCTCGGGTCCGGGATGACGACGCCCGGGAAGCTGACCTCGGGCATGGCCGGCTTGGACTGGTTACCGTTGACGACCAGGCGGTACTCGCTGTGCAGCCCCACCGGCAGGGCCAGCTGGAAGCTGCCGTCGTCGGCGGTGCGCACGCTCTGCGAGGCGACGACCTCGCCGCTGATCGACGGCAGGCGGCCGAACATCTGCACCGGGACGTCGACCAGCGGCTCGCCGACCGCGTTCTGCAGCACGCCGCGCGCCTTCTTGAGCTCGCTCGGCGCCGGCACGTTGAAGTCGCGCATCAGGTTCTGCCCGACCAGCTGGGCGAACGGCACCGGCGGTCCGTCCAGCGAGTCGGCGCCGTCCTTGGGGAACACGATGATCTGCCAGACCTCGCCCGGGGGCAGGCGCAGCTGGAAGCCCTCGCGCGCGGTCGCGGGCGCCTCGACCACCACGTCGGCGCCGCCGGGCAGGCGCGACGGCCGGCGCGCCACCAGGCGGGCGTCGATCTTGCTGCCGGTGGCGCCCGCGCTGCTGCCCAGACGCACGAAGCCGGTCACCGTGTGCGGCGCCTCCAGCTGCACGCTGAGCGAGGTCTCGCCAGCCTTGCCGAGAATCTCCTGGCGCACGTTGGCCGGTTCATCCGAGGCCGGGATGACCTCCACCGCGAGGGTGTCGGGATCGCTGACCGGGCCATAGCACTGGCCATCCGCCGCGCAGGTGTCGCCGCTGGCGCAGACGAAGTCGATGTTGCACATCTGCTGCGGCTGCGGCGCGCCGTCGTTGTGCGCCACGCAGCCCGCGCCGGCCAGCGCGCCCAGCAGCAAGGCGATGTGGAGCTGGCGCGTCACTGGCAGTCGAGCCTCCAGAACGCGCTGACCTTGTGATCGGTGGGCGGGTTGGTCTGGCGCCCCACGCCGTCGTTGTTGGAGAACGGCCGGTCGACCACGTACAGCTCGAGGTCGTGGGGGCCCGGCGCCGGCACCTGGCAGAAGTCGAAGTCGATGAACGTCAGCTTGTAGCGCGCCTCGCCCTGTGGTCCTGGCGGCAGCCGATCCACCGACAGCGCGATGGCCTGGGGTGGAGTGATGTTGGTCGGATCGAGGAAGAGCCGGGGGTCGA
>JADYYK010000070.1 GCA_020853705.1 Deltaproteobacteria bacterium
AAGAGCCATGTCCTGGTCGGCGGCGCGATGGCCGACACCACGGCGAACAGCATCCCCATCGACCTGCGCTATCTCTACCTGTCGGGCGGGATCGCCGACGGCGCCGGCCCGTGCACTTCTTGCGCGACCGGTTGCACGGCGGGTGGGACGAGCTGCGCCAACAGCGGCCCGGGCTGCGCCTGGTGGGGCTGCTGGCAGTACGACCAGGTCGCACCTGGCGACTATGTGAAGCAGCTGCTCGACAAGACGGCGACCCGGCAGCAGCTGCCGATGATCACCTACTACATGATCCTGCAGGCCGGCGGCTCCGCCGAGGGCGCCGCCGAGGTCACCAAGGCGAATGACGCCACCTTCATGCGGCGCTACTACGCCGACTGGCGCTTCCTCTTGCAGCGCATCGGTCAGACCCGGGCCCTGCTGCACATCGAGCCCGACTTCTGGGGTTATGCCGAGCAGGTCAACGAGAACCCCACGGCCATCCCGGCCGCGGTGGCGTCGGCCAACCCGACCGATTGTGCCGCGCAGCCCAACACCATCGCCGGTATGGGCCGCTGCATGATCGCGATGGTGCGTAAGTACGCGCCCAACGCGCTGGTCGGGCTGCACGCCTCGGGCTGGGGCACCAGGATCGATGTCCTGTCGAACACCAACATGTCGCTCGATGTGGCCGCCGAGGCGCGCAAGCTGGGGACGTTCATGCTGGCCATCGGCGCCGCCGACAGCGACTTCGTGGTCATCGAGACCAGCGATCGCGACGCCGGCTACTACGCGTCGATCGGGCAGAACAACCGGACCTGGGATCCGATGAACCTGACGCTGCCCAACTATCGCCAGGCCATGACCTGGGCCAAGGCGCTGGCGGAGCAGACCGGCAAGCCGAATCTGTGGTGGCAGCTGCCGCTGGGCAACGTGATGCTGAACAACACGAGCGAGCACTGGCGTGACACCCGGGTCGATTACTTCTTCGATCATCCCGACGAGATCGCGGCGGCGCACGGGGCAGGCATGGCGTTCGGCGCCGGCGCCGGCGGGCAGACCACGCCGGAGACCGACAATGGCCACTTCGCGTCGCGGGTGCGCGCCTACGCCGCCAACCCGCAGCCGGTGTGCCCGTGACGAAGGCGCGAGGCTAGACCGCGATGTACGCAGGAGCTCAGTCGCTGCTGGGGACGGTCATCGGGGGCATGTATCGCCTCGAGCGGCTGCTCGGCGAGGGCGGCATGGGCTCGGTGTACGAGGCGCAGCACCTGCGCCTGCCGCGGCGCTTCGCGGTCAAGCTGCTCAACCAGGAGGTGCTGGGCAACAAGAACGCCTTCGAGCGCTTCCAGCGCGAGGCCGAGATCGCCAGCGCGCTGGGTGATCCGCACATCGTGCAGGTGTTCGACTTCAACCACACGGCGGACGGGCTGCCGTACATGGTGCTCGAGCTGCTCGAGGGCGAGGACCTGTGGACGCGGCTGCAGCGCGGGCGGCTCACGCTGGCGGAGACCGCGACGTTCCTGGAGCAGGTCGCCAGCGCGCTGACGGTGGCGCACCGCAACGGCATCGTTCATCGCGATCTGAACCCGCGCAACGTGTACCTGTGCCGCGTCGCCGGGCGGGACGACTTCGTCAAGGTGCTGGATTTCGGGATCTCGAAGGTGCTCGACCCGCAGCACACCGCGACGGTGACCGGCGCCATCATGGGCACGCCGAACTACATGTCGCCCGAGCAGGCCCAGGGCAAGCAGAGCGAGATCGATCATCGCACCGACATCTTCGCGCTGGGCGCGATGCTGTACGAGTGTCTGAGCCAGCGTCGGGCCTTCGAGGCGCCCACGCTGGTGGGCGCGCTGTACCAGGTCTGCCACGGCGAGCCCGAGCCGTTGACCAGCCTGGTGCCGGGGCTGCCGCCCGCGGTGGCCGAGGTCATCGGGCTGGCCATGGCCAAGCGCAAGGAGGACCGGCCGCACAGCGTCAAGGAGCTGTACGACGACTTCATGCTGGCGTGCGGGGGCGGCCAGGCCAGGGCCGCGTCGATGTCCGGCGCTGTGGTGCCGGAGTCGCCCGACGATGCGCCGACGATGGTGGCCGGGATGCCCGCGATGGGTGTGCCCCTGACCGCGGCGCTGGCGCCGGTGCCGACCACGCTAGGCGGCGCGGCGGGGGAGACCGGGGTCGGGCTGCGGGCGAGGCGCAGGCGCAGGTTGGGGCTGGTGCTGGCGCTCGGGGTGGCTGCGATGGTTGTGGTGGTCGCGGTGCTTGCGGGTGGGGGGAGGAAGAAGACGAGCACGAGACCGAGCACGAGCACGAGCACGAGTCCGAGCACGAGCACGAGCACGAGCACGAGCACGAGACCGAGCACGAGCACGAGCACGAGACCGAGCACGATCCCGAGCACGAGCACGAGCACGAGTCCGAGCACGAGCGTCGCGGCCTCGGTCGCGCCGAGCCCGTCGCCGACAATCGCTGCCGCGGCCGCCCCATCGCCGTCGCCGACAGCGTCGCCGGTCGCCAGCGCGTCGCCGGTCGCCAACGCGAGGCC
>JADYYK010000071.1 GCA_020853705.1 Deltaproteobacteria bacterium
CGCCGCTTGCGCTGCTGGCGCTGCTCGCGGCGGCGGCTGGCGGCGGCTGCGGCGGGCCGCGCACGTCCACCGGGCGGCCGGGCGGGCGGGCAGCGCAGGCGGGCCCCGACGCGGGCGCACAGGCGGCGCCGCTGCACGACGCCGGCGCGCCGGGGCCGGCGCTGGTGGGTGACTTCCCGGCGTTCGAGGCCACCCTGCGTGAGCTGCAGCTGGGGCGCGATCTCGGCGATGCGCCGGGGGCGACCGAGCTCCTGTCGTCGACCTGCAGCGGCTACCTGTTGCCGGTGACGACGCCGACCGGGGTCGTGCAGGTCAGGCTGGGCGGCTGCTTTCACTGCCAGCTGCAGCCGGAGTCGGAGGCGGTGCGCGCCGCGGTCGACACCGCGCGCGTGGCGGGGTTCGCGCAGGCGCTGCGCGAAACGCCAGCGAGGTTCATGGCCACGGCCAAGGTCGATCGTGTGGCGCTGTGCTGGCGGCTGTGGATGGAGCCGCTCGGCGATGGCGGCGTGGCGGCCGATGCGCTGCCCATCGGCGGCACCGTCGATCCGGGGCGGCACGAGATCATGCTCAGCCTGGAGGCGATGGAGGGGCTGACCGGCCAGGACATCGTGCACCACGAGCTGTATCACGTGCTCGACGTGGTCTCGGACCCGCGGCGCGCGATGCTCGATCCCGCGTGGAGCCTGCTCAACCCGCGCGGCTTCGAGTACCTGCACCGCGACGGCGACGCGCCCATCCCTGGCTTCCTCAACGTGCACGCGATGGCCAACCTGCGCGAGGATCACGCCACCGTGTACCAGTTCGCCATGGCCCGCCCGGCCGAGCTGTGCGCCGCCGACCCCCTCATCCGGGCCAAGGCCCGCCTCATCCGCGACCGCGTCGCGGTCAGCCTGGGCGACGCCGACTACCTGGTCCGCCGCGCGCCCTGCCTGGCACCGGCAGCGCCGCGCTGAGCGCCCCCACGATCGTGCGGCGACGCTGCCGCGGCGCGCTCTACCCGCCGCCGCCCTGCCCCGACAGCCTCACGCCGCCATCGAGCGCGACGACCTTGGCGTGGGCGCCCCAGCGGGCGTAGAGGTCGCGGGCGGCGCGCAGACGCAGCGCGGCCTCGTCAGCGCGACCGAGGGCGCCCAGGCAGCGCACGGCCAGTTCGTGGGCCAGCGCGAGGTCGGGCAGCCAGGACACCTCCTGGGCCTGGCTGATGGCGCGGTCGAGCAGCGCCAGGGCGCCCGCGGGGTCGCCGTCGATCCGACACAGCTCGGCCTCGACCAGGCTGACGCGGTGGGCGAAGTTCATCGCGGCGTGGCGGGCCAGCTTGCGCAGCTCGCCGAGGCTGGCCTCGAGGTGCGGGCGCAGCGCGGCGCGCGCGGCGGGGTCGAGGTCGGGCCAGGCCGCGCAGCCGGCCAGCGCGGCGAACTGGTGGAAGATCGGGATCAGCCAGCACGACGGCGCGGCGTCGATGAAGGGCCGCGCGATCTCCAGGCAGGCCGAGGCCTCGGTGTAGCGGCCGAAGTGGTAGCGCGCCATGCCCATGACCTTGCGCGTGATGAAGATCCCGCTGCGCGAGCCGGCGGCGGCGGCGGTCGCCAGCGTGTCGGCCTCGCGGAAGTGGGCGTCGTCGAGGCTGGCCGGGTTGGGCTGGGCGCCGGTCAGGCAGCGCAGCAGCTGCTCGAAGGGCGCGTGCACGTGGACGGCGTTGATCTGGCCCAGGGCGCGCATCTGTTCACCCAGGGTCAGCGCCTCCTCGAGCAGCGGGCCCAGCGGACGGCCGCAGTACATCGCGAGGTAGACCCAGGTGTGCGCCGCGTAGGAGCCGTACTCGAAGTCGCCGGTGCGCCGGCCGATCTCGAAGACCTCGCGCGAGGACGCCAGCACGTCCGGCAAGGGCTGCAGCCACGGGCAGACCAGGTTGTAGACGACGTGGCGGGTCGCCGCCTCCAGGCTGCGGTCCTCCCAGCGCTCGAGCAGGCGGATGGCCAGCTGACCCCACACGTGCGAGATGGGGAACAGATCCTGGGTGTTGAGGATGATGCCGAACAGCGCCAGCGCGTTGGGCGTCGCGGTCGACAGGCCGCGCTCGATCGAGGTCGTGATGAGGTTGCAGGCGATGATGGGCAGCAGCGCCGGACGCGCGAAGTAGACCGCCGGGCTGAGGCGGATCTGGATGCGCATCGCCGCCAGCACCAGCGGGTCGTCGGCGTCGGGCATCGCGGCCAGCCCCTCGGGGCCGACCCGGGTCAGCTCGGCCAGCGCGTGCTGGAAGGCGGCGCCGATCTCGGGCGGACCGGGCTCGGCGGGCAGCTGCACCCCGAGCAGGCCCAGCACCTCGAGGCCGGCGGCGATCGACGCCAGGTACTCGTGACGGCCAGCGCAGGCGTCGATCTGGACCTCCCACACCAGCAGCTGATCGGCCAGCGTGCGCGCGTGCGCCTTGACCTCGGCGATGCGGCGCTCGAGCGGCCCCCACTCGGCGCTCAGGTAGGCGGCCTCGGCCGCGCCGGCGTGCAGACCGAGCGCGAGGTCGTACTCGCGCGCCCAGGCGTCGGGCGCCAGCAGCGCGATCCCCGCCTCGAAGCAGCGGAAGGCCAGCGAGAAGGCGGCCGACTGGCGCGCCATGCGCCCCGCCGCCAGGTGCAGGCGCGCCGCCGCCAGCCGCTCGGCCGGGTCGGTCAGGAGCTCGGCCGCGGCGCCCAGGTGGCGCACGGCGTCGAACACCCAGGGGCCCAGCACCTCGCCGGCGTTGCGCTGCGACAGCGCGCGCCCGAGCCGCAGGTGGTGCTCACGGATGCGCGCCTCGCTGAGGTAGGCCATCACCGACTCGCGGGTGCGGTCGTGGTAGATCTCGAGCTGATCCTCGGCGCGCACGCCGAAGCTGTGGATGAAGTGGCCGCGCCGCAGCGCGACCACGCAGCGCAGCGCGCCATCGTCGAGGTCGGCGGCCTGCACCGCGACCGCCATCGCGATCGGGCTGTTGGCCACCGACAGCACCTCGACCAGGGTGCGCTCGGCGTCGGGCAGCGCGCGCACGCGCTCGGCCAGCACGGTGGCCAGCGTCACGGTGGCGGCCTCGACCGCGACGCCGGCCTGGCGCTGCTGCGCCACCGAGTGCGCCAGCTCCTCGACGAAGAACGGGATGCCGGCCGACTCGGCGACGATGACCGGGGCCAGCGTCTCGGGCAGCCCGAGCGACGCCAGGGTCTGGCGCGCCAGCTCGGTGCTCTCGTCGGCGTCGAGCGGGCCGACGTCGATCGAGACCACGCGCGCCGCGGGCAGCCCACCCAGGCGCTGAAGGTACGGCGTCAGCGCCGGGTTGAGCGCGGCCTCCCGGGGCCGGAACGACAGCGCCAGCAGCACCCTCGGCGTCGGCGCCTCCAGCATCTTGAGCAGCAGCGCGGCGCTGTCGCCGTCGACCCACTGCAGATCGTCGACCTCCAGCAGCAGCGGCTGCTGCGCAGCCAGGTTGCCCAGCAGCTGGCGCAGCGCCGCCAGCGCGCGCCGACGCAGCTCGACCGCCGACACTGGCTCGGCGCCGGCCAGCCGGGCGGCGACCGCGGGCACCTGCGCCAGCACCGGGAAGACCTGGGCCAGCTCCGCGCTCCACACCGGCAACAGGCGCGCGGCCTCGTCCTCGCCGCACAGCGCCAGCCGGCCGGCCAGCTCCTCGAGCATGCCGTCGAAGGCCTTGTAGGGCACCGACTCGCGCTCGTAGCAGCGCCCGCGCAGGACCAGCACGTCGCTCTGGCCGCGCAGCTCGCCGGAGCAGCTGCGCAGCAGCGCCGACTTGCCCACGCCCGACAGTCCGCGAACCTGGACCACGACGCTGCCGCCCTCGCGGACCCGGCGCAGCGCCTGCGCCAGCACCTCGCGCTCGTGGCGCCGGCCCACGAAGCGCGTGGCCGCGGCGCCGCCGGCCGTGGCGCGCGGGCGCTCGAGCCCCAGCGCCGCGCGCACGTCGTCGATGCTGGGGCGCTCCCCGGGCGTGCGCGCCATCAGGCGGTGGCACACCTCGGCGAGGGCGGCGGGGACCCCGGTGACCCGGTCCTCCACCCGCGGCGCCCGCTGCGCCTGATCGAACGTCGCGCCGAAGGGCAGCTCGCCGGTGAGCAGCTGGAACATCATGCAGCCCAGCGAGAACAGATCCGACGACGGCGTGGCGGGCAGACCACGCCACTGCTCGGGTGACATGTACGCCGGCGTGCCGACCACGGTGCTGACGCCACGCAGCGCCATATGCTGACCGATCCGGCTGGCCACGCCGAAATCGAGCAGCCGGACCAGGCCATCGGCGCGCACCAGGACGTTGCTGGGCTTGAGATCCTGATGCACGATGCCGTGCTGGTGCAGGTACTCCAGCGCGTCGAGCAGCTGCGCCATGGCAGGGACGAAGCGGCCGAGGTCGCACACCACCTCGGTGGTCGGCCGCGCCCCCGCCGCCTCGTCGTCGCGCACACCCGAGCGCGCGCGCGGCGTTGCCGCCAGCGTCGCGGCCGCCTGCAGCGCGGTGGTGACCTCGGCCTTGTCGCCCGGGGTCCCGAGCAGCCAGTCCATCAGGGTCACGCCGTCGACCAGCTCCATGGTGAAGAACCACAGATCGCCGTCACAGTTGAGCTCGTACAGCGGCACCAGGTTGGGGTGCGCCAGATCGGCCACGTAGCGAAACTCGTTCTTGAACAGGAGGACGCGCTCGGGGGCGATGTTGCTCAGCGTCTTCAGCGCGACCTTGCTCGAGTGCTCGCTGATGGCGGTGTAGACGTCGCCCATGCCGCCCACGCCGAGCAGCCCGGTGACCTGGTACTGGCCCACGCGCACAGGCCGCTCAGGCGTTGCGTCCAGCAGATCTCTCGCTGCCACCTGGTGCTCTCCCCCCGGAGTTACCGCTCGCGCAGGATATCACGCGTTGATTCACGGCACCTTGACGGGCTTGGCCTTGTCGCGCACGCGCTTGATGTAGGAGTCGACCAGGCCGTCGTAGGCGCCGAAGTTCATGGCCACGATGGTCTGGAGGCGACGCCAGCTGAACAGCGGGCCGCGGGTGATGATGCGGACCTTGTCATAGTAGGTGTGCAGGTCGGGATCCTCGATGAGGTTTCGGCCCTGCTCGAGCGAGGCCTTGTAGCCGGGGGGCAGGTCGCGCGGGAAGTGGCCCGGGTTCCACAGGCGCGGGAACTTCATCGGGATGCGCGCCAGCAGCGGGTCGCACAGGCCGAGCGGATCGATGACGTACTTGCGCGGGCCGACGGCGAAGCCGAAGTAGCCCATGGCGCCGACGCCGTTGGCGCCGCCGACCTGCACGGTGGCGGGCTTGTCGTGGAAGGCCAGGCCGGCGCGGTACCAGGCGTGGTTGGGCGGCTTGGTGCTGCGCGAGAACTGGCTGGGCGCGGCGCCCTCGCGGGTGGCCAGGAAGCGAGTGTCGATGATGAAGGACTTGCCGGTGCCGTTCTTGCCCAGCGGGGTGTAGGTGCCCTTGAGGGGCGACGCCGGCGCGAACAGGATGAAGAAGCCGGTCAGCGCGGCGACGGCCAGCTGGGCGCGCTGGTCGGGCTGCACGCGCGCGATGACGTGGATGAGGAGCAGCGCGGCCATCAGGTAGACCGGGGTCAGGAAGCGGCCGCTCATGTTGGAGCCCGAGGCGCCGATGAAGGTGATGTAGAGGACGTACAGCGCGACACCGCCGGCGCTGACCAGCGCGGTGCGAGCGCGGCTGGCGATGGCCAGCGCGACGGCCAGGATGACCACGATCAGCGTGGGCGGATCCCACTGCAGGCTGTTCATGAGGTAGACGCCGCCCTGCTTGAGGTACTGGCTGCGTGAGACCCCGGTGGTCAGCGCCTTGGCATAGGCGGTGTTGGGGTATGGCGAGCCGTAGTAGAAGAGGGAGAAGGAAAGCCACGCGATGGCGGGGCTGAGGCCGAGCGCGGCCAGGCTGAGGGTGCGCCAGCGCAGGCGACGCACGTGCAGCACCAAGAGATACCCCAGCGCGGGCAGGTACATGAGGACGGTGTCCTGCCGGGTCACGAAGGCCAGCGCGGCGAGGACGGTCATGCGCAGGAGCTCGCGCGGGGTGGCGTCGGCCCAGGGCGCCTCGCGGGTGAGGAAGGCGGTGTAGAACAGCGCGATGAGCAGGTGTGACAGCGGGTTCTCCAGCCCCGAGGAGACGAAGTCCATGAAGGCCTTGGAGGCCACCAGCAGGGCGAACAGCAGCGGGAAGGCCCACCACGGGTAGTCGCGCAGGGCGCGCCGGCACCACCACAGGAGGACGAGGCCGAGCCCGAGCGAGACCGCCAGGCAGGTGAAGAACAGCTCGTCGGTGAGGTAGTAGACCACCGACATGAGGAGCATCCACAGCGGGTGCGTGAAGACCTGCACCCGCTCGCCGACGTTCCAGGTCAGCCCCTCGCCGCGGACGAAGTTGTCGACCGAGCGGAACGTGATGTAGGCGTCGTCGACCACCCAGGCCGAGATGACGAAGACGTAGACGAAGACGACGCAGAGCAGGACGAAGATGGCCAGCGGGGTGGACGGCGGCGGAGACGGGGTCCGCGCGGCGGGGCGAAGCCGCCACCACAGGCGGGTCCACAACCGGGGTGCCGGGCTCGGGCTCGGGCTCGTGCTCGCCGCTGCGCCGGGCGCGTCCGGCCTCTCCCCCTCCTCCACGAAGCTCTCCTCAGCCCTCGAGCGGTTTGCCCTGCCAGTGCTCACCCAGCCAGGCGCCCAGGGTGGCCAGCCCGACCCCGGCGGCGACGCTGATCCCGACCGCCAACTGGTCATGCTGTAAAGAAAAATCAACCAGGAAACGCCGCTGGGCGAACCAGATCAGGAGGCCCAGCGCGATGGCGCCGGCCAGCGCGGCCTCCAGGATGGTGCGCCCCTCGGAGACCCGGCCGATGGCCAGCCCGCCGAGCAAGAAGCCCAGTGCCAGCGCGCCGCCGACCCAGACGCTGCCGGCCTGATCGAGCGCGCTCAGCGGCGGGGTCGGGCGCTGCAGCACCCCGGCCGCGGTCAGCAGCATGATGATGAGCGCCGCCAGCGCCAGCATCAGGAAGGCACCGCCGATGGTCCAGGTCAGCGCGAAGGCGCGCGACTTCTCACCGCACTTGCGGCAGAAGCGTTCCCCGGGGATGTGGCGCGTCCCGCACGCGTGGCAGATGCTCATGGCAGGTTGGTCGTCACGCCAGGCCGTGGCGCCGGGCGCCATGATACACGCGCCGGCGCGGTGCCGCAGCCTGCGTCACTGCTCGAAGCAGAGGATGGGCTCGGCCACGGTGCAGGGATCGCCGCGCGAGCCCCACCACTCGTTGAGGAAGATGTAGGCCCCGCGCGTCAGGGTGTAGCTGGCGGTGTTGTTCGTCCAGTTGTTGCACGTGGAGGCCGCGGTGCCTGGGTTGCTGGGCAGACCGTTGGCCCCCGTCACCACATAGAAGCCGACCGGGTAGGAGCCGTCAGCGGCCTGCCAGATCCCGGTGCGGACCGTCCGTGCGAGGAGCTCGGCGCCGGTGCCGACGAGGATCCTGTCGGGGCGGATGTAGTTCGTCGTAGACACCACCGGGATACCCGAGGTGGTCGTGTTGAGCAGCGCACGCGGGGTCCCGGTCACGGCCGCCGGCTTCTCGGCGGCACACTTGGCGTTGGCGCCCGCGATCCCCCCGCTGACCGGCCAGGCGGTGTTCGAGCGCCAGATGTACTTGCCGGTCGCCGAGCCAGCCACCGTGGAGGTACGCGTCTTCTGCAGGCAGTAGAGGTGGTTGGGGACGTTGCAGGCGGAGGTCGAGTCGTTGGCCCAGTGCCCAGGGCCGCCGTCGGCGCGCCCGATCGTCCCGGTCACGCCCGAGGAGGTCGACGTCCAGTTGGTGCAGGTGGCGGCGGCCGTGGTCCCGTCGGAGGCGGTCCCGGTCCAGGTGCCGACGCCGGTGACGATGTTGCCGGTCTCGTCGATGCGGATGGGGTGGAAGATCTTCTGGGTCGTGAAGATCGACGTCTGGGTGTCGAACACGCCGCTGCCGTCGAGGCGCCCCCAGCCGCGCGCCGTGGCCCCCAGCCGGGCGACCACGTTCGAGGTCGCGCTGGAGACGAAGGCGACATACTCGTTGCCGCCGGTGCTGGCGTTGTTGATGCCTGCGCTGGAGGCCAGCGTATTGCACGCGGCGTCGAAGCCGGTGATGCCGAGGTTGGCGGCGTAGGTCCCCGACGACACGAACGCCAGGTTGTAGGTCTGCGCCACGAACGTCGCGGTGACGTTCTGGGCCGCGCTCATGGTGAGCGAGCAGTCGCGCGCGCTGCCGAACCCCGCGCAGGCGCCGGTCCAGCCCGAGAAGCGCGACGAGGTGCCGTTGCTCGGCGTGGCGCGCAGGACCACCACGGTGTTGAGCGCGTAGTTCTCGGCACAGTCGGCGCCGCAGCTGATGCCGCCCGCCGGCACCGTCGCCACCGTCCCGGTCCCGGCGCCAGCCCTGGTCACCGCCAGCGGCACCAGCGCGGTGCCGCTCAAGGTCGCCGACTGGGTCCCGCCTGGATTGGCGGTGATCTGGAGGGTGGCGCTCTTGTCACCCCCGGTGGTGGGGGCGAAGGCGACCAGGACGGTGCAGGTCGCGCTGGGCAGCAGCGCGGCGGTGCAGTTGTTCTGCGTGATGGTGAACTGGGCCTGATCGGTGCCGGTCTTGCTCACCGCGGGCGTGCCGGTGTTGACCGAGCCCGTGTTGCGCACGGTCCAGGTCATGGTCGCGGTGGTCTGCCCCAGCGCGGTGCTGGAGAACGCCAGGGTGGCCGGCGTGCCCGACAGGCTGGCCTGGGTCAGGCCGTCGCCGGTGAGGGTCGCGGTCGACGCGCCACCCGTGGTCGCGCTCGCGGTCACGGTCGCCGCCTTGGTGCCGGCGCTGGTCGGCGTGAAGCGAATCCGGAACGTGCATGACGCGCCACCGTTCAACGTCGTGGTGCCCGAGGCGCACTCACCGGCGCTGGGAGCCACGATGGCGTACTGGGCGGCCGCCGCGCCGCCGAGCCCGAGCGTGAGCGCGCTCGAGGCGCCCTGCCCGGTGTTGGTCACGGTCATGGTCCGATCGACGCTGGTGTTGTTCAGCGTCGATCCGAACGATTGCGATGCGGGTGTCACCGCCAGCGCCGCCGGCGTCAGCCCGGTGCCGGTGGCGGTCGCGGGCGCCGAGCCTCCCGGCGACGCGCTGACGTTCAGCGACGCCGTCTTGCTGCCAGCGGGCGTCAGCGGGTTGAAGCGCAGCGAGACCGTGCACGTCGCGCCGGCGGCCAGCGGGGAGGTCCCGCAGGTGTCACCGATCTTGGTGAAGGACGTGGTGTCGCCGGTCAGGGCCACGGTCAGGTTGCCGCTGGCGACCTCGCCGCTGTTGCGCACCGTGTACAGCTGGGTGGCGCCGGTGCTGCCGACCACGACCGAGGGGAAGGTGAACGAGGTCGGCGAGATCGAGAGCGCCGCCTGCGCCAGCGCCGTGCCCGAGAGCGTCGCCGCCACGGCGCCTCCTGGCGACGCGTTCACGCTCAGCGTCGCGGTCTTGGGCCCCGCGGTCGACGGCGTGAAGTTGACGCGCACCACGCAGGTGCCGGCGGCGGGGATGGCGGCGCCACACCCGTTCGACTCCACCGCGAACTGGTTGCCGGCGCTGCCCGTGATCATCACGCTGGGCACCCCCGAGGGGGACCCGCCGGTGTTGCGCACCGTGAAGTCCATCGCGGTCGACGTGGCGCCCTGGACCACCGACGTGAAGGCGTGGGCGGTGGGGGTGACGGTCAGGTTGCCCGGCGTCAGCGCCGCGCCCGACAGCGCGATCATGAGGACGCCCCCGGGTGTGGCGCTGACATTGAGCTGGGCGGCCTTGCTGCCTGCGCTGGTCGGCGCGAAGGTGACGGTGACGTCGCAGCTGCCGCCTGCCGCGATGGTGTTGCCGGTGCAGCCATCGGGCGTCAGCGAGAACTGCCCCACGTCGGGCCCCGACAGCCCAGCGGTGGTGATGCCGGTCGGCAGCGCGCCCAGGTTGGCGATGCGCACGACCGTCGGCGTGCTCTGGCCAGTGATGCTGGAGCCGTAGTCGACCACCGAGGGCGTCGCGGCCAGCTCGGGCGCGCGCAGCCCCTCGCCCGCCAGCGCGGCCGAGGCCGAGCCCCCGGGCGCTCCCGCGACCACCAGCGTGGCCAGCTTGACGCCCGCGCTGGCCGGATCCAGGCGAACCTCGACGCCACAGCTGAGGCCCGGATCCAGCGCGGTTCCGGTGCACGCGTCGTTGACCAGGGTGAACTCCGCGCCGTGCTCACCGCTGACCGAGGTGGTCAACATCCCGGTCGGGGCGCTGCCAGCGTTGACCACCTCGAACAGCTGCGCCGTGCCCATCGAGCCCGCCGCGACCCGGCCGAGGTCACGCGCCGTCGGCGTCATGCCGAGGCCCCCGGACGCAAGGCCCTGCCCAGAGAGCCGCGCCACGGTGGCGCCACCCGGCGTCCCCAGCACCACCAGGGTGGCCAGCCGCGGTCCGGGGATGCCAGGCGAGAAGCGCGCTGTGATGGTGCACCTCGCGGCCGGCGCCAGGGTCTGCCCCAGGCAGCCATCCGAGGTGATGGCGAACTGCAGGGCGTCCGAGCCCCCGAGCAAGGTGGCCAGCACGCCGGTCGTGATGGCCCCGTCGTTGGAGACCTCGAAGGTGAGGGTCGAGCTGTTGCCGCCCCGGGCGACGTCGCCGAAGTCGACACTGCCCGGGTTGATGGTGAGGGTGCCAGGTGCCAGGCCTGCCCCCGCCAGCGCGAGCGTGGCCACGCGCTGCCCCGGATCGGCCGTGAGAGTCAGCGTGGCCGTGTAGCCTTGCACCCCCGTGGGCGCGAACGGGATCGCGACGCGACAGCTGGCGCCCGGGGCCAGCCCCTGGCAGCTCGTCACGTCGGGCAGCACGAAGGCGCCCGAGCCGGCGCCGCTGAGCGCCGCCACCACCGTGGTCGCCGCGGCGGTGCCGCTGTTGGTGACCGTGATGCCGATGGGCTCGGAGACCTGCCCCACGACGATCGAGCCGAAGTCGTAGCTTCCGCGATCGAGCGTGAGCGCGGGCTGGGACGGACCGCCGTCCACCGCAGCGTCGTCGCCCACGGTGGCGTCGAGCGTGGCGCCATCGACCCCGCCATCCCCGATCACGCCGAAGCTCAGCGTGAGCGTCGTGGTCGCGTTGCGTGCCACCACGCCGGCCATCGAGGCGCTGGCCAGCGCGGTGTTGCTGGCGTCCAGCGCGACCCCGGTGACCTGGATCGGCCCCACCGGATCGGCGGCGAACAGCTGGTAGCCCACGCTGGTGGGCAGCGCGAGCGGCCCCGACGTCGGCGCCAGCAACTTGTGAATGGTGCGCCCGCCGAGCGTGATCTCGAGGTCGATCCGGGCCACGTCGCCGACCAGGGCGCCGCGCTCGACCTCGACCACCACGAAGGTCCCGGTCTTGTCCCCACCACAGCCCAGCCCGAGCAGCGCCCCACCCAGACACAGGCTCAGCCAGAGCCCCCTCGTCATTGCCATTGCGCTTGCGGACACGGCGCGCCTCACTGGAACAGCGGCGTGATGGGGAAGGTGGTCTCGGGCTTGTCGGCCTCACCGCCGCCCGAGGTGACCGCGACGATCGCGATGGTGCCCGCGGCCACCGCCCCGATCCCGGCCCAGAACCACCACTTCTTGTAGATCGGACGTCTGCCCCCACCACGCTCGGCAGGCAACTCCGGCGCCTCGGACCCCATCGGCACCTGGGTCGCGGCGGAGCGCTCGGGCGACGGAATCTTGGTGCCCGGGTCGGCCTGGGTGTCGACCTGCGTGGTGCCGCCGACGCCCGTGGTGGTGGTCGTCGTGGTGGTCGTGGTGACCACGCCCGCGGGATCAGCCGGGTCCACGGTGCCCTGGGGTGGCTTCTCCGAGACCGTCTGCTGCTGCTCGAGGGCGCCCCGCATCTCGGCGATGAAGCGCTCGACCTCGGCGCGGTTGTTGGCCTGCGGGACCTTCTTCAGGAACGCGTTGTAGAAGAACAGCGCGCGCTCGAAGTTCTTCGACAGGCGGTAGGCCTGCGCGATGTTGAAGAGCAGCCCGGGGCGGGCCTCGATCGAGTAGGCCTGCTTGAAGAGCTCGATGGCCTTGTCGTACTCGCCGAGGTCGTACCACTTCTGTCCGTCGATGTAGTGCTGCTTGGCGTCCGCCGCCGGGTCGGCCAGCGAGCGGCCGGCCGTCGCGCACACCAGCGCCAGCGCGATGCACCATCCCAACACGCGCACCTTCATGGTCCACTCCCCCCTGCAGTCGTCGCCCCGAGGGTAGTCGTGACCGCGCACGCCTGGCAAGCAGCTTTGGGCGCCACCGTCACGAAAAGCTGATAGATTCTGGCACCATGATACATCCCTCCCAGGCGGAGCGGCTGGCCTCTGCCTGCGCCAAGGTGGTCGGCAGCGCGCGGGTGTCGCGCGCCACGTCGGACCGCCACTCCTATGCCCGTGATCAGTGGCCGCGGGTGCTCATCGGGATGCGCGACGGCAAGGGGGCGCCCTTCCCTCCCGACGTGGTGGCCTGGCCGACGACCACGGCCGAGGTGGCCGCGCTGGTGCGCGTCGCGCGCGAGCTCGGTGTGCCCGTTGTCCCTTACGCGGCCGGGTCGGGCGTGTGCGGGGGCGCGGCGCCGATCTATGGCGGTCTGGTCATCGACACCAAGCCGATGGATCGCATCCTGGCGCTGGACACCCGCAACGCCACCGTGCGCGTGCAGGCCGGCATGAACGGCGAGCGCTTCGAGCGCGAGCTCAACCGGCGCGGCTTCACCCTGGGCCACTTCCCGTCCTCGATCTACTGCAGCACCGTGGGCGGCTGGCTGGCCGCGCGCGGCGCCGGTCAGATGTCGACCAAGTACGGCAAGATCGAGGACATGACGCTGGGCCTCGAGGTCGTCACCGGGCGCGGCGACATCGTGCGCACCGGGGTCGACGGCCGCGCGGCGGCGGGCCCCGACTGGACCCAGGTCTTCATCGGCTCGGAGGGCACCCTGGGCGTGCTGACCGAGGGCACGCTGCGCCTGCGCAGGAGCCCCGAGCTGCGCATCCTGCGCGGCTTCGAGCTGCCCACGGTGGACGCCGGGATGCAGGCCATCCGCGCCGTCATGCAGCGCGGGCTGCGCCCCGCGGTGGTGCGCCTGTACGATCCGTTCGACTCCTTCCTGGCCATGCGCCATCGCGCCGAGGCCGCCGCGGCGGCGGGTGACGAGGGCGCCGCCTATGTGCCGACGCCGCCGCCCGCCAAGGGGCTGGCGGGGCGGCTGGCGCGATCGCTGGCCAGCGCCAGGCAGCGCGTGCAGGACACCCTGCTGGCGGGCGCGCTGGCGCGGCCGCGGATCTTGAACCCGGTGCTCGACTCGCTGGTGCCGAAGCTGGCGCGCAAGGGCTGCCTGCTCATCGTGGGCTGCGAGGGTGCCGCGCGACGCACCGAGGTCGAGGCCCGGCTGACCTTCGCCGAGCTGGAGCGCGCCGGTGGCCGTGATCTCGGCGAGGGCCCCGGCCTGAACTGGCTCAAGAAGCGCTACGCGGTGTCGTACCGGCAGAGCACGCTGTTCGCGGCCGGCGCCTTCGCCGACACCATGGAGGTCGCCTCGACCTGGGAGCGCCTGCCCGACCTCTACGAGAGCGTGCGCGAGGCCATCGGTCGCCACGCCATGGTGATGGCGCACTTCTCCCACGCCTACCCCGAGGGCTGCTCGATCTACTTCACCTTCGTGGCCCACGCGCCGGATCGCGCGCGCATGGAGCGCGTGTATGACGCCATCTGGTCCGACGGGCTGTCGGCCGCGGCGCGCGCCGGCGGCACCATCTCGCACCACCACGGCGTCGGCCTGTCCAAGGGCGCCTTCATGGCCGAGGAGCACCGCGAGTCGATGGCCATCCTGCGCTCGCTCAAGAGCGTGATGGATCCCGACGGCGTCATGAACCCGGGCAAGCTGGGGCTGGCCGCGCCGCCGCGGTTGACCGACGTCGCGAGGGCGTCATGAGCCGCCATCCGCTGGAGCCGGCGCTGGAGGCCGCGGTAGGCGCCGACCATGTGCTGTTCGGCAAGCGCGCGCTGATGCAGATCGCGGGCAAGGCCGCCGGCGACATCGAGCCGCCGGCGCCGACCTGGGTGGTGCAGCCGGCCTCGGCGGCCGAGGTCGCCGACGTGCTGCGGGCGTGCTCGCGCGAGCGCGTCATGGTGGTGCCCTGGGGCACCGGGTCGACGCACGCGCTGCATGCGCGCGACGAGCGCACGCGCGTCGTCCTCGACATGCGGCGCATGACCAACGTGCTGCACCTCGACGAGACCTCGCTGGTGGTGCACGCACAGGCCGGACTGACCGCGCGTACGCTGGAGGAGCTGCTCATCCCACGCGGCCTGACGCTGGGTGACTTCCCCCCGGCGGCGCTGGGGTCGACGCTGGGCGGCCTGCTGTCGGCGCGGGGGGCGGGGCGGCTGACGCCCCGTCATGGCTTCCTCGAGGACGCCTGCCTGGGTGTGTCGGCGGTGCTGGCGGACGGCCGCACCATCCACACCCGGGTCGCGCCGCGGCGGGCCACCGGGCCGGATCTGTCGCGCGTGCTGATGGGCTCGGAGGGCACGCTGGGCATCATCACCGGCGTGGTGCTGCGCATCGATCGACGCCCCGAGTCGCGCCTGTATGGTGCCCATGCCTTCCCGCCCACGCTGGACAATCCGGTCGCGGCGGCCATCGAGGCGGTCAAGCGCGCGCTGGCCGAGGACGCCCGGCCGACCGCGATGGGTGTCTACGATCCGGCGGCGCTGGCGGCGCACTATGGCGCCGAGGCGGTGCCCGGGGACCTCGCCGGCGGCTGTGTGCTGGTGACCGCGACCGCGGGGCTGGTCGATCTGGCCGCGGCCGACCTGGCCATCATCGGCGACGCCGCCGCGGCCGGGGGCGCGCAGCCGCTGGGGCCGGCGCTGGCCGAGACCTGGTGGACCATGCGCGCGCGCGCGTACGGCATGGGCTATGCGGCCGCGGCGCCGCTGCCGCCGGGGTCGGACGCCCGGCGCTCGGCGCTGGAGGCCGCCAAGCTGGGTGGCCCGGGCGCGGCGGGGACGCTGGCGCCGGTCGACCTCGAGGTCTACGCGCGACTGGACGATCTGCCCCGGCTGTATGCCACCGGGGTGGCGCACATCCGCGCGCAGGGCGCCGAGCCGCGGGCGCACATCGGGCGCTTCGACTCCGCTGGCGGGATCCTGTTCCTGGCCGGCGCGCCGGCGCTGGACCAGGCCGCGCGCGAGAAGCTGGCCGACGTGCTGGCGCCGCTGGGGGCGCGGCGGGCGCGCGCGACCTTCGGTGACCCCGCGCTGGCGAAGTACCTGCACGATCTGAAGCGCGAGCTGGATCCGCACGGCATCCTGAACCCCGATCGCGCGCCGCCGCGCGCCGAGGCCGCATGAGCGATTCTCACGTCGCGGGCAAGAACGACCCCGCCACCGAGCACTGCACTTACTGCCCCAAGCTGTGCCGCCACGCCTGCCCGGTCGCTGCCGCCGACACCCGCGAGGCGCTGGTCACGCAGCAGAAGATGCAGGCCCTGGGCGAGCTGCGCGTGGGGCGCCGGCCCTGGACCGAGGACGCCGCGGCGCCGGTGTACGGCTGCACCGGGTGCGGGCTGTGTACGCGCTACTGCTCGCACGAGATCCCGGTCGGCGAGACGCTGCTGACGGCGCGGCGCGAGCTGGCGGCGCATGGCGCGGCCGCGCCGGTGACGCACAACTTCGCGCAGCGCTTCGCGGCGCGCGATCGAGCACTGGTTTCAGCGCTGCGCAGCCGCTTCACGGCCACCGACTTCGCGCCGCGGGGGGCCCAGGGCAAGGTCGGGTTCCTGCCTGGGTGCGACTCCTGCGCCAGCGAGGACGGGCTGACCGACGTCGAGCGCACGCTGGCGCTGTTCCGTGCCCTGGGGCTGGACGCCCGGCTGGTCGACCTCGACCCGGCGGCGGGACCGCTCTGTGGTGGCATGCCGCTGGCCTCGCTGGGTGACGACGTCGCGCTGGCCGAGCTGGCGCGCCGGCACGCGGCCTCGCTGGCGTCCTATGAGGTGGTGGTGATGTCGTGCCCGGGCTGTGTCGGGCTGATGCGCACCCGCTTCGCGGCGCTGGGCGCCCCGCTGTCGGCGCGGATCGTTCACCTGACCGAGTTTCTGGCCCCGCACACCGAGCGGCTGGCGCGCCAGGCCGGCACCGGCCCGGGGGCGCGGGTGCACTACCACGATCCCTGCCACCTGGGCCGCGGCCTCGGGGTCTACGAGGCGCCGCGCAAGCTGCTCGCGGCGGCCGGCATGGAGACCGCCGAGTTCGCCTGGTCGCACGCCGACTCGCAGTGCTCCGGCGGCGGTGGCCTGCTGCCCATCACCATGCCCGAGACCTCCCGCGCCATGGCCCGACGCCGCCTCGGCGAGCTCGAGGCCAACCCGGACAACGGCGACGCCCCCATCCGGGTCGTCACCGCCTGCCCGACCTGCAAGCGCTCCCTCGGCCGCGCCGCCAGCGGCCGCACCGAGGTCGAGGACATCGCCTCCGTCCTGGCCCGCGCCCTCGGCGTCACCACCTGACCCCACCTGCCACCTGACCCGACCCAGGTTCGTCACCACCTGACCCGACCCAGGTTCGTTCGGCACCTGACCCGACCCAGGTTCGTTGGTGCCACCTGACCTGACCCAGGTTCGTTTTGCGGCTACCTGACAAGCCAACCCAGGTTCGTTGTCCCCGCGTCCGCTGGCCAACCAATCAGCCATCCGTTTGTAAGCTGCGGACCTAAGTCCTTGCGGATTCATGATCTACAGCGCGTCGCTGTCGTGGAATATTGCTACAGACTGTCGCCGTTTCAGACGACGATTCCGTAGAAGCCCGTATTTTTACAGGAACCCCGGTCCGGCACACTGCTTGCTGAAACAGGTCGCGTCCGGAGGTCACCTAGAATGCGTACGAGGCTGCTCATCCCGTCCCTGCTTGCCGCGGTGTTCCTGGCCGCCCAGGCGTCCCCGGCCAGGGCCACCCTGGCTACCGAGATCCAGCTTCCGGCGATGACCGACAGCGCCGACCTGATCCTGCGCGGCACGGTCGAGAAGCGGCGCACCACCGACGAGAACGGCCGCCTCTTCACCCAGGTCACCATCAAGGCGACCGAGGTCCACAAGGGCAGCGTCCCCGCCAGCGGCCGCATCGTCATCCGCACCGTCGGCGGCGCCAAGGGCCTCATCATCTCCCGCGTCGACGGCGAGCCCGAGTTCGCCCTCGGCCAGGAGGTCCTGCTGTTCCTCAACACCGACGGCTTCTACGCCCGCACCGTGGCCATGGCGCAGGGCAAGTTCGACATCGTCCGCGACCCGGTCTCGCGCGCCGAGCACATCGTGCGCGACCTCAGCGGCATCGCCTTCGTGACCTTCGACCCCCGCGGCGGCCTGATCATCGAGCACAGCGATACCGCGACCGCCATCCCGGCCAGCTACCCCGAGCTGGTCTCGACCATCCGCCGTCAGGTCGCGCGCACCGCCATGATGCGCGCCACCGCCCTGCGTGCCGTCGAGATCGCACGGGCCCAGACCGAGGGGGTGCGCTGATGCGTCGCCACTTCAGCCTCGCCCTCGCCGGCGCCGCCCTCATCATGACCAGCGCCACCGCGCACGCCTTCGTGCGCATGAAGGTCAGCGGCCAGAACGTCAAGTGGCAGCGCCTGCCGGTGCCCTACAAGATCAACCCCACCGCCGACCCGCGCATCACCGACGGCTCGGACATCACCGCCATCAAGAACGGCTTCAAGACCTGGGACGACGCCAACTGCTCCGACTTCACATCGTCGTTCGCGGGTGACACCTCGGCCACCGCGCCGGTGCGCAACGGCCAGGTCGAGATCATGTGGCCCTCCACCAGCGGCTGGGTGCACGGCAGCTGTGGCAGCGGCGGCTGCACCCTGGCGGTGACCAACTCGCAGTTCCAGAGCAGCGGCTCGGCCTGGTACATCTACGACGCCGACATCGAGTTCACGCCCTACGTGCAGTTCGCCACCGACGGCAACCGCAGCCGGTCCGACCTGCAGTCGGTCGCCACCCACGAGATCGGCCACCTGCTCGGCCTCGATCACTCGCCGACGCCGAGCGCGACGATGTACTACGCCACCGGCCCCGGCGACACCTCGCAGCGCACCCTCGACACCGACGACCTCAACGGCGTGTGCGCCATCTATCCCAACGGCGCGACCCCGATCGGCTGCACCAGCGCGGCGCAGTGCGACTCCGGCCAGCTGTGCATGAACAACGCCTGCGTGCCCGACCCCAGCGTGGGCGGCTACGGCACCGCCTGTCGCTCCGACGGCTCGTGCAGCAACGCCAGCGGCTTCTGCGTCGAGTACCAGGGCAGCGCGGTGTGCACCCAGGCCTGCGGCTCGGGCTGCCCCAACGGCGACCAGTGCGTCAGCCTGCAGGGCGGCGGCAACGCCTGCATCCCCGGCACCGGCGGCCCGGTGACCCCGCCCAAGCAGCCCTTCGGCGGCGCGTGCACCACCGGCGCCAACTGCCAGAGCGGCGAGTGCGCCGCCAACATGTGCACCATGGTCTGCCAGACCGGCACCGCGGGCAGCTGCCCCGGCGGCTTCCACTGCGAGGTCCGCCCCGGCGGCGCCCAGCTGTGCATGCCTGGCGATACCCCCAAGACCACGCTCGGCGGCGGCTGCACCGAGGACGCCGAGTGCGCCTCGGGGATCTGCGCCACCAGCAACACCAACCCCGACGACAAGTTCTGCACCGAGCTGTGCGAGCCGGCGACCGGCTGCCCGACCGACTTCGCCTGCATCGACGCCGGCGGCGGCGCCCACGCCTGCGTGCGTGACAACACCACGCCGGGCGGCCTGGGCATGCCGTGCAGCACCGGTGACCAGTGCAACTCGGCCATCTGCGTCAGCGCCGGCTACTGCTCGCAGATCTGCGACCCCGCCGCGGGCTGCGGCGCCTCCGGCTACAGCTGCGTCAGCGCCGGCGGCGGCCAGTTCGCGTGCGCCAAGGACGACGACGGTGGTGGCTCGTCGGGCGGCTGCAGCGTCGGCCCCGGCGCCGCCGGCGGCGGCCACGGCGAGGCCTACCTGGCCCTCGGCCTGCTCGCCCTCGGCCTCGTCCTCGCCACCCGCCGCCGCAAGTAACACCCTCCACGCCCCGCGCCCCCGCTCCACTCCATACCAGCCCGAGCCGCCCTCCCTGCGCTCCTTGCGCTCCCCTTCCCTCCCTGCGCTCCGCTCCGCCATTCCTCATCGCCTGTCGCCTGTCGCCTGTCGCCCGTCGCCTGTCGCTGTCCCCTGAGCCTGTTGCCTCCCCTCCGCTTCCCTCTCCTGTGCTAGCGTGCCGCCGTGCCCGACAACTTCCGCACCCTCGTGGTGGTGAATCCCAAGTCGGCGGGTGGCACGGTCGAGAAGAAGTGGACCGAGATCGCCCGCACCATCGCCGACAACTTCGGCCCCTTCGAGCACCGCCACACCAAGGGTCCCGGTGACGCCGCCCGGGTCGCCCGCGAGGGCATCGCCGAGGGCTTCGAGCTGATCGTCGCGCTGGGCGGCGACGGCACCATCTCGGAGGTCGCCAACGGCTTCTTCGAGGACGGCAAGGCCATCGGCGGCGCCGCGCTCGGCGTGCTGCCTTTCGGCACCGGCGGCGACTTCCGCAAGACCATGCTGATCTCGAAGGAGCTGGCCGCCAGCGCGCGCGCGCTGCGCGGCAAGAAGACGCGCATGATCGACTGCGGGCGGCTCGACCTGACCCGGCCCGGTGGCGGGCGCGAGACGCGCTACTTCGTCAACATCGCCTCGTTCGGGATCGCCGGTCTGGTCGACGAGCTGGTCAACACCTCGTCCAAGGCGCTGGGCGGCCGCGCCAGCTTCCTCATCGCCACGCTGCGCGCGCAGCTCAGCTACCAGAACCAGCGCGTGCGCCTGGTGCTCGACGACGGCGAGCCCGAGGAGCTGCTGATCAACAACGTCGCCGTCTCGAACGGCCAGTATTTCGGCGGCGGCATGCACATCGCGCCCAACGCCGAGGTCGACGACGGCCTGTTCGATGTCGTCACCCTGGGGGACTTCAGCCCGCTCGAGCTGGTGCTGCACGGCATGCGGATCTACAAGGGCACCCACCTGACGCTGCCCAAGGTCAAGGTGCGCCGCGCCGCCAAGGTCGAGGCCTGGCCGGTGACGCCCGGCGACGAGGTCCGGCTGGACGTCGATGGCGAGACGCCGGGCGCGCTGCCGGCGCTGTTCACCTGCCTGCCCCAGGTGCTCCCGTTCAAGGTGAACGAGAGCTAGGCGGCGAGGCGCGCGATGGCCAAGAAGAGGAAGGGCGGCGGCGGGGGCGGCGGCCGGTCGCGCGCGGCGGCGGCAGCAGCGGGAGCCGACACCGACCAGGCGCGGCCCAGCAAGCCAGCGGGCACCAGCGCCGGCCTCGAGACCGAGCGCGGCACCCGGGGCCTGGTGGCCCCGAACCCGTGGGTCGCCGCGGGGATCTGCGTCATGGCGGGCTGCCTGCTGTTCCTGTCGTGCGCCGACTTCGACATCTGGCCGCTGACCTGGTTCGCGCTGGTGCCCACCCTGTGGGTCATCACCACGGCGCCCACCCACAAGCGCGGCTTCCTGTACGGCTTCCTGGTCGGGATCACGGCCAACGCCGGCGGCTTCTACTGGATCGTGGGCCTTCTGCAGCGCTTCGCCTTCCTGCCGCTGGCGGTGGCCATCCCGGTCTTCCTGCTGCTGTGTGCCTACCAGGGGCTGGTGTTCGGCTTCTTCGGCTGGTTCGTGCGCGTGATGCACAAGCGCACCAGGTGGCCCTTCGTTGCCGTCGCGCCCATCGTCATGGTCGCGCTCGAGCTGGTGACGCCCTTCATCTTCCCCTGGTACCTGGCCATCACCCAGGCCTGGGTGCTGCCGGTCATCCAGCTGGCCGAGCTGACCGGGCCGCTGGGCATCACCTTCATCATCGTGATGGTCAACGGCGCGCTGTTCGACGCCGTGCGCGCGCGCGCGGCCCGGCTGCCGCTGCCGCGCCGCCCGCTGGCCGCCGCCGCCGCCGTGATGGTGCTGGTCCTCGGCTTCGGCTACCTGCGCATCCACCAGATGGACAGGCGCTGGGCCGCCGCGCCCAAGGTCAAGATCGGCATCGTGCAGCCCAACATCCGCTTCGACCTCAAGCCCCAGGTCGATCAGTCGGGCCGCTTCGACGTGGCCTACTACCAGCGCCTGCAGACCGAGAACAACGAGAAGCACCAGTCGGCCTCGCGCGCGCTCGAGCAGCAGGGCGCGCAGCTCATCGTGTGGCCGGAGTCGTCGTACCCCTACGCGCTGCCGCGCTGGCCGCTGCCGATGGAGAACCCCGATCGGCACCTGCGCGAGGGCTTCACCACGCCGCTGCTGTTCGGCGCCGTGACCCGCGACGACGAGCACGAGTACCCCTTCAACACCGCGCTGATGGTCAACCGCGAGGGCGTCATCACTGGACGCTATGACAAGATCTTCTTGCTGATGTTCGGCGAATACATCCCACTGGCCAAGACCTTCCCGGTCATCAAGAAGTGGCTGCCGTCGACCGCCGGTATGTTCGAGCGCGGTAGCGCGACCAGCATCTTCGAGCTGCCCGACCCGCGCGCGCCCGGTGGCGTGTGGCGCCTGGGCCCGCTGATCTGCTACGAGGACATCCTGCCGCGCTTCGGCGCCGCCGCCGCCAAGAAGCACCCCCACGTCTTCGTCAACATCACCAACGACGCCTGGTTCGGCGCCACCAGCGAGCCCTGGGAGCACCTGGCGCTGGCGGTGTACCGCTCGGTCGAGCACCGCACCGGCATGGTGCGCGCGGTGCAGACCGGCGTCTCCAGCTTCATCGACGCCAGCGGCCGCGTGCGCAAGCACATCCGCGCCATCGACCCGCCCAAGGGCGTCTACACACCGCCCGACACCCTGCTCGACGACGTCGCCATGCTGGAGGCGGGCCACACCTTCTATGCCGGCCCCGGCAGCCTGTGGGGTCTCATCGATCTGGTGGGCCTGATCTGCCTCGGGCTCCTGCTGTGGCCGCTGTCGCTGGGGCTGCGTGACTGGTGGAAGGCGCGCCCCGAGCGCCGGGCCGCCAAGGCCGCGCGCAAGGCGGCCCGCCTGAAGGAGAGGACGTCATGAGCGTGACGCTGCGGCCGCTGGCCGAAACCGACGTCGATCATGTGATGACCTGGGTCAACGACCCCGCCGTGGTGGGAAACTTCGGCTGGTTCACCGGCAAGCCCATCACGCGCGAGGCCGAGCTCGGCTACCTCGGCAAGCTGGTGGCGCAGCACCGCGACCCGGCCGGCGCCGAGCGCGTCTACTCGGTGCTCGAGGCCGACAGCGGGCGCTACCTCGGCCAGGTCGGGCTGCACCAGATCCACCGCCCCAGCCGCGTCGGTCGCCTGTCGATCATCATCGCGGCCAAGGCCGACCACGGCAAGGGCCACGGCACCGCCGCCATGCGCGCACTGGTCGCCGAGGCCTTCGACACCGAGAAGCTGCACAAGCTGTGGATGATGTTCTACCGCACCAACCAGCGCACCCGCGCGCTGGCCAACAAGCTCGGCTTCATCGACGAGGGCGTGCTGCGCGAGGAGTACCTGTACCAGGGCGCCTACCACGACATGGTGCGCACCGCGCTACTCGAGCGCGAGTACCGGGCCCAGCCGCGATAGCGATGAAGTCGTCGCGGCGGCGCCGTCCCCGGCCGCCGCGCGTTCAGCGCACGAAGTCGCTGTCGCGGGTGGCGACGACCTGCAGGAAGCTGCCCATCCCGAACTGCTGCTCCAGGATCCCCGAGATGCGGGTGAAGCGATCGGCGGCCTGGGCCTTCTGGACGCACGAGCTCACGCAGGCGTTGTTGCAGTACATCAGGTAACCGGCGTTGTGGAAGAAGCTGGTGTCGACCGCGAGGTTGTTGCCGCTCATGGTGGAGAACACGATGCCGAAGTAGCCAGGCATCATGCCGCCGTCGAGCCCCGGACAGGAGGTCGCAAACTGCATCGGCGTCAGGTTGGGCGTGAACTGCGAGCCCGCGGGCAGCGCGCCGACCCGGACGTACGAGCCCATGTAGGGCGCCACAGCGGGGTTCCCGTTGCGCATCAGGTCGACCATGTCGGCTGGCACGTCGGTGACGACCACCATTCGCCCCATGCCGGTCTGCATCAAGGTTGGGTTCTCGACCTCCAGCGTCGGCCATGGTGCGCCGGGCGGCATGAAGGCCGTGAAGGTCCCGGTCACGCGTGCCTGCACCCCTGGGCTGCTGTAGCGCGCTACCTCGGCCGCGGGGAGGGTCGCGCACGGCAGGCGACAGAACAGCTGGATGCCATGGTTCGGCCCGCCGCCCTCATCCTGCACCCAGATCCGGACCGTGGTGCTGTTCTGGAAGCCGGCGACCACCACGACGTCGCCGAGGTCAACCGCCGAGCCGGGCGTCACCATGCCCAGGCGGATGCGCTCGATCGGCGTCAGCGCCCCGCCGTCGCCCAGGGGCGGGCGATCGATGGGCGGGCCGTCGTTGGGGCCGCCGTCGTTGATGACCGCGGCGTCGGGCACGCCACCGTCGGAGGGTTGCACGTGGATGCCGAAGGTCACCGTGACCGGCGTGGTGCTGCCGCGCTCGAAGAAGACCGGGGTCGAGCCGGTGGCCAGCTCGGTGGTGCCCATCAGGGCGCGCGCCCGGACGTCGAGGTTGCCCTGGCCCGAGTTGATCTTGATGGCGTCGGTCAGCGGGAAGCTCAGCTCGGCGCCGCCGCGCTCGATGATCACGGTGTCCATGCGGCCGTCCAGCATGAGGTCGAGCTCGACCCGGTCGATCCCGGCCGGCGCGGTGCCCTTCTCGAGGTGGACCACCACATAGGTGCCGGCGTCACCCCCGCACCCCGGGCCTGCGACCGTGAGCGCGCCGAGCGCCAGCACCGCCACAACGGAGGCCCGCATCAGAACGCCTCCCCGTGGAAGTCGGCGCTGGGCGCGCTGGCCTCGCCGCCGCTGACCGCGACCACCGCGACGGTGGCGCCGACCGCGACCACGCCGATGGCGGTCCAGAACCACCACTTCTTGTAGATCGGCCGCGAGGCGCCGTCGCCGGGGCCGTCCACCGGACCGGGAGCCTGGCCGTCATCGGTGCCGGCGGCGACCTTGGCCGGATCGGGCAGCTTCACCGGCGACGGTGACGGGCGGGGTGACGCCACCGGCGAGGCCGACGGCTCGGGGCGCGGTGACGGCTTGACGCCGCCGCTCGACACCGGCGGCTCGGGCGACCCCGGGGGCTTCTCCAGGGACTCCTTCTTCTTCTGGATCAGCTCCTCGAGCTCGGCGATGCGCTGGCGCACCATCTCGGCGTTGGGGGCGTTCGGGCTGTTGCGCAGGAAGCTCTTGTAGAAGAAGACCGCCTTGTCATGGTTGCCGAGCTGGCGGTGCGACTGCGCGATGTTGAACAGGAAGACGGGGTCGGACTGGACCTCGTAACCGGCCAGGTACTCGGCGATGGCCTTGTCGAACTCGCCGGTGTCGTAGAAGAAGGTGCCCTTCTTGTAGTGCTCCTTGGCCTTGGCGACGGCGGCGTCATCGACCTTGGGTGCGGCCTGCACCCGGGCCACGCCCCCAGCCAGCGAGACCACCAGCGCACCCAGCACAACGACCGTCGTCGCGAGACGCATGACTCCACGGTACCGGAGGCGCGCCGAAAAGGCGAACGCCCCGCGGGTGGCGGGGCGTGTCCTTGCTGCGTTGGCAATCGCGACTGCTCGGCAGGCGCGGGTTGTCGGGGTCAGCCGCTGGTGGCCAGTGCTACGGGGTGGCGCCGGCCATCTTGACGGCGGTGAACTTGTTGTTGGGGCGGACCAGCATCGAGGTCGAGCCGGCCATGGTCATCGAGCCCTCCCAGAGGCCGCCCTGGAACGCCTCGACCACGCGGTCGGTGTTGGCGTCCATGATGTCGGCGTCGCCCTTCAGGGTCAGCGTGGTGGCGGTGCTGTCGATGCCGCGAATCTGGTCCTCGATGAGGCCACCGACCGCGGTGATGCCGGTGCGGCAGGCACCCTCGTACAGCGACGTGCCGCCGATGCCCACGAAGTCGGCGATCTCGACCGCGATGCTGGCGCAGTTGACCTGGTGGCTGATGAGCTCACCGATGTTGTGCGCGGTCGGGTCGATGGCCGGGATGATGGCCTGGTTCAGCGCGACCAGCAGGACCTGACCGTACGAGAAGGGGAACTGGTGCTGGCCGAGGATGAGCTTGCTCTCGCCCATGACCTGCGCCGGCACGGTGACCTCGGTGGGGGTGATGCCCATGGCGCTGAACATGAAGGTCTTCTTGACGCCGCCGATGGTGAAGAACACGCCCTCGAGCTTGTGCTTGAGCTGGATGTTGCCGTCGATGCTGACGCCGTTGGCGATGCTGAGCTTGGACACCAGGCCGAAGCGGCGCGCCACGTTGGAGAAGTCACGCGACACCTGCAGCATCTTGCTGACGAAGGTCGGCGAGTTGTCCGAGATGAAGTCGTTCAGCATGCTGTCGAGGCCGGGGCGCACGAAGTTGACCGCGCTGCGGATGGTGGACGAGCCGATCTGGTTGACCGCGGCGTCGATGAGGAAGGTGGCCGGGTCGTTGGGGCCGTCGGTCAGGTCGTCGAGGGTGCGCACCACGGTGCCCACGGTGCCGGGCAGGCCGCCGCCGATGTCCAGCGTCGACTCGGTGCGGAAGTCACCCAGCAGCGACAGCGGCGGGGTCGGGGCCACCGCGCGGGTGACGCTGACACGCCAGTCGACCCCGGTGGCCAGCTCGGCGCTGACCTTGATGCGGAAGGCGCCCTCGTTGCCGGCGACCAGGTTGATCTTGGCGACGCCCTGCGCGTCGGTGACCGCCTTGGCGGCCGACAGGCTGGCGCCGACGCCGTTGCCGTCGATGGCGAAGTGGATCTCGCCGGCCAGCGGCGCGCCGGCCTGGTCGTGATACTTGACCTGCAGCTGGCGCGTCGACATCGGCTCGACGAAGAGGTTGGCGTCGCCGACCAGCGACAGGAAGGCGGCCTCGTCGGGCGCGGGCTGGCGGGGACCGTTGCTCGGGCCGGGGCCACCATCACTCTCGCCTGCGCAACCGCCCATGGCGAGTGCCCCGATGAGGAGGGCGATCCCAGCGCTGCGGAACTTGGTGAAGATGGGGAGCGACATGGCTTGGTCTCCGTTGTGTTCGAGTTGTCGAAGCGGCTGAGCCGCGGAGTCGATTGCTGTGTGCCGGACGATTGACTCCTTTTGCAGCGTGCGTGCCACACCGGCGCACACCGCCTACACGGGGCGGAAACCACGTGCATTCCGCCAGTTACAGCTGTGCGCCCACGACGAGCCGCAGCCATGGGTGGTTTTGACCCCAGGGTTTGGCAACCGCGTCAGCCAGCCGATGTGGGGACAGCCGACCCTGCTAGGCGATCGTCACTCGCACTTGCCGAGGTCGTAGATCGTGCTGGCGCGCTGCGCGCACGCGAGCTGGGCAGGCGTGATGGCGCGCTCGCACTCGTCGCGGTTGGCCTGCAGCTCGGCCCTCCAGCTGGCCAGCTGCCCGCGCAGGTTCGGATCGTTCCGGATCAGCGCGAGCGCCTTGCGGATGACCTTCTGACAGGCGGCGACCTTGTCGAAGCCGGTGGGCGATGGCGTGGGTGACGCGGAGGGCGCTGGCGTCGGAGTGGGTGCGGTCGAGGCGACCGGCGACCTCGAGGGTGACGGCGACGGCTTGCCGCGACTGGCCTTGGCGTCGCGCACGGCCTGCTCGGCGGCGCGCAGGCGCGAGCCGGCCCGCTCGCGGTACACGCTGGTCGCGGGCAGGCGCTGGTAGGTCTCGATGACGCCGGCCCAGTCGCTGGCCTCGGCCTGGCGCTCCAGCTCGTCGAACACGGGCTGGGCGCCGAGCTCCAGCTCGGCCTGGGCCTTGATGGCCAGCGCATCGGGGTTGGCGGCGTCCTTGTCGAGGACCTGCATGGCCTTGCCCAGGGCCTCGGCCCACTTGCTGGCGGTCAGGGCCTGCCGGGCGGTGGCGAGCGGATCGGGGCTCGGACTCGGGCTCGGACTCGTGCTCGGACTCGTGCTCGAACTCGTGCTCGGACTCGTGCTCGAACTCGTGCTCGAACTCGTGCTCTTGCCGCGCGTGCCGAAGAAGACCGCCGCTGCGACGCCGGCAGCGGCCAGCAGCCCGAGCACCACCAGCAGTCCGGTGCGCTTGCCCCCCGGGGCCGGCGCCGGCTGCCTGGGCGCGACCTCCCCTGCCCCCCGCCCCAGCGTGCCCATGCTGTGCGCCAGCGCGGGCTGCACCGCGGAGGCGGCGGCGGCTGCGACCGGGACGGCAGTCGAGGCGGGCGCGGGCGCATACCCCGGCGCCACATACACCGGCGGCGTCGCGCCGGGCAGCTGGCCACCCGCCGCGCTGGCCGCCATCGCCGTCTGCGCATAGGCCTGCGCCGACAGCGGCCCGGCCGCCGGCATGACCGCGCTGCCGCTGGCGGCGGCCAGCGCAGCCGAGACCTCGTCGAGAGTGCGCGGCCGATCGGCCGGCGACTTCGACAGGAGGCGCATCACGATGGCCGCCAGCGTGGGCGGCACGTGCGGCGCCAGCGCGGCCAGGTCGGTCGGCGCCACGTAGATGTGCGCGGCGATGACCTCGCCGACACCCTCACCGAGGTGCGGCGGCCGGCCCGCCAGCATCTCGTACATGATGCAGCCCACGGCATAGATGTCGGAGCGCGCATCGACCTGCCCGGCGCCGCGGCACTGCTCGGGCGACATGTAGTAGGGCGTGCCCAGCATGGCCCCGGTGCGCGTCATGCTGCCGACCGCGCCGACCGCGCCGCCGCCCTCGGAGGTGTGCAGCTTGGCGATGCCGAAATCGAGGATCTTGATCCGCACGTGGAAGGGCGCGTCGCGGTCGGGCACCAGGAAGATGTTGTCGGGCTTGAGATCGCGGTGGACGATCCCCTTGTCGTGCGCGGCGCCGACCGCGCTGGCGACCTGGCGCATGATGGCGACCACCAGGTCGGGCGCCAGCACGCGCTCACGCTTGAGGCGCGCGCCCAGGCTCTCGCCCTCGAGCAGCTCCATGGCGATGAAGGCGCTGCCGTCGGCGTGGTAGCCGAAGTCGAAGATGTCGACCAGACCGGGGTGGCGGATCAGGGTCACCGCCTTGGCCTCGTTGAAGAAGCGGCTGACGAACTCCTGATCCTTGGAGAACTCGGGCAGCAGCATCTTGATGGCGGCCTTGCGTCCGAGCAGCGGATGCTCGGCCACATACACCACCCCCATGCCCCCGGCCCCCAGCTGGCCGACGACGCGATAGCTCCCCAGCGTCTGCCCGATCACGCCTTCAGCATAGCGCGACGACCGGGCGATGGCCGGTTTCTCAGCGCAGGATGAAGGGGTAGTCGACGCGCATCGGCCCCTTCTTGAAGGGCGGGAACTTGGCCTGCTGCACGACCTTGATGAGGCAGGTGCCGGTCGGGGTGCCCACGAAGTCGCCCTTGAGGCTGACCGACTTCACGCTGCCGTCGCTATTGATCTCGACCACCGCGTTGGCGTTGCCGGGGATCTGGTACTTCTTGTGGCAGTCTTGCACCAGGCCGCGCACGGCGGCCATGCCGCGCTGGACCTCCCAGCGCGAAAGCACCACGGGTAGGCCGTCGTCCTTGGGCACGTCCTTGGGACGACCGACCTGGCCGCCGCACTCCTCGGGCTTGCCCGAGGGCGCCGCGCTGGCGGCGGAGTCGGGCTCGGAGGCGAGCACGTCGCCGGTGCAGCGATCGACGATGCGCCAGGCCAGCACCTCGGCGGTCAGCGCGCTGGCGCCGCCCTTGGCGACCGGCTTGTCGGCGGTCAGCGCGAAGACCAGCTCGGTCGCCAGCTGCGGCGCCATCTCGGTGGCGTACTTGGCGGCCGAAGCCTCGTCGGCGACCTTCTGGTTGACGAAGCCGAGGTCGGGGCCGGCCAGCGCGCTGGCCTCGCCGGCCAGGGTGCCCTTGCTCACGATGAACCAGGCGTCGCCCTGCGGCTTGGTCGCGACGCACAGGATGCAGCCACGCGCGGTGACGGGCAGCGTCCCCTTGAGGTCGAACTTGCCGAAGCCGACGCCGCCGCTGGCGGTGGTGACCCAGCGCTTGCCGACCAGCGCGGACTGGCGCGCGGCGCGGATGCCCTGGCAGGCGCGGCGGGCCAGATCGCCCTCGAGCTTGCAGGCGTCGGCGAACGGGAACACCAGCACGCTGGCGTCGGGCAGCTTGCGGGCGCTGGCGGAGATCTCTTCGAAGGTCTCGGCCGACGCGGCGCGGGTCAGCGCGGCGATGAGGGCGAGGCTGCTGAGGTTCCTGACGAGCTTGCTTGGCATCCACATGACGATGAGTCCCTTCAGATCGAGGCCAGCTTGGCCTTGAAGTACGACTTGAGTTCGCGCTCGATGGCGTCGGCGTCCTTGACCTGCGGCGCGGGCAGGAAGTGACGGACCTCGTCGGAGACCTCGGCGAAGAAGGCCTTGCGGATCTTGTCGTCCGACAGGATGGAGTCGGGGCGGCGGCGGCGCACCTCGGCCTCGGCGAGGCGCTCGGTGTAGAGGCGCAGTTTCTTGAAGATGTCGTCGCCGAAGAAGTCGCGGATGAGGTCGGTGTCGTTGGACAGCCGCGAGCAGGTGGTCAGCGCCTCGGTGCCGGCGGCGGAGACGTCGTGCTCCGAGGCCAGCAGCGCGGCCACGCGCAGCACGAAGGCGTCGTCGAGGATGCCGGTGGCGGGCTGCGAGTCCGGGATGATGTCGAGGCGCTGCAGGAGGTAGTTGAGGCCCGCGGTGGCGTAGCGGCGCGCCGCCAGCGGCACCTTGTCGTTGTCGACCACCTTCTGCATGGCGGCGATGTCCTGCGGGAAGCTCTCGATCCAGGTCTGGAACTTCTCGACGGCCTTGCTCATGCACGTCCCCCGGTGGTGTGGGTGTTTGGCGGCAGTCTAGCCAAAACCGGAAAAAAGGGAATCAAAGCCAAGCTGTCGGGGAGCAAGCGGGCCCCGGCGGTTCGTGCTAGGAGAGGGCATGCGTGCGCTGCTCTGGCTGGCCCTGCTGTGCGCCGTCATCGCGAGCGGCTGTGGGGCGGATGACGAAGCGATTCGCCAGGATGCCGCGGCCCTGGACGCCGCGGTGGTGGTCGACGCGGCGCTCGTCCTCGACGCCGACGACCACGCCATCGACCCCGACCGGTCGACGGCGATCCCGAACCCCGCCACTGGCCTGAGCGCCGACGGGGTCCAGAAGTCGACCATCACCGTGCACGTGCGTGACCGGCTCGACCGGCCGGTCGCCGGCGCGGTGGTCACCATCGTGGTGACCGGCACCGGCAACAACCTGGTCGGCCCCGAGTTCCCGACCGACACCAGCGGGACCACGACGGCGACCCTGACCTCGACGGTCGCCGAGCTCAAGACCCTGACCGTGAGCGCCAACGGCGTGGTCTTCACGCGCATGCCCTACGCGAACTTCATCCCCTGAGCCCGGGGTCGCCGGCTCAGTCGCCGCGACGTGCCAGGAACTCCGCGATGCCGCCCTCGACCGCCTGCTTGACGCGGTCGCGCAGCCCGCCGGACCCCGCCGGCCCCCGCCGAACCCCGCCGCCGAACCCGACCAAGGTTGACCCGCCGGACCCGACCAAGGTTCGTCTAGCCCGCCGGACCCCGCCGGCCCCCGCCGGACCCCGCCGCGCCGCCGCCGGACCCGACCAAGGTTCGTCTCGCCGGACCCCGCCGCCGAACCCGACCAAGGTTCGTCTCGCCGGCCCCCGCCGGACCCGACCAAGGTTCGTCCGCCGTGACCCCCGCCGGACCCGACCAAGGTTCGTCCGCCGTGACCCCGACCCGTGACCCCGACCAAGGTTCGTCAACTCGCCGCGACCGGACCCGACCAAGGTTCGTCCGCCGCCGCGCCGGACCCGACCAAGGTTCGTCCGCCGTGACCCCGACCAAGGTTCGTCAACTGGCAACGCGCCGGACCCGACCAGGGTCCGCCTGACCGATCAAGGTTCGTCGCTGAGTCGGGCGCAATCCGGCGACAAGACCCTTCGGACGACAGTTTCAACCACCGGCCCCCCCAGGGAGTGCTTCAAACCCGCAAACAAGACCATGTGAACGGGCGGCGGCGAAGCAGTCGCGCGCGCGTCACAAACCCGACCTATGGCTCGGCGGTGGTGGCCATGGATCGAAGCCAGTGCTCGGTCAGGGCGGGGCGCAGGCTACCCGCCCGTACACGCGCAACCAGTAGGTTCCCGTTGGAAACAGGACATTGGCAAGCCCAGCAAGGAGCGCCTCGCGCGCGGCGCGGTACGCATCCACGAAGTCCCTCAAGCGGAGCAGCGCCTCGACACGCTTCCACTGGTCCTGTGCGGCGACTCTCGGGTTCAGATCGCGACGGGGCTCTGGCGTCGAAGGGCTGTCCGTCGGGCACTGCGCGAGGACTCCAGACCGCCCCAAGAACCGGCGGCCCTGGCCGTGCACATCCTGGACTGCGGCAGCCTCGCGATGACGCAGTGCCACCTGCACCGCCTCCACGTATGTCTCGAGCGCCTCGGCACCAGGCGGCAACGCCAGCGCCAGTTCGCAGTACTCGGGGGTTGGCCCGTTGGCGCGAAAGAACCCTCCCTCTGGGCGGCCCGCAATCAGCGCGGCTCGGCCAACATTCCCGGGGTGACTCCACAGACCAGGCCAACGCTCCCCGCGCTCCACTAGTCCCGCTGCGACGGGGTTGGCCAGTGTGTAGGCGACCTTCTCGACAACATCATCGAGGGTTGCGAGACGAACCGCGCTGTAGGTACCCGACGCCCAGAGGGCTTCCCAGCGCCCGCGCAGTGCATTGAGTGCGCGGGCGGTGTGCTCATTGAGGTAGCGCATGAATTCCGGCAGGCGAGCACGGGAATCCGTGAGCACCAGGTGATAGTGATTCGACAAGAAGCAATAGGCATGAAGCTCGACTCCGTAGAGCGCAGCTGCGCGCGCCAGGCAGTACAGGAGGATGTCGTTTGTCCGCGAGCACGGCCTCAGCAGGAACTGCCGCTGCGTGCAGCGGCGCGTGATGAGGTATGTGGCACCGGGAAGGACCTGTCGTGGATAGGACACTCCGAGGGAGAGAGCACGCGGCATGCCGGCCCTTCCGCGGCGGGGAATTGCGTGGTTGTGCCTGTCCGGTTCCGGGCTGAGACGGCTGATCCGCACGCCGTTTCGGACATGCCGGACAGAGTGCTTGGCCTTCTGGTGCATTGGCGGAGACGAACCCGGGTCGGGTCCGAAGCCCTGAGACGAACCTGGGTCGGGTCCGAAGCGGAGACGAACCTGGGTCGGGTCCGAAGCCGCGAAGCCGAGACGAACCTGGGTCGGGTCCGAAGCGAAGCCGAGACGAACCTGGGTCGGGTCCGAAGCAACCTGGGTCGGGTCCGAAGCCGGGGGGGTCAGGCGGTGCGGTGTTCGAGCAGGTTGGCGATGCCGGACTCGACGGCTTGCTTGACGCGGTCGCGCAGGGAGCGGACGCGGCTGTCGTCGTCGGGGGCGCCACCGCGATAGGCGCCGGTCTCGATTGCGGGGCCGAACCAGAGGTCCTGGCGCCAGCGTCGGGGCAGCGGGGTCGGGCCCAGGCCGCGTGACAGCGGCGGGATGACGTCGGTGCGCACGCCCTTCCTTGCCAGCCACTTGCCGAGCCGGGTGGCCAGCAGATCATCGGCGTCGTAGATCACGTCGAAGGCGTCCTCCACGCCCACGCTGGCGAACGGCACGATGGTGCAGCCATGCTCGATGGCCAGGCGCGCGAAGCCCAGGCGCTGCTTCCAGATCAGCTGGTAGCGCTCGCCCTTGCGCTTGGCGACCTCGCGCCCGCCGCCGGGGAAGACCAGCACGCAGGCGCCCGCGCGCATCAGCCGCGCACAGTTCTCGCGCGTGCCATCGACCACGCCGAAGCGACGCAGGAGTTCGCCCCACACCGGCACCCTGAAGTGCGCGTGGTCGCCCAGCGCGCGCAGCAGGATCCCCCGCTTGCGATACAGCTCGGCGAACAGCACCGGCACGTCGAGCACGCCATACAGCGTGTGGTTGCCGACGAACAGCAGTGGCCGCGTCTCCGGGATGCCCTCCAGCCCATACACGCGCGGCCGCACCGCCGCATACAGCGGCCCCAGCAGCGCCAGCGCGGCGCGCACCTCGCGTGGCGACGGCGTCCGGAAGTCGTCCTCCGCGCTCAAGCTGCGCTCACTGGGTCGTGGTTCGCCTGGCCAGGCGCCCCAGGCCGTCGTAGGCGGCGTACTTGAACAGCTCCGACAGGGTCGGGTAGTTGAAGACGTTGTCGATGAAGTAGTCGAGCGTGCCGCCCAGCGCCATCACGGCCTGGCCGACGTGCACGAACTCGGTGCTGCGCTCGCCGAGGACGTGGATGCCGTACAGCTTGCGCGTCCGGGCGTCGAACAGCAGCTTCACCATGCCGTGCGGGTCGTTGACGATCTGGGCGCGTGCGTTGTCGACGTACGACGCCCGGCCGACCTCGTAGTCGACCCCGGCCTTCTTCAGCTCCTCCTCGGTCTGGCCCACGCTGGAGACCTCGGGGATGGTGTACAGGCCATAGGGGAAGGTCGCGGCGACCCGGGTCTTGTACTTGAAGTCGAAGGCGTGACACATGGCGACGCGGCCCTGCTCCATCGAGGTCGACGCCAGCGCCGGGAAGCCGATGACGTCACCGGCGGCATAGATCCGCGGCGACGTGGTCTGGAAGCTCTCGCTGACCTTGATCTTGCCGCGCTCCGCGGTCTCGACGCCGGCCGCCGCCAGGTTGAGCCCGGCGATGTTCGAGCCGCGCCCCGCCGCGCTGAGCAGGCGATCGCTGACAATGACGCGACCGCTCTTGAGCGTCGTGCGCAGGTGCAGGGCGTCATTCTCGGGGTGCTCGATCTTGACCGCCTGATCGCTCAGCACCACGTCGATGCCGAGCTTCCTGAAGGCGTCGGTCAGCCGATCGCTGAGCTCGAAGTCGAGGAAGCCGAGCAGGCGGTCGCGGCCCTCGACCAGCGTCACCTTGCAGCCCAGCGCGGCGAACACCGAGGCGTACTCGCTGCCGATGACACCACCGCCCAGCACCACCAGCGTCTCCGGCATCGAGTCCAGGCTGAGGATCTCGTCGGAGTCGTCGACGCGCGGGTCCTCGAACGGGACCTCCTTGGGACGATGCGGCGACGACCCGGTCGCGATCAGCACCACGTCGCCAGTCACCGTGCGGGTGCCCCCGCCCAGCAGGTCGACCTTGACCGCGTGCGGATCCACGAAGCCGGCGGCGCCGTGCACCACCTCGACCTTGTGCTTCTCGAGGTTGCGCTTGATGCGCTCGCGCTCGCGCTGGGTCACGAACTCCTTGTGACGCATGAACTCCGCCACCGAGACGCCCTGCACGCTGCGCATGTACTCGACGCCATAGATCTCGCGCTGGCGCAGCCCGGACAGATACAGCGCGGTCTCGCGCAAGGTCTTGGACGGCAAGGTGCCGGTGTTCGCGCAGGCGCCACCCAGCTCGGCGTTGCGCTCGATGATGCACACGCGCTTGCCGAAGTAGGCGGCCTGCGCGGCCCCCTTCTCCCCCGCCGGCCCGGACCCGATCACCACCAGATCGTAGTCGTACCCCATGGCGGGCATCATCGCACGAGTCCGCTCGGAAGCCGGAACGGAACAGCCGCCTCGCCCGGCTTACTTCAGGACGATCTCGCCCAGCACGGCCAGGTTGCAGAAGGCGTCCTCGTGGCCCATGCAGTTGCCCGAGCCCGGCACGGTGCGCCGGTACCACCACATGCTGGTGTCGAGCTGGCTGCGCTCCGGGTTCTGGATGGTCGCGGTGTCGTCGTCGTCGAGCAGGTTGAAGTCGAAGCCGATGCGCGAGCCGACCACGTGGGTCGGGGTCAGCGCGGCCCAGGGGATGAAGGCCTCGATGTCCATGTTGGCGTTGGCGCCGCGCTGCTGGGCCTCGAACAGCGTCCCGCCAGGCAGCCCGCTCCGGAAGAAGTCGTCGGCCCGGGTATTGATGATGCCGGGCGCGACCACGAAGGCGAAGTCGTTGCCGTCGGCGGCGGCGTCGCGGGTGTCGTCGCCGTCGAGGTAGAAGGCCACCGAGTCGTCGTTGTAGATCTCGGTCGAGTTGGAGCGGTGGGTGTCGTCGGTGACCCGCGCGGCCAGGTACAGGCCAGTGGCGCTCCACTGCGCGCAGAAGAAGGCCGACGAGTCGCCGGCCATCGGCCCCGCGATGATGGTGCGCACGCGGTCGTCGGTGTGGTCGTCGTTGTCGCGCGTCATGGTGATGCAGCGCGCGCGCGGCCACTCGGTGGTGCTGTCGACGTTGCCGTCCACCGTGATGGTCCCGGCCGCGGTGGCCCAAAGCTCGCCGGGGCCGGGGTCGGTCGGCGTGGCGGCATCCTGGAACACGAAGGCGTCGGGCGGCGCAGCGTCCTGGAACACGAAGGCGTCGGGCGTCGCCGCGTCCTGGAAGACGAAGGCGTCGAGGTCGGCGGCGTCCTGGAACACGAAGGCGTCGAGCGGGGCCGCATCCTGGAAGACGAAGGCGTCGGGCGCCGCGGCGTCCTCGGGCGCGGCGTCGGCGACCTCACCGTCGAGGTCGGCGGCGTCAGCGACCTCTCCGTCGAGCGCACCGTCGAGCGCGCCGTCGGACCCGGCGTCCAGCGCAGCGTCCCGCGGCCCGCCCAGGCCACCGGGGTCGAACGTGCACCCGGCCGCCCACAGCGCGCCGGCCGCCCACATGGCCATCCAGCCCCCCCTCATCAGGGCAGGACCACCAGATTGCCGATGGTCGTCGGATCGCACCACACGTCGGGGTGTGCACCCACGCCGGGGCAGCAGGCCGCGCAGGTCGAGGCGCCGCGGAACCAGGCCAGCCAGTGATCGGCGCCGCTGTTGCCGCTGTCGTCATCGGTCAGCTGCATGCCGAAGCGGAACTTGGTCCCGCTGGGCGGCCGGCCGTTGCTGCCATACAGCGTCCACGGCACCCGGATCTCGAGGTCGTAGCCCACCGCTGTCGCGCGCACCTTGAAGGTGATGCCGTCGTTGGCCGCCGAGTTGGCCACGAAGCCGTCCTCGACCTGGTCGTTGGCGCGGAAGTAGTAGCGGCGATCCTCGGCCTGGTAGCCGGCGCGCGCCCCGCTCGACACCGCGGGGGCATCCATCAGCATGGTGAAGCTGTCGTCGTTGTAGAAGCTGGCCGAGTCGGTGCGCACGGTGTCGTCCATGACCTCGACGCGCAGGTAGAACGCGCTGGTGTCGCTGATCGAGGTCACCCGGGCCGAGAGGTCGGAGTCACCCGACGACGCCGCGATGTGCTCGTGGCTCATCGGCGAGGCGTTGTGGATGGTGATCGGGAAGGTCGCCGCGCCCGCGGGCCAGTCGCCGAACAGGCCGTCGATGGTGATGGCGCCGGCGTTGCCGGTGCTGCCGAGCTCGCCGCTGCCGAGCACGATCCCGGCGTCCTGGAACACGAACGCGTCGGGCGGCGCGGCGTCCTGGAACACGAAGGCGTCGGGCGCCGCCGCATCCTGGAACACGAACGCGTCCAGCGGCGCCGCGTCGATGACGTTACCGGCGTCGTCGACCACGGGCGCGGCGTCGATCATGTTGCCGGCGTCGTCCACCATGACCGAGCCATCAGGCATGGCGCCGTCGCGGACGCTGCTGTCCCCCCCGTTCATGGGTGAGACGCCCGCGGAGTCGAAGGAACACCCGGTCAGGCCCACGCCGAGGCCCGCACACACCCCCCCAAACAGGCTCAGAACGCCGAGAATCCGGCTCACAGGGGACATGCCCCAGGATACTCGATCCAGCCCTCGTCGTGGCGGCCTTTGTCATTGAATCCCTGTGCTCCAGGGTCTATAAACGCGGCCCAACTAGTCCAATCAGAGGGGAAAACAGCCATGGCACTGAAGGTTCCCGCTGGCGGCGCCGCCGTCAAGATCGGCGCAGGCGGCAAGCTCGAGGTTCCCGCGCAGCCCATCATCCCCTACATCGAGGGCGACGGCACTGGCCCCGACATCTGGCGCGCCAGCCAGCGCGTCTTCGACGCCGCCGTGCAGCACGCCTACAAGGGTGACCGCAAGATCGCGTGGCTCGAGGTGCTGGCCGGGCAGAAGGCCTTCGACCAGACCCAGAACTGGCTGCCCGACGAGACCGTCGACGCCTTCCGCGAGTACCTGGTGGGGATCAAGGGTCCGCTGACCACGCCAGTCGGCGGCGGCATCCGCTCGCTCAACGTGGCGCTGCGCCAGATGCTGGACCTCTATGTCTGCCTCCGTCCGGTGCGCTGGTTCACCGGCGTGCCCTCGCCGGTCAAGCACCCCGAGAAGGTCGACATGGTGATCTTCCGCGAGAACACCGAGGACATCTACGCCGGCATCGAGTGGCAGGAGGGCACCGACAAGGCCAAGAAGGTCATCAAGTTCCTGCGCGAGGAGATGGGGGTCAAGTCGATCCGCTTCCCCGACAGCGCCGGCGTCGGCATCAAGGTGGTCTCGCGCGAGGGCACCGAGCGCCTGGTGCGTGCGGCGCTCGACTACGCCATCGCCAAGAAGCGCAAGTCGGTGACCCTGGTGCACAAGGGCAACATCATGAAGTTCACCGAAGGTGCCTTCATGAAGTGGGGCTACGGGCTCGCCGAGCGCGAGTTCGC
>JADYYK010000072.1 GCA_020853705.1 Deltaproteobacteria bacterium
GGCGTTGCCGATCAGGGTGTCGACCTGCTTGACGAGATCGCCGCGCGACACCGGCTTGGGCATGAACAGCTGGGCGCCGAGCTCCAGCGCGCGCGACTTCTTGGGGTCGCTGGCGCGCGCCGAGACCACGATGATGGGCAGGCTGCGCAGCGCGGGTACCCGGCGCACGCGGGCGATCAGCTCGTAGCCGCCCATGCGCGGCATCTCCAGGTCGGTCACCATCAGATCGAAGCGGCGCTCGAGCAGGACGTCCCAGGCCTCGCGGCCGTCGACCGCGGTCTCGATGACATAGCCGGCGCCGCCCAGGATGCGCGCGATCGACTCGCGCATGGTGCGCGAGTCGTCGACCACCAGCACGCGCGGCAGCGGCAGCGCCTCGCCGGTCACCTCGCCGATGCCCAGGCGCTCGGCGGTGACCTCGGGGTCGTCGCTGTCCGGCGCGCCGGCGTCGTGCGCTGGCGCCAGCGAGGGCGCGCGCGCGACCAGCTCGGCGACGTCGAGGATGAGCTGCACCTTGCCGCTGCCCGAGATGGTGGCGCCCGAGTACAGCTTGAGCGGGGCCAGCAGCGGGCCCAGGGTCTTGACCACGATCTCGCGCGGGCCGACCAGCTTGTCGCACACCAGGCCGAGCTGGCGATCGCCGAAGGCCAGCACGATGACCGGCGCGCGCGCCTCGTCGGCCGGCGCCGGCAGGCCGAGCAGGGCGTCGAACGCCATCACCGCCAGGCGCGAGCCCTCCCACTCGATCTCGCTGGGCACGCGGCCGTGCACGCGGCCGACCGCGATGGTGTCCGACACGTGGACGTGTGGCACCGCGTAGACCTGGCCGCCGGTCTTGAACAGCAGCGCCTGCAGGATGGCGGTGGTCAGCGGCAGGCGGATGGTGAAGCGGGTGCCGGTGCCGAGATCGCTGGCGACCACGATGTCGCCGCCCAGGCGCAGGATGTTCTGCTTGACCACGTCGAGGCCGACGCCGCGGCCGGCGCCCTGATCGGCGACCGCGCGGGTCGACACGCCGGGCTCGAAGATGCTGGCCAGGATCTGGTCGTTGGGCGTCGCGGCGGCCTGGGCCTCGGTCATGCGGCGTGCGCCGACCAGGGCGCGGCGCAGGCGAGTGGCATCGATGCCGCTGCCGTCGTCGGAGACCTCGAGGTAGACCGAGTCGCCCTCCTGGCGGGCCTCGATGGTGACGCGGCCGCTGGGCGACTTGCCGGCGGCGACGCGCGCGGCGGTGGGCTCGACGCCGTGGGTGACGGCGTTGCGCACCAGGTGGATCAGCGGGTCGGTGATCTGCTCGACCACGGTCTTGTCGAGCTCGGTGTCCTCACCCATGGTGATGAGGTCGACCTGCTTGCCCTCCTCGCGGGCCAGATCGCGCAACGGGCGGGCCAGGCGTGCGAACAGCCAGCGCACCGACATCATGCGTACGCGGGTCAGCCCCTGCTGCAGCGCGACCGCGGTGCGGCGCAGCGCCTCGGCGTCGTCGACCAAGGCGCGGGCGGCGCGATCGAGCTGCGCGACCGCGCCGATGGCCGCCGACTCCAGCTCGCCGAAGCGGCTGATGAGGTCCTCGGAGCCCGGCGGCGCGAAGGCGCGCACCTCGCCGAAGGCGGCGCCGAGCTCGGCCGAGACGTCGTCGAGGTCGCGCAGCGCGCCGCGGATCTCCTGGGCGCGGCGATCGATGCGTGTGTGGTCGAACACCAGCTCGGAGGCAGCGTCCATCAGCTCGTCGACGCGGGCGACCTCGACGCGCAGGGTGTTGCCGTCGGTCGAGTGGCGCTGCATCGGCGACGGGCCGCCGGCGCGGCTGAGGTCGAGCTCACGGTCGCCGGTGTCCTCGTCGAGCGGGGGTAGCCCGGCGCGCTCGACCGCGACCTCGGCGACGGCGGTGACCTGGGCCGCCAGGGCGGCGGCGCCGGCGGCGGCGCGCTGCGCGCCATCGACCGCCTCGGCGGCCAGCTCGTGGCGCAGCTGGGCCACCGCGGCGGCGGCGCGCTCGTCATCGGTGGCCTCGACGGTCTCGCGCAGGAGGTCGGTGGCCGACAGCCAGGTGTCGATGGTGGCGCGCGTCAGCCCCATCTGGCCGGCGCGCAGGCGCACGAACGACTCCTCCAGGAGGTGCGCGGCTTCGCTGACCAGGTGCTGGCCCACGGTGGAGGCCGAGCCCTTGAGGGTGTGCACCTTGCGGAACAGCTCGTCGATGAGCTCCCTGCTGCGCGGCGGCGGGCGATCGCCGGGGGCGGTCTCGCCCAGGGCCTCCAGGCCCATCAGGGCGGCGACGATGTTCTCCAGGTGATCGTGCGCCTCTTCGAGGAAGAAGGTGCGCAGGACCGCGGCCTCTTCCGGATCCCAGTCGCCGCTCTGCGGGGCCATCTAGTAGGGACCCACGGCGCCGGCGCGTTCGACCTCGCGCCGGGTCGCGGCCAGTACGGCGGCGACGTCGACCAGCAGGGTGCGGCGCGCGCGCGAGTCGACGAAGGGGGCGTAGAGCTCGCTGCCCTCGGGCGCCGGGGTCTCCCACAGGGTGGTGACCTCGTCGACACGCTCGACCGCCAGCGCGACGCGGATGCCGTCGACCTCGACCATGATGACAGGGTCGCCGGCCTTGACCGGCGGCGACGGCTCGGACGGCTCGACAGGATCCTGCACGTCGGGCAAGAGGTGGCGCAGCGACAGCGTGGGCACCACGGCGCCGCGCAGGTTGACCACGCCGGCGATGGCGCCCGGCGCGGTCGGCACCGGGGTCACCGGGCCCAGCGTGAAGACCTCGCGCACGTGGCGCAGATCGATCGCCATGCGCGCCCGGCCCAGCGAGAACACGATGACGTTGACCATCAGCTGCGCCCGGAACTCACACCGCGACGGGCATGACCCGGCGCCGGATCAGCTTGATGCTGAGCAGCCGGTACAGCATCTTGCTGACGTCGAACGAGCCCATCTTGCACTGCCGGATGATCTCCTTGACCGTGTTCTTGCCGTTGACCAGCTCGAGCACGGTGAGCTCCTCGCGGGTCAGGCGGCCACGGCCCATCTGCGCCAGCGCGTCCTCGTTGCGCAGGAAGACCAGGTCGAAGTTCTCGATCTCGCGCTCGATGAGGTGCCACTCGTCGACGCGACGGAAGCCCTCCATCAGGATGCCGTCGACCGACAGACCGAGGGCGCCGTCGATGGCGGCGTGGGGCAGGTCGCGGGTGGCGCGGAAGGTGAAACGGCCGAAATTCCAGCGCAGGATCTCGTAGATGAGTTCGCTGGTCTGGCGCTGCAGCACCTGCTTGAGGTCGGCGTCGGTCAGGAAGCCGAGCTTCATCAGCTGCTGCCCGAGCAGCTTGGTGGTGGTGCCGCGCGACTTCAGGAACTGATCGAAGTCGGCCTTGGCGACCAGGTTGCCATCGAGGATGAAGCGGCCGAGCAGGAACTCCTCCGACACCCCGACCGCGGTGGCCAGGTCGACGGTGCCGCTGCGGAAGAAGACATCGACGCGGCCCTTGGCGCGGCCGACGCTGAGGATGCCCGACTGGGTCTGCACCTGCAGGAGCTGCAGCACCTCGGCGATGGGCACCACCTGCAGGTCGCCGGTCAGCGCGGCGGCGGAGTCGTCGGTCATGCCCGCGATGGGGCGCACCGCGGCCAGCAGGGTCTCCTCGTCGAGCGCCTCGCGCGCGGCGCGGTGGATCGCGGCCTCCTCCAGGGGCGGGCCCGAGTCCTGCGCGGCGGCCAGCATGGCGACGCGGCCGGCGACGGCCTCGGCCAGGGCGTCGCGCGCGGCCTCCAGGGCGTCGTGGCGCGCGGCGTTCTCGCGCGCGGCCTGCGGCGACCCCGGCTCGACGTCGGCGGCGCCCGGCACCAGGGCGCCATCGCCACCGCCAGCGGCGGCGCTGCCTTCGCGGGCGTACTTGGAGATGGTGTGGCTGACCACCGCCGTGATCGCCTCGGGCGAGAACGGCTTGGTGATGTAGTCGACGATGCCCATGATCTTGACGAAGCGCTCGCCGACCTGGTCGCCCTTGGCGCTCATCAGCACCACGGGGACGTCCTTGAGGCCGTCCTCGGCGGCCAGCGCCCGGCAGACCTGGTAGCCGTTCATCTTGGGCATCACGAAGTCGAGCAAGATCAGATCGGGGCGGTGTTCGCGCGCCAGGCTGACCCCGATCTCGCCGTCGGGCGCGGTCTTGACCTGAAAACCCGAACGTGTGAGGACCAGCTGAACCACCTTCAAGATGGTGGGGCTGTCATCGATCACCAGAACCGTTTCGCCGCCCATCGGGAGCATTTCTCCTGAGGGCGCGCGCACTGCGGCAGCGCCCCGGGCGCATGGTAAGCCGAAGTCGGATGTGGTGAGCAACCAAAAAAGACGCAGCTTCATGGCTGCTGCCCGGGCTGCATTTCGCGTGGTACATTCCGACCAGCGCTGCCGTTGTCTGTGGTCGCGCGACGCACATGGCCGACGCTTTTCCGCGCAAGTTCGGGAAGTACTACCTTCTGAGCCCGCTCGCGCAGGGGGGCATGGGCGCGCTGTACATGGCCATGGCCGGCGAGCGCGACCTCGAGAAGCTGTGCGTCATCAAGACCGTGCTGCCCCACCTCGCCGACAGCGAGTATGTGGCGCGCTTCCGCGACGAGGCCAAGGTCGTGGTCCGGCTGTCGCACGGCAACCTGGTGCCGGTGTTCGACGCCGGCCAGGTGCAGCGCGAGATCTTCCTGGCCATGGACTTCGTGGAGGGCAAGGACCTGCGCGCGGTGTGGAATCGCTGCGCCAAGAAGGGCATCGCCTTCCCGCTCGACGTCGCGGCCTACATCGTCAAGGAGCTGTGCCGCGGGCTGCACTATGCGCACTCGTTCCAGGAGCTGCGGCTGGTCCACCGCGACGTGTCGCCGCCCAACGTGCTCTTGTCGTACACCGGCGAGGTCAAGCTGACCGACTTCGGGCTTGCGTCGTCGACCCTGAAGCTGGAGAAGACGTCGCCCGGGGTCATCTACGGCAAGGTCTCGTACATGTCGCCCGAGCAGGCGCGCGGCGAGCCGCTGGACGGGCGCACGGATCTGTACGCCGCCGGCATCATCCTGTGGGAGCTCCTGACCGGGCGGCAGCTGTTCCCGGCCGGCGAGGCGCAGGCGACCGATCTGCTGCAGCGCGCGCGCGATCCCAGGCCGGAGGCGCCGTCACGGCGCGCGGCGCGTGTGCCGCCGGCGCTGGACGCCATCGTGCTCAAGGCGCTCGCGGTCAGCCCGGCGGAGCGCTACCAGAGCGGCGAGGAGATGCGCTCGGCGCTGGCCGGCTATCTGGCGGCCGAGGCGCCGTCGACCGACTCGGCGCGCGTGGCGACCTTCATGGATCAGCTGTTCGCCGAGGACAAGCCGGGCGAGCGCGCGGGGCGCGAGGGGCTGGTCGCCAAGGTGCGCGACAGCCTGCGCACGCAGCCGGCGCTGCAGGCGGTGGGCGAGGGCGAGCTCGACTCGACGGGCGCGCCCAAGCGGCGGCTGAGCGACCGCGTCGGTGATCTGCCGCGGCGTCGCGCCGAGGACGGCGGCGGGCCGGCGGCCGGCGCAGCGGGCGGGCAGGGCGCAGGGGCTGCGGGCGCCGGGCAGGCGCGCATGTCGCGGCTGGCCACCGAGCGCGGCGGGCCGGAGTTCCGCGCCGTCGACGTGCCGCCGGTGGGGCCGCCGGGCGCGCCCACGCTGCACACCCGGCTGACCACCGACACCGACGGCAGCGCCGCCATCAAGCGCGCGCCCGACGACATCGACACCGGCGTCGTCGGCACCATCATCGACGGCCGCTACAGCGTGCTGCGCCTGATCGGTGAGGGCGGCATGGGCCGCGTCTACGAGGCCGAGCACATCGAGATCGGCAAGCGCGTGGCGCTGAAGATCTTGCACCAGGTGTACTCGCGCACGCCCGAGGTGGTGGAGCGCTTCCGGCGCGAGGCGCGCGCGGCGTCGCGCATCGGCCACCCCAACATCGTGGACGTCACCGACTCGGGGCAGACCCCCGACGGCTCGGTGTACTTCGCGATGGAGATGCTGGAGGGCATCGAGCTGGCCGCGGTCATCGATCGCGAGGGCGCGCTGGCGCCGGCGCGCGCGCTGTCGATCGCGCAGCAGATGTGTCGCGCGCTGAAGGCGGCGCACGACGCCGGCATCATCCACCGCGATCTGAAGCCGGAGAACGTCTTCCTGGTGGTGCGCGACAACACCGCCGACTTCGTCAAGGTGCTCGATTTCGGCATCGCCAAGGTCGCCGACCTGGAGGAGCCGCGCACCGGGCGGCTGACCCACCCTGGCATGGCCATGGGTACGCCCGAGTACATGGCGCCCGAGCAGGCCGCGGGCAAGCCGGCCGATCCGCGCAGCGACGTCTACGCGGTCGGCGCCATCATCTACGAGATGCTCACCGGAGTGCCGCCGTACACCGGCGACAACTTCATGGAGATCCTGAGCAAGAAGGCGTCGACCGAGCCGCGGCCTCCGCGCGAGCTCAACCGGGAGCTGCCCGAGATCGTCGAGCAGGTGGTGCTGCGGGCGATGGCCCGCGATCCGGCGGCGCGGCCGCAGACCATGGACGCACTGGAGTACGACCTGACCAAGTGCTTCGCCGGGCGCGGCCTGGCGGTGGCGCGCCTGCTCGGGCTGCCGGTGGTGGAGGAGGGCGGCGTCGGCAGCGCGACGACGTCGGGCATCACCACGGTGCCGCAGGCGTCGGCGCAGCAGTCGATGCCGTCACCGGTGCCCACGGGCAGCTCGGTGCCGCAGACGTCGCAGCCGACCGAGGAGGTCTGGCAGCAGCGCAGGGGCGCGCGCGGCTGGCTGGTGGCGCTGCTGCTCTTCACCGGCGCGGGCGCGGCGGGCTGGTATGGCTATCAGCGCTGGCGCGACGGCAAGCAGGCCGACAAGCTGGCGGCGGCGGGCAGCGCGGCCGGGACCGGGGCGGGGCCCGAGGTGACGGCGCCGATGCTGGCGGTGGACGCGGGGCCGGGGCCGACCGGGCGCAAGCAGCCGCGGGTCAAGGATCCCGGGACCGTCGACCCCACGGCGGGCGGCAACGGCGGGCCGAGCGCGAGCCCGGCCGCGAGTCCCAGCCCGAGCAAGTCGCCCGGCCCGGTGGTGGTCGACACCTCACCAGCGCCCAGCCCGTCCGAGCCGGATGATCGCGGCAAGAGTGCGCGCGAGCGCGAGAAGGACAAGGCCGAGGCCAAGAAGCTGCTGGCGACAGCGCGGGCGGCCGAGGCGCGCATGGAGTGGGCCGAGGCGCGCGCGGCGTACGATCGGCTGCTGTCGAACGGTCACAACAAGGGCGCGGCGCTGACCGGGCTGGCGTCGGTGGCGTGGCAGACCAAGGATCTCGCCCGCACCATCGACCTGGCCAAGCAGGCCATCAAGGCCGGCGGCGGCAACAAGGCGCGCATGCTGCTGGGGCACGCCTACTTCAAGCAGCGCGACTTCGCGGCGGCTGTGGCGTCGTACGAGGAGGTGCTGAAGACCGAACCGGAGCATCGCGAGGCGCAGACCGCGCTGAAGGCGGCCAAGCGGCAGGGCGGCATCCCTTAGGCGGAGCCGGAGCCGGACAAACAGGGGACAGGGGACAGGCCACAGGCGACGGGGGATGGGGGATCAGAAGATTTCGGGGCACCAGGGGGCCTGGGGGGAGGCGAAGAGGGTGTCGGCGAGGGTGAGGGTGGCGGGGCTGGCGTGGACGCGGCTGGCGGCGGCCAGGGTGTGCAGGCGGTGGCCGCCCAGGAAGACGGCGGCGAGGTCGCGGATGTGGATGGTGAGGTCGGCGGGGCCGGCGTGGGGGTGGAGGGTGGCGCCGTGGGGGGAGGCGTCGAGGCGGAAGTTGCCGTGGTTGGCGGGCAGCTGCGGATCGGTGACGGCGAGGCTGAGGCTGCCGGTGCTGGCGTAGCGGCGGCCGGTGAGGGCGCGCTGGAGATCGAGGATGCGCAGCCACAGCGAGTCGCGTGAGGTGCCGTGCACGCTGCGTGGATCGGCCAGCAGCCAGGGCAGCGGCTCGTCGGCGGGCTGGTTCCAGGCCTTGACGCGGGCGACCAGATCCATCGACAGCGCGTAGCTCCACAGGGCGTGGCGCGCCGCTGGCGTGGTGGCGACGAGCTCGACGATGATGAGGCGATCGTCGGGGTAGCCGGCGTGCCACTCGCTGCTGCGCCGGTACAGGAGATAGCCGCGCGGGGCGCCGCTGTCCTCGTGGATGGCCAGCTGCAGGCGGCCGGCGCCGCCGGGGCGACGATGGCGCGGATCGTACCAGCGCCGCCAGCGCCACCAGGTGTCGTCGCGCGCCAGCATGCCAGGGACCTTCGCGCGAACGGCGTCATACAGCGCGGCCGGGATGGCCCAGCCGTCACCCCTGTCCATGGCGGCCAGGCGGATGCTGCCGGTGGCGGGCTCGAGCAGGCGGGCGCGATGCGTGACCAGCTCGAGCTCGTGCTGGGCGGCCGCCGGGCCATAGCCGAAATGGCCGTAGATCGCGCCCTCCGAGGCCCACAGCCCGGCCAGCACGTCACCCCGGCGCAAGGCGTCGTCGAAGTGCGCCTGCATCAGGCTGCGCAGCACGCCGCGACGCCGGTGCGTGGGCAGCACGCCGACCAGCGTGGTGCCCGCCATCGGCAGCTCGCCACCGGGCACCGAGACGCGCAGGCTGAAGGCGCCGGTGGTGCCGACCATGGTGTCGCCCTCGAAGCCGGCGTGGACGCGCTCGGGGGCCAGCACGGCGCGCAGCGCCTCGGCGTCGTCAGGGTGCGGCTCGAAGCCGATGGCGGTGCAGAAGGTGGTGCGGAAGGTTTCGAACTCGTCGTCGCGGATGGCTCGAACGGTGACCGACATGGGCGCGATGGTACCGCGCGGGTGTGCTGGCTACGGCTTGATCTCGTCGGCGCCGATGTCGGGCCCGCCACCCTGCGGGCGCAGGTCGCGGTCGAAGTCCAGCATCGGGGCGCCGGCGCCGTCCGCCTTGTCCTTGCACGGTGAGGCCGACATCAGGTGGTAGTTGCCGGCGGGCGCGTCCACGAACATGGGGGCGTCGGCGATGTTGCTGCTGGTGTTGGGCACGGTGGTGAACTGGATGTCCGAGTACTCCCACTCGCACGCGGCCACGTTGAGGGCGTTCAGGTTGTTGAAGACGATGTTGTTGCGGAAGCGCGGCGTGGGCACGTTGCCGATACAGCCGACGCCCGAGGTGGCCGACGCGGTCGACGTGTTCTGCGCGATGGTGCTGAAGGTCATGGTGCCGACGCTGCCGTCCTGCACGCGGATGCCACCGACGCTGCTCCCGGTGCTGCCGTTGTCCACGATGAAGCTGTTCTGGATGGTGAACATCGTGCCCGACAGGGCCAGGCCGCCACCCTGGTTTCGGCTCAGGGTGGAGCGCTCGATGCTGAGCATGCAGTTGGTGGCGTCGATGCCCCGCCCGGCGTTCATGGTCACGGTGGTCTCGATCAGGCGCAGCACCGGGGTGCCGTTGCCGTTGCAGGTGATGCCCCGGGGCGAGCCCGAGCCGGCGGCGTCACTGACGGTGACGCCCTCGAGGGTGAGGCTGCCGCTGTCGCCGACCACGAAGACGGTCGCGCTGATCACCCCGGGTTTCACGGTGGCGCCCTTGCCCACGATGACCACGGCCTTGTTCATGACGTTGATGGTGCCGGGCTCGGTGTAGGTGCCGGGACCCAGGTGGATGGTGCGCCTGGTGGTTGTCACGCTGCCCAGCGCCGTGGTCACGGTGCGGCACGGGCTGGGCTGGCTGCCGCAGCCGGCGCCGTCGCTGCCGGTCATGGCCGCGTACACGATGCTGTCGGCGGCGGCGCACATGCCGTTCTGTTCGTCGCAGACCAGGCTGGGGCACTCGCTGTCCTGCTGGCAGCCGCGGCACGCGCCGGTGGCGGCGTTGCACACCGGCTTGCTGGCCACGGTGCAGTCGGTGGCGGCGGTCGCGCTGGCGCACTCGACGCAGGTGCCAGCGATGCCGCCAGTGCCGCAGCGAGGGGTGGTGCCGCCGCGGGCCAGGCACTCGTTGTCGGCGCTGCAGGCGCGGCACATGCCGGCCGCGACCTCGCAGATGGGCGTGGCGGCGGCGCACGACGACAGCGTGCAGCCGGCGTCGATGCTGCCGTCGCGGCCGCCGTCGCCGCTGTCGATGCAGCGGTTGGGCACGCCGCCGAGGCTGCCGTCGAGGTCGCAGTAGCTGCGCACCGCCGACATGCAGGGCGTGTTCTGGTCGCAGTAGATGGGGTTGTCCTTGGTGCAGCCAGCCAACGGCACGAGCACGAGCACAAGCCAGGCAAAGGTGATGCGCATGAAGCCTCCTGCGACGGGCTCCGCGAGGGTACCGCGTCCCCGCGAGGGGCTCCAGATCCCTGCGTCACACCCGGTGACATTGACGACCGAAAGCGGCCAGCCCGGGGGCGCGATTGGGCATATTGATGAGGCATGTCGCTGGACGAGGAGGCCTGTTTCCGAGCTGCCCGGGCGCGTGACGCGCGCTTCGATGGCGCCTTCTTCGTGTGTGTGCTGACGACCGGGATCTACTGCCGCCCGGTGTGCCCGGCGCGGCCACCGCGGCGCGACAACCTGCGCTTCGTGCCCAGCGCCGCCGCGGCCCAGCTGGCCGGCTTCCGGCCCTGCCTGCGCTGCCGGCCCGAGCTGTCACCCGACGTGGCGGCCTGGCGCGGCACCGAGAGCGTGGTGGCGCGTGCGCTGGCGCTGATCGCCGAGGGTGCGCTGGACGCTGGCGGCGCCGACGCCGACTCCGACGCAGGCGCCAGCGTGGACGCCCTGGCCGAGCGGGTCGGCCTCGGCGAGCGCCAGCTGCGCCGGCTGTTCGAGCGCCACCTGGGCGCGTCCCCGGTGCAGGTGGCGCAGACGCGACGCCTGCTGTTCGCCAAGCAGCTGCTGCAGGACACCCGGCTCGGCATGGCCGAGATCGCGCTGGCGGCGGGCTTCGGCAGTGTCAGGCGCTTCAATGCGGTGTTTCAGGCCCAGGCGCGTAGCGCCCGAGCCTGCTCCGGCTCCGAGGCCTGGGTCCGACTGTATGGGCGGGCGCCGAGCACGCTGCGGCGCGGGCCGGCCGGGGTGGCGTCGGGGCCGCGCACACCGGTGACCGAGACGGTGACGCTGCGCCTGGGCTACCGGCCGCCCTACGACTGGGACGACATGCTGGGGTTTCTGGCCGCGCGGGCGCTGCCCGGGATCGAGCTGGTCGAGGCGGGGCGCTACCGGCGCAGCTTCGCGACCGAGGCCGGACCCGGGACGGTCGAGGTGCGCCCGGGGCCGCGCGGCCAGCCGGTGCTGCTGGCGACGCTGCAGGTGCCGGCGCTGCGGGCGCTGCCAGGACTGGTGGCGCGGTTGCGTCGGGTCTTCGATCTGGACGCCGACGTGCACGCCATCGCGGCGCACCTGGGGCGTGATCCTGCGCTGGCGCGCCTCGTCGGGGCGCGCCCCGGGCTGCGCACACCGGGCGGCTGGGACGCCTTCGAGCAGGCGGTGCGCGGGGTGCTCGGGCAGCAGGTCACGGTGCAGGCCGGGCGCCGGCTGGGCGCGCAGCTGGTCGAGCTGGCGGGGCCGCGCGTGGACCCCGCGCTGTCGGGGGACCGCCGGCTGTCGCGGCTGTTTCCGGCCCCGGCCGAGCTGGTCGCGGCCGACCTCGCGGGCCTCGGCATGCCGCGGGCGCGGCGCGCGACGCTGCACGCCCTGGCGGCGGCGGCGCTGGCCGATGGACGGCTGTTGCAGCGCGGCGGCTCGCTGGACGACGCGGTGGCCCGGCTGCGCCGCATCGCGGGCTTTGGCGAGTGGACCGCGCAGTATGTGGCGCTGCGCGGCCTCGGCCACGCCGACGCCTTCCCGGCCGGGGACGTGGCGCTGCAGCGCAGCGTGGACAGCCCACGCCGGGTCGCCGAGCGCCAGCTGCTGGCGCGGGCCGAGGCGTGGCGGCCCTGGCGCGGCTATGCCGCACAACATCTGTGGACCGCCGACGCCGCGCGCCGGCAGGGAGCGTGACCTGGTGAAGAAGCACATGGTGATGATGCGGGTCGATCGGCTGGACACGCCGATCGGGCGGATGCGGCTGGTGGTCGACGCCGCGGGCGCCCTGAAACACCTCGACTGGGACCTGGACGACGACGCCGCCAGGCTGCTGCCGACGCGCGATCCTGCCGGGGTCACCAGCGCGCTGCGGGCCTATTTCGGCGGCCAGCTCGAGGCCCTGGAGGGGCTGCTGGTCGACGGCGAGGGCACCGACTTCCAGCGCCGCGTGTGGGCCGCGCTGCGCCAGATCCCGGCCGGCACCACGCAGAGCTATGGCGACCTGGCGCGCCGCATCGGCTCGCCCGCCGCGGTGCGCGCGGTGGGCGCCGCCAACGGCCGCAACCCCATCGGCGTGGTGGTGCCGTGTCACCGCGTCATCGGCGCCGACGGCACCCTGACCGGCTATGCCGGCGGCCTGGAACGCAAGCGCTGGCTGCTGGCCCACGAGGCCCGCCACGCCACCCGCGCGCTGGGCCCCCTGTTCGCCCCCTCCAGATAGAGATAGCCTGCCTCCATGTTGACCGTGGAGCAGGCGCTCGAGCACATCCTTTCCCGCGTCGCGCCGCTGGGCGTCGAGCGCGTCCTCTTGCTGGACGCCGCGAGCCGCATCCTGGCCGAGCCCGTGGTGTCCACGCGCACGCTGCCGCCGCACGACAACTCGGCCATGGACGGCTACGCCGTCTTCGCGGCCGACATCGCCGCGGCCTCCCGTGAGCGCCCGGTCATCTTGCCCATCGGCCTGCGCGTCGGCGCCGGCCACCTGCCGTCGCGGCCGCTGTCGCCCGGCGAGGCCGCCCGCGTGATGACCGGCGCCGCGGTGCCCGACGGCGCCGACGCCGTGGTCAAGCGCGAGGACACCGACGAGGGCGACGCCGGCGCGCCCGCCGCCAGCGGCGGCAAGGTCGGCTTCTTCGTGCCCGCCAACCCGGGGGCGCACATCCGTCGTCGCGGGGACGACATCGCGGAGGGCGCCGAGGTGCTGCGCGTCGGGGACGCCATCGGGCCGGCCGAGATCGGCCTGTGCGCGGGCCTCGGGCGCGCGGTGCTGACGGTGCGCCGGCGCCCCACGGTGGCCATCCTGTCGACCGGCGACGAGCTGTGCGACGTCGACCAGGTGCCGGCGCCCGGGCAGATCGTGAACTCCAACGTGTGGGCGCTGGCGGCCCAGGTCGCCGAGGCCGGCGGGCTGCCGGTGGTCCTCGGCCACGCGCGCGACGACGCCGGGGCCATCCGCGCGCGCATCCGCGAGGGGCTGGCCGCCGACGTGCTGCTGACCTCGGGCGGCGTCTCGGTGGGCGACTTCGATCTGGTGCGCGGCGCGCTGGAGGCCGAGGGCGTCGGCCTGGAGTTCTGGAAGGTCGCCATGAAGCCGGGCAAGCCGGTCACCTTCGGGCGCGGCCCCGGCGGCCGCCTGGTCTTCGGCTTGCCGGGTAACCCGGCGTCGTCGATGGTCGCCTTCGAGCTGTTCGTGCGCCCGGCGCTGCGCGGCCTGATGGGTGATCTGCGCCCGCGCCCGCGCGTCACCGTCATGCTGGAGGACGGCTTCGAGCGCGGCGGCGGCCGGGTCCAGTTCCTGCGCGCCGTGGTGCGCATCGTGCGCAAGCCGGGGCAGGGCGATCGCTGGATCGCCCACCTCCTGCGCTCGCAGGACTCGCACAAGCTGTCGTCGATGGCGCGCAGCAACGCGCTGGTCGAGCTGCCCGCCGACTCCGGCCGCGTGGTGCCCGGTGAGGCGGTGACCGCGATCCTGACCGGGGTGCCGGTGCAGGCCGACGCCTGATGGCGGATCGCTTCATCGTGGCGCCCGAGGCCGCCGGGCAGCGCGTCGACCGCTTCCTGACCGAGGCCTACCCGGGGCGCTCGCGCCGCCGCGTGCGCGCGGTGATCGACGACGGCGCCGTGCGCGTGGCCGGCCGTCGCGTGCGCGCCGGCGAGCTCGTGCGCGCCGGCGACGAGGTCGTGGTCGAGCGTCCGCCCCCCGATGACGCCGCGCTGCGCCCGACGCCCGAGCCCGCCGCGCCGCTGACGGTGCTGCACGAGGACGCCGCCATCCTGGCGCTGCACAAGCCGGCCGGCGTGGCGACCCACCCGCTGCGCGCCGGCGAGCCCGGCTCGCTGGCCTCGGCCCTGGTCGCGCGCTACCCCGAGTGCCTGGCCATCGGGGACGATCCGCGCGAGGCCGGCCTGGCGCACCGCCTCGACATCGACACCAGCGGCGTCATCCTGGCCGCGCGCACGCCCGACGCCTGGCGCAACCTGCGCGAGCAGTTCAGCGCCCACCGCGTCGAGAAGCGCTACCTGGCCCTGTGCGCCGCCGCGCCTGGCTTCAGCGCCAGCGTCGGCCTGAGCGGCGAGGTTCGCGCCCCCATCGGCCATGACCGCGCCGATCGCCGGCGCGCCCGCGTGTGCGCCGACCACGAGCTGGCGGTGCGCCTCGGCGCGCAGGCCGCGCACACGGCGTGGCGCATCGTGCGCGAGGTCCGCTTGCCGCGCCGCGAGGTGGCCCTGTACCTGGTCGAGGCGACCGCCAGCACCGGGCGCATGCACCAGGTGCGCGCCCACCTCGCCTTCGTCGGCCTGCCGCTGGCGGGCGACGCCCTGTATGGCGAGGGCACGCCGCCGAGCCCGCTCGACGAGCGCCACCTGCTGCACGCCGAGGCGGTCAGCTTCGACCACCCGCTGACCGGCGTGCGCATGACCATCCAGGCGCCGCTGCCCACGGTCGCGGGCTGGCTCACCGCAGGGTGACTCGAGCCGGCTGGGTCACAGCCGACCGGTCACAGCAGGGTGACGAGCTCGGTCTCGATGAGCAGGA
>JADYYK010000073.1 GCA_020853705.1 Deltaproteobacteria bacterium
AGGCAGTCGTGGCTCCCGGGACGGGCACAGTGCGTGGAGTGGACCTGGTCATGTCCCCGAAACAGGTGTCGCACATCCGAAATTCCCGGTTGGACTACGTCACGATCGGATCCGCACCCTGACGTATGATGGCGCGTGACCTGGGACTGGAATGCCGAGCTGACGCTGTCGCGCGCGCTGGTGCTGCAGGTCTCGCCTGAAGGCGCGCTGCTCGCGGTCAGCTCGATCTCGCGCGCGCACCTGCACCTCATCCCCGACAGCATGCTGGTGCTGCTGTCCTTCGCCGGTGGCGTACCCGCCCACGAGGCGCTCGGGCGCCTGCAGGAGCGCTACCAGGTCGACCGCGACGCCTTCCAGGCCGCCGCGCAGCAGCTCATCGAGGCCGGCTTCATCGTGCCCGTCCATGGCCAGCAGGCCGCCGCCCCCGCCACCGGCCACTTCGCCGACGCCCTCAATCATGTCGCCATGCTGGCCGACAGCGCGCGGGTCGACGCCTATCGTCAGGCCATCCAGCGCAACGTGCGCGGTCGCAGCGTGCTCGAGCTGGGCTGCGGCACCGGCCTGCTGTCCCTGCTGTGCGCCCACTCTGGCGCGCGCAGCGTGATCGCGGTCGAGGAGAGCAGCATCGCCGACCTCGCCGCCGCCCACTTCGCGGGCCACGAGGACGTCATCACGCTGGTGCGCCGCTCCAGCCGCGACGTCACGTTGCGCGAGCCGGTCGACGTCATCGTGCACGAGCTCATCGGCGGCGACCCGCTGGCCGAGGGCCTGCTGCCCAGCATCTGCGACGCGCGCCGCCGCCTGCTGGCCCCGGGCGGACGCCTGCTGCCGCACCGCCTCGAGCTGCTCTGTGTCGGTGTCGAGGTCGCCGACGACGACACCCCCGCCGATCGCCCGCGCGCGCTGGCCGAGATCGCCGCGCTGTCACGCTGGGGCGTCCGCTTCGACGCCCTCGCGCAGGCGGTCACCGCGCTGCCCGCGCGCGCCTTCATCCACACCTTGCGCGAGGTCGGCTTCAGCATCCTCACCGAGCCCTGTCTGCTGCACGACCTCGATCTGATGACGGTGAGCGAGGACGCCGTCGCCGCTCCCGTCGCGCGCACCCTCGATGTCACCCGCGCCGGCCGCCTGGGCGCCGTGCTGCTGTTCTTCCGCGCCCACCTCGATGACCACGGCGTCCTGGCCAACGCCCCCGACGCACCCGCGACCCACTGGGGCCGCCGCATCACCGCGCTGTCAGCCTCGCGCCCCGTCGCCCCCGGCGACCGCGTGCCCATCATGGTCGCCCGCGAGGCCCACCTGGCCCACGAGCGCCTGATCATCGACGTCGCCGGCGGCGCCGCCGGCTAGATCTTGTAGCGATCGCCCCACACCGCTTCGTGGGTCAGCTCGGGTTCGGGCAGCGGCTGGCCGCGCTGGGCGGCCATGCGCCACAGCAGATCGTGGGCGATGGCCGCGCTGGCGCCGTACATCAGCGCGCCGCCGACCATGAAGTGCGGCGTCAAGAGGTCGACGCCGCGCCAGTTGCCGCGCACCGCGCCATAGCGCTGGCTGCCCGCCAGCAGCGGCTCCAGCTCCAGCCACAGCACGCGCGCGACCTCGCCGCTGGCCGCGCGCGGCGTCGCCCCCGCAGGCAGCGCCGCCACGAAGGGGTGGATGAGGAAGCGCCCGGTGATGACGGGGCAGGGCAAGAGCTGCCCCAGCCACTCGAGCCCGGTCGGGGCGACGCCACACTCCTCCTCCAGCTCGCGCGCCGCGGTGGCGCGCAGATCGACATCCGCGTGCTCGGGCTTGCCGCCCGGGAAGGCCAGCTCGCCGGCGTGATCCGCCAGCGTCGTCGCGCGCTGGACCACCAGCAGCCTGAGCGGCAGGAGCTCCAGCGCCAGCACCACCGCCGCCGGCCGCGCCCCCTCCACCGAGCTGGCCGGAAACCGTGGCTCCCGGGAGATCGCCAGCGCCGCGCGCAACTCTTCCAGGGTCACCGCGTCATCCTCTCGTGCCCATGCTCGTGCTCATGCCCATTCTCCTACTCATTCTCCTACTCATGCTCGACCTCATGCTCGACCTCATGCTCGACCTCGACCTCGTGCCCGCAATCCCCCATGCAGCGCGAACCCCAGCCCCGTCGCCAGCATGAGCAGCCACGTCCACCACGGCCTCCTGAACCTCATCTCGATCACATGTGCGCCCGCGGGCACGTCGATCGCCATCACATCCGGCATCATGCGCCGCACCGGCACCCGCACACCATCCACCTCCGCGCGCCACCCGGGGTGATAGCTGACCCGCACCACGAAGCGCGTCGCCCGCGCCGCCTGCACCCGCGCCGACAGCCGCGACAGCCCCTCTGCCTCGCTGACGACCCGCGCCCCACGCAGCGACCCCACATCGCCCGGCGCCGGCGCCGCCCCTTCATCACGCTGGAACCAGCCCTCGCGCGGAGCCCCGTGCAGCCCCGACGCCAGCCACGCCTTGACCAGCGCGCGCAGCAGCCGCCCGCGCGCCGCCACCCGCCCCAGCGTGCGCACTGGCCCGAACAGGAACCCCGCCTGCGCCCCCGCGCCCCGCGCCTCGAGCAGCCAGTCGTGCCTGGTCTCGGCCACCTTGTCCGCCCCCGGCCACGCGCTGGCCCGCCCCGCTCCCACCAGCCCATAGCGCAGCCCCCACACCCGCGCGCTCTCGAACGGCGAGCGCACCTCGCGCAGGAACTGGAAGTTCGGGCTCGACTGCAGCGCCGCGCCGCCCCACGCGCGCAGCGGCGGCACCCCGCGGTAGGCGAACGGCAGGTACAGCCACCAGTGCGACCCGGTGCCCCACTCGCGCCCGCCCAGCACGCGCCCCCCCGGACGCCGCCCCAGCGCGTCGATCATCGTGGCCAGCTCGTCGCGATGCACCTCGGAGAAGTCGCGGCTGGTGCGCATGCGCCACCAGCTGACCCGCGCCGAGGTCCCCACCAGCACCGCCGCCAGCACCCCGACCAGCAGCAGCGGCCCCAGGCGCAGCCACCCCGGCCGCCGCGCCAGCCACGACCCCGGCCGCGCCGCCGCCGCGTCCATCCGGCGCGTCGCCGCCAGCATCAGCTCGACCGCGCCGAGCCCCGCCGCCGCCGCCAGCGCCAGCTGCATCGGTGCCAGGAAGCGCACCGCCGCCACCAGGTCATCCTTCACCTTGCCGACCAGCGGCCCCAGCATCACCAGCCCACCGAACAGCACCCCCTGCGCCAGCAGCAGCGCCGGCACCGTCCAGCGCGCCGGCCAGCGCAGCCCGTCACCCCGCCAGAGGCCCCGCCCCAGCACCACCAGCGCCGCCACCACCACCAGCGCCAGCGCCCCCGACATCAGCGCCGGCCGCTGGGCGTCCAGGAACCAGCCATGCACCAGCCACCACATGAAGGTCCCCGGCGCGATCCCCGCCTCTGACGGCAGCCGCGCCGGAAAGCCGCCGAACGAGTCGTGGTGCACCAGGATGGGCAGCCAGAAGAACGCCGTCGCCGCCAGCACCAGCCCCAGCAGCAGCGCCGCGCGCCCGAGCGCCCGCGCCGCCGCACGCCCGCCGCCCCGCGCCGCCGCCGCCGCCCACCATGGCACCAGCGCCAGCGCCGGGGCCAGACAGAACGCCACGAAGGGATGGCACAGCCCGGTCAGCACCGCATATCCGACCGCGCGCCCCGGCGTCGCCCCCGCCAGCAGCCAGCGCGCGCCATACGCCAGCGCCAGCGGATAGAAGAGGATCGCCCACGCCTGCGTGTACAGCCCGGTCACGAACACCGAGTCGGTCCCCAGCCCCCACTGTGACGCCCCCAGCACGCAGCCCACCGCCAGCCCGCCACCCAGCGCGTGCAGGCGCCCCACCCCGACCACGCGCAGCGCGCGCACACAGGTGAGCGGCGTCAGCGCCAGCGGGACCAGGATGGCGAGCTTGAACAGCAGCAGCAGCGGCAGCCACGGCAGCGCCACATGGGCCAGCGCCGGCCCCAGCTGCGGCAGCACCTGGTAGTAGTAGCCGCTCGGGAAGCCGAGGTTGCCGCCCGGGTTCCACAGCTGCACGTCACCGCCCGCGATGGCCCGTGACAGGTGAGCGATCTCGCTCAGGTGGATGGACAGGTCGTCGCCCAGCGGCTCGCCCGCGCGCAGCAGCGGCAGCAGCATCAGCAGCTCCACGCCCAGCAGCAGCAGCATCCCGATGCGGAGGTCCCGCTGTCCCAGGTCGAACCCCGCTGGCCCGTCGTGCTGCACCGCGCGGCCAGCCTACACCGCCGTCGCGCATCGACGCTGCGTCAAGTAAGCTGATCTCATGCTCCTCCGCGCGCGTCGCCCTGGCCTGGTCCTCCTGCTCCTGCTGACCGGCTGCGGTGGCGGTGACGACGCCCCGCCCGCGCCGGTCAAGCCGCAGCCCGCGGCCCTGATGACCACGCTGGACGCCCTGGCGGCCTTCGGCGAGAAGCGCGTCGGCACCCCGCCCGGCCAGCAGGCCGGCGAGTACATCCGTGATCGCATGGCCGCCATCGGCCTCAGCGACGTCCACGCCGAGAGCTGGACCATCCCGCGCCACACCGTCGGCGCCGCGTCGCTGGCCATCAGCATCGATGGCGCCGCCGCCACGAACCCCGGCTTCGACGTCTTCTACGGCTCCGGCGGCGGCCACGCCGAGGGCGACCTGGTCTTCGTCGGCTCCGCCACCGCCACCGATCTGGCCGGCAAGGATCTCAGCAACAAGATCGCCCTGGTCGAGCGCAACCGCTTCTATCACCGCTCCACGCAGTACAAGAACGTCACCGCGGCTGGCGCGCGCGGCATGCTGTACCTGTCACTCGCAGCCATGAACGAGCGCCAGGTCGGCTCGGTCAGCCTGAGCTGGGAGTCGGTCGGCCCCATCCCCGCCATCACCATCGGCGCCGACGACGGCGCCGCCATCCGCGCCGCGCTCGACGCCGGCAAGACCGTGCACGCCGTGATGGACGCCGAGGTCTCGGCGGTCAAGGCCACCGGCTCGAACTGGATCGGGTCGATCCCCGGGCGCGAGGCTGGCCAGATCGTGATCGGCGCGCACTATGACACCTGGTTCGTGGGCTCGACCGACAACTCGGGCGGCGTGGCCGCGCTGCTGGCGCTGGCGGCCTCGCGCAAGGCGCAGGGCAAGCCGCGCTACACGCTGGTCTTCGTGGCCTACGACGGCGAGGAGGTCGCGCTGTACGGCGGCTATGACTACCTGCGCCGCCACCGCATCGAGACCGCCGATCCCATCCTCGCGGTGCTCAACTTCGAGGGACCCTCGGCGCGCGAGTCCAACACCTTCGGCCTGGCGCACTCCGCGCTGCCCTTGCTCGACACCGCCATCACCTCGGTCGGCCTCGAGGATCTCTACAACCTGTACGTCGGCATGGAGCTGGTGCCCGAGCTGTTCGGCGGCATCATCCCGACCGACATCCAGGGGATCTACCGCACCAACGTGCCGACCATCTCGACCGCGGTCGATTCGCCCTACTACCACACGCGGCGCGACACCCCGGACAAGGTCGACGTCGACTTCCTGGCCGAGGCCGTCTACGCCTTCGACCTGGCGCTCGGGATCATGCTCGAGCATCCACCCAGCGACTTCGTCCAGACCGACAGCAAGCTGTGGAAGGCGACCGTGACCCCGCGCGCGCGCGCCGCCGGCGCCCCGCTCGAGGTCGACGTCACCGTCACCGACTCCGCCGGCGCGCCGCAGATGATGGCGCTGGTGCAGGGCGCGCTGCTGTACGACGACTTCTTCCAGGCCGGCGAGACCGCCAAGCTGACCGACGCCACCGGCAAGGTCACGCTGCAGTTCCCCGCCGCCCAGGCCGACATGGGCGCCGGGCGCCGCTTCGTCCACATCACCTCGGGCCCCAGCTGGCCGCTGGTCGAGGGCATCGCCAAGCTGCCCTGACCCGCTCGCCCGCGGCCCGTCGCTCCCTGCGGCGCTACCTGGCCAGGAACTTGACGATGACCTGGTGGGGCACCGCGTGGCGCATCGCCGTGGTCGAGTCCCAGCTGTTGTGGATGCCGACCACCGCGCCGCTGTGATCGAACAGCGGGCTGCCCGAGTGGCCCCAGTAGGTCCAGGCGTCGTGCTTCAGCCCGCCCAGCGCCTGCGCCCCCATGAAGTCGGTGCGGTACCCGCGCACCTGGCCGGTCGACACATGAAACGGCTGATACCCGGTCGGCTCGCCGTCGGGCGTGAACTTGCCGGGCTGCCCGATCACCACCACCTGGGTGCCCGCCACCGGCGCCCGCCTGGCCAGCGGCGCCCAGGGCAGCGCGGTCTTGACCGGCGTCACCGGCGTCATCACCGCCAGATCCGCCCTGGCGTCGAACTTGGTGCACTCGACTGCGACCTGGGTGCCATCGGGGAACACCGCCATCAGGCGCGCCCCCAGCTTCTTGGGCACGTGGCCCGCGGTCAGCACCAGCCCGCTGGGCGACAGGTTGACGCCGCTGCCCCCACCCAGCTTGACCGTCGCCGGCTGCACCGCGCGGATGGCCGCGCGCACCGTCTTGTCCGCGATCTCGGCGTCGACGTTGGCGAGGTACTTGTTGTCCCGCGCCGGCCGCGGCGCCGTCGTCGCCGCCGCCAGTCGCGCCAGCACCGCAAGTGTCGCGGCACCTGGGTCGGGCGCCGCCAGCACCTGGTCACTCAGCACATCGCCCAGCGTCTCGGGCGCCGCCTTGCGCAGCGCCGTCGCCAGCTCCGGCGTCAGCACCTCGAAGTGCCGCGCCAGCGCGTCCGCGAACGCCCGCCGGGTGCCGTCCGAAACCTTCCAGTTGCGCCCGATGAAGCCGAGATAGCGCCCGAGCAGGCGCACCCGCTCCAGCATCGCGCGTGTCACCTGGGCCTCGGGCGCCGCCGCCTTGCGCGCCAGCGTGCCCAGCAGCCGCGCCTCGGCCCCGAAGGTCGCCACCTCGCCGCGCAGCGTCCAGTTGATCCCGCGCTGATCCTCCTCACCCCAGACCACGAAGCGCCCCGGCGTCGGCTCGATGTGCGCCCGCACCCGCGCCAGCGCCCGGCGCGCCGACTGCTCGAAATTGCCGCGCACGCTGCGCCCCAGCGCGACATCGACCCACCACGCGAAGCCGGGCCCGCCGCCGCCCGGCAGCGCCGCGGCATACTCGCTCATCACGTGCAGCATGCGCTGGCTGCCCGCCAGCTTGGGCTGGGTCGCCACCTGCAGCAGGGCGTCGGGCAGCTCGGTCAGGAGGTGCCGTGCGGTCTCCGACTGATCCTCGCCCGGGCTCTTGGCGGCGTAGTCCGACACCGCGTCCTCCAGCGTGACCCCGCGCGCCAGCTTGCCCAGCGCGGCGCGGTCCGCGGCCGACAGCAGCGGCGCCGGGTACGGCTCCAGCCCGGCGATGGCCAGCGTGAAGCGGGCGTCGTCATCGCTGCTGTGCTCGCGCGCGCCGCGGCCAGCCACGGTGCCATCGACGTGATGGAAGATCTCGTGGTGCAGCGTCAGCGGCAGCTGCTGGTCGCCGTAGTACGCGGCCGCGATGCCGTCCTTGCCGTTCCAGATGCCGTAGTAGCGGTAGCCGCCGAGGGCCTTGTCATACGGCCGGAAGCCGTCGCCCTGCTTGGAGACACAGGCGGCGAACACGCCGATGGCACCCAGGCCCATGTCACCCAGGTAGCCGGCCGGGTACTTGTGCACCTCGGCCAGCGCGATGCGCGCCGCGGCGACGCGCCGCTCCGCGGGCAGCGGCACCATGACGTCGTGGTAGCTGCCGGCGGGCAACTCCGCGGCGTCGAACACCAATCGCGCGCCCGACACGCGCAGAAACTCGCGCTGCAGCGCGGCGGCGTCGGGCTCGGCGGCCAGCGCCGGCGCGCCCCCGCGCGCCAGCAGCGCCGCAGCCATCGCGCCCGTGACGACAAACCAGCCTGTTTTCCGCCTCATTTGCAGCCCCCTGGAGCCTTCGACGTCGACCCCGGGGTGCGATTCAAGCGGCCTTCCAGCCGCCCAGCCTTCCGGGTACCATGCACAACAAATGGCGACCCCACCCGATTTCCACCCCGGCGACAAGGTCATGGTCGCCTGGTACGACGGCCAGAGCTACCCGGCAGTGATCGAGGGCAAGCAGGGCGACAAGATCATCGTCAAGTTCCCCAACGGCGAGGAGCGCCTGGTGCTGCCCAAGCAGCTGACCCCGCGCAGGTAGCGCGTCAGCCCCGCCGCCCTGTCCGCGCCCGCCTGCTCCGCCCGACCAGCACCCCCAGCATCGCGATGATCCCGAGCAGCGCCGCCGTCGCGGTGCCGGCCTCCGCACCGCGCTGGCCCGCGCGACAGCCGCAGCCACCGGCCCGCGGCGCCACCTTGCCGGGCAGCGACGGCGACGGTGACGGCGCCGGCCCCTCACCGAGCTTGCGCGCCTCGGCCGCCTCGGTGCACGCCTCGTCGACCCCGGCCGCGCAGCCCTTGTCGTAGTACACCGACGCCGCCTCGAAGCCTGCCTTGTCGCCGCCGCGCCCGCGCTCCATGGCCAGCGCGCCCGCGTTCAGACAGCCCTGCGGCTCGTTGCCGTCGCACGACTTGCCGAACAGCTCGGCCGCCTTGGCGCGATCCTTGAGCACCGTGACCCCGTCGCGGTAGTAGCGCCCCAGCACGTAGAAGCCATACGGGTTCGACTTGGACTGCAGCGTGGCCAGCTCGAAGGCGCGCGCGTTCAGCTTGGCGATCTCCTTCAGCTTGCCGCCGCGCTTGGCCAGCAGCGCCGCCAGCGACTGGCAGGCCTCGCCGGTGTCGGCCTCGCAGGCGCGCCGGTACTCGCGCTCGGCGCGCTCGGGGTCGGCCTTGACCTCCCAGCCGTGCTCGTAGAAGCGCCCCACCGCCCAGCAGCCCGAGGTCGCGGTCGGCGTGCACGCCTTCTGGTACAGCTCCAGCGACTTCTTCAGATCCTTGGCGCGCGCATAGCCGATCTCGTAGATCTCGCCCAGGTTCGAGCAGCTGACCGCGTCGCCCAGCTCGCAGCCCTGCTGGTACTCGCCGGCGGCGGCCTCGACGTCCCAGCGCACGCCCTGCCCGGCATAGTGCGAAAACCCGATCATGGTGCAGGCCTGGGCGTGCTTCTCGGTGCAGGCGCGCGCGAACAGCTGCGCCGCGACGTCGTACTTCTGCTCCTTGTACAGCTGGAGCGCCAGCCAGGTGCAGCTGGCCGCCATGCCGGCGTCACACTGCTCCTGGTAACGCCGCTTGCCCTCCTCCACGTTGGGCACCACGCCGACGCCGGTCATGTAGTAGTTGGCCAGCTCGATGCAGGCATCCTGATCCTTGCGCTGCTCGCAGGCGTCCTTGACCAGATCGAAGGCCGCGCGCGGCTCCTTCTCGGCGATGGTGCCGTAGGCATAGACGCCGGCCAGCGCCAGGCACGCCTTGGGGTTCGGCGCCCGGCTCTTGCACGCCGTCTTCAGGCTCTCGACCGCGGCCTTCTGGCGCGCGGCGTCGGCGTTGGCGCCCTTGAGCAGCTGGGCGATCCACATGCACTGGCGCCCGGCGCCCAGCACGCAGGCGCGCTCGAAGGCGCCCGCCGCGGCCAGGTCGTCCTTGTCCACGCCGTCGCCGTCGTAATAGCGGTGGCCGAGGTTCACGCACGAGTCCTGGTCGCGCAGGTTGCACGCCTTCTCCCACCACTCGCGCGCCGCCTTGGCCTCGAGGCCGCCGCGCGCCGCCGCCGCCATGCGCCCGACCGCCTCGCACGACGAGCCGCGCTCCAGCGTGCAGCCCTTGGTGTAGGCGCGCACCGCCAGCGCGTCGTCGACCGCGGCCATGCCCTCGCCCTTCTCGGCCAGGTAGCCGGCCCAGTGGCAGCCCTCGGCGTCCCCGCCATCACAGGCACGCGCGAAGAAGCGGAACGCCTTGACCTTGTCGACCGTGACCTTGAGCCCCATCGACTCGCCGTTGTAGTGCGCCAGCCCCAGGCGCCGGCACCCGGCCTCGTGGCCGCCGTCGCAGGCGCGCTCGAAGGCGGCCAGCGCGGCGCCCTGGTCCTTGCCCACGCCGAGGCCGCTGGCCAGGCGCGAGCCCAGCGAGTAGCAGCCGGTCGCGTTGCCGTTCTCGCACGCCACCCGGTACCAGCTGGCCGCGGCGGCCTCGTCGCGCGGCTCGGGGCCGGTGGCGATGAGGTAGGCGCGCAGCTCGCACTGCTGCTTGTCGAGCTCGCAGGCGCGGTCGCCGAAACGCTGCGCCCGGGCGTTGTCGATCGGCACCTCGCCGCCCTGCACCAGCGTCACGCCGGCGTCGTGACAGCCCAGAGCATAGTCATACTGCCAACAAGAACGATCGTAATACACGACCGCCTTGACCTTGTCGGTCTTGATGCCATCGCCCCAGAAGTAGGCCTTGCCGAGCTCGAAGCAGGCCTCGCCGCTGCCCGCGCTGCAGCCGCTCTCGAACGCCGTGAAGGCCTTGGCCGCGCTGGCGGCGGTGCCGGCGCCGCGGTTGTAGGCCAGCCCGAGCAGGTAGCAGCTGGGGCCGCTCGACGGGCAGGTCGCGCCCAGCAGGCCGAACGCCTTCTTGTACAGCTCGCGCGCGCGTACGATGTCAGCCTTCACGCCGCGGCCCTTCTCGTACTGCTCGGCCAGGCGGTAGCAGCCGCGCCCGTTCTGCATGGTGCAGGCGCGCTCCAGCGCCTCGGTGGCCAGGACCTGGTCGACCTTGCCGAGCAGCCCGCGCGCGTGCACGTCGGCCATGCCCAGACAGCCCTGGGCATCGCCACCATCACAGGCGCGCGTGAACGACCTCAGCGAGCCGCTGGCGTCGGGCGCCACCGCGCGCTTCGGATCGGCGGCGCTCTTGCCGACCATCAGCACGTGGCCCATCAGGGTGCACGCTGCCATCTCCTTGGCCTCGCAGGCCTGGCGCAGCAGGGAGGCGCCGCGCGCCGGATCGGGCGTGCCGTTCTTGCCCTCGAGCTGCTCGATGGCCGCGTAGTACATCTCCAGCGGCTTGCGCTTGATCTTGACCTTCTTGATGCAGGCGCCCTGGCCGGGATCCCAGACCAGCCCGGGCGGGCAGTCGCGGTTGACGGCGCCCGCACTGCCCGCCCCCACGGCGAGCAGCAAGGACGCGAACGACGCGAGCACGACGGGACGGATCATGTGGGCCTCGGGCCTCTAGGGAGTGGCGTCACGCGCACAGCGCACGCCGACCTCGGGATCGGGATCGGTGGGCTTGAACTTGTAGCGAGCATACAGCGGGTTGTAGTAGGGGTCCTGCGGCGACACGTTGTAGGAGCCGCCGCGCGCGATGCGCTGGCCCTTGGCCTCGCCCGAGGTCCACTCCAGCACGTTGCCGATGAGATCGAAGACGCCCTCGGCGACGTCCCCCGGGCTGCTGCCCACCGGCGCCGGGCGGTCGACCGCCTTGGACATCTTCATGTGCGCCGCCGCCGGATCGATGGCGGCGCGGGTGGCGGCGAACTCCCACTCCTGCTCGCTGGGCAGGCGCTTGCCCAGGGCGCGACAGGCGGCGTCGGCCTGTTTCCAGGACAGGTAGCGCACCGGCAGGTCGTCGCCGTCGGGGTGCGCGGCGTCGGCCTGCGCCGGCAGCGCGCCGCCGCCGGCCTTATCCACCGCGGCCCAGTCGGCCCGGCTGAGCTCGTGGGCGTCGAGCCAGAACGGTGGCAGCGTGACCGGCGTGCGCGGCAGCGCGTTGGTGATGTCCTTCTGCTGCGCGGCCGGCGGCCCGAAGTCGAACGACCCGCCCGTCAGCTTGACCATGCCTGGGGGATCCGGCGGCGCCACCACCACCACGGCGGCGTCGGCCCCCGCGGGCGGCGCCACGACCACCGGCCCGGCGCCCGCGTCGGCGCGCCCGGGCGGCGTCACCACCACCGGCCCGGCACCGGCGTCGGCGCCGGCATGCACGCTGGGCTTGCTCTTGCGCAGCAGGCGCGGGATGCCGACCGCCAGCCCGCCCGCGACCACGACGGCGGCGCCCAGCATGACCCAGCGTCCGCGCCCGGGCCTGCGCACACCCTCACCCGAGCCCAGCACCACCGGCGCGATCGACTGCGATCCTGCCCCCGGCCCCGCCACCGGCGGCCGGCTCCCCGCGGGCACCGTGGGCACGCGGGGCACCGCGATGGGCGCGCTGTCGGTGGCCTGGGTGTCCTCCAGCGCGACGTTGCGCGGCGTGGTCTGCGGGCGCGGCGGCACCGTGATCTTGCGGTCACTGACCGGCGGCGAGGCCGGCGCGTGCGGATCGACCGCTCGGTAGGCCGCCTCCCAGCCCAGGCGCATGGCGTCGGCGTCGGGGTAGCGCTCGTCATGGCCGTTGGCCAGCGCGCGCTCGACGACCTGCTGGATGGGCGCTGGCAGCTCGGGGCGCAGCTCGTTGATGGGGGTAAACTCGCGCGCCAGCACCTTGCGCAGGATCTCGGTCACGCTCTCGGCGGCGAACGGCACCGCGCCGGTCAGCATCTCGTACAGGATGACGCCCATGGCGTAGACGTCGGTCCAGGGCCCGATCTGGTCGCGCTGGCCGGCGACCTGCTCGGGCGGCATGTAGGCCGGGGTGCCCATCAGCGCGCCCGACTGCGTCAGCCCCTGCTCGCGGCTGGCGCGCGCGATGCCGAAGTCGAGGATCTTGGGCACCTCGCCGTCATCGGTCTCGGCCAGGAAGATGTTGTCGGGCTTGAGGTCGCGGTGGGTGATGCCGGCGCGATGCGCGCTGGCCAGGCCACGCAGGGCGCCCTGCAGGATGGTGTTGATGCGCCCGATCTCCATCACGTTGCCGCCGGTGCCGATCTCGTGACGCAGGTTGTGCCCGCGCAGGAGCTCCATCACCAGGTACAGCGTGCCGTCGACGTCGGTGCCGAAGTCGAAGATGGTGACCACGTGGCGCGTCTTGAGCGCCGCGATCGACGCCGCCTCGCGCTGGAAGCGCTTGCGCGCGTCATCCTGCGCCGAGGCCGAGCGATGCATCAGCTTGATGGCGACGGTCGACCGGGTGTCGGGGTTGAGCGCGCGATACACCGCGCCCATGCCGCCGGCGCCGATGAGGCCGTCGATCTTGTACTTGCCGACATGATCTGACTGCAGCAGCGCCGCCTCGTCCTTCGGGCAGCGCTTCCAGTCAGCGGGGTAGTCCGACCGGCAGGCCGGGCAGAACGACATGCGCCGAGTATACCCGTGGACACGACCTTGGCCGTAGTGCTACCCATTGCAACGTGCGTAGGCTGCGTTCCTGGATCGGGCCCGGGCGCTGGCTGGCCTCGGCCTCGTTGGTGGTGCTGGCACTCGTGGCCAGCGGGTGTGGCGAGGAGGAGGACACGCGCCCGGCGCGCTGGTCATACATCTATCCCACGCTGATCCAGCCCGCGTGCAACACCTCGGGCTGTCACGCCAAGCACACCGCGACCTTCGGCTTCCAGCTCGACACCCCCGAGGGCGCCTACATCGATCTGGTCGGCGGCATGTTCGGCGGGCCGAATCAGCCCTTCCCGCCACAGAGCTACGTCAAGCCCGGCCGCCCCGACGAGTCACGCCTGCTCTACCTCCTGCGTGGTGAAAACGTCGCCTACCGCATGCCGCCCGACGGCCCGCTGCCCGAGGCCGACATCGCGCTGATCGAGAAGTGGATCCTGGCCGGGGCGAAGAACGACTGATGCGCTTCCCCGTCCAGGCCCGCCTGTTCGTGACCCTGCTCGCGCTGACCCTGGCTCCGGCCGCGGCGCGAGCCTATCCCCAGTTCCAGTTCGGCACCGACGCCACCCGCTGCACGCTGTGTCACCTGGCGCCCGCCGGCGGCGGTCTGCTCAACGGCTATGGTCGCGACGAGAGCGCCGACACCATCTCGCGCGGCGGCGATGGTCGCTTCCTGCACGGCTGGTGGAAGCTGCCCAGCTGGCTCAAGCTGGGTGGTGACTATCGCGGCGCCGCGCTGCTGAACGACGTCGGCAACTCCGACGGCGACGGCCCCGAGTTCGCCTTCTTCCCGATGCAGGCCGACCTCTACAGCCGCTTCGAGTTCAGCAAGAAGCTGTCGCTCAACCTGATCGTCGGCGCGCGCGGCTCGGTGCGCCCGCGTGACCCGTCGCTGCTGAGCTACGCGGTGTCGCGCGAGCACTACCTGACCTGGCGCCCCAAGAGCCGCGGCTACTACCTGCGCGCCGGCCGCTTCTTCGCGCCGTTCGGGCTGCGTCTGCCCGACCACACCATGTATGTGCGCCGCTACACCGGCTTCCATACCCTGGAGGAGACCTACAACCTCTCGGTGGGCTGGCTGCAGGACGCCTGGGAGGCGCACTTCACCGCGTTCATGCCCGACTTCCTGCGCCCGCTGGGTCAGAAGGGTGGCAAGGGGCTGGCGGCCTATGTCGAGCGCCGCATCGACGACCGCTCCAGCCTGGCCATGCAGGCCCGCGCCAGCCTGGGCGATCTCGACGATCGCTACCTGGTCGGCCTGGTCGGCAAGCGCGCCTTCAGGAACCGCAAGCTCTTGCTGATGGGCGAGATCGACCTGATGCGCCAGGAGCTCGACGCGCTGCCCGACGGGCGCACCCAGTATGTCGCGCACCTCGGCGCCTATTACTGGCTGAAGCGCGGCTGGCAGGTCAGCGCCACCGTCGAGCGCTACGACGAGGACATCGCGGTCAAGCATGTCGCGCGCGACGCCATCAGCGCAAACCTCCAGTGGTTCCCGCGCGCCCACTTCGAGCTCCACCTGCTCGGTCGCACCCGCATCCTCGGGGGCGGCGACGGCGGCGACACCGCCAACCTGGCCATGCTGCAGCTGCACTACTACCCATGAAGACCACCAAGCTCATCGCGTGCGCCTTCGCCTTCGCCGTGCTGGCCGCCGCCGGTTGTGCGCCCTCCGCGCCCGACAAGCCGACCTGGGTCGACGACGTGCAGCCCGTCATGATGGCCAACTGTGTGCGCTGCCACGGCTCGCCGGCGGCGGGCGGCGCGCCGTCGACGTTCCGTCTCGACCTCTACGAGGACACCCTCGAGAACGGCCAGCAGATCCGCGGCGCCGCCACCATGGGGCGCTGGATCTGCATCCGCGGCAGCGTGGCCGGCGACATGCCCCCGAACGGCAGCGCCATCCCGACCCGCGCCCGCGACATCTTCCAGAACTGGTTCGGCGCCAACTGCAGGGGGGCCGAGGCGCCCACTGTGTTCGAGCGCGGCACCCGGGCCGCCAACGCCGAGCCGACCATCACCATCAACACCGGCAACAGCAAGGGCGACGACACGCTGGAGCTCGACTACATCGTCAGCGACGCCGATCGCGAGTCGGTGACCGGCAGCCTGCTGCTCGGCGAGGACAGCGCCGATGCCGCCTGCAAGGCCGCCGGGGGTCGGGTCGATCTGGCGCCGCTGCCCATCCACGGCGGCGCCGGGCACGTCAGCTTCGACACCGGCACCCTGTGCGCCGGCACCTACAAGCTCAGCGCCAGCATCACCGACGGCACCCCCGGCCTGACAGTGGCGCGCCAGCTCGGCACCGTCACCGTGGAGCACCCGGGCGGCAACCTGGCGCCCCGCGTCGAGCTGGTCAAGCCCGGCCCCGACGCGCTGCTCAACGGCAAGGTCGCGCCCATCACCGTCGAGTTCACCGTGCACGACGGCGACGGCGACTACCCGGTGACCTACACGGTGACCGCGGTGAAGGGCGACGAGCGCGACGACCTGACACCCGCCAGCGCCAGCGCGGGCACACCAGGCCAGGCCAACACGGTGCCGCTCAACGTGCAGGTCCCGGTCGATGCCAGCAAGCTCACCGACTCACCGAGCTGGCGCTTCGAGATCGCGGTCAAGGACGCCCGCGAGGCCAGGCGGCAGCTGGTGACGCCCTATGTCGTGGTCAGCAGCCTCGACCCCGCCTCCGTGGCCATCCGCTTCAACAGCGGCGGCGGCCCCGAGGGCAAGGGCATCCTGGCGGTGCTGGGCGGCTGCACCGACTGTCATGGCGGCACCCTCAGCGTGCCCGACCTCGACTTCGATCCCTCCAAGCCCGAGACCTACGCACCACGCCTCGGGGTGCTCTACCGCAAGGTCATCCAGAAGCGCGAGATGCCGCCGAAGTCCTCGAAGCAGCTCATCGGCGCCGCCCCCGACGACGTGCTCACCGCCGAGAACCGCGAGCTGCTCAGGCAGTGGCTGCTGGTCGGCGCGCCGATGAACTGAGCGGTTCCGGTTCGCGAGTACCGTGGGGTCAGTGGCGGTAGGCGGTGTTCGTCTTGCCGGTCGCCGCGACCTCAGCGATGCGCCTGGTGAGCTCGGGCAGAAACCTCGGGACAGTCCAGTCGTCGCCGGCCCACTCGGTCCCGATCTCGACCATGAACTCGTCGATCCGGACCTCGCCCTGGAACAGCCGCACCAGGTAGTACGCGTTGTCCCTGTACTGGTCGTGGCTGTCGAATGCCGCGGTCCACCAGCGGCCGCCGTCGAGCGGCTGCTTGGCCTCGAACGCGGGCCAGGTGAACGAGACCTTGGTGTGGGCGTGGCGCGCGAGCCCCTCGCGGATCCACTCGCACGCGCGCGGCACCCGCGCGGGGTTCCGGCGCATCCCCCTGCGCAGCGCGTCGAGCACGATGGCGAGCGCGCGGTCCTCGTCGAGCCGCGCCACCTGCCGCTTCAGACTCGCGTTGATGAGCACCTTTTGCGCGAAGCCGAGCACGGCGAACGTCGCCACGATCACGCCCGTCGTCGTCGCCGTCACGCCGAGCGCCCCGGCACGGGGCATCACGACGTAGTGCGCGAGCAGGCCACCAGCGATGCATGCGGGCACGACCGCGCTCGCGAACGGGCGCAACTCCTCGGGGATGCCGGTGATCGGGCTCCAGTTGTCGGACCACAGGCTCACGGCCTCCAGGCGGCGCGGCACGGGCCAGAACAGCGAGGTGAGCTCGTCGCGCTCACCGGCGAGGAGGTATCGGGCCGCGTCCGTGCCCTCGCGGAGCACGAGCTTCCTGTCGAAGCCGGTGTTCCACGCGCGCTGGATCAGCTCGTCGGGCCGCTCGCTCGCGGGGGCTGCTTCGGTCACGCCGTGCGCTCGTAGAACTCGACGCGGTCCCGCTTCTGTTTTCGCCACCGGCCGGGGGGCAGCTGCTTCTTGAGCTGGGCCCGGCCCTGCTCGCTGAACTGCCAGCTCGACCAGCTCATCCAGCAGAGCTCGGTGCACGCGCGCAGCTCTGGTGGGAGCTCCTTGATGCCGGTGTGCTCGAGCACGAGACGTCGCAGCCTGGCCAGCCCGCCGATCTCCGCGGGCAGCACCCCGAGCTCGCTGTGCTCGAGGTCGAGCAGCTCGAGCGCGCTGCCCCCGAGCGCGGCCAGGAGGCCAGCCCAGTCCTGGGGCTGGCGGACATACGTGATCCACAGCTGCCGGAGCCCGGGTAGCCGACCGAGCACCGCGAGGTTGTCGATCCGGCTGGGCCCCCACCCGCCGTGCAGGGTCACGGCCTCGAGCGCGGCGCAGCGGGCGAGCTCGTCGGGGAGGTGGAGCTCGGTGATGCCATGGATCTCGAGCTTGCGCAGGTGCTGGAGCTTGCCGAGGGACCGCGGCAGCGCACGGAGCTCGCCCGCCGACAAGGTCAGCTTCTCGAGCGAGGCCAGCTCGCCGAGCACCTCGGGCGGCTCGGTCAGGCGATGCCGCCTGAGCACCAGCGCCTCGAGGCCAGCGAGCTCGCCGAGCGCGGCGGGGAGCTCGCGGAGCGTGCCCGGCTGGTCGGAGTCTCCCCAGGGGCCGCTGTCGATCTCCAGCGTGGTGACCTGCGTGAGGTTCGCGATCGAGGCCGGCAGGGCGTCCCGCTCGCCGAGGACCGCGACGCGCCACAGGCGCGGTGCACTGGCGAGACGCGCGAACGCATCGCCCAGGTTGCCGGTGTCGATCGTGACCTGCTCGACGCGTGGCAGCCTGGCCAGCTGCGGGATCGGCGCCGCGTGCTCGTGGAGGGCGAGCTGCAAGCTGCCCACGCCGCCGAAGTCATCGGGCAGGCGCGCGGCCTCGGAGTACAGGGCCTCGTAGCGGTCCGGTGTCGGCAGGCGTCGCAGGACGAGCTTGTCCAGCACCTCCTGCGGGCCGGTGAACTTCTCGAGCGAGAGCTGGTAGATCTCGTCGGGGATCTCGATCGGCTTGTCGTACGAGACCTCGAGCACGCGCAGGTTCTCGAGCGCGCCCATCGAGCGCGGGAGCTTCTTCAGCTTGGTGTTGTAGACGTCGAGCGTGTGCAGCGCGGCGAGCCTGCCGATCGACGCGGGGAGCACCCTGAGCGCGCTGCTGCGCGCCTGGATCGCCTGCAGGGACTGACACGCACCGATCTCGTCGGGCAGCGCGGCGACCTTGGATTCGTACAGCTCGAGCTTCGTGAGCCGCGACAGCTTGCCAATCGAGCCGGGCAACGACTTGCACGTCGCCTTCGGCAGGTGCAGCTCCTCGAGCGCGGCCAGCGCGCCCAGCTCGTCGGGCAACCTGTCCTTCGCCGCCACCGTGAGCACGCGCAGCTGGCTCAACGTGCCGATCGAGGCAGGCACGGCGATCTTGCCCAGCTCGAGCACCCGCACCGTCGGGACCTGCGCGATCATCGCGAAGGCCTGATCGAGGTCGAGGCCCGGCGTGTAGGCGAGCTCGAGGTGGGCCAGCTTCGGGAGCCGCGCGAACGCCGCCGGGAGCTGCCGCACCTGCTCGCCGCCGAGGGACAGATACACGAGCTCCGGCAGCCCCGCCAGCCGCTCGAACGCGTCTGCGAGATCGAGCCCGGGCAGGTTCGAGAGCATCAATCTCTGCAGTCCGACCGCGTCCTCGATCCCCTCGAGCGTGGCCAGGCCCGGCGACTGCCCGATCCACGCGTGCCGCAGCGCCCGGAGCCCACGAGGGATCCGCGTGATGTGATGGTTGAGCAGCTCGAGCTTGGCGAGCCTCGGGAAGTTCGCCAGCACCGCCAGCGTGGCGTCGTCGTAGCGCTCCGCGACGCGCTGCCCGTAGAGGCTCACGTCCTCGCAGGTGGCCTGCAGCGGCAAGTAGTACGCGAGGTCGGGCAGCGACACGGGGCTGGCGCGGGCTCCTTGCGAGCGATGATACTCGAAGCACGGTGTGGCCAGGCCGCGGCCCGCTCGCTCACCGCGCCTCGTGGTCCCCGCGGGGAGTGAACCAGTACCCCGGGCCGTAGCTGCAGCCGAAGTCGGCCGGCTGTGCGCAGCCCCGGCAGCGCGCGAGCCCCTGCATCACCGTGACCGCCCCGTGCGTGCCGACCTCGAACTCCTCCGACTGCACGATCTCCCAGTCGCGCTCGGGGAACCACGGTCCACCGCTCCGCCAGTCGCCGAAGTACGCGGTGCACCTCGGGCAGCTCATGGCGCCCCCACGCGGCGCGGCTACAGTCGCCCGGCCTGGCGCAGGACCCACAGCGCGGCGGCGACGATGTCAGGGCACTCGGCGAACTGGCGCGCGGTGTCGATGCTGGTCCAGGTCTCCCCGTTCGACCTCTCGATGCGCGAGCCACGCACGAACGCCAGCGTCGAGCCACCGAAGGTCTCGATGCGCCAGTCCGAGCCGGCGCTGCGCGCCCAGCCGACCGAGCTCTGGGTGTTCTCGATGCGCAGGTCGGAGCCAGCGCTGCGCGCGTAGCCCCAGGTGCTCTGCTTGCGCTCGATGCGCTCGTTGCCGACACACTTGAACTCGGGTGAATCGGCGCGCGCCGTCGCGGTCAGCCCGAGCAAGCTCACTGCAACCACACCGAGAGTCGTCAGCCTGCTCATGGCCCAAGTGTACGCGTGGGTGGCCAAATCTTGCGGCTCGGCGCGGAATGGCGCTCCTCGAAGCTGCGCTTCGAGGGGGCTAGTCGCCGTAGTCGGCCCATGCGCCGTCCCAGGAGCCCTGGCGATGGCAGCTGTCCCAGCACAGATCACGCGAGCGCTCGGTCTTGCCGGCCTGCACCGCCGCGACGCTGCCGACCTGGGTGAAGATCCAGCCGCCCGCGCTGGGCACCCCGTCGGGTGGCGTGGCCGTCTTGCGCATGATGGCGACGTAGTTGAGGCTGCCCTGCGAGCCATCGTCCTTGCGGTGGTAGACCTCCTTGACGATGACGCTGCCCTCGGGGTAGCGGCCCGAGTGTGCATAGGTCCGCGCCCTGGCGTTGACATAGATGAGGCGCACCGAGTTGCCGTGGGCGGGGATGTAGCCGCCGGCGATGATGGGCGTCGGATCCCAGCTCTTGTAGTCCTGGGCGCTCAGCGCGGTGGGCAGCTCTGTCGGGTCCACGTCTGTGTCGCACCCGGCAACCGCACCCATCAACAGTGTGCAAGCCAACACAAAATGCAGGCCACGCATGTCTCCTCATCTATCACGAACGGGTGCGCCTTGTCGCGGCCACCCGGTTGGTCTATGAATCCCGACATGAAGTCGATTCTCTTGATCTCCGTCATGTCGTTCGCGGTCGGTTGTGGTTCGTCCGAGGGCAACGGCCCCGACGTCGATGCCGGACTGACTCCCGACGCCGCCGTGCGCCGCGCGCCCGAGATCGGCACTGGCGATGGCACCCCGGCCTCGATCACGCTGACCGAGATCGCCGGTCCCGCCGCGCGTCTGCAGCAGCCGCGCGACCTCGAGTTCAACCCGATGCGCCCCGACGAGCTGTGGGTCGTCAACTACCGCGACGACAGCGTCACCATCATCCACGACGCCAGCAAGGACAGCCGCACCACCGAGTACCGCAAGGACGGCTATGCGCTGCACTTCATGGCCGAGGTCACCGCGATCTCGTTCGGCCAGAACGAGACCACCGCGCGCGTCGGCAAGCCGGGCACCTTCGGCACCTGCGGCGAGTCACGCAACCACTACGACAACATGGCTGCACCCAACGACTTCATGGGCCCCGCGCTGTGGTCGTCGGATCCCACCATCTTCGCCAAGCTGGATCCGATGGGCCTCGGCTCGCACCTCGACATGCTGCACTACGCCCCCAACTGCATGGGGATCGCGCACGAGACCGCCAACAAGTACTGGGTCTTCGCCGGCCTGTCGAAGTCGATCATGATGTTCGACTTCGGCCTCGATGACGGCATCGGCAATGACAACCACTCCGACGGCAAGGCGCGCCAGTACGCCGCCGGCGCGGTCGGCTACGTCGCCAACACGCCCAGCCACCTGGTCTTCGACCCCTCGGACTCGATGCTGTACATCGCCGACACCGGCAACCACCGCATCGCGCGCCTCGACACCACCTCGGGCACCGTGGGCGCCGCGCTCAACAACTTCGAGCGCATCGCCGAGTTCCGCCGCGTCGACGGCGCGGTCATCGAGGACGTCGTCCCCGCCGGTGGCACCCTGGACGCCCCCAGCGGCCTCGAGCTGCACGGCGACTACCTCTACGTGACCGACAACCGCACCGCCAAGATCACCGCCTTCACCAAGACCGGCGAGCAGGTCAACCAGGTCGACACCGGCCTCGGCCCGGGCGCCCTCGGCGGCATCACCTTCGGCCCCGACGGCAAGGTCTACATCGTCGATATGCTGAATGACCGCGTGTTCCGCCTCGACCCGTAGGGTCGAGACAGAACACGCGTCCGGTTCGACTCCGGTTCCGTCAGCTCCCCACCAGCTCCCCACCACCTCTTCCTCTGATTTCAACTACATACACCTGGCCCACCAGCTGCACTTCCGCTGGCCATGCGTCCCCGCTTCATCACCACTGTCGCCTCAGCAACCCTGGTTGCCCTGCTCGGCTTTGCCACCCTGAACACCACCACTGCGTCGGCTGACCAGTCCGACGTCCACGCCGACGCCGACGCCGATCTCGACCTCGACCTCGACCTCGACGCCAAGGCCTCCGCCGCCGCGAAGCCGAGCAGCACCCTGCTCAACCTCGAGCTCTCCTTCCTCAGCGTCGACGGCGACACCGCGCCCCTGTTCGGCAGCAACCTCAGCTTCCGCGCCAACCGCTTCCTCGACTTCCGCCTCGGTCTGCACCTGCTGGCGATCTGGCCCGTCGCCGACGCCGGCGTCTCGGTCTTCTTCAAGCGTGGCGCCGTCGCACCCTACGCCACCGCACGCATCAGCCACCTCGGCCTCGGCGCCGTCGGCGCCGGCGTCGAGCTCGGCGGCGGCCGCACCGTCTTCACCCTCGAGGCCGACGTCCTGACCGTCGCCGACGAGTCCCCGATCATCCTGACCTCTCTTGGCATGGGCTTTCGCCTGTAGCCCCGAGGTTGCTCACGCCCGTGTGCACCTGCTGACCCCGCCCCCCACTTCACCTCGCCCCCGCACAACAGTTCCGCGCACCTGGGTGCGGCCCGCGGCCTGCAATTCCCCCCGTCATGGCCAACACCCCCGCCTCCGGTCCCAGCCCCTCGGCCCTGATCGGGATGTCCGCCCCAATCAAGTTCGCGCTGGCGCTGTGCCTCGCCGCCGGCCTCGGCCTCGGCGCCACCGGTTGCGCCGGTGAGCTGGACGAAGGCCCCTCGGTGCTCACGCTGCAAGAGGGCCTGACCGGCTGTCGCGGCCAGGCCTCGTCGGCCATCCCCGCCTCGGGCGTCTACTACCTGACCAGCTTCGGCTTCACGTCGTCGGACGACGGCATCATGTCGTGCGGCTCGTACACCCGCGGCGGCAGCTGGTACTACGCCGCCTCGCGCCAGCGCTACGGCTGCGGCGCCCGCATCGAGATCGAGGCCAACGGTAAGTGTGTCGTGGCCCAGACCGACGACTACGGCCCCGACGTCTGCGTCGAGTCCGCCGTGCAGGGCCCCATCATGGACGTCTCGCCGCTGATCTCGCAGCACCTGTACGGCAGCCGCTCCGCCGGCTGGAGCGATCGCTTCAAGGTCACGGTCAGGAAGGTCGCCGCGACCACCCCGCTCGGCCCGCGCGCCTGCGGCTCGACCACGCCGACCCCGACCCCGACCCCGACCCCGACCCCGACGCCCGCCCTCACCTGCAGCTCGGCGACCCTCAACAAGACCGTGCCCGCCGGCACCTGCGTACAGTCCGCCTCCGACGCCGCCTGGTACAAGTGCGATGCAGGCGTCTGGAAGGCCGGCAGCACCGGCTGCACCACGCGCTACCCTTGGTGCCGCTCCGACACGCTCAACAGGAACGTCGCCCCGCGCAGCTGTGTCGAGTCCCGCTTCGACGGCACCTGGTACCAGTGCGGCGCCGCCGGCGCCTGGGTGTCACCGGTCGCCAACGGCTCCGGCCCCGTCGGCACCTGCTCCACCATGTACTCGCGCTGACCGAGGCCCACTCCCCTGGCATGCCCGTGACGCGGTCGGTGCGCGCGGATGGGTGGTACGCTTGGGGTGAAGCGCGGTTGCGAGGGCCCAGTGAACGGTTGCGTCGCCAACACCGACTTTGACTGGTACGCCTTCCTTGAGGCTCAGCCGCGTCTCGACGAGGTCAACTTCTGGCAGCCCTCCGGGGGACGGAACCGCTTCCACGTTGTCTCCCCAGGGGAACCGTTCTTCTTCCGGCTCAAGAGCCCGCACAACGCGATCGCAGGGTTTGGCTGGTTTGCTCGCCACGAACGCAGCGTGCGATCCTCGCTGGCGTGGGGGGCGTTCGGGCCGAAGAACGGCGCGCCGGACCTGGCCACGATGCGGCACCGCATTGAGGCGTATCGCTCCAGTCCCAGCCAAGCAACAGATCCTGAGGTCGGTTGCTTGATGATCGCGAACCCGATCTTCTTCCCACGTGGGCAGTGGATCGAGCAGCCTCGTGATTGGCACCCGAGCATTCAGGTCTGGAAGCGGTACGATCTCACCGTAGGGGAAGGACTCCGCCTGCTCCGAGAGTGCCACCTTGGCGGACCAATACCCGCGCACGAGGAGCGTGCCCGCTACGGCCCGGCCCAGCTTGTCCGCCCACGGCTGGGACAAGGGACGTTCCGGATAGCAGTCAACGCAGCCTACGAAGGTGCGTGCACGGTGACAGGGGAACACTCACTCCCGGTGCTCGAAGCCGCGCACATCCAGCCGTTCGCGATGGACGGGCCCCACCAGGTCGAGAACGGACTCCTCCTTCGCACAGATATCCACCGGCTCTTTGATCAGGGCTATGTCACTGTGACCCCGGACCACCACTTCCTGGTCAGTCGTCGTCTGAAGGAGGAGTTCGACAATGGGAAGACCTACTACGATCTCCAGGGACGCATGATCCGGTTGCCTCCGCAGCCTGCCGATCAACCCTCCCCGAGCCTGCTCGCGTGGCACAACGAGCAGGTGTTCCTCGGCTGACCATCCACCGATCTACCGACTGACCACCTCGGCCCGTGCTCCCACCGGCAGCACCACGCCCGCCAGCGCCTTGCGCACCACCCCCGGGGTCGCATCGATCACCAGCGTGACCACTCGCTGGCGCTCGCGGTGCTCGATCACCACCGGCGCCTCCCCCTGCGTCACACGCACCAGCTCACCCAGCGGCACCTGCACGCCGCCCGCAGCCTGCATCGGCAGCCGCAGCAGCTCCTCGCGCCCCCCCTCCACCCGCAGGCGAACGGCGCGCGACTCGCCGCCCGGCTCCAGGATGCTGCCGACGATCCGCCCCTCGCCGCTCCACGCCAGCGTCTCGGCCACCTCGGCCACGCTGACCCCGGTGCGCGCCAGCGCCGCCCGATCGAGCTCCATGCGCAGCTCCGCCACCGGCCGCCCCGGCTGGTACACGCCCCCCGCGCCCGCCACTGCTCCAAGGGGCGCCCGCAGCAGCTCCGCGGCGTCCGCCAGGACCTCCGACGGCCCGCTCACCACCACCCGCGTGCCGCGGCCCACCCGCGCGCGCCAGCCCGGCGGCGCCAGCGCGCGCAGCACGGCCGCCTCGGGCGCGTGCGGCGGTCGGCCGTGCGACAGCTGGACCTGCATGCGCCCCAGCTCCAGCGCGGGCGCCAGATCGATCGTCACCAGCACCACATCTTCCCCCGCGGCCAGCGCCGCCACCGCGCGGCCAGCCGCGAAGTCCGCGTCCACCGCCTCTGCCCCCGCTTCCGCTGTGCCCGCCGCCCCGACCCCATGCATCCAGACCTCGGCCGCGACCTCGTGCAGCTGTTCCACCGTCACACCCGCCGGCACACCCCGGAGCACGTCGGCGACCCGCGCCGCCGGCAGCGCCGCCCGCGCGTGCACCTCCAGCGCGACCACCGCGCCCGCGCCCCGGCGCGCCACACAGCTGGTGCGCCCGGCGCCGTCCCTGAGCAGCGCCACGTCGCGCAGCCGCACCCGCACCGCCAGCGGGCTCGCCAGCGTGAGCTCCCCCAGCTCCTCCATCGTGTGTGGCTTGCCCGGCGTCCGTATGCTCAGCGTCCCCGACCTGACGTCGAGCCGCCCAGCTGGCAGGTCGACCGCCAGCGCACGCATGGCCTCGTCCACGGCCCGCAGCCCCAGCCCGTACTGCACCAGGCGCGCCGGGTCGACCTCGATCGTCACCTCCGGTTCGGGCGCTCCGCACACCGTCACGCCGGTGACCCCGGGCAGGGCCTCGAGCCGGTGCCGCAGCATCTGCGCCACCTCACCGAGCTGCAGCAGTGGGTGGGCCGCGCTGCTCAGCATCAAGCGCAGCCGCGTGGGCGCAGCCGGCGCCGTCAACCACTGCTCGGCCGCCGCCGGGAGCTGACGCTGGAGCGTCGCCGCCGCCTGGTGCAGCGCCTGGCGCGCCGCATCCTCGCCCCCGCGCGCGACCCGGCAGCGCACCTCGGCGCGGCCTTCCCGCGCCAGCCCCTCCTGCCCGAGACACGCCTTGGCCAGCGCCGCGGCGTCCTCCATCGGCTGCAGCAGCACGTGCTCGATCTCGCTGACCCCGGCACCGTCCAGGCGCGCCTGCCATAGCAGCACCGGCGGCGGCTCGGTGGCGGCCCCTCGGTTTCGGCACCCGGCGACGCCGAGCACGCCGACCACGAGCATGAGCATTGGAGCTGACCGCATGCTGTACGACACCATGAGGCAGGGGGCACGGCAAACTGGGGTGCTATTGCAGGGAACGGAGACGGAGACGGAGACGGAGACGGAGACGGAGACGGAGGCGGAGGCGGAGGCGGAGGCGGAATAGCCTCCTCGAAACGCTCCGCGTTTCGAGGGGGCTAATCCCTCTCCAGATACGTATACCCGCTCAGCCCGTCCTCATACATCCGCAGCAGCTGACGCGACTCCTCCAGCGTCATGCGCTGCTTGCGTAGCGCGACCTCGGCCGCGCGCCGCACGCGCGCCACCAGGTCGTCGCGCGAGTAGCTGACATAGTTCAGCACGTCGGTCACGGTGTCGCCCGCCACGACATGCTGGATGCGGTAGCCGTGGCCCTCTTCCAGCGCCACGTGCACCGTGTTGGTGTCGCCGAACAGGTTGTGCAGGTCGCCCAGGATCTCCTGGTAGGCGCCGACCAGGAAGATGGCCACGTGGTACGCGGCGGTGCCGCTCACCGCGTGCAGCGGCAGCGTGGTCTTGACGTCATGCAGATCGATGAACTTGTCGATCTTGCCGTCCGAATCACACGTGATGTCGGCCAGCACCGCGCGCCGCGTGGGCTGCTCGCCCAGCCGGTGGATGGGCATGATGGGGAACAGCTGGTCGACCGCCCAGGAGTCGGGCACCGACTGGAACATCGAGAAGTTGCAGAAATAGGTGTCCGACAGCGCGCGCTCCAGCCCCTCGAGCTCCTCGGGGAAGCGGTCCTGCTCGCGCACGATCCTCAGGATCTTGTGGCAGATGGCCCAGAAGTAGTTCTCGGCGATGACGCGCTCGTCCAGCGTCATGTGCCCCAGCGCGAACAGGTTGAGGCTCTCTTCCTTGTACTCGACCGCGTCGTGATAGGTCTCGAGGTAGTTCTTGGTGCTGACGTCGCGATAGGCCTCGAACAGGTTCTTGACCATCTGCGGCGCGTTGGGCAGCAGCGTCTCGGGCAGCTTGGGCGGCGACTGCTCGCCGACGCCCAGCACGTCGACCACCAGCACGGCATGGTGCGCCACCACGGCGCGCCCCGACTCGGTCACCAGGGTCGGCGGCGCCACACCCTCGGCGTCGCACATCTCCATGATCGAGTAGACGATGTCGTTGGCGTACTCCTGCGTCGAGTAGTTCATCGACGACGCGAAGTTGGTGTGCGAGCCGTCGTAGTCGACGCCGAGGCCACCGCCGCAGTCCAGGTAGCGCAGCGGCACGCCCATCTTGGACAGCTCGGTGTAGAAGCGTCCGGCCTCGCGCAGCGCGTTCTTCACGCTGCGGATGGCGCTGATCTGCGAGCCCAGGTGGAAGTGCAGCAGCTGGAAGCCCTCCAGCATGTTGTGCTCGCGCAGGTAGGCGACGGCCTCCAGGATCTCGCGCGCCGACAGCCCGAACTTCGAGCGGTCGCCGCCCGACTCCTCCCACTTGCCCGAGCCGCGCGCCGACAGCTTGGCGCGGATGCCGATCAGCGGCTTGACGCCGGTCTTGGCGGCGATGGTGCGGATGACCTCCAGCTCGGACTTCTTCTCCACCACCATGATGACGGTGCGCCCGAGCTTGGACGCCAGCAGCGCGGTCTCGACGTACTCCTCGTCCTTGTAGCCGTTGCAGACGATCAGCGCGTCCTCGTTCTCGAGCATCGCCATCACGGCGAGCAGCTCCGGCTTGGACCCGGCCTCGAGCCCGTAGCTGTAGGGCTTGCCGTACTCGCAGATCTCCTCGACCAGGAAGCGGTGCTGGTTGACCTTGATCGGGTAGACGCCCTTGTACTGGCCCTTGTAGCCGTACTCGGCGATGGCGCGCCGGAAGCACTCGTTGAGCTCCACGATGCGCGAGCGCAAGATGTCCGAGAAGCGGATGAGGAGCGGCGTGGAGATGCCGCGCTTGCCCAGATCGTCGACCAGCTCCTTGAGGTCGATGCTGCCCTTGCCGGGCCCCGCTGGCGTGACCTCCAGGTTGCCGCGCGCGTTGGCGCCAAAGTACCCGCCGCCCCAGTCGCGCAGCGAGTAGGTCTCGATCGAGTCGGCGACCGACCAACCATGGAGGACGTCCGCAGCACGCTTGGTAGACATCTTTTCCTGCGATCTACGATCCTCGTGCCACCCCTCGCAAGCAAAGTTTTCACTCGTCGTGATAAGGATCCGGCATGGCGGTCTACATCGCGATGAATCACTTCCGCATCGACCCCGCGCAGAGCGCCGACTTCGAGCAGGTCTGGCGCCAGCGTGAGTCGTTTCTGGCCGAAGTTCCGGGCTTTCGCGAGTTCCACCTGCTGCGCGGCCCGGTCGAGGACGGCGCCCAGCTGTACGCATCGCACACCATCTGGGACAGCGAGGCCGCTTTCAAGGCCTGGACCGAGAGCGACGCCTTCCGCAAGGCACACAGCGGCGCCCGCACCACCGCCGCCTTCCTGAAGGGCCCGCCGCGCTTCGTGGGCTGGCAGGCGGTGACGCTGTGAAGCACACCGTCGAGCCGGCCTGATTCACAGCAGCTCGAACGCCGCCTCGCTGGCGATGTACTTCACATAGCGGTAGTCGCGGATGGCCTGCACCTTGTCGCCCGCGACCTCGAGCAGCACGAAGTACGCCGCCTCCGCCGCGCCGCCGACATACGCCGCCAGCGCCAGCTGTCCCTCCAGGCGGACCACGCGCAGCGTGACCGGCTCCTTCTCGTAGCGCCCGAAGTACATCCCGACCGCCTTGCCGCGGCGCTGCGACTTGGCCACCAGATCGAGCCGGCAGTCGTCCGCGATCAGGCCGCGCACCCCGTCCCAGTCGCGCGAGTTGAACAGCGCGGCGTAGCGATCGAGCGTCAGCCGCGTCTCGGCGTCGCTGGCGCGCGGCGCCTCGTCGTCCTGCAGCGCGCGCAGGCTCGCGCGCCCCCGCACCAGCGCCGCCTTCACCGCCATGATGGTCGTCGCCATGGTCTCCGCGGTCTCCTCCAGCGAGTGGCCGAGGACGTCCTTCAGGATGACCGCGCTGCGCTGGGTCAGCGGCAGCGCCAGGAACTGCGTCAGCGCCGCGCGCACCACGCCCGGGTCGGGCGCCTCGCTGTAGCCGGCGACGTCGTCGAGATCGGCGCGCACCTCGGTGTGTCTGCGGCCGTGGCCGCGCAGGAAGTCGATCGCGCAGTTGTGCGCGATCTTGAACAGCCAGGGCCGCAGCGGCGGCACCTCGGGCGACTGGCTCAGGGCATAGAAGGCCCTGGCCAGGGTGTCCTGCACGATGTCCTCGCCCTCGATGACCGACCCGGTCAGCCGCGCGCAGTAGCGGTGCAGCGCCGGCCGCACCTCCTCGACCACGGAGAGGAACTGCTCCCGCGCCTGTGCGAGCTCGGCGGCCAGCGGCGTCACCACGTCAGCCTATCATTCACCCGGCGCCCAGCGCGGCCCCGCCCGGGTAGTCGCCCACCAGCGTGATCTCGGTCGCCACCGGCGGACCGTCGGCGCAGCGCGCCTTGATGTCGGCGCTGAAGGCCTTGAACGCCGCCAGCGCCAGCAGCGGGTTGTCCGCCCCGCTGGTGGTCGCCAGGTGCACGAAGCTGACCCCGTCGGCCAGCGCGAGGACCCGGTACTCGAGGCCGGCGGGCCTGGCGCGAGCCAGCTCGGCGAACAGCGCCGCCAGCAGCGCCTGGTGCTCGGCGACCCGCTCGGGCAGCAGCCGGTAGCGCACCATGACGCGCCTCATGACGCGCTCCACACGCGCACTGCCTCACGCTCGAGATCGCGCGCGTACTGCTCGAACACCGGCCCGAAGTCGGGCAGCGAGCCCCTGAGCATCGGCAGCATCACGCCGGCGAACACCTCGACCATGGCGAACTCGGTGGCGCCGTCGGGGCGCGGCGTCAGCGTGAAGGTGCGCGTGCCCTTGAACATCGGCGCCATGCCGTCGCTCCACACCATGCGCACGCCGGGCTCGAACGCGGTCACCTTCGGCGTGAAGGTGCGCGGCGAGCTGGGGACCTTGAGCGCCAGCTTGTTGCCCAGGGCGATGTCACCGTCGATCGACGTGACGGTCGAGTTCCAGCGCGGGAAGTCGGCTGCGTTGGTGAGCAGCGCCCAGATGGTCGCTGGCGGCGCGGCGATGCTGCAGCGCACGGCGCACTCCATGCGGAAGGTCTTGCTGGTCTTGCTGGCCACGGCGGCGGTGGGCTCGGTCATGCCCTGACCACGATCCAGCTCGGCGAAAGGATGCGGTGGTCGCGGCGTTTTTCGGAACTCTCCCCAGCGACTCGGCTTTCCGCGCGAGGTTCAGGGCACGATCTCGCACTTGCCGCTCTGGCCGGAGCACTTCGGCGGTGTCGCCGAGCGCTCCTGGGGGCACGCGCGGGCGCAGTCGGTCCGGGGGCGGTCGTTGGCCGGGACGCAGATGAACTTGCACGCGCAGTGGCTCATCACCGCGACGCAGGCCAGCTCGGGCGCTGGCGCCACCGGCGACGCCGTCGGCGCGGGCAGCGTCGGCTCCGGCACCGGCACCGGCGTTTCGCTCGGGCTGGGCAGCGGCGGTCGCCTGTCGTGCCGCTCGCGCGTGCAGCCCGCCAGCAGCGCCAGCGCCGCCCCCAGCATCACGACCGTCACCCGTGCCGTCTGTGCCATATTCCGGCCATCATGTCCGACACCCTGCAATTCAGCAACGTGACCGCCGTCGCCAAGGCCAACGTCTACTTCGAGGGCAAGGTCGTCAGCCACACCATCCTGCTGGCCGACGGCAAGAAGAAGACCCTGGGCCTGATCTACCCCGGCGAGTACCACTTCGGCACCGACGCCGCCGAGCGCATGGACATCACCGCGGGCCGCTGCAAGATCCGCCTCGACGGCGACCCGGCCTGGCGCGACATCGAGGCCGGCGCCGCCTTCGAGGTGCCCGCCCACTCCGGCTTCGACATCGTGGTCGCCGCCGACGCCGGCATCGCCCAGTACATCTGCTCGTTCGAGTAGCCTCTCCTCTCTGAACAGCCTGCTAGTAGGTGTACAGCGCGGCGATCTCGGTGTTCACGCTCGAAGTGAAGACCACGCGGGCGCAGTGCTGCGCGGCGTGCAGATAGGCGCGGCTGCCCAGCAGCCCTTGCAGGTCGTCATAGCGGTTGGGCGCCGGGTTGAAGTCCCACACATAGATCATGGGATAGGTGTTCTCCATCGGGTCGGCGCCGAAGGTGAAGACCACGCCGCGGCTGCTCGCGCTGGCGTCGTGCTGGTAGTCCGAGGTGTGGCGCACCGAGAGGCGCGGCTGGCCGGTCTGCGCGTACAGGATGAGGTGGGTCGGGAAGCTGAAGGTCTTGTAGTCGGTGACCACGCCACCCGAGTAGGTCAGCAGCGCCTGCGTGTGCGGCACCGGCGTGCCCCAGGGGCCACAGGTGTCGGGGGTCGCGCCGGTGCAGCTGCGGGTGCGACGCATCAGCGTGGCATCGCCGAGCTTGCTGCGCGGCGCGGCGCCGAGCAGGGTCAGGGCCGCGGTGCTGGTCAGCGCGGGGGCGCCGCAGCTGCCGGGCTCGAACGGGTCGCTGCTCACGGTGGCGTCGGGCGCGGCGTCGGTCCCCAGCGTGGCGTCCGCCGCGGCGGCATCGGCAAGGGCGCCGTCGGCGCTCGCGCCGGCGTCCGCGCTCGCGCCGGCGTCCGCGCTCGCGCCGGCGTCGGCGCTCGCGGCGGCGTCAGCGCTCGCGCCGGCATCGGCGCTCGCGCCGGCGTCCACGCTCGCGCCGGCGTCCACGCTCGCGCCGGCATCCCCGGTGTCGGCGTCGCCAGGGCTGCCGGCATCGGGCGCAGCGCCACCGCCGGACCCGCAGCCAGCGGCCAGCAGGACCAGCGCGGTCAACAGCGACAGGACAGGGCGCGGGGCAGACACGGTGCCCAGTCTACGGCAGCTGTCACCCCGCCTTCCTCTTGATGGTCGGCGGAGACCACGCCACCCCGCGTCAAGGCGCGGTCAACGTCTCCAGCGCCTCGGCGACCTCGTCACGGATCTCGAACCAGCGCGCCACCGGCGCCAGCAGCACCACGGCATAGCCGGCCTCCTGCCCGCGCAGGATCCAGACCTCGTAGCGCAGCCGCTCGTCCTGCTGCATGGTCTCGCCCGCGAAGTACGCGACCTCGCCGGGCAGGTCCAGCTTGCCCGCGCTCTTGCCCCTGGGCGCGCCGGGGTCGGTGCCGCCGAGCGCGCGCAGCACGCCCTCCTTCAACTTGGGCCAGGGGTCGTCGCCCTGCGCCATCGCCATCGACGTGATGATGAGGCCGGCCTGCGCCGGCCCCTCGGCGACCGGCACCACCAGCGCCAGGTACGACCCGGTGAAGCGCGCCGCGTCCGCCAGCTGCGTCATGATCAGCCAGTCGACCGGGTAGCGCAGCGACCAGCGGTGCTTGCTGTTGCGGTAGGTCGCGCGCGCGCCCGCCACCGCCAGCGAGAAGCCGCGCGCTGGCGCCGTCAGCGGTGCCAGGGGCTGCCCGCTGGCCAGCGCGGCGTCGAGCTCGTCGGCCATCGCCTTGGCCTGGTCATCGTCGGGGCGCGCGTCGAGGTACTCCTGCAGCGTGACCCGCGCCTCCCTGGCGCGACCGGCGCCGCGCTGCGCGCTGGCCAGCACCACCAGCACCGCCAGCCGCTCGTCACCGCTGGCGCGCTTGGCCTCGCCGTCCAGCAGCGTCATGGTCTCGGCGAAGTGGAAGCGCTGGTTCTGCAGCGCGCCCAGCAGCACCTTGTCCCGCGTGGTCTTGGTCTTCTGCACCAGCTGTCCGCCCAGACCGATGGCGATCTCGAGCGCGCCATCGACGCCCAGCGCGTGCTCGACCGCGGCGACCTGCATGGCCGCGCGCAGCGCCTTGGTGCCGGTCTCGTCGGGCGCGATCAGCGGCAGCACCTCGTGCAGCTCGCGGCTGGCCTCCAGGCGCAGGCGCACCCGGTCGGCGTCCTTGGCGGCCAGCGCCTGCGGCTCGACCTCGTTCAGCCAGGCCTCGGTGGCGGCCAGCTTGCGCCCCGCGGCGCCCGGCGCCAGCTGCGAGATGGCCGGCAGATCCTCCACCGGCGGGATGGGCGCCAGCTCGCGCGACTTGACGTAGCGACGGCAGCCTCCCAGGGAGGTCACCGCAAGGAGCACCACCGCCAGGCGGTTCTTGGTCGTCATCGCGCGCATAGGTACCACATTCCGACCCGTTCCGACCCGTACTCGCCCGTCCCGGTTGCATGCCGGGATGGGCGATTGACTTTTGTTTAACAACTGACTAAACCGGCGGCTGTGAGTGTTTTGTCTACCAGTGGTAACGGGAAGCGTGGGCGGGGTGTGCGGTCGGCGACCGATACACGGGTCAAGATCCTCGAGGCGGCGCGCGCGGTCTTCGCCGCCCGCGGCTTCGACGGCGCCCGCATGCGCGCCATCGCCAGCAAGGCCCGGGTCAATCTGGCCCTGATTCACTACCATTTCGGCGGCAAGGAGCTGCTCTACGAGTCGGTCATCGAGTCGGCCTTCGCCGAGATCGCGACCTCGACCGAGCGGGTCGCGCTGACCATCACCGACCCTTACGCCGCGGTCGGCGCCTTCGTCGATCTCATCACCGACTACTTCGTGCACAACCACGAGGTCCAGGCCATCGTGTCGCGCGAGTCCGCCGACGGCGGTCGCCGTATGAAGGCCGTGGTCGAGCGCAGCCTCAAGGTGCCCTTCACCCTGGCCGCCGGCTTCTACGAGGAGGCCGCCCGCAAGGGCCTGGTGGCGCCCTTCGACGGACGTCACTGGGTGGTCAACGTCTTCGGGATGATCGCCTGGTATTTCCACAATTTGAAGGTCGTGGAGATGCTCTGGCCCGAGGACCTCGAGGCCCCCGCGGTGGTCGCACGCCGCAAGGCCGAGATGACCCGCCTGATCCTCGACGGCATCCGCCCGCGCAACTGAGCCTGGCGCAGGCTACTGGGCGCCGGGACGCGACCCCGCCTGGAGGGGCCTGCTGCGGGCCGACAGCGCGACCAGGTAGCGCTCGACGCGGTCCTGATCGGCCTGGGTCAGCTTGGCGCGCTGGGCCATCTCACCGATGAGGTGCGGCCACTCGGTGGGGCCGTGCTGGCTGGGCTGGTACAGGACGTGGCAGCTGCCGCAGCGCGACTGGTAGACGTCGCGGCCCTGCTGCAGCTCGGCCAGGGTCAGGCCGGGATAGCGCGACGAGACCCGGCCGAGGTCGGCCGTGGTCGGCGTCGGCGGCGGCCGCGTGCAGCAGACCGCGAGCAGGCTGCCCCCCGCCAGCAGCAGGGCGACCACGAATCGTCTGATATTGAGAACCAACATCAATTTCACCGATCCCCAAACTAGTCGCTGACACCCTCGCTGTCAAGCGCACCGCCGTGCCCCCGCGCACCCCGCAGTGCGCCTTGCGTGACGACCCGCGCTTCTTCACACTGAAGAGGCAGCCACTGCGATCAAGCGACCAGGAGGGCTCGTGTCCACGCCCGCGCAGCACCCACCGCAGCTCCGCCCCGTGCTCATCGGGCTGGCGCTGTGCGGCCTGGGGCTCGCGGTGCTGACCCTGCTGGTGCCCTGGCGCGCCACGCCGGGCGAGCGCGCGCCCCCTGCGGCCGCCCCCGCGCCGGCGACCGCGCTGCCCGCGGGTGACCGCGTCGGCCCCGAGGGCATCGGCCAGGCGCTGCAGTACACCCTGACCCTCGAGGGCGACGGGATCTACGGCACCGGCTTCCTGGTCGACCCCGCTCGCGGGCTGGCGGTCACCGCCTGGCACGTGGTCTCCGACATGAAGGCGCCGCGCGCGACCTTCTATGACGGCCACGTGGTCAGCGCGCGCCTGGTCGCCAGCGACAAGAAGCTCGACCTCGCCCTGCTCGAGCTGCCGCCGCAGAAGGGGCTGCCGGCGCCCGCGCTGGGCGACGTCACCGCGATGCAGCCCGGCGACGAGGTGTTCTCGGTCGGCGCGCCGCGCAAGCTCGGCTTCACGGTGTCGCGCGGCATCGTCAGCTTCGTGGGCCGCACCATGGAGGGCGCGCGCTACCTGCAGGCCGACATGTCGATCAACGACGGCAACTCGGGCGGCCCCGTGATCGACGCCCACGGCCGCATCGTCGGCGTCATCTCCTTCATCTACCGCCGCGCCCAGGGGCTGTCGTTCGCGCTGCCCATCAACTACGTCGTCGATCGCTGGGCCGAGCGGCTGGCGCCCACGACGCCGCTGGAGCAGGCGCACCGCGCAGCCTATCTGGAGCGCTTCGCGGCCTGGCAGCGCCTGACCACCCCAGGCCCGCTGCGCAGCGAAGGGGCGAAGGGGAGCGATTGAAAGCTGCACCATCGCGCGATCCGATCCCGCGCGTGATCTGTCAAGATTGAAACACGCTCACGCGGGGTGCTACCCACCATCTGTTCCAAAAGGTGGATGGGTGAAGGAGCCATGAAGCTCGCGCTGACGCACAACCTCAGGTTGACCGATTCCGAGGACGAAGCAGAGTTCGACTCTGCTGAAACGGTGGAGGCGATCGCGAACGCCCTCGCAGGTGCCGGCCACGAGGTCGAGCGCATCGAGGTGTCGGGACCCGCGTCGCATCTGGCGTCGCGCCTCGAGGCCTTCGGCCCCGACCTCATCTTCAACATCGCCGAGGGCAAGCGCGGTCGCACCCGCGAGGCCTTCTACCCGGCCTTCTTCGAGGAGCTCGGCTTCCCGTACACCGGGTCGGACGCCTACGTCCTCACGGTCACGCTCGACAAGTGGCTGACCAAGCTGGTGCTGGCCGCGCAGGGCATCGACTCGCCGCGGGGTCGCCTGGTGACGCCGTCGGACCTGCCGCGCATCTCGGAGGGCTCGCTGCCGCACCTGGCGCTGCCCGTCATCGTCAAGCCCAACTACGAGGGCTCGTCCAAGGGCGTGTGTGACGACTCGGTCGCGCGCGACGGGCGCCAGCTGTCGCGCGTCCTGCAGCGCACGCTGGAGCAGTTCCCGTCCGGCGTCCTGGTCGAGGAGCTCATCGCGGGCACCGACGTCACCGTCGGTCTGCTCGAGGGCGTGCACGCCGACAGCCCCGACCAGGAGTGGGGCGGGGTGCTGCACCCGGTCGACTACAACATCGAGCCGTCGGCGCGCTCCAAGTACAACATCTACGACTACCGCCTGAAGAGCACCGACTCGTCGATGGTCTCGGTGCGCTGCCCGGCCGACCTGCCGCGCGACGTCCAGATCCGTCTGCGCTCGATCGCGCGCAACGTGTTCCGCGCCATCGGCGTGCGCGACATGGGGCGCATCGACTTCCGCCTCGGCGACGACGGCCGGATCTACCTGCTCGAGGTCAACGCGCTGCCCTCGCTGGAGAAGGGCTCCAGCCTGTTCTCGGCGGCCGCGCGCGAGGGGCTGACCTACGACAGCGCCATCCAGTCCATCGTGCACTCGGCCGCGCTGCGCTGGAAGCTGCCCATCACCGGGCCGGTGCGCTCCAAGAAGCGCGACACCGCGGTGCGCGTCGGCTTCATCTACAACATGAAGCGCGTCGACTCCAAGACCGGGGGCGACGCCGAGGCCGAGTACGATCCGCCCGAGACCATCAACGCCATCTCGGACGCCATCTCGTCCCACGGCCACGCCGTCATCCACCTGGAGGCCACCCCGGATCTGCCGCGCCTGCTGGCGGAGTCGGGCGTCGACCTGGTGTTCAACATCGCCGAGGGTGTCGGCTCCGGCGTGCGCGGTCGCGAGGCCCAGGTGCCCGCGCTGTGCGAGATCGTCGGCATCCCGTACACCGGCTCGGACAGCTCGACGCTGGCCATCGCGCTCGACAAGGCGCTGACCAAGAAGGTGCTCAAGCAGCACGGCATCCTGACCCCCGAGTTCCAGCTGATGCAGTCGGGGCGCGAGCGGCTGTCGCCCAACCTCAAGTTCCCGGTCATCGTGAAGCCCAACGCCGAGGGCTCGTCCAAGGGCATCGGCTCGGCGTCGGTGTGTGACGACGAGGCCCGCCTGCGCACCCTGGTGCGCGAGCTGGCCGAGAAGTACGACCAGCCGGCGCTGGTCGAGGAGTACATCACCGGCCGCGAGTTCACCGTCGGGCTGCTCGGGGGCAGCCGCCCGCGCGTGCTGCCGCCGATGGAGATCCTGTTCAAGGACAAGGGCAACGAGCGGCCCGTGTACGACTACACCATCAAGCAGGAGTGGGAGAAGCACGTCTCCTACGAGTGCCCGGCCAAGCTGACCGCGACCGAGCTCGAGAACGTCAAGCGCGCCGCGCGCGACACCTTCCTGGCGCTGGGCTGCCGCGACGTCGCGCGCGTCGATCTGCGCATGAACGCGGCCGGCCTGGTCTACGTCCTCGAGGCCAACCCGCTGCCTGGGCTGACCCCCGACTACTCCGACCTGGTGCTGATCTCGAAGGCCGCCAACATCAGCTACCACACGCTGATCGGCGAGATCCTGGCCGGCGGCCTCAAGCGCCTGCGCGAGAAGCGGCGCGAGGAGCAGGAGGATCGCGCCGAGGCCAAGCGCGCCGCCGAGCGCGCGGAGAAGCCGGCTGAAAAGCCCGCCGCCGCCGTCACCAGCAATGGCAACGGCGGCAACGGCCACGTGAATGGCAACGGCAACGGCAAAGTCCCGGGCGGCGCGGTGACCTCCACCAAGCCGGGAGAGGTCGGATAGCCCATGCCGGACGCCGATCGGCAGCGCCCGGCTGGGGCTGCGCCGCGGCGTCTGCGTGACTTCGGCATCGCGCTGGGCCACTACCCGACCGGGCCCGAGAATGCGCTGACCGACGTACCCGGTGTGCGCGTCGGCCACACCACGCTGATCCAGGGTGACGGCCCGCTGGTGCCCGGCAAGGGGCCGGTGCGCACCGGCGTCACCGCCATCGTACCCAGCGACAACATCTTCGACCAGCGCGTCATCGCCAACGGCTTCGTGCTCAACGGCGCCGGCGAGGTCTCGGGCATGACCCAGCTCACCGAGTGGGGCCTGCTGGAGACGCCGATCCTGCTGACCAACACCATGTCGGTGGGCAAGGTCTCGGACGCCACCATCAAGTGGATGACGCGGCGCCACCCCGGCATCGGCACCGACTTCGACGTCCTCATCCCCATCGTCGGCGAGTGTGACGACAGCTTCCTCAACGACGCCGTGGGGCGCCACATCCGCTCCGAGCACGTCTATCGCGCCATCGAGAGCGCCACCGCGGGGCGCGTGGCCGAGGGCTCGGTCGGGGCCGGCACCGGGATGATCACCTGCGACTTCAAGGGCGGCATCGGGACCTCGTCGCGGCGCGTCACCATCGACGAGATCACCTACACGTTGGGCACCCTGGTGCTGACCAACTTCGGGGTCGCCAAGAACCTGCGCATCGACGGCGTCCCGGTCGGCGAGGTGCTGGAGCCCGACTACCGCGACGTCATCAAGCGCATGTACTCGTACGGGTCGATCATCTGCGTGGTGGCGACCGACGCGCCGATGCTGCCGGTGCAGCTGGGCCGGGTGTGCAAGCGGGCATCGCTGGGGATCGGGCGCTCGGGGTCGTACGCCGCGCACGGCTCGGGCGAGATCGTGGTCGGCTTCTCGACCGCCAACAAGGTGCCGCGCGTGGCGGCGCGCATGCGGACGCAGATCGACGTGCTGCTCGACACCGCGATGAACGGCTTCTACGAGGCCGTGGTCGAGTGCACCGAGGAGGCCATCGCCAACGCCCTGTTCCAGGGCGGCGACATGACCGGGCAGAGCGGCCACTTCGCGCCCGGGTTGCCGGCGGCGCGCGCGGCCGAGATCATCAAGCGCGCCCGCGCGGCCATCGTGCCGACCTGAGGCATCTCGGCTAGACTGGTGGAGATGGTGCGTCGGCTGGCGTTCGTGAGTGTCTTCGTGCTGGCCGTGACGGCGGGCGCCGCGGGGACGATCCAGTCGGGCCGCCAGAGCACCCGGGTCACGGTGAGCAGCGGCACGGTGGCCACGGCGCGCCGCGAGAGCCCGTGGGGCCTGCTGTTCCCCACCTCACAGTCGCGCAGCCTGGTCGTCACCGGCCTGGGCGGCGAGATCTGGCGCGAGTTCGTGGCGCCCTGTGGCGCCCAGATGAAGGTCTACAAGCTGCACGCCTCGCCGCGCACGCCGCACGTGGTCTTCACCTGCGCCGACAGCGCCGACGACGAGCGCGCCATCATGATGATCGACCTGTATCGCCACGGCGAGCCGGCCAAGACGCTGGTGCGCGGGCGGCACACGCTGCTCGGCTGGTCGCCCGACGGCGAGCGGATCTACTACTGGGACAACTCGCTGCAGCAGCGCGGCCACATCATCTCGCGCGATCCGTTCGCCAACGTCGAGGACCGGCACTACTGCTGCGCCACGGTGGCGATGCCGGGGCCGGGGCGCTCGGTGATCGGGATCGATCATGGCGACGCCGATCGGCTGCTCGAGCTCCGGCCCGGGGGCGATCCGCCGCGCGAGATCGTGTCGCGCGCCGGCCACATCTCGGAGATCGACGCCTCGGCGGACGGCGAGCTCCTGTACATCGGCATCCGGCCCGACGAGCGCAGCTACGCCAGCTATGCCCTGGAGGAGGTCGCGGTCGCGACCGGTCGCACGCGCCACCTGATGCGGGTCGAGGGCCACCACTGGCTGCACCGCGTGGCGGGCGACTGGGCGCTGGTCAACCAGGTCACCGGCTGCGTGCTACGCAACGGCAAGGGGCGCCTGGAGTCTCCCTGTGAGGATGCCTGGATGGTGCTGTCGCCGCAGAAGGTGTCGCTGGCGACCGGGACGGCGCGGGTCATCTCCAGCCCGCCGCGCGTGGCCGGCTACTGGCTGACGCCCGACGGCGCCATGCTGCTGGTGCGCGAGTGGGACAAGAAGGAGGACAGCACGGCCTACTACCTGCGCCCCGACGGCCGTCGCCTCGGGCCGGCGCCCAACCAGGACGGCTATGGCGATCCGATGTGGGTGAGGATCGGGCCGTGAGCGAGCCGGCGCTTCGGGTCATCGCCGGCGGCGAGCAGGGTGCGCGCAGGCCGCCGCGGCGGAGCATCCGCCTCCTGCTGGGGGCCGGGGTGGCGCTGGCCGGGGCCTCCGTCGTCCTCGAACATGTGCGCGCGACGCGCGGTGGGCTGGCCAACGACCTGGCGCTGCTGCTGCTGCTGGCCTGTTCGGTCACGGTGATCGTGGGGGCCATGCGCAGGTATGACGGCGCGCTGAAGGTGTGGGCGGCGGCGGCCACCGCGCACGTGGTCGCGGCGCTGACGTCGTTCGTGTACTTCCACCTGGTGGTGTTCGAGCAGTTTCCCACCCCGCTCGAGCGCTGGCCGCTGCTCAAGCTGCAGCTGCGCGTGCTGGTCGGCTTCGTGTTCGTGGTCGGCGTGGTGTGCATGATCGCGTCGGCGGTGCGCAAGGCCGTGCGCGCGGGCGCGTCCGAATAGGGTAGGCTGGCGGCGTGAAGCTGGCGTTTCTCGTGGCGGACGCCGCGCAGCAGTCGGCGCGGTTCGCGACGGTGCGGCTGCTGCACGCGGCGCTGCGGCGCGGGCACGACGTGGTGCTGGTGTCGATCGGTGATCTGACGCTGCAGCCGGGCGGCTCGATCGTGGCCGACGCGGTGCGCCCGGTGCCGGCGGCGGACGAGGACGCGCTGGCGGAGTCACTGCGCACGGCGCCGCGCGAGGGCATCGATCTGGCGACCATGGACGCGGTGTTCCTGCGCTATCACCCCGCGCGTGAGGGGCCCGCGGTCGAGCAGCGCACCAGCCCGGGGCTGGATTTCGGCGTGCGCCTGGAGGCCGCCGGCGTGCTGGTGGTCAACTCGCCCGAGGGCGCACACGCGGCCGGCGGGCGCATGTACGTCAGCACGCTGCCCGCGGATGTGCGCCCGCGCTCGCTCATCACGCGCTCGCCCGACAAGATCAAGCAGTTCCTGCGCGAGCTCGACGCGCCCGCGGTGATCAAGCCGCTGACCGACGTGCGCGGCCAGCACGACGGCGAGCAGGTCTTCTACGTCGGGCGCGGCCAGCTCAAGAACCTGAACCAGATCATCGCGGTGGTGCGCCAGAGCGGCTTCGTGCTGGCGCAGGAGTACCTGCCCGACGCCGAGAACGGCGAGCTGCGCCTGCTCCTGCTCGACGGCGAGCCGCTGGTGGTGGAGGGGCGCACCGCGCTGTATCGACGCACGCACCCGGGCCTGGCGGACGCGCCGGCGCACCTCAAGCGGCGCATCGGCAAGCGCAGTCGACCGGCGGAGTTCGACGCCGGCGTGCAGAAGATCGTGGCCAGCATCGGTGCGCGGCTCAGGGACGACGGGCTGTTCTTCGTGGCCTGTGACGTCGTCGGCGGCAAGGTCCTGGGGGTCAACGTGCACACCCCGGGAGGGCTGCACACCGCGACTGATCTGTATTCGGTCGACTTCGCGGGGGCGGTCATCGATCGGCTGGAACGTAGGGCCGCAGACCATCGGCGCAGTGCATGACGCGGCGCGTTGAACGGTCTGCCCGATCGTACCCACTGAGACTCCTTGAATAAAGTATTGACACCGGTGTCTGATCGCGGGTAGCGTAACGTATGGCCACACAGCGTCACGATCAGTTGAATGGATCAGCTGATCGCGCTGTGGAAAAACCCGCTCGAAAGGAGCCGTTTCTGATGATCGATCCCGACCCTGCTGATCCCGACCCGTCCGGTTGTGATCCCCGCATTCACTTGATCGCGGTCAAGCCTGCAGGAGATGAGTTCGTCCGTTTCGAGGCGCGCCTGGCCATCCTGGCCGCGCGCTACATCGACACCGTGCGCGTCACGCTGGTGACCGCGGGTGAAGGTGATGACGATGGTGATGGTAGCTGGCCGCGCCGCAGCACGGTGCTGCCGACGGTGGTCCTGATGCGCGCGGGCCGCATGGTCGGCGAGGCCATCGGTGATCTGCCGCTGCGCGAGCTCGACGAAGTGGTGCGTGCCGCCGCGACCTGGCCGGCGACCGCCGAAGTGGCCGCGTAGGAAGCGCCTGTGGACTCCGCGCGCCGGCATGCGCCTGCGTGAAGGCGCGCGGCGGCGGCTGGCGCTATAGTCAGCTGCAGTGAAGATCGGGAGCCGCATCACGATCACGACGTCGGCCCTGGTGGCGATCTCGCTGGGGACCTACGGATTGATCACGCTGCGCGCGCGTCGCGCGGATCTGACCCACGACGCCGAACGACAGACGCGCGAGCTGGCCGGGGTGCTGGGGCCGACCTTCGAGTCCGCGCTGCGCCAGGGTGGCTTCGAGCAGCTGCGCCGCACCGGTGATCTGGTCAGCCAGCGCAGCAAGCCGCCGTTCGAGGTCGACGTCGTGCTGGCGCTGCCGTCGGAGGGCGCCGCGCTGCCCGGGCTGGCGCGCCGGCTGGAGCTCCTGCGCATCACCCAGGAGGTGGTGGTGCAGCAGGGCGTGGCCATGCGCGCGGGCAGCGAGGGCGTCGCGGTGATGGCGCCCATCCGCGACGGCAACGGCGAGATCGTCGCGGTGCTCGACGTGCGCCGGCAGCTGGCCTCGATCGACGAGGCGGTCGACGCCGCCACGCTGCGCATGGTGGTGTCGCTGGTGATGCTGACGCTGGGGCTCGGGCTGGCGGTGGGCCTGATCGCGCGGCGCGGGGTGACGGCGCCGCTGGGCAAGCTGATCGACGGCATCGACGGCGTCGCGCGCGGCGACCTGTCGCGCGTCATCCTGCAGGAGCGCGAGGACGAGATCGGCGCGCTGGCGGCGCGCTTCAACGACATGACGGGGTCTTTGCGCGAGGCGCGCGAGGAGACCCGGCGTGGCGCCGACGCCAAGCTCGAGCTGGAGGATCGGCTGCGCCAGGCCGAGAAGCTGGCGACCATCGGCCAGCTGGCGGCCGGCATCGCGCACGAGGTCGGCACCCCGCTGAACGTGATCGCGGGGCGCGCCAGCGTGATGGCGCGCAAGGCGCCCGACGAGGCCGAGGTGCGCAAGAACGCCGGCATCATCGCCGACCAGACCCAGCGCATCACCCGCATCATCCAGCAGCTGCTCGACTTCGCGCGGCGCAAGCCCAGCGGGCGCGACCTCGTCGACGTCGGCCGGGTCGCGACCTCGTCGCTCGACTTCCTGGAGCACAAGCTGACCCAGGGCCGCATCAGCGCCGCCATCGCCGTCGAGCCGGGCATCCCGGCCATCCCGGGGGACGGGGACCAGGTGCAGCAGATCTGCCTCAACCTGTACCTCAACGCCATCCAGGCCATGCCCGAGGGCGGCAAGCTGGCGGTGCGGGTGCGGCGCGAGCACCGCAAGAAGCCCAACCTCGACCTGGCGGCGGCCTCGAGCTGGGTCGTGCTGGAGGTGCGCGACACCGGCGTCGGCATCCCGCCTGATGACCGTGACAAGATCTTCGAGCCATTCTATTCGACCAAAGCACACGGCGAGGGAACCGGTCTGGGGCTGTCGGTGAGCCATGGCATCGTGCGTGACCATGACGGCTGGATCGAGCTCGACGGCGCGCCCGAGGGCACCGGCACTGTGTTCCGCGTGTTCCTGCCCATGGAGACGCCGGCGCTGCGCCCGACGACGATCCCGCCGGGGACCATGATGGCGCCCGTCAAGCCGGAGCCGGAGCCGGAGCCGTCGCCCGAGGCCGCGCCCCCATCGCCCCAGTCGGGGCCCGCCGACCCGTCGGACGCGAAGGATGTCGCCAATGCCCGCTGAGCGTCTCGCCAACATCCTGGTCATCGAGGACGACACCGCCATGCGCGAGCTGGTGGTCGAGGCGCTGCAGGACGAGGGCTACCGGGTCGAGGCTGCCCCGGGCGGCCGCGCCGGCATCGAGCGCGCGCGCGCCGGCGGCCTGGATCTGGTCATCTCCGACGTGCGCATGCCCGACCTCGATGGCCTCGACGTCTTGCGCGAGATCAAGGCGGTGACGCCGTCGCCGCACGTCATCGTGATGACCGCGTTCGGGTCGATCGAGCAGGCCATCCGTGCGGTGCGCCTGGGCGCCTACGAGTACATCACCAAGCCGTTCCAGATCGAGGCGCTGATGCTGGCGGTCGAGCGCGCGCTGGGCGAGCGCAACCTGCGCGCCCGCGTCGCCAAGCTGGAGCAGGAGGCCGCCTTCGGCCGCGAGCGCTTCGGCGCGCTGATCGGCAAGAGCAAGGTCATGCAGGAGGTCTTCGCGCTGATCGCCCGCGTGGGGGCGTCGTCGGCCAGCGTGATGATCACGGGCGAGAGCGGCACCGGCAAGGAGCTGGTCGCGCGCGCGCTGCACCAGAGCTCGCCGCGCAAGGATCAGGCCTTCCTGGCCCTGAACTGCGCGGCCATCCCGGAGCAGCTGCTGGAGAGCGAGCTGTTCGGCTACAAGCGCGGCGCCTTCACCGACGCGCGCACCGACAAGAGCGGCCTGTTCCTGGAGGCCGACAAGGGCACCCTGTTCCTCGACGAGGTCGCCGAGCTGGCGCCCGCGCTGCAGGCCAAGCTGCTGCGCGTGCTGGAGGAGCGCGAGGTGCGGCCGCTGGGCGCAACCCGCAGTGAGAAGATCGACGTGCGCGTGCTGGCGGCGACGAATCGTGACCTCGAGCAGGGCATGCAGGGCGGCAGCTTCCGCAGCGACCTGTTCTATCGCCTGAACGTGGTGCAGATCGCGCTGCCGCCGCTGCGCGCCCGCCCGGAGGACGTGCGCGCGCTGGCCGAGCACTTCCTGAACACGCAGGCGGTGCCCGCGGGAGGGAGGCGGGTGCGCGGGATCGCGCCGGCCGCGATGCGCGTGCTCGAGGGCTATCCCTGGCCGGGCAACGTGCGCGAGCTGGTCAACGTCATCGAGCGCGCGGTCGCGCTGGCCGACAGCGAGGAGATCACCGAGGCCGATCTGCCGGCGCACCTCAAGGAGCGCCGCCCGACCGATCTGCTGGCCGGCGCGGTGGCGCGCAACCTCACGCTGTCGGAGCTGGAGCGCGAGTACATCGAGCGCGTGCTGGCCGACGAGGGCGGCAACAAGACGCGCGCAGCGTCGCGCCTCGGGCTGGATCGGAAGACGCTGTACCGGAAGCTGGACGAGTACGGCAAGAGCGCGAGCACGCCGAGCCATGGCGTCGCGGCGCTGCCGGAGGGCGGCGGCGGGGGAGGCACGGGGGATAGGTGATGGGGGGCGGGGAACGGAGAACAGGCGACAGGCGACAGGCGACAGGCGACAGGGAACAGGCAATAGGGAACGGGCGAGGGGCGAGAGGCGAGAGGCGAGGGGCGAGGGGCGAGAGGCGAGGGGCGAGAGGCGACGGGCGAGAGGGAACAGGCGACAGGCAATAGGGAACAGGCGACGGGGAGCTGCAGCTAGAGGCGTTTGGCGGGGGGCAAGGGGCGCTTGAAGAGGCGGAGGTAGAGGGCGCGGGCGTCGGCCTGGACGGTCTCGCGGGGGCGGGCGGCGATGGTGCGCAGGAGGGCGAGGAAGCGGTCGGGGGCGACGGCGCCGTCGACCAGGAGGCCGGCCTCGGGGCCGACTCCGGCGAGCTCCTCCAGGGTGACGATGGCGGCGTTCTTGTGCGGGCTGACGTGGTCGGGGTCGATGACCAGGTCGATGAGCAGGGCCAGGCGCGAGCGCGGGCCGCCTTCGCCCTCGGCGATCTCGGCCAGGTAGGCCGACAGCTCGGCCTTGGCGACGCGCGCGCCGGGGCCGGCGATGGCGGCCAGGGCGTCGGGCATGGGCAGCTCGTCGTGGTCGCGATCCCACTGGTGCTGCAGCTCGTGGCGCTCCACGCTGGCGCGCTCCAGGGCGGCCAGGGCGTCCCAGGCCGCCTTGCCGGTGCTGCCGGCGGCGTCGATGGCGCGCTCGATGCGCTGCAGCTCGGCGAGGTCGCCGTCCTTGCCATAGCGGGTGGCGATGGACTCGTAGGCGTCGCCCTCGCTGAGGCGCTCGGGTGGCTCGATGGTGATGCCCTCGGGGGCGGCGCGCTGCCAGGCCGCGACCAGGTCGGCGCGGGCGCGCACCAGATCGCCGAGGTGCGCCAGCGCCGCGACGCCGTCCTTGCCGACGCGGGCCTCCAGCTCGGGCAGCAGCTCGTCGCGGATCAGGTCGCGGCCCAGCGCGCGCAGCTCGGCGGTCGCGGCCGGCTCCAGCGGGGTGCCGTCATCGCCCGTGGGCGGCGGCGCGGGCGGCGCGGCCGACAGCGCGGGCAGCATGTCGCGCACCAGCTCTTCCTCGATCTTCGAGGCCAGGATGATGGCGTGGTGGACACCCTCGCGCACGTAGCCGAGGTTGTGCTCGACCACGTTGAGCTTGTCGAGGCGACGCACCTCGAGCGCGCTGTAGCGGCTGCCGCCGACGTCCCACAGCACCACGGCGTCGACGCCGTAGCACAGCAGCATCAGCTGGATGCGCTCGTCGGGGTAGGTCCAGATGTCGAGATCGAGGTAGTAGGGCAGCGGCTTCGGGCGCGTCTGCAGCTCGAGGTTGACGGCGCGGGCGGCGGCGATGGTGGCGGCGTTGTTGGCGGGCAGGTCGCGCGCCAGCTCGAACAGGCGCGCCATGCGGGCCTGCAGCGGAGGATCGAAGGCGACCGCGGCCAGGATGCGCGCGGCGGCGGCGTCACGCTCGCGCTCGAAGCGCGGAAGCTCCCCGACGCCGCCCAGCTTGCCGACGCGGGCCAGGTGCACACGCGAGGTCGCGATGGTCCAGTCGGCCAGCTGCTCGCCGAACAGGGCGTCATAGCGGGCGTCGACGTCGCCGCGCTGGCCGCCGCTGGCGAAGATCCCGGTCAGCGGCGGGCGTGGCGTCGGGCGCAGGGCGCGCTGGACCAGCAGCGCGACGCCGCCCACCAGCAGGCACAGGGTGAGCAGCGTGGCCAGCGTGGGCAGCGGGGTGCGCAGCCAGGTCGGTGGCCGGGTGGCGTCGTCGGGCACCTGGTTGACGCGGCGGACCTTCTGGTACGCGGCGTCGATCAGGGCGGCGACGCGCGGCTTGTCGGCGTTGTGCCAGGCGTCGGCGAAGCCGACAGGAGGCGGCGCGATCTCGCTGAGGATGTCCGCGGGCAGGTGCTTCTTCAGGCGCTCGACCGCGAGGTAGGTGAGCTGGCCCAGCATGGTGTCGTCGCCGTAGGGCGGACAGACCCACAGCGCGGTCTGCTTGGCCTTGCGATAGCGTCGCGCCAGCAGGCGCGCCGCCAGCGGATCGAAGCCGGGATAGCCCGACGGGCGCTCCAGCGGGTCGGCGTCGGCCAGCGGATGCAGCTCGCCGCGCTCGAGGCGCCCGGAGATGTGCGCCAGCAGTGCGTCGATGAAGCGGGCCGCCATGTCGCGGCATCGTAGCGCAACCCCTCTCGGGCGCCATGCCTTGCGAAGGTCAGCGCGCGCGTGATACCAGATCAGCCGGAACGGAGGATGTCATGGCCAAGGAACTGAACAACACCAAGACCCACGGGAACCTGAAGGAAGCCTTTGCCGGTGAGTCGCAGGCGAACCGCCGCTACCTCTACTTCGCGAAGAATGCCGACGTCGAGGGTCACCCCGACATCGCGGGCCTGTTCCGCGACACCGCGGAGGGCGAGACCGGTCACGCGCACGGCCACCTCGACTTCCTCAAGCAGGTCGGCGACCCCGCCACCGGCGAGCCGATCGGCGACACCCGCAAGAACCTCAAGGCGTCCATCAAGGGTGAGACCTACGAGTTCACCGAGATGTACCCCGGCTTCGCGAAGACCGCCCGCG
>JADYYK010000074.1 GCA_020853705.1 Deltaproteobacteria bacterium
CGTGCGCTCTTGCTCGTGCTCGTGCTCGTGCTCGTGCTCGTGCTCGTGCTCGTGCTCGTGCTCGTGCTCGTGCTCGTGCTCGTGCTCGTGCTCGTGCTCGTGCTCGTGCTCGTGCTCGTCTCTGCTACTCTCCCTGTCGACTGTCGTCCGATCGCCTCCTCACCCGTCCCTTCATCGTGCTGTGCCTGGCCAGCTGTCTGGGCGCGCTCGGCCTCAACCTGTTCGTGGTCGCCCCGCGCTACTTGCGCGCAGTGGTCCACCTCGAGGCCAGCCAGATCGGCCTGGTCATGGGGGCGCACTCGCTGTGCGCCCTCCTGATGATGACGCAGGTGCCACGCCTGGCCGACGGCCTGGGCCGGCGCCGCCTGATGGAGCTCGGCATGTCCGTCTGCGCGGTCGCGTGCGCCAGCTTCGCCGTCCCGACCACGCTGGCCCCGCTGGTCCTGCTGCGCGGCCTGATGGGCGCCGGCTGGGCCTGTGTCCTCATCGGCTCGGTCACCTACACCACCGAGTTCGCCCCGCCCGGTCGCCTGGCCCAGGCCCTCGGCGTCGCCGGGGTGCTGACCCTGCTCGCGATGGCCATCGGCCCCCTGGTCGGCGAGTTCATGCTGGCCCGGGTCTCCTTCTCCTGGCTGTGCATCGGCGCCGCCGGCTTCATGCTCGCCGGCCTCATCTTCACCCGCGCCCTGCCCCACTCGCCGCCCGCCACCGCCACCACCACGCCAGCCGCGGCCCCAACTCCCGGCGCCCCCGCCCCCGCCCGCGCCCTGGCCATCGCCAGCGCGGCCCCGCTGCCGCTGCTCGCCACCCTGCTCGCCGCCGGCGGCTTCGGCGCCGTGTACGCCTTCCTGTCCGACTACGCCACCCTGCGCCACCTGCCCAGCGTGACGCCCTTCTTCAACGCCTATGTCGGCAGCGCCATCGCCGCGCGCCTGCTGCTGGGCGGCCTGTCCGATCGCGCCGGGCGCCACACCGTGCTCATCCCCGCGCTGATCTGCCAGGGCCTCGGCCTGGCCGGCCTCGCGCTGGCCCACACCTCCTGGCACCTCATCCCCATCGGCATGACCTTCGGCTTCTCGCACGGCCTGTACTACCCGACGCTGCAGGCCCTCATCGTCGAGCGCTCACCGGAGGCGCTGCGCACCCGCGCGGTGGCCTCGTCCAACTTCTCCTTCTCGCTGGGCATGACCGCCAGCGCCTTCGCCAACGGACTGGTCGCCGAGCACCTGTCCTACCCCGCCGTCTTCGTCGCCGTGGGCGCCGCCTCGATCCTCGCCGGCGGCGTCGTCGCCCTCGACCACCTGCTCAGCCGCGCACCCGCTCGCCCGCCTCGATCCGCAGCGGCAGCCGGTTCTGCGCCGGGGGCAGCGGACACACCGCCAGCGGATTGAAGACACAGGGCGGGTTCAGCGCCAGGTTGAAGTCCAGCGTGACACCCTCGGGGCTGAAGCCGGCGTACAGGAAGCGGCCGCCGCCATAGGTCTCGTGCTTGCTGGTCTGGTCGGCGAAGATGAACTGCAGCCGCGCGCCGTCCATCATCGGCTCCAGCGCCAGCTCGCGCCCCTCCAGCGTGAACACCACGCGACCCGGGCAGGGCAGGCGCAGCGGCAGCCCGCTCGACGACACCACGTCGAGGAACTTGCCCTGGTACGACTCGAAGCGCCCGGTCACTGCCCAGCGCGGATCGATGGGGAAGTAGTCGATGCCCGCGAAGTTGCGGCGCAGCGCAGAGGCCTCGTCCTTGACCCGCAGCGACAGGCGCTCGCCGCGGCGGACCAGATCCCAGCGCTGCCCCAGCGCCTCGACCACGTCGGGCCGCGGCGCGTCGTCGCCCACCCAGTCGAGGTGCTTGATCAGCTTGCCACCCACCCGGGCCTCGACCCCGGTGTGCACCCTGAGGTGTACCGCGCCGTCCTTCAGGGTCACAAAGCCGATGGGCAGCTCGGTCTCGCCCTCCTCCAGCCAGTGGCGCGCCACCAGCGCCAGCCAGCCATCGGGCGCCAGCAGCCGCTGCACCCGCAGCGCTCGCGCGGCCTCGACCCCGCGCTGGTACTCGCCAGCCTCGCCAGAGGACGCCACGGTCACCCCGCCATCCTACTTCGACTCGACCGGCACCAGCGTGACCTCCAGCTTGTGCTTGCCGCGCAGCACGGTGACGCTGGCCGCGCGCCCGACCGCGTCCTCGGTCAGCACGCGGTGCAGCTCGTCGATCCCGGCCAGGGTGCGGCCGTCCCAGGCCACCAGCACGTCGCCGGGCTGCAGGCCCGCCCGCGCCGCCGGCCCACCGCCATCGACCGACAGCACCAGCACGCCGGTCTCGCGCGGCAGCCCGTGATGGCGCGCCAGCTGCCGCGGCACCGGCGCGGTCTGCCCGGCCAGCCCGAGGAAGCTGCGTCGCACCCGCCCGCCGCGGATGAGCTGCGTCACCACGTGGCGGGTGGTGCCCATGCCGATGGCGAAGCAGATCCCCTGCGCCGACCGGATCATCGCGGTGTTGACGCCGACCACCACGCCCGCGCTGCTGACCAGCGGCCCGCCCGAGTTGCCCGGGTTGAGCGCGGCGTCGGTCTGGATGACGTCGTCGATCAGGCGCCCCGTCTTCGAGCGCAGCGAGCGCCCCAGCGCGCTGACCACACCCGCGGTCACCGTGCTATCGAACCCCATCGGGTTGCCGATCGCGATCACCAGCTGCCCGACCCGCAGCCCCGCGGAGTCGCCCAGCGGCGCCACCGTGAGGTCAGTCTCGTGGACCCGGAGCACCGCCAGATCGCTGGCCGGATCGTCGCCCACCAGGTGGCCGGGTACGCGCCGCCCGTCCTGCAGCGACACCTCCAGCCGGCGCGCCCCGCTGACGACGTGGCTGTTGGTGATGATGAAGCCATCGGGCGTGAACACGAAGCCTGACCCGCTGCCGCTGGGCTGCTCGCCCTCACCAGGCGCCGGGCCCTGGCCCTGACGCCCGCGCCGCTCACCGCGCGGCGGCCGCTGCGGCCCGACGACGTCGATCTTCACCACCGACGGGCTCAGCCGCTCGGCCACCCCGATGACCGCGCGTGAATAGGCGTCCAGCAGCGCACCGTCATCGGGCGCCAGCGCCAGCCGCGGCGCCCCCCCGGGCGCCGGGTCCGCACCGGCATCGTCGAGCACGAACTCGGGGATCATCAAGGCGCGGGCAGTGGACATGGGCCTCACGTAATGATGCCCGCCAGCCCGCGCAAGTGACGCCGGCTCGCCTCAGTCGCTGCTCTGCCAGCTCACCAGCAGGCCGGTGTCGACCGGCTTCCACCACAGATAGCCGTGATGCCCGTCGCTGCGCGCGCGGCGCAAGCCCTCGCCATCCCAGGCCTCGCAGCCATCGCCGGCCGCCGCCGCCAGCAACTCCGCCACCAGCGCGGCCACCGCGGTGTCGCCCGCCGCCGCCACCACCACGGTCAGCCCGCCATACGCCCCGCCCGAGCGCGTCGCCGCCGACAGCGCCCGCTCGCAGAGCAGCGCCCGCAGCGCGTCGGGCAGCTCGCTGTCACCCAGCGGCGGCACCAGCCGGGTCAGCGCCGGCAGCCGCCAGTCGTGCACCAGCACCGGGCGTCGGTACAGCACATCCAGCGCGACGCCGACGCCGCCCTTGAGCCCGCCGCGCACCTCCAGCTCCAGCGGCCCGCCCTCCAGCACGTGGCGCTCCGCCTCGCCCTCCACCACCTGGCGCTCGGTCAGCTCGAGCTCGAGCGCCTTCTCCAGCGTGCGCTTGACCGCCGCGGCCCGGTCGCTGCCGCGCAGGCGCAGCCCGCGCACGGCGTGCACCACCACCGCGCCACCGACCACGACCTCGACCCCGACCGAGAAGCTGCCCCGCCCCGGATCGGTCGCCGCCACCACCCGCTCGACCAGCGCGGGCAGCGGCCAGGGCGCCTCGTCACCCAAGCCCACGCGCCACCAGCTGCCACAGCGGCTTGCCCTCCAGCGCGACCCCCAGCGGAGCCCGCTCGCGCGCGCACAGCAGCAGCGCGCCCGCCAGCTGCTCGACCTTGATGGGCTGGTACTTCTTCATGCCCAGCAGGCGGGTCACCGCGCCGAAGCCAGGCACCCCGCCGCGGTCCTCGCCGATGAGCACCGACGGCCTGAAGATGGTCCACGCCATGCCACTTTCGCGCACGATCGCCTCGGCGCGCGCCTTGGCCTTGAGGTAGGCCCCGACCCCGCCGGCCCCGACCGACCCCAGCAGCACGACGTGATCGACGCCCGCCGCGCGCCCGGCGTCCACCAGCTGCTGCGTGGTCCCGATGTCGCTGCTCTCGTAGGTGTCGCCCGCCGCGAAGCGCTTCTTCATGGTGCCGATGCACTGCACGATGGTGGTGACCCCGGCCAGCGCCGCGGTCAGCCCGGCGGCGTCACCGAGGTCGACGGTCACGACGTCATGCGCCGCGCCCGCCGGCCCCAGCTTGGCCACGCTGCTCGGCCGGGCATGCGCCAGCACGCGCATCTTTTGCGCCGCCGCCGCCTCCAGCAGCGCCCGCCCGGTCACGCCGGTCGCGCCGGCCACGAAGATCCGTCTCGCTCTGGGCTCGGTCATCTCACGGCGCCTCCAGCGCTTGGCCGCCCGCCAGCGCGGGCTCCATCTCGGCCAGCGTGTAGGCCAGGATGGCCATCGCGACCGCGTTCATCTGCAGGTGCTCGGGGTTGACCTTGTCCAGGGTGTCGGCCTCGCTGTGGTGATAGTCGAAGTAGGTCGAGCCCTCCGGCGCCAGCGACAGCAGCGGGATCCCGGTCAGCTCCTCGATGTCCGCCCCGCCGTCCCCGTTGGCGACCACGTTGGCCGCGCGCAGCGGCTCGAGCAGCGTGACCACGTCACCCAGCTGCGCCAGCGCCTCGGCCGACATCAGGCCGCCCACCCCCCAGGGCGCGAAGCCGCCCGCGTCGGCCTCGATGGCGACCACGTGCTTGTCCGCCCCGTGCGCGGCTGCATAGGCCTTGGCGCCGCGCAACCCGTTCTCCTCGTTGGTGAACAGCACCACCCGCACGGTGCGCCGCGGGCGCAGCCCGGTCGCGCGCAGCAGGCGCAGCGCCTCGATCACGATGGTCACCCCGGCGCCGTCGTCATGTGCGCCCTGCCCGACGTCCCAGGAGTCGAGGTGGGCCCCGATGAGCACGATCTCCTCGGGCTTCTCGCGCCCGGTCAGCTCGGCGAGGACGTTGGCCGACTCGGCGTCGGGCAGCGTGCGCGCCGCCATCTTCAGGCGCACCCGCACCGGGCCGGCGTCGGCCAGCCGGTGCAGCAGGGCGGCGTCCTCGGTGCTGACCGCCGCGGCCGGGATGCGCGGCTGCTTGTCGTCATAGCGCATCATCCCGGTGTGCGGCGAGCGCAGGCTGCGCGTCGTCAGCGAGCGCACCAGCACCGCGACCGCCCCCAGCGCCGAGGCCCGGTCGGCGCCCCGGCTGCGATAGCCGATGACCTTGCCATAGCCCGACCCATGCGCCCCGTAGGGCGGCATGACCACGTCATAGAGGACGATCTTGCCCTTCACCCGGGGTCCGGCCGCGGTCAGCTCGTCGAAGCTCGACACCACCAGCAGCTCGGCCTCGAGCCCCTTCCTGGGGGTGCCGACCGAGCCCCCCAGCCCCAGCATGTGCAGCGGCCGCGCCACCGGCGCCAGAAGCTCGACCGACTCCGCCCCGCGCACCCAGTGCGGGACCATGACCTTCTCGGCGCGCACGCTGTCATGGCCGTCCTCGCGCAGGGAGGCCTCCGCCCAGGTCACCGCCTGGGTCAGCGCCGCCGATCCCGCCAGCCGGTTGCCGATGCGGTCGGTCAGCCAGCTCAGGCGCTCGAAGGCGCGGCGCGCAGGCAGGCCAACCTCGAGCAGCCGGGTCGCGGCCGCCCGGTGGCTGTCGGCGATGGGCGTCCCCAGCGTCGGCGTCGGCGTCGGCGTCGGCGTCGGCAGCGGCTCGGCGACCTGGGGCAGCCGGTCCAGCGGCAGCTGGTTGCCCGCCACCGCCGCCCCCGGCGCCTCGGGCGCGGTCGCCCCCTCACGCCGGGGCGCCAGGTCAGGCGCCGGCGACCGGCTGACCCGATGGCTGCCACCACACCCGGCCAGCACGAGCACCACCACCCAGCGCGAGCCCCTCATGGAGGCGGACTCTAGCAGGCGGCGCCGCGGGCGGACATCCTCGACCGACCGACCGACCGACCGGGCCCCGAGGACCCGTCTACAGGACCGGTTTGCCTTCCAGGCGTTCGACCAGGACGCGGTGCTTGGCGGCCATCTGTTTGATCTGGGCCTCCAGGGCCCGGGTGCGCTGGGCGTACCCCTTGCTGCCTGGGTTGTACATCTGGACCCAGTCGGCGCAGCGCTTGCCCTTCCGGGCGCAGGTCTTCTTCTTGTAGACCAGCTCCTGGCCAGTCAGGTCGATGTTGCAGACGGCGTCGAGCAGGCAGGCCTTCTGTTCAGGGGTGGGGTGCTTGCCGCAATAGAAGGAGGGGCAGTGGTGCTGGCCCATGCCGTAGTCGTTGGTGCGCGAGATGTTGTAAGGCTGGAAGTGACTCTCGCGGTTGATGATGGCCGTCAGCAGCGTCCAGTCGACGTCGTACTTGCGCGCCGTCTGTTCGATGGCGACCGCGTAGACCTCGGCCCGCTCGGGCGTGACCTTGGGCTGAAGGGTCACGATGACGGCGGCAATGATCGTCGTCAGAGTGGTCATCGGATCTTTCTACCCCGCTTCGGATGTGGGTACGTCGACTTTCTTGAAACTGTAGTTCTTTCATATACTTGAATCATGTCCACGGATGCTCTCACAGGCTGTTCGTCGATCACGATCGGCCAGCTTAGACGCATCGCGTCAACGCGCCAGGAAATTTTGGTTGCGTGTTAGGGTGACGGCATGGCGGGACCGACGCAGAAGCACGTCGTGATCATCGGTGGCGGGTTCGGTGGACTGTGGGCGGCGCGCGCGCTGAAGCGGGCGCGCTGTCGCATCACCCTCATCGACCGCCGCAACCACCATCTGTTCCAGCCGCTGCTGTACCAGGTCGCCACCGCGACCCTCGACCCCAGCGACATCGCCGCGCCGATCCGGTCGATCACCCGCCGGCAGCACAACCTGTCCGTCCTGCTGGCCGAGGTCACCGCCGTCGATGTCGGTGCCAAGAGGATCTCCCTCTCCGATGGGGGCGAGCTGGCTTACGACTATCTGGTCGTCGCGACCGGCGCGACCCACTCCTACTTCGGCAAGGACCACTGGGCCAGGCACGCCCCCGGGCTGAAATCGCTCGAGGACGCGCTCGACATGCGGCGCCGGGTGCTGCTCGCCTACGAGGCCGCCGAGGCCGAGCCCGATCCCGAGCGCCGGCGCGCCTGGCTGACCTTCGCCATCATCGGCGCCGGCCCGACCGGCGTCGAGCTGGCCGGCGCCCTGGCCGAGATCTCCCGCTACAGCCTGCGCCACGACTTCCGGCGCATCGACCCCGGCGAGGCCCGGGTCATCTTGATCGAGGGCCAGCCCCGGGTGTTGCCGGTGTTTCCTGAAGCGCAGTCAGAGAAGGCGCGCCGCCAGCTGGTGAAGATCGGGGTCGAGGTCCGCACCAAGGTCATGGTCACGGACATCGACGCCGACGGGGTCACCCTGGCCGAGGCCGGTCGCGAGGAGCGGCTGGCGGCGCGCACCGTGCTGTGGGCCGCCGGTGTGGCGGCATCCCCCCTGGGCAAGACCCTGGGCGCGCCGCTCGACCGCGCCGGCCGGGTCAAGGTCGACCCTGGCCTCAACCTGCCCGGGCGCGACGACGTCTTCGTCATCGGCGACCTGGTCTCGCTGAGCATCGACGGCAGCCCGGTGCCGGGGGTGTCCCCGGCGGCGATGCAGGCCGGCACCCATGTCGCGCTGTCGATCCGGCGCGCCCTCGACGGCCGCGGCGACGCCGTGCACAAGTTCCGCTACTGGAACAAGGGCACCTTCGCGACCATCGGGCGCGGCGCCGCGGTCGGCGACCTGATGGGGCGCATGCAGCTCAGCGGCTTCCCGGCCTGGCTGGCCTGGCTGGGGATCCACCTGTTCTTCCTGGTCGGCTTCCGGGCCCGCCTGTTCGTGCTCTTCAGCTGGGCCTACTCGTACCTGTCACACCGCCGCGGGGTCCGCCTGATCACCGGCCTGCCCCTGCTACCCGAGCGCCGCCCGCCAGCGCCCCAGGCGGCCACGCTCGAGCCGGCGCCCAGCAGCGCAGCGACCCCGGCCAGCCCGACCGCGACCACGGCCGACGCCGGCACCGCAGCCCGTCAGATCCAGTCGTAGGTCGACGCCGCGTCCATGAACTGCAGCGCCACCCGGCCGAAGATCAGGGTGTCACCGACCGCGACCCGCGCGGTCTGACCGGGCTCGACGATCTTGGCGTTGACCAGGGTGCGGTTGGCGCTCTTGGCGTCGGTGACCTCGGCGCTGGTCGCGGTCACGATGCGGAAGTAGGCGTGCAGCTTGCTGACCGACTCGTCACGGATGACGACGTCACAGTTGAGCGCGCGCCCGACCGAGATCCGCTCGGCGAAGGCGCTGCCCTCGGCCTTGGTCAGCGGCATGACCAGCACCCCGGGCAGCCGCTGCGGCGGCGGCGCCGGCTTGGTCGGATCCATCACCTTGGTATGGAAGCCGAGGTGGCTGGGCGCCGTCGGCGGCTCCTCGCCACCCGGGGTCGGAAAGGCGCGCGGCGCCTTGCGCAGCAGGAACGGCACCGGGTACTTCTGCGCGAACGCCTCGCGGGTCAAGCTGCGCTTGAGCTTGAGCCAGTCGATGCCCGCCAGCGTGTTCTCCCCGACCACGGCCCCAGGATAGCACTTACGGGGTGCGCGCGATCTCGAACACGCCGCGCAGATTCTCGCTGTATGCGATGGCCTCCATCATGGTGCACGGGTTGCCGGTGACCTTGCACTGGTACGACGTGACCCGCCACTGGTAGGTCTGGCCGGGCAGCAGCGCGGGGCCGGCGTACGCGATGGACGAGGTGTTGCGGGCCGATTTCACCATGGGCTCGACGGTGGTCGAGGGCGCGCTGCCCCAGATCCGCTCGCCGAAGGCGTCCAGCACCTCGATGCCGTAGAAGTCCTCGCTGGAGTCGTCCTCCCAGCGCAGCATCAGACCCGCCGCAGCCACCGGGGCCTCGCCCGGGGTGCCGCTGCCAGGGGACATGATGCCGACGTCGCCGGTGACCTTGAAGCTGCCCACGGCCAGCGTGCCGCCGGGCGCATCGGCGGGCAGGGTGATGCGGATCGGGCGCGGCAGCTGGCTGGGATCGGGGTCGAGCACCAGGTCGTCGTTGTTGAACGAGGCCAGGATGTCGTAGCTGCCTGGCGGGATGCCGGCGATGTCGAAGCTCTTGCCGCTGGTCATCTTGGCCAGGCCGGGCGGCACCTCGCGGGTGCTGGCCAGCGCGAGCACGATCAGGGTCTCGGCGGTGGTGGTCTGCGGGTTGACGATGTTGATGCCGCCGGTCAGCCGCGACAGGCCGTCGCTGCCAGCGATCAGGGCGAGGCCGCCCTTGTCCTCGTTGGCCGCCAGCGCCACGCCGGTCAGCGGCGCGAACGACATGCCGCCGAAGTAGCCACGCACCTCGTAGCTGGCCGCGGGCAGATTGAGGATGACGAAGCTGCCGGCGGAGTCGGTCACCGCCGAGCGCGCCTTGCCGGCCGACTCGGCCACCACCAGCACGCCGGCGACCGCGTCGGCGCCCTGGCGCACGGTGCCCGCCAGCGAGCCCAGCTGCGCGGCGTCGGCGCCCGCGATGGGCAGCAGGGTGACGTCGCGGACCCCGGTGGCGCCGGCGGCGACCTCGAGCGGGATGGCGATGCGCACCGGCGACGGGAAGTCCTGGTAGCGCTCGGCGGCCACGCGCAACGTGAAGCGCGTCGCGCTGGTGTTCATGGTCGGGATGTCGACGTGGTAGCTGCCCTCGGCGTCGGTCAGCGACACCGTGGACACCGCCGCGGAGGTGTCGCCATCGAGCGCGACCACGCGGGCACCCGCGATGGGCTGCTGCGTGGTGGCGTCGCGCACCTTGCCGGTGATGACGGTCACCGGCGGCTCGGTGTCATCGTCACCACAACCTGCCAGCACGACCGACGCCAGCAGCACAGCCAGTCGAATTGTGATTCGCATGACGGATCTACGATCCGGCCACGGGGGCAGATACGCGTACAATGCCCGCCATGCTCTCCGCGGACGCCCAGGCCTGGCGCAGCGCTGGCCGCATGATGCGGGTGATGGACGTCGACGTCTTCGTGCGCACCGCGAACGACGCCGCCCCGGGACCGGCGCTGGTGCTGCTGCACGGCTTCCCGTCGTCGTCGTACGACTTCCACCTGTGCTGGGACGAGCTGGCGCGCACCCGGCGCGTGGTCACGCTGGACTATCCCGGCTACGGCTTCTCCGACAAGCCCGACGCCCTGAGCTACTCGCTGCTGGAGCAGGCCGACGTGGTCGAGGTCGTGCTGGCCGAGCTGGGCGTCGAGCGCGCCGCGGTGATCGCGCACGACATGGGCACCAGCGTGACCACGGAGCTGCTGGCGCGGCGCGCGCAGGGCCGCCTCGGCTTCGAGCTCGAGCGCCTGGTGCTGCTCAACGGCAGCGTGTACATCGACCTCGCGGTGCTGTCGCTGTCGCAGCGCCTGCTGCGCATCCCGGTGCTGAGCCGGCTGTTCGCGCGGCTGTCGAACCGGCGCAGCTTCGGGGCCCAGCTGCAGCGCATCGTCGGCCGCAAGCTGCCCGAGCGCGAGCTCGACGACATGTTCGGCCTCATCCAGCACAATGGTGGGCGGCGGCTGCTACCGCGCCTCATCGGCTATGTCGACGAGCGCCACCGCTTCAAGCAGCGCTGGCTGTCCCCGCTGGCGCGCCTCGACGTGCCCACGCTGGTGGTGTGGGGCGCCAGGGATCCCATCGCGGTGATGGCCATCGGCGACAAGCTGGCCGCGACCATCCCGGGCGCCGAGCTCATCAGGTTCGACGACCTCGGCCACTACCTGCAGCTCGAGGATCCCGAGCGCGTGCTGGCCGCGATGGCCCCGTTCCTGGCCTCCGGCGCCGGCGCCGTCGCCGCGGGCTAGACCACGCGGTTGCGGCCGCTCTCCTTGGCCTTGTACAGCGCCTTGTCGGCCTCGCGCACCAGGTCGGCGGCGGTGCGGATGCTGTCGGCCGGCGCCGTCGCGATGCCGATGCTGACGGTGCAGGTGACCTGCTTGTCGGGCCCGACCTTGAACTGGTAGGACTCGACCGCCTTGCGCACACGCTCCGCGGTCAGGCGCGCGCCGGCGTCGCTGGTGTGCGGCAGCACGGCGATGAACTCCTCACCGCCATAGCGGCCCACGGCGTCGACGTTGCGCATGCCCTCGCCGAGCAGGCGCGCGACCTCGCGGATGACGTGGTCGCCGGCCTGGTGGTGGTACTGGTCGTTGATCTTCTTGAAGTGATCGATGTCGACCATGATGACGCCGAGCTCGCCGCCGTAGCGCTGGGTGCGCTCGAACTCGATGGCCAGGACCTCCATGACGTGGCGCCGGTTGAAGACGCCGGTCAGGCCGTCGCGGATCGACAGGTTGCGCACGCGGTCGAACAGGCGCGCGTTGTCGAGGACGATCATGGCCTGGTTGGAGACCTGGGCCAGGAAGGCCTCGGTCTCCTGCGAGGCGCGCCCGGTCGCCTTGCCACCCAGCGCCAGCATGCCGGTGACCTTGCCCGCGGTGACCACCGGCACGGCCAGGAAGCCGCCCAGGGCCTGCTCCTCGGGGCCGCTGCCCTCGGGCGCGGCGTACTGCTTGTGGTTGATGCGCGCGAACGGCACGCCGTCGCGCTGCTGCACCAGGCGCTCCAGCATCAGGCCGCGCGCCTCCTCGACCACGCTGGAGTGCAGCGGCCGTGTCAGCAGCATCGCGATCTCGACGCCGTCGTCGTCGACGAAGGCCAGCGCGCCCAGCGAGAAGTCGACCGCGCGCGCCACCAGCGACATCACCGAGCGCACCGTCTCGTCGAACGAGACCAGGCTGCGCGCGACGCGGCCGATCTCGGACAGCACGGTGGCCTCGAACAGCTTGCGGTCGAGCAGCTCGTTGATGCGGGACAGGACGTCCACGCTGCTGGCCTCGGGGTCGGCCTTGGCCGAGGCGCGGCTGCGCGTCGGGAGGTTGCCGGTGCGCTCCTGGGCGTCCAGGATCGAGGTCACCAGGTCGAGGATGCGCTGCGGCTCGGAGTCCTTGGTGATGAAGTGGTCGGCGCCGGTCTCCAGGCCCCAGAAGCGGTCGCCGGCCTGATCGCGGCTGGTCAGGATGACCACCGGCAGGCCCCGCGTGGTCGGCTCGGTCTTGAGCAGGCGGCAGGCCTGGTAGCCGTTCATGCGCGGCATCATGACGTCGAGGATGATGAGGCGGACGTCGGGCGAGGCCATGGCCAGCTCGATGGCCTCGAGGCCGTCCTTGGCCTTGACCACCTCCAGGCCGGCGCCGGTCAGCATCTTCTCCAGCATGCGCAGGATGAAGGGGCTGTCGTCGGCGATGAGGACGCGACGGCTCCCGGGCCCGGGCCCCCCCTTGCCCTGGCCTGCCCCGACGTCCCCGGCGTCATCGCTGGCGGCCATCGCCGGGAGCGTAGCACGCGCGCGCGGGATTCATTCCTGCTACGATGAGGCCGCTGCTGCTGTGGCTGGGGAGCTGCGCGTGCGCCCGACGAAGATCCTGGTAGTGGACGACTCCAAGCTCGTCCACAAGATGTACGAGGTCATCCTCAAGGAGTACCCGCTGGTGCACGCCCTCGACGGGGTGGAGGCGCTGCAACAGCTCGCGGGCCATCCCACCGTCGACCTCATCTTGCTCGACATCAACATGCCGCGCATGAACGGGCTGCAGTTCCTGGCCCATGTGAAGGCGCACCAGCTGTTTCGCCACATCCCGGTCGTCATCATCAGCACCGAGGGCACCGAGGAGGACACCCTCCGTGGCCTCAAGGCGGGCGCCGCGGCCTACATCAAGAAGCCGTTCCAGAACGAGGCCATCCTCGAGGTCATCGGCCGCCTGCAGGCCGGAACGCCGCCCGGATAACGATGGACCAGACGTTTCTGGCCCTGATCCAGGACTTCGTCGACGAGACCGCGCCGCTGGCGGAGGCGGTGGCCGACGCCGCGCTCGAGCTCGGCAAGCGCTGGGCCCAGGGCGAGCATGCGCCGCAGCTGTTCCAGCGCGTGCGCAGCGATCTGCACACCCTCAAGGGCAACAGCGCGATGATGGGCTTCTCGCCCATCCAGGCCGCGGCGCACGCGCTCGAGGACGTCTGCGGCGCCATCAAGGACGAGCCCGGGTTTCGCAGCCTGGACACCGCGCAGCTGCTGGTCGACGGCGCCGAGGCCCTGATGGCCATGATCTCGGCCGCGGCCAAGGGCGACGTCGATGGCCGCCTGGCCGAGAGCCTGATGGCGCGCGTGCGCGAGCACCTGGCGGCCGGCCCCGCGGTGGTCGCGGCGGGGGCCGCGTCGTCCGCGGGCGGGACCTCCAGCCTGAGCGGGGTGATGACGCTGCCGGCGACGCCGAGCGGGGTCATGAGCCTGCCCCCGATGCCGGTACCCGCGGCCCCGGTCGCGCCGGCGTCGTCGCCCGCGGCGGCGCTCAGCCCGGTCGCCAGCGCGCCCGCGGCCACGGTGCCCCCGCCCGGCCCCGCGGTCGCCAGCGCAGCCAGCGCCGCCCTCGACGAGGCCCGCGGCGGCGCCGACGCCGTGGTGGCCTCGGACTCCATCCGGGTCGACTTCCACCGCCTCGACGAGATGCTCGAGCTGGTCGGCGAGGCCGTCATCACCCAGGGCGCGCTGCTGCAGGACGCGCGCGATCTCGGCCAGGCCAGCGACCTCGGCGCCCGCCTCGAGGGCCACGTGGTCGAGCTCGGCAAGAGCCTGCGCGAGCTCAAGGAGACGCTGATGAAGACGCGTCTTCTGCCGGTGTCGCTGCTGTTCGCGCGCTTCGCCCGCTATGTGCAGAAGCTGGCGCACGAGCGCGGCCAGCCCATCCGCTTCGTGACCTCGGGCGGCGAGACCCCGATCGACAAGACCATCATCGATCGCCTCAGCGAGCCGCTGATGCACATCGTGCGCAACGCCGTCGCCCACGGCATCGAGCCGCCCGACGAGCGCTCCGCGGTGGGCAAGCCCATCGAGGCCACCATCTCGCTGCTGGCCGACTATGCCGGCGAGCGCGTCACCATCTCGGTGGCCGACGACGGCCGCGGCATCGACGTGCAGGCGGTGCTGGCCAAGGCGCGCGCGCTGGGCATGGAGGTCGGCGCGCTGTCGGACGAGGACGCGCGGCGCCTCATCGTCTCGCCCGGCTTCTCGACCGCCAAGGAGGTCACCCAGCTGTCGGGCCGCGGCGTCGGCCTCGACGCGGTGGCCAAGGTGGTGCAACACCTGGGCGGCAGCGTCGACGTCGACAGCGTGACCGGGCGCGGCACCATGTTCGCGCTGGATCTGCCGCTGACCCTGGCCGTGGTGCAGGGGCTGGTCTTCGAGGTCGACGGCGAGCGCTTCGCGGTGGCCATGACCTCGGTGCACGAGACGCTGCGCGCCGACGCCCAGCTGCTGCGCAGCGTGGGCCGCGTCGGCATGCTGGATCTGCGCGGCGAGCTGACCCCGGTGGTCGACGCCGGCGCGCTGCTCGGCACCACGGAGCAGGGCGGCCGACGCGCCTACCTCATCGTGGTCGCCTCGGGGGTGCGCCGGCGCGGCCTCATCGTCGACAAGCTGCTCGGCTTCCAGGAGATCGTGGTCAAGACGCTGGACGACACCCTGGGCCGCTTCCAGCTCATCTCGGGCGCCACCATCCTGGGTGATGGGCGGGTCGCGCTCATCCTCGATCCCAGCGGGATCGTGCAGCAGCGCGTGGTGGTGCGGCCGCAGCCGCAGCTGGCACGCGCGCCGGAGAATCTGTCATGAGTGACAAGCGCCCCGTGCTGCCGCCCTATGGTCTGGCCGAGGATGTCCTGGGCAAGCTCGCCCCGACGGCGGCCGCGTCGGCGCCGCCGCCCGCGCCAGCCGCGCTGACCGGGCAGCGCAAGGACGGCCTGCTCAGCTTCGCCGACGAGCTGGCGCGCCGCGACGCCGCCCAGGAGCACGCCACCCGGGTGCCCGAGCTGGGCCTGGTCAGCTTCAAGCTGGGCGTCGAGGAGTACGCCATCCCCATCGAGCGGGTGCGCGAGATCATCCGCGTCGGCGACATCACCCGGGTGCCCGACGCGCCGCCGCACATCCGCGGCGTGGCCAACGTGCGCGGGCGGATCTTGCCGGTGGTCGAGCTGCGCACCCGCCTCGGGCTGGCGCCGGTGGAGCTGACCGCCAAGGCGCGCATCCTGCTCATCGAGGCCTTCGGGCGCGTGCTCGGGATGCTGGTCGATTCGGTCGGCGAGACCTTGAAGCTGCCGACCACCGCGGTGACCGCGCCGCCCGAGGAGATCCTGGCCGGCGGCGCCGACTATGTGGTGGGCGTGGGCCGCGTCGGCGAGCGCCTGCTCATCCTCATCGATCTGGATCGCGCGCTGATGCTGCGCGCGGGGGGAGGCTGATGAAGAGCGAGAGCGAGCGGCTGACGGCGCTCGACGAGCTGGCCGCGGCGCCCGCCGGGCCGGCGCGCGAGCGCGGCCTGCTGGCCGGCCTGACCGACGAGGCCAGCGTGGTGCGCGAGCACGCCATCGCGCTGGCGGCGCGCCACCTCGGCCCCGAGGTGCTCGGCGAGCTGCTCGGCGACGATGTCGATGCGGAGCGGCGCAACTCCGCGCTGGCCGCGCTGGAGCGCCAGGGCAGCTACGCGGTGCCCCACCTCATCAAGCTGGCGCAGGGGCCCAATCTGGAGGTCGCGATGTTCGCGGTCCAGATCCTGTCGCGCCTGGGCGATCCCTCGTCGGTCGGCGCGCTGCTGCCCCTGATGGAGCACAGCGACTCCAACATCGCGCAGGCGGCGGTCGAGGCGCTGGGCAACCTGCGCGTGCGCGCCGCGGTGCCCGGCCTCATCAAGCTGCTGGGCGCCGACCTGTGGCTGCAGTTCGCCGCGGTCGCCGCGCTGGGCGAGATCGGCGACGAGCGCGCCGCCGCGCCGCTGCTGGAGGCGATGGAGAACCAGATGCTGGCCGACTCCAGCGCCGAGGCGCTGGCCCAGCTGTGCGCGCCGCGCGCGCTGCTGCCGCTGCTGGAGCGCCTCCTGTCGACCGACCGGCTGCCGCTGCGCGATCACCTGCTGCGCGCGGTCGCGGCCACCCTGGAGCGCCACCCCGAGCTGGGCGCCCCCCTGGGCGGGCTGCGCGGGGAGCGCGCCATGGGCTCGCTGCCGGGGTACCTGGCTGGGCTCTTGCCCGGCGAGGCCGGCGACGCCTTCGGGCGCGACGCCGCGACGGTGGCGCTGGCGCTGGACCTTCGCGAGCTGTATCCCGCGGTGGTGCGCCGGGTGGTGGCGCAGGGCGATCCCGACGCCGACGTCGACATCGAGATCGACTCGCTGATCGACGACGGTGGCGACGAGGCGCTGCGCCTGGCCGCGCTGGGGGCGCGCTGGCACACCCTGGGCAGCCCGGCGGTGCTGGCCACGCTGCTGGCGGACGCCGACCCCGCGGTGCGTCGCGGCGCGCTGTCGTGCGCCAGCTTCACCGCGGCCTCGGGCCAGGACGGCACCCTGGAGGCGCTGCTGGCGCGGCTGGAGGATCGCGACACCGGGGTGCGCGCGGCGGCGTGTCGCGCGCTGGGGCGGCTGGCCGAGGCGTCCCCCGAGGCGCCCGGCCTGGAGCGCGCCGCCGGCGAGCTGATCGCGCGCCTGCCCGCGGGCATCCACTCCGGCCAGGTCCTGCACCCGGCCGAGCACGCCGCCGCGGTCGAGGCGCTGGGCCGGCTGCCCGCGGGCCACCTCGGCGGCTTGCGTCCCGCGCTGGCCAGCGGCGAGCCGACCCGGGTCGCCGCGGCGCTGGCCGCCCTGGAGCGCGCGCGCGGCGCCCCGCTGGCCGCCGAGGTGCAGGCGCTGCTCGGCTCGCCCATGGTGGTGCTGCGCAAGGCCGCGCTGCCGGTGGTCGCCGAGCTGCCCGGCCCGGAGGCCGAGGCGCTGCTCATCGAGCGCCTGGGTGACTCCGACGACGGCGTGCGCATCGACGCCATCTCGGCGCTGGTGCGGCGCGGCGCGGCGGCGGCGGCGGCGCCGCTGCTGGAGCTCTTGATCGACGACGCCGTGCGCTACCACGTCATCCGCGCGCTGGGCCGGCTGCGCGCGCCCGCCGCGGCGGCGCGGCTGTGCGAGCTGTTCCCGGCGGCGCGCCCGCACGAGCGCCTCGAGATCGTGGCCGCCCTGGGCCGCATCGGCGGGCCGCTGGCGCTGGACTTCCTGCGCGCGCGCCTGGCCGAGGCCGACACCGAGCTGCGCCGCGTCGCGGCCGACGGCATCGCGCGGCTGGCCAGCCCCGAGGTGCTGCCGCTGCTGCTCAGCCTGGCCAGCGACCCCGACTGGAACATCCGCAACCACGCCGGCTGGGGGCTGGGCCAGCTGCCCGGCAGCCAGGCCGTGCGCGCGGCGCTGGTGGCGCTGGCGCGCGACGTCGAGCCGGTGGTGGCCCGCACCGCGCGTGGCGCGCTGGCCCGGCTGGAGCCCGTGGGCTGATGGCCATCAGCGACGCCGACTGGAAGCTGCTCGCGGACCTCTTCCACACCCGCTTCGGGCTGGTGTTCGAGGGCATCCGCCGCAGCTTCCTGGAGCCGCGCCTGGCCCCGCGCCTGCGCGAGCTCCGCCTGGCGAGCTACCGCGAGTACTACCACTACCTGCTGTTTCACCCGCAGCGCGAAGCCGAGCTGGGCCAGCTCAAGGTGCTGCTGACCAACAACGAGACCTACTTCTTCCGCGAGGAGCACCAGCTGACCCTGCTGGCGCAGCACCTCGTGCCGGCCCTGATGCGCGAGCTGGAGACGCGCCCGCTGCGCATCCTGTCGGCGGGCTGCTCCTCGGGTGAAGAGGCCTACTCGATCGTGATCACGCTGCAGAACGCCGGCCTCGAGCTGAGAGGCGTGAACTGGCAGGTCGACGCCTGCGACCTCAACCCGCGCCGCCTGGCCACCGCGCGCGAGGCCGTCTACGACGCCAACTCGCTGCGCGGCGTGGCGCCCGACGTGCGCGCGCGCCACTTCGACGAGCACGACGGCAAGTTCACCCTCAAGGCGCGCCACAAGAAGGGCGTGCGCTTCTTCGAGGCCAACCTGGTCGACCCCGCCGCCGGCGTGGGCTGGGGCCCCTACGACGTCATCTTCTGCCGCAACGTCCTCATCTACTTCAGCGACGCCTCGTTCGACGCCGTCATCTCGGCGCTGGCGCGCTGCCTGGCGCCGGGCGGCTACCTCCTGCTGGGCCACTCCGAGTCGCTGATCGATCGGCGCACCGACTTCACCCCGGCCTGCATCGACGGCAGCATCGTGTACCGCAAGGCGGGGCGCTGATGCCGGTGCTGCGCGTCTTCATCGTCGACGACTCGGCCTTCACCCGCAAGGCGCTGACCCGCGTGCTGGGCGCGCACGACGAGTTCCTGGTCGTGGGCGAGGCCGCCAGCGGCCACGAGGCGCTCGACAAGATCCCGGCGGCGCGGCCCGACGTGGTCACCCTCGACGTCGACCTGCCAGGCATGAACGGCCTGGCCATCCTGCGCGAGCTGGTGCGGCGCTACCCCAAGCTGCCGGTCCTGATGCTGTCGGCGCTGACCCAGGCGGGCGCCGAGGTCACCCTGGAGGCGCTGTCGCTGGGCGCGGTCGACTTCATCGACAAGACCAGCTTCGCGCTGACCGACCTCGATCAGCTGTCGCACCGGCTGCTCGACAAGCTGCGCATCTGGACCAAGGTGCGCACGCGCAGCGACACGCCCAGCGCGCGCCCGGCGCGCCGGAGCGTGCGCCCGATGTTCCTGGCCGCGCGCACCGGCCGCTTCAAGCTGCCGCCGCCGGCGGTGCGCATCGACTGGTCGCGCTACGACCTCTGCGTCATCGGGGCCAGCACCGGCGGGCCGCCCGCGCTGGAGTCGATCCTGTCGACCGCGCGCGCCGACTTCCCGCTGCCCATCGCCATCGTGCAGCACATGCCGACCGGCTTCACCCGCCCGTTCGCCGAGCGCCTGAACGGCCTGTCGCACCTGACCGTGTCGGAGGCCAGGCAGGCCGACCGGCTGGCGCCCGGGATGGCGGTCATCGCGCCGGCCGGGCAGCAGCTGCGCGTGACCTCGCACCTCGATCTCAAGCTGGGCGAGGGCGGCGCCGGCGAGCGCCACGCCCCCAGCGTCGATGTGCTGCTGCGCTCCGCGGTGCGCAGCTGCCGCGGCCGCGTGCTCGCCATCCTGCTCACCGGCATGGGCGACGACGGCGCCGACGGCATGGTCGAGCTCAAGCAGGCCGGGGGGCTGTGCCTGGCCGAATCGGAAGAGTCCTGCGTGGTCTTCGGCATGCCACGCGCCGCCCAGGAGCGCGGCGGCGTGCACCACATGCTGGCGCTGCGCGACATCGCCTACCTCTTCGTGGCAACGTCCGACACGGACGACCCGCCAAGGCCCGCCAAGGGAGACTGACATGCTCCGGAAGCTCAAGATCTGGGTACGCCTGTCGATCATCTCCGGGATGTTCGCCATCCCGATCGGCATCCTGCTCTACCTGGTGGTGATCGAGAAGAACATCGCCATCGACTTCGGCACCAAGGAGCTGCGCGGCGTCGACTACCTCGACCGCGTGCACCGGCTGCTGCGCTCGGTGCAGGAGCACCGTCGCCTGGCCATGCTGGTCGCCGGCGGTGACAGCGGCGCGCGGACGCAGCTGGCCGCGGCGCAGGAGCGCGTCAACGTCGACGTCAACGTCACCGCCAAGGTCAACGCGCGCCTGGGCAAGCTGCTCGAGACCGACGAGCGCTTCGCCGAGCTGCAGCAGCACTGGCAGAGCCTCAAGGGCCGCGCCGGCACTCAGCCGCTGGAAGAGGAGCAGCGCGCGCACGAGGTCCTGTACGAGGACGTGCGCGCCCTCATCACGCAGGTCGGCGACATCTCCAACCTCATCCTGGATCCCGATCTCGACAGCTACTACATGATGGACGTGGTGCTGCTGTCGACCCCGATGGCGCAGACGGCGGTGTCGAGCATCGGCGACTTTGCCGAGCAGCTGGCGTTGCGCAAGGTCATGACCCCAGGCGAGCGCACCGAGCTGACCGTGCGCATGGGGGTGCTGCAGGACAAGCTGGCGGCCAACCTGAGCTCGCTCGACAAGGCGGGCAAGGCCAATGGCAGCTTGACGCCGCGCCTGAGCGCAGTGCGCGACACCTTCGAGCGCCGCTACCAGGAGCTGATCCGCCTGGTCGACGAGCGCTTCCTGTCGACCACCGGGGAGGTCCTCGAGGTCATCCCGGGGGATGTCGCCCAGGCCTCGCGACAGGCCCAGGACGCCACCCTGGCGCTCTACGAGGCCTCGGCGCCGCTGCTCCGGCAGCTGCTCGCCAAGCGCGTCGATGGCTTCAACGCGCGCAAGCAGTTCGCCATCATCCTGGTCGTCTGCATCCTGGCCGTCGTGGTGGTGCTGGTGTGGCTGATGTCGCGCAGCGTGTCGGGGCCGATGATCCGCGCCGCCCACCTGGCGCAGCGGCTGGCCAAGGGCGATCTGACCATGTCGCTGCAGCCCAAGGGCACCGACGAGGCCTCGCAGGTGCTGACGTCGATGCACCAGATGTCGACCTCGCTGCGCGACATCGTGAAGAAGATCCTGGAAGCGTCGCGCAACGTGGCCACCTCGGCCGAGCAGATCTCGTCGTCGGCGGTGCAGATGAACCGGGGCGCCGAGACGCAGTCGTCGGCCTCCGAGGAGACCAGCACCACGATGGTGGAGCTGGCCGCGCAGATCCAGCAGCTGGCCAAGAACGCGCAGACGCTGGCGGGCAGCGTCGACGAGACCTCGGCGTCGATCCAGCAGATGAACAACTCGCTGCGCCAGACCGCGGCCAACGGCAACGACCTGCTGGCGGCGGTCGACGAGGCGTCGTCGACGCTGACGCAGATGACGCGCAACATCTCGGCGGTGGCCACCCGCGTCAAGTCGGTCGACGAGGTCACGCGCCACTCGGCCAGCGAGGCCCGGGTCAGCGGCGACCGGCTGCGCCAGTCGATCAGCGCCATCGGGTCACGCGCGCAGGACATCGGCAAGATCACGCGCGTCATCGAGGACATCGCCGACCAGACCAACCTCCTGGCCCTGAACGCAGCCATCGAGGCGGCGCGCGCCGGAGACGCCGGCAAGGGCTTCGCGGTGGTCGCCGACGAGGTGCGCCGGCTGGCCGAGCGCTCGGTGCGCGCGACGCAGGAGATCGGCACCCTGATCGACACCGTGCAGCGCGAGACCGGCGGCGCGGTGCAGCTGGCCGACGGCGTGCTGGGCACCATCGTGGAGGCCATCGACAAGACCTCGGCGCTGATCGGCGAGACCTCGCGCGCGACCGAGGAGCAGTCGCTGGGTGCCACCCAGATGCTCAAGATGGCCGAGAGCATGTCGCTGATGACGCGGCAGATCGCCATCGCCGCCAAGGAGAACGCGCTCGGAGCCGGCGAGATCACGCGCGCCGCCGAGGACATGAGCCGGCTGACGCGGCAGATGAGCGAGGCCACCGTGGAGCAAAAGAAGGGCGTCGAGATGGTGGTCAAGGCCATCGACTCGATCGCGATGATCTCGCAGCAGAACCTGGGCAGCGTCGAGCAGATGGCGGCGGCAGCCAAGAACCTTGCGCTGGAATCCGAAGCGCTGAAGCAGCGGGTCGAGACCTTCAAGGTCTGACCCGACCAGGTCGGGTCGAGACCTTGCCCGGTCCGGCCCCTGGCGGGGTTGCACACGATAGTTCGCACCTGAGGGCCTCCCGCCCAGGGTGGTCGCCGCGCAGCGTCAGGGTTCCAGCAGCTTGCGCGGCGGCCCCGTGCTTGCAGAGCCGGGCAGCATGCAAACCCACAGGAGCAGCACCCGCTCGTTCGCCATCGTCTGCGCGCTTCTCGGCACCAGCACGCTGCTCGGCTGCGCCGGCGAGCCGGTCGAGGATCTCGATCCCACCTCGCGCCTCGGCGGCGAGGAGCTCGGCGACGACGGCCCGCCCGCTGGTGACACCGAGGTCGCGCCCGCCGACCCCGCCGCGGGCGACGTCACGCTGTCGATCCAGTCCGCGCCGCGCTTCCAGCTGCCCTTCCCGTGCGGCCAGGTCTGGGCCGGCCAGACCCGCACCGGCCACAGCCCGCAGAACTCGGTCGACTTCAACCGCAGCGACGACCTCGGCGATCCCGTGGTCGCCGCCGCCGCCGGCACCGTGACCCGGGTCGAGAACCTCGGCAGCACCAGCTACGGGCGCTGGATCGAGGTCGATCATGGCGGCGGCTACCGCACCCGCTACGCCCACCTGTCGGCGCAGAGCGTGTCGCGCGGTCAGCGCGTCAGCCAGGGCCAGCGCATCGGCCTGCTCGGCAACACCGGCGGCTCCACCGGCCCGCACCTGCACTACGAGCAGCGCTTGAACGGCGTCGCGGTGCGCGCCAGCTTCAACGGCAGCGGCGCCCTGTATTTCGGCACCCGCCACTACACCAGCCAGAACGGCTGCGGCGGCGGCTCCGGCGGCGGTGGTGGCAGCGCCGGCGTGGTCGCGCGGGTCAACACCGCGGGCGCCGCGCTGACCGTGCGCGCCGGCGCCAGCACCAGCACCTCCGCGGTCGGCTCGGTCGCGGACGGCGCCCGCGTCACCATCCGCTGCCAGAAGCGCGGCCAGTCGGTCACCGGGACCTATGGCACCTCGACCCTGTGGGACAACATCGGCACCGGCTTCGTGGCCGACGCGTACATCTCCACTGGCTCCGACGGCCAGGTCGCACCGACCTGCCCCTGAAGCTACCCGCCCAGCTGGGCCAGGATGCGCGCCCGCGCGGTGTGGTACTTCGCCAGGCGCTCGAGATCGCGCGGCTCCAGCGTGGGCAAGCGGCGGCTGTCGAGGTTGTCCTCCAGGTCCCACAGCTTGACCCGGGTCGCCAGCGGGTCCTCGAGCACCCGGGTGATGAAGCTGGGGTAGTCCTCGCCGTCGCGCTTGGTCAGGCAGGCCAGCGCGGCCAGCACCTCGGGCGGGAAGCCCTCGGCGGCCAGCGCCTCCAGAGTCCACGGCGTGTCCTCGACCACGTCGTGCATGACCGCGACCATGCGCTCGGGGTCGGTCGCGGCGCGCATCATCAGGCGCAGCGGGTGCAGGATGTAGGGCGCGCCCGAGCGATCGACCTGCCCGAGGTGCGCGGCCGCGGCCAGCGCGATGGCGCGCCCGGGCAGCCAGCCGTGCAGGAAGGCCGCGAAGCGCGCGCTGACGTCGTCGAACGCCGCCAGCAGCGCGGCCGGCACCACCGGAGCATAGACCGTGCGCAGCAGCGCCAGATGGGGCAGATGCTGGCCCGGTCGTGTTGACAGGGTGACAAGAAGCTGGTCACCGCGGCGCTCCGACCCCAGCAGCGACTCCAGGTTGTCGATCTTGTCGGCGCAGCTGACCAGGCAGGCGCGCGCCGCCGCCGCGCCCCCCGCCGACAGCGCCGCCAGGTAGTCGTGCACGCGCTCCTGCTTGGGGCGCTTCTCGCCGCGGTCGTCGAGCTTGCGCTCGCTGCACAGCTCGACCGTGGTCACCACCTCGGGCGGGAAGTCGCTGCGCAGCGCGGCCGCGTGCGCCGGCTGATCCTCGAGCAGATCGTGCAGGTAGGCCGCCGCCAGCGTGGCCTCGTCGCTGACCCCGGCGGCGGCCAGGCGGCGCGCCACCGACTCCAGGTGGCTGAAGTAGGGCTCGCCCCCGCCCTTGCGCACCTGGGTGGCGTGGGCCTTGCGCGCCAGCGCGACGGCGGCGTCGACCAGCGCGGACATCAGTAGGCCAGCCCCATGTCGGGCATGAACGACGGATCGGTGACCCGGCGCAGCTTGGCGCCGCTGCGCACGGTCCAGCGCCCGCGCGGATCACCACGCACGAACTTGCCCTCGGCGGTCAGCGCCCCGCTGGCGTCGCGACAGGTCCACTTGCCGCCCTTCTCGCCGCCGTCGTACTGGCCGTTGCACCAGCTCAGCCCGCCAGGATGGAAGCTGACATAGGGCCCCTGGTACTCGCCCCCCGCGAAGCTCTCGATCTCGCGCACGCCGCCGCTCTCGTAGTGCGCGGTCCAGCTGCCGTCGGGCGCGCCGCCCTTGTAGCTGCCCGCCGCGGCCAGCTTTCCCGACGGATACAGCTCGCGCCAGGCGCCCTCGGGCCGCCCGGCGGCGTAGCGCCCCTCGGCGGCCACGCTGCCGTCGGAGCGGCGCAACACCGCGGGCCCGACCAGCGCCTGGCCATCCCAGGCGATGCGCCACTCGACACCGCCGCCGTCGAACCTGCTCTCGCAGGTCGCGCCGGCGCAGCACAGGCGACGCGGCCCCACCTGGGTCACGGTCTCGACCCCGACACAGGCCGCCCCCGGCCTCGTGCTCGTGCTCGTGCTCGTGCTCGTGCTCGTGCTCGTGCTCGGGCTCGGGCTCGGGCTCGGCCGCGCGCCCACCAGCGCGGCGCTCACCAGCACCGCACCGCCGAGGCCCAGCCCGAACATCCAGCGCTTCGACTTCACCCCACGAGCATAGCGCGCTCCGCCCCGTGTATCATCGCCTCCGTGAGCCAGGCCTTCCGCCCCGCACTGCGCCCCGATCTCCAGCGCAAGCACGACGACGGCGAGCCGCCCTCCCTCTACGACCCCATCACCGACCGCGACCTCGCCCTGGGCACCATCTCGGCCCGCCTGGCCGACCTCATCGACGGCCAGCGCACCGTGCCCGAGCTGATCGCGCTGATGCAGGCCGCCGACCCGGCCATCGACGCCGCCCGGGTCGAACGCACCATCCGCATGCTGCTGCTCCTCCTGGTCCTCGATGGCCCCGGCAAGGACATCCTGGCGCGCGCCGCCGGCCTGCAGGACGGCACGCTGCCGCTGCACATCGAGCACCTGCCCGGCATCCGCTTCGCCTGCCAGTCCAGCGGCGAGTGCTGCCAGAACTACGCCTTCGGCCCGCTGCGTCGCACCGACGTGGAGCGCCTCAACGGGCTCGACATCGCCGGCAAGCTGCCCCATCTCGGCCCCGGCCCGTACACCGAGGAGCTCGAGACCAAGCAGGGCAAGCACCACTACCTCAAGACCAGCGACGAGTGCTGCATCTTCCTCGGCACCGACAACCGCTGCGGCCTGCACGCCACCTTCGGCGCCGAGTCCAAGCCCGATCTGTGCCGCCTGTACCCGTTCCAGGTCCAGACCACCATCGCCGGCACGGCCTACTACGACCACGGCGAGTGCGCCTCGTTCTCGCGCGCCTCGCAGGACGGCGACACCCTGCACCAGCAGCTCAGCTGGCTGCGCCCGCTGATGGGCGACGACACCACGCTGTACCACCCCACCGTCACCCTGGTGCCCGGGCTGCAGTGCGACTACGGCTACGTGCTGCGCCTGCGCGACGCGCTGTGCACCCTGGTCGAGCAGGCCCGCGGCGACGAGCACCAGACCCTGGCCGCCGTCGCGCGCATGTCGCAGCTCTTCATTGACGGCCTGTCAACCTGTCCGCTCGAGCAGGGCGAGCCCGAGGCCACCCTGGAGCGCGTGCTGCGCCAGCCGCCGGCCAGCTTCGCGCCCCCGCACCCGGCCAGCCCGGCCGCCTTCGCCGCGCTGGCGGCCAGCGCCGAGTCGCAGTTCGCGATGGCGGTGCCGCGCGTGCAGCTGGCCAAGCAGTCGGTGCGCCAGGTCCTCAGCCAGCGCCTGGCGCGCCAGTTCTGCGAGGTGATCTACGTCGTGCGCGTGCTGGCCGAGGCGCGCGCCAATGGTGAGCCGGCGCCCGCCGAGTACGCCGACCTGCTCGACCGTCCCTGTGCGCCGGAGCTGACCGCTGCCTCGAAGCGCTCGCTGCGCTACCAGCTGTTCTCGCCGCGCCTGCTGCTCGACGAGCGCCTGCTGCCCGCGCTGGAGCGCGTCGGGCTGTGCCACGTGGTGACCCAGGTCGGCGCCCGCCTGGCCGCGCGCACCGCGGGCGCGCCGCGCGTCGAGCTCGAACACTTCGACCTCGGCCACATGCTGGCCATGCGCATGCTGCGCCAGCACCTGTCGCTGACCGCGCTCAGCGGTGGCGACCCGGCGGTCGACAACCCGGAGCGGGTGTTCGCGCTGCTGGCGGCGGCCGCCGAGCTGGCGACGTGACCTCGGCGCGCGTCGCAGCGCTGGTCCTGCTGGCGACGCACCTCTTGACCCGGCCGGCTCGCGCACAGCGCCAGCCGGTCACCAGCCGCGACTACGCCCTGGAGTTCCACCAGGGCCCCATCGTGGGCGGCGCGCGCATGATCGGCATGGGCGGCGCCACCGTGGCGGTCGGCGAGGGCGCGGTCGGTGTGCCGCGCAACCCGGCCGCCGCTGCGGTGCGCGCGCAGGCCTCGCGCGGGACCTGGGACTGGGACTGGAACCTCGACTGGCTGAGCGCACGCCCCGGCGGCGACGACCTCGACAACAACGGCGACGACAGCGCCAGCATCAAGGACATCCTCAGCTTCACGGGCGGCATCGTGGTGCAGTGGCAGCGCTGGGCCTTCGCCATCAGCGGCGAGGTGCAGCAGTACACCGTGGCCCTGGATGGCAGCGCCGACGACGGCGAGCCCAGCGTGGCGCTGACCCACGCGGTGGTGGCGCGCAGCTTCGCCTGCGACCAGGTCAGCGTCGGGCTCGGCGTGCGCGGCGGCAACTTCACCATGGCGCGCAAGCCCGCGGGCAGCGAGCAGTCGCAGGACCTGCTGGCCATGCAGGGCGCGGGTCTCGAGGCCGGCGTGGTCTGGCGCCCGGCCCCGGTCGATGTCCGGCTGGGGGCGTCGTTCGCGGCGCCGCTGACCAGCCTCGGCGGCGCCATCGCCCCCGGGGACTATCGCCCCGAGGACTACGGCGGCTACATCCTGCCCGAGCGGCTGCTGGTGCCCTGGGAGCTCGCGCTGGGCGGCGGCTACCGCTTCGGGGCATCGCGCTGGAACCGCCGGGTCGCGGGCGACTTCCGCGACGAGCGCTCGCTGACGGTGGCGGCCGACGTCCTGGTGACCGGCGCCAGCCGCGACGCCAGCGGCGTCGAGGCCTTCATCGACAAGGAGCTCGAGCCGACCGGCCGCTCGGCCACCCTGTCGGTGCGCGGCGGCCTCGAGGTCGAGGCCATCCCGGGCTGGCTGCGGGTGCGCGGCGGCAGCTACTTCGAGCCCTCGCGCTTCAGCGGCGTCAGCGGGCGCGTGCACGGCACCGCCGGGCTGGAGGCGCGCCTGTTCAGCTTCTGCCTGTGGGGCAGCCCGTACCGCGCCCGCGCGTCGGTGACCGTCGACGTGGCGCGCAGATACGACAACCTCGGGCTCTCGGTCGGCTTCTGGCACTGACCCGGCCTGTGAAGATCACGTAATCGCGCGGCGGCGGGGGCAAACCCTGCTAGAACAACCGCGTGGGCAAGCTGCTTGCGACGTTGTTCCTGGTGGTGCCGGCGGTCGAGCTGGTCGGCCTCATCGTGCTCGGTGGCTATATCGGGTTCTGGGCCACGCTGGCCTATGTGATCGTGACCGCGATGCTGGGCGGCTGGCTGGTCAAGCGCGCCGGCCTGCGCGTGATGCGCACCTTCAGCGAGGTCATGGCGCGCGGCCAGGTGCCCGACCGGCGCGTGATGTCGGGCCTGCTGCTGCTGCTGGCGGGCGTGCTGATCGCGATCCCGGGGCCGGTCAGCGACGTGCTCGGCGTGCTGCTGCTGCTGCCGCCGACGCGCCTGCTGGTGGCCGGCCCGCTGCAGCGC
>JADYYK010000075.1 GCA_020853705.1 Deltaproteobacteria bacterium
GCGAGCCACGCGAGCCACGCGAGCCACGCGAGCCACGCGAGCCACGCGAGCCACGCGAGCCACGCGAGCTGGCGCGCCCCCCCGAGCCAACCTCGCCGATGCTCGATGGGCGTTGTTGTTTGTCGTTGCCATTATCTATCACTGGTGATAGATTGTGACTCATGGAGGGTGACGACCAGGCACGCCGCCGCGTGCTCTATGCGCTGCTTCGAGCAGTCGCTTGGCTCGCCGAGCGACTCGAAATCCCGGCTGGCGACGCCCAGGACTGGATCCGGCTGGCCTACTTCCAGGAGTTGCGCGCGGCCGGCCTGACCGTGGACGAGGCCAGCGCTCGTCTGGGCATCAGTGGTCCCACCGGTGCGCGCCTGTCTCGCATTCTCAAGACGGACTTCCTCACCCCCAAGACCGAGCACGACCTGCCCAAGAAGATCGCCTTCATGCTGTGGGCGGGGCCGATGAGCCGAGCGCGCATGGGGCAGGTCCTGCACGGAGAGTCCCCCGATGCCATCGACCAGGCGCTGCGGGTTCTCCTGCGCGAGGAGCGTGTCTTCGAACAGCCCGGTCGCAGCCCGACGTTTGCCATCCGCAAGGCAGAGGATCGCCTGGTGCGGCCCGGCTGGGCGGCCCGACTCGGTGCACTCGACAGCCTGGTCCGAAACGTGGTGGGTGTCGTGCATGCGCGCTTCTTCGCGGGCTCGGAGCGAGCCTTCGCGCGCACCGTCAGCTTTCGCATGCGCCGCGGCGACCACGAGGAGCTCAGGCGCTTCTATGACGAGAAGCTCTGGCCCTTCCTCGCTGCCCTGGAGGCGAAGGCGAAGGGCAAGCAAGACGACGACGTCGAGGTCACACAGCTCTCCATCGTGTGGACGAGTCAGCGCGATGACAGTGACAAGGAGTTGCCATGAACTGGAACCGGTTGGCGGCGTGTTTCTGGGTGATCGGAGCAGCGGGTTGCCAGTCCTCGGGGCTGTGCGGCAAGGGCGCCCCGGCCAACTTTGGCGGGCGACAGTACTGCTACTACGACAGGGCCATCACCGAGGAGGGCTTCCGCTGCCCAGCGTCCCTGCCGAACCAGCTCCCGCTCGGCGAACTCGAGGTCTGCGCGGCCGAGGCCATGCTGCCGCCCGGCCTGGCTGCCTATCTGCGACAGGCGGCGCCGGACAGCGGCGCGCCTGTCGGTGTCGACGCCAGCGTGGTCGACGCCGAGGTCGCGAGCTGCCTGGCCGAGCCGCCGTGCCAGGAACCCAGCGGGTTCGGCGGTGACGAGATCTGTGTCGCCGGGCGGGTGTTCGATGGCGCAAGCCACCTCGGCATCGACGCGACCACCGCCGCCCAGATCGAGGTGCGCTTCTACGAACCGTTGAACTTCCTGGCCGACCCGACCTCACCGCCCAGGCGGATCTTGACGGTCGCCAACCGTGGACTCGACAGCTGCGGGCGCTACATGGGCCGAGTATCGAATGCACTCGACCTGCCCAACGGAATGGTCATGGTCGCGACACGTGGACGCCAGGGCACCGCGGGAGAGGCTGATTTTGTGGTCACGTACACCCAGGCGCGGACAGCGGCCAATATCAACCTTCCCAGGCAGGCGGCCTACATCATCACGAAGTCCTTGAGCGCGACGTGGTCTGCGCAGGCAGGGTTGACCGGCGACCTGGCCGCCGACGGTGCGCTGGTGGTTCGCTACCACACGGCGCAGGTGGGTGGCCCTGAGTACTTCTCCGGTGAGCCCGTCGCGGGTGTCAGCCCGTTGTGGAACTTCATGACCCTGCCGTTGCCCCCGCTCTTCTTCTCCGATGACTCGGTCACCAGCATGACGACGCTGGCACCGGCACTGACGCGCACCGGACGAAACGGCACCGCGCTGTTGCGATTTGGCAGGGGGCTTGGCAACGCGAGTGCTGTTTCAGGTGCACCGAACACCTGCCTCACGAAAAGTGCGGTCCCGGGTCAGCTGACGATCACCGGCATGACTCTCACCGGAGCGACTGCCGACGCCATCGGCTTCTTCGACCTCGAGGCGGCGTGTGACTGAGCACCACTGATAAGGCATCGAACGCGCGGCGTGCGCTGTTGGCCACCACCGACGACAGCCTGAAGCCCGCACCTTCAGGGGCGAACCAGGCAGATCTTCTTCCCGACGGTGGAGCTGCGCGCCTGGCACGCGTAGGAGCCGCTGATGGCGTGGCACTCGGCGCCAGGTGGTCGCTGCGCCCGCCGGCGACGCAGATCTTCCGAGGTGATGCCGCAGGGCCGTGCCAGCGAGCTGTTGGCTAGCCGTCTGGCACGAGCACGGAGCCGGAGCAACCGCTCGTAGAGCGGGACGCTCTACGAGCGGTTGACGACTGGCGCCCCGAAATCGAGCGTGGCGAAGAACGGCAGCGCCTCGGCCATCAGGTCAATCGATGGATCCAGCTGCTTGCCGATGCCTTCGGTGATGGCGATGGCGATGTTGCACATGGTGAACGTCGCATTCACTCGCACGCGGTGGGTGCGCAGGATCTCCATCATCTCGTAGGCCACCGTCGCGACCTCGACCTCGCCGAGCTTCTTGCCCTGGTATCTCGCGACGAAGGTCGACACCGCGCGCTCGAAGGCGGGGTAGTCGGGGACCTTGCCGGCGGACGGCGACAGGTCGTGCATGATCTTGGCCATGGTCACGCCGTCGCAGGTCGCCCAGGCCGCGAAGTACTGCGCGAACGCGCGCCGGTGCAGATCATCCAGCTCGCCCGTCAACCCCAGATCCAGCAGGCAGACCTTGTTGTCGCCGGGGGTGACGAAGATGTTGCCGGGGTGCAGGTCGGCGTGCACGAAGCCGTCCTGGAACACCATCTTCAAGAGGACCCGGAAGCCGATCCGCGCCAGGCGCGCGGGGTCGGCGCCGACCTTCTCGAACTGCAGCACCTTGACGCCGTCGATCCACTCCATGGTCAGCACCCGCCGCGAGCACAGCTCGGGGTGCAGCCGGGGGAAGAAGACGTCGGGGTCGCCGGCGAAGCTGGCCGCGAAGCGGCGGTTGGACGCGGCCTCGCGCGACAGGTCGAGCTGCATGGCCAGGCCACGGCCGAACTCGTTGACGCTCTCCAGCGGGGCCAGCAGCCGGTAGCTCGGGATCAGCGCGATCATGCGCGCGACCAGGCGCATGAACGACAGGTCGAGCTCGGCGATGCGCTCGATGCGCGGGCGGCGCACCTTGACCGCGACCGCGGTGCCGTCGTGCAGCCTGGCCTTGTGCACCTGCGCCACCGAGGCCGTCGCCGTGGGCACCGGGTCGAACTCGGCGAACAGGGTCTCGGGGCCGCTGCCGAAGTCCTCGCGCAGGGTGCGCTCGACGTGCTTGAACGCGAACGGGCCCACGCGGTCCTGCAGGGTCTCCAGGGCGTGGATGATGTGCGGCGGCAGCAGGTCCGGCCGCGTCGACATGATCTGGCCGACCTTGATGAAGGTGGCGCCGAGATCACGCAGCAGCGCCAGCAGACACTGTGCGAACCAGGCCTGTCGCGAGGCCTTGCCGCGGAAGCTCACCAGGCGGGCGAGCCATCCGAAAAACCACACGAAGCCCCTGAAAAAGAGGAACCAGGCGATGGTCGCCGCCCGGGCCATGAATCGCAAGCTGCCCACGTGGAGCAGGGTAGCACCTGTGCTACAAATGTCGCTCCCCAGGGCGCGAAAACGGAGGCTTCATGGAGATCCAGACCCAGACCGGCGCGGGCAAGCCGGTGGCAAGCAGCAACGGCGCCAGCAAGTCGGCGTCGTCGTCCGCCAGCGGCGGCATGGCCAAGAACGCCGTCGACCTCTTCCTGCGCCGCTCGAAGTCGCACGCCACCACCACAGCGCTGCGCTTCAAGGAGGGCGGGGTCTGGCGCGAGCTGACCTGGGCCGACTGGGAGACCGCCGCGCGCGAGATCGCCGCCGGCCTGCGCGCCCTCGGCGTCAAGACCGGCGACCGCGTGTGCATGCTGGCCAACACGCGCTGGGAGTGGCTGGCGTGCGACGTCGGCATCCTGATGGCCGGCGCGGTCACGGTGCCGATCTACCAGTCGAACCTGGCCGAGCAGTGTCAGTACATCATCAATGACAGCGGCGCAGCCGCTGTCATCGTCGAAGATCCCCACCAGCTCGACAAGCTGGTCTCCGGCGACATCTGGTCGACCCTGACCACCGTCAACAAGGTCATCTACTTCACCGAGCGCGCCAAGCTCGAGCGCCCCGACAAGCACGGCCGCACCGAGCTCAGCCTCGAGCAGGTGGTCTCCAAGACCCACGTCGCCGCCCCCAAGGTCAGCTCGCTCGACTCGCTGCGCGCCGAGGGCAAGGCCTGGCTGGCCGGAAACCCCGGAGTCCTCGAGAAGGCCTGGGACGAGATGGGCCCCGACCACATCTTCACCATCGTCTACACCTCGGGCACCACCGGGCCGCCCAAGGGCGCCGTGCTCACGCACCACGCCATCACCTGGGAGTGTGACGCGCTGACCACCGTGCTGCCCATCTCGGACAGCGACGAGCAGCTGCTGTTCCTGCCCATGGCGCACATCTTCGCCAAGATCCTGGCCTGGGCGACCATCGCGCACGGCGGGCGCATCGCGCTGGCCGAGTCGGTGCCGCAGCTGGCCGCCAACCTCAAGGAGCTGCGCCCGACCTACATGGGCGCGGTGCCGCGCGTCTACGAGAAGGTCTATGGCCGCGTGAAGCAGAAGTTCTCCGAGGAGGCGCCGCGCAAGAAGAAGCTCATCGACTGGGCGCTGGCGCAGGGACGCGCGCACAGCGTGGCCACCCAGGCGGGCCGCTCGCTGGGCCTCATCGGCGGCATCAAGTACGCCCTGGCCAACAAGCTGGTGCTGTCCAAGGTGCGCGAGACCTTTGGTGGTCGCATCCGCTTCTTCGTCTCGGGCGGCGCGCCGCTGGCGGCCGAGATCGCCGAGTTCTTCCACTCGGTCGGGATCCTGGTGCTGGAGGGCTACGGCCTGACCGAGACCACCGCGGCGTCGTTCGTGAACCGCCTCGACAACTACAAGTTCGGCACTGTGGGGCCGGCCATCCCCGGCCTCGAGGTCAAGATCGCCACCGACGGCGAGGTCCTCATCCGCGGCGGCTCGGTGCTGCGCGAGTACTACAAGAAGCCCGAGGCCACCCGCGAGGCCATCGACCCCGAGGGCTGGTTCCACACCGGGGACATCGGCGTGCTCGAGAACGGCATGCTGCGCATCACCGACCGCAAGAAGGACATCATCGTCACCGCTGGCGGCAAGAACGTGGCGCCGCAGAACATCGAGAACCTGCTCAAGACGCGCACGCCGCTCATCTCGCAGGTCATGGTGCACGGCGACAAGCGCCCGTTCTGCTGCGCGCTGGTGACCCTGGCCGAGGAGAACCTGCTGCCCTGGGCCAAGACGCGCGGCCTCGAGGGCGACTATGCGGCGCTGACCCAGCACCCCGCCGTGAAGGCCGAGATCGACAAGTTCGTGGCCGAGGCCAACAAGGATCTGGCGCAGTACGAGAAGATCAAGAAGTACGAGATCCTGGACCGCGACCTGACCCAGGACGCCGGGGATCTGACGCCGACCCTGAAGGTGAAGCGCAAGTTCGTCAGCGAGAAGTACAAGGCCAAGCTGGACGCCTTTTACGCCAGCGGCGGAGGCGGCGCCGACTGACCACAGTCACAGGTCCCAACGTCCTTGACACGCAGTGGTAAGCCGTCTATACGACTTGCCACTTTCCAGGCGCGTAGCTCAGTGGAAGAGCACTACCTTGACACGGTAGGGGTCGCCGGTTCGAACCCGGCCGTGCCTACTAGACCCAGCCCCGCAATCTGTTTGAATTTGCTTGTCCGCGTGATCGACCCCGTGTTAAGTGCTGCACTCCTTTGTCGCGGACCTGAGGGTAAGAGGAACTCGAAATGCCGAAGATGAAGTCGAACAGTGGCGCCAAGAAGCGCTTTCGCCTGACGGGCACCGGAAAGGTGCGCCGCGCGAGCGCGGGCAAGCGCCACATCCTGACCAAGAAGTCGCCCAAGCGGAAGCGTGGGCTGCGCCAGAACCAGATCGTTGACCGCGCGCAAGAGGCGCAGGTCAAGCGCATGCTGCCCTACGAGGGCTGAGCTCGAAACGAGGAAAGTGCAATGCCCAGGGCAAAAAGAGGTTTCAAGGCGCGTCGTCGCCGCAATCGCTTCCTGAAGGCCGCGAAGGGTTTCCGCGGTCGTCGCCGCAACTGTTATCGCCCCGCTCGCGAGGCCGTGCAGCACGCGTGGAAGTACTCGTTCTTTCACCGTCGCGCCAAGAAGGGTGACTTCCGCCGGCTGTGGATCGTCCGCATCAACGCGGCGTCCCGCCTGCTCGGCCTGTCGTACAGCCGCCTGGTCGCGGGGCTGGCCAAGGCCGGCGTGGTGATCGACCGCAAGATCCTGTCGGATCTGGCGGTCAGCGATCCCAAGGCGTTTGCGAAGATCCTCGACGTGGCGAAGGCCGCCGCGTAACGACCCGCCCCGATCCGTGCTGCGTCGATCGGGGCCCCCCGAAAGGCGAAGCCGCGGATGTCCGAATCCCCCACCTCTGAGTCGCTGATCACCGAGCTCGACGAGCTCGGTGTCGCATTTTCGGCCGAGATCGCGGCGCTCGCCAGCGAGCCCGACATCCGGGCCGCGCAGGCGCGCTATCTGGGCAAGAAGGGCCGCGTGTCCGAGGCGCTGAAGGCGCTGGGCAAGCTCGATCCGGCCGCGCGCAAGGCGGTCGGCGAGGTCGGCAACCGGGTCAAGAGCGGCATCGAGGCCGCGGTCAGCGCCCGCCTGGTCGCGCTGGCCGACGCCGTGCGCCAGGCCGACCTGGCGCGTGTGGTCGACGTGACGCTGCCCGGCCGCGGCGCCCGCCTGGGCACGCTGCACCCGATGACGCAGGCGCGCCGCGAGATGGAGCTCATCTTCGCCGAGCTGGGCTACGAGGTGGCCACCGGCCCCCAGGTGGAGAGCGACTTCCACAACTTCGAGGCGCTCAACATCCCCAAGGACCACCCATCGCGCGACATGCAGGACACCTTCTACCTGTCGCCGCTGTGGTCTGGCGCCGCCACGGAGACCCTGCTGCGCACGCATACCTCGCCGGTGCAGGCGCGCACCATGCTGCGCCAGCCGCCGCCGGTGAAGATCATCGCGCCCGGCGCGGTGTACCGGCGCGACGACGATCCCACGCACTCGCCGCAGTTCATGCAGATCGAGGGGCTCCTGGTCGACCGCGTCGGCAAGGTCTCGATGGCCGACCTCAAGGGTACGCTGCTGCACTTCGTGCGCCGCTACCTGGGCGACGACCTGCAGATCCGGCTGCGCCCCAGCTTCTTCCCCTTCACCGAGCCGTCGGCCGAGGTCGACATGAGCTGCGTGTTCTGCCGCGGCGCTGGCGCCGGATGTCGCCTGTGCAAGGGCACCGGCTTCATGGAGATCGGCGGCTCCGGCATGGTCGATCCCGAGGTCTTCCGCGCCGTCGGCTACGACCCCGAGGAGGTCTGTGGGTTCGCCTTCGGGATGGGGATCGATCGCATGGCGATGCTCAAGTACCGCATCGATGACATCAAGACGCTGTACGAGGGTGACGTGCGCGTGCTGAGGCAGTTCCCATGAAGATCTCGATGCGCTGGCTGGCCGAGTGGGTCGCGGTGCCGGACGCCGATCAGACCGCGCGCGCGCTGACCGAGCGCGGCCTAGAGGTCGAGGGCATCGAGCGCCGCGGCGACAACCTGGCTGGCGTGGTGGTCGCGGCGGTGCGCGCGCGGCAGCCGGTCGCGGGGTCGGATCACCTCACCCTGGTCGAGATCTTCGATGGGGTCAGCGTGCACCAGGTGGTGTGCGGCGCGCCCAACGTGCCGGCGCCGGGGGGCCGGGTGGCCTGGGCGCGGCCGGGCACCACGCTGCCGGGCGGCCTCAGCATCGGCGTGCGCGAGCTGCGCGGGGTGCGCTCGGCCGGCATGCTGTGCTCGGAGCAGGAGCTCGGCCTCGGTGACAGCCACGACGGCATCATCGTGCTGGAGGCGGACGCCGAGGCCGGCCGCGAGATCGCCAGCGAGCTCATGCTGCGCGACGTGGTGCTGGAGGTCAACGTCACGCCCAACCGCGGCGACTGCCTGAGCCACCTCGGCATCGCGCGCGAGGCCTCTGCTGCGTTCTCGCTGCCGCTGACGCTACCCCGGGTCGACTTCGCGGCGCTGCTGGGCGGCGCCGGCGCCGGTGCCGCCGCGGCCATCACGCCGCCGGTGGCCATCGACGACGTGGTCGGCTGCCCGCGCTACCAGGCCCGCGTCATCGACGGCGTGCGCGTGGGGCCGAGCCCGCTGTGGCTGCGCCGCCGCCTGGAGGCGGTCGGGGTGCGCCCGATCTCGAACCTGGTCGACGTCACCAACTACGTCATGTTCGATCGCGGCCAGCCGCTGCACGCCTTCGATCACGCCAGGGTCGCGGGCGGCGCCATCGCGGTGCGCCGCGCGCGCGCGGGCGAGACGCTGGTCACCTTGGACGGCGTGACCCGGCAGCTCGAGACCGGCGACCTCCTCATCTGTGACGCCGAGCGGCCCATCGCGCTGGCCGGGGTCATGGGCGGCAAGGACAGCGAGGTCTCGGAGGGCACCACGCGCGTGCTGCTGGAGAGCGCCTGCTTCGAGCCACGCGCGGTGCGCGTGCCGGCCAAGCGGCTGGGGCTGCACTCGGAGGCGTCCCAGCGCTTCGAGCTCGGCGTCGATGTCGCCGGGGTCGACGCCTCGTCACAGCGCGCCTGTGCGCTGCTGGTCGAGGTCGCGGGCGGACGGGTGGCCGGGCAGGGCAGTGATCTGTGGCCGCGCCCGCTGGAGCCCCTGATGATTCCGCTCCGGCGCGCGCGCCTGCACGCCGTGCTGGGGCTCGACGTCGCGGCCCCCGAGGTGCGCCGGCTGCTGGGCGGCATCGAGCTCGGCGAGGCGGGTGGTGGGGCTGCGGGGGCTGACGGCGAGGTGCTGCGCTTCCAGATCCCGACCTTCCGCACCGATCTGACCCGCGAGGTCGACCTCATCGAGGAGGTCGCGCGCCTGTGCGGTCTCGACAAGCTGCCGGCGACGCTGCCGTCGGTGTCGCGGGCGCCAGCGCGCTCGGGTGATCGTGTGGCCGAGCGCGCGCGCGAGCTTCTGGCCGCGGCCGGTCTGCACGAGATCCTGTCGTACTCGTTCGTGGCCCCGGCGGCGCTGGCGGCGCGGGGCTTCGCTGACGACGATCGCCGCGCGCGGCCGCGCCGGGTCGCCAATCCGCTGCGCCTGGAGCAGTCGGCCATGCGCACCGCGATCCTGCCGGGGCTGGCCGCGGCGCTGGCGCACAACCAGGCCCAGCGCGTCCACGACGTGCGCCTGTTCGAGGTCGGTCCGCTGTTCCTGCCCCGCGCACAGGGCGCCGACGACCCCGAACTCTGTGACGAGCCCTGGGTCGCCGGCGGCCTGCTGGCCGGCGAGCGCGACGGCTGGCTGCGCAGCGGCGGGCCGCTCGACTTCTTCGACGCCCGCGGCGTCGTCGAGGCGCTGGTGCACGGCCTGACCGGGCACGCCCCCACGCTAGCCGCGACCAGCGTGGTGCCCTGGCTGCACCCCGGCGTGGCCGCCACCGTGAGCGTGCTGGGACGCGAGCTCGGCGTGGTCGGCGAGGTGCACCCGCGGGTGCGCGACGCCCTCGGCCTCACCGGGGTGGTGTTTGCCTTCGAGCTCGGTCTGGATCCGCTGCGCAGCGCCCCTCCGGCCCAGCTGACCCGGCCCGGGCGCTTCCCGGGGTCGTCGCGCGACGTGTCCTGCTTCATCGGGGTGGACATCCCGGCGGCCCGCGTGCAAAGCGTCCTGGCGGCCGCCGGGGGCGCGCTGCTGGCCGAGGTCAGGCTGCTGGAGGACTATCGCGAGGCCGGAAAGGTGCCTGCCGGGCAGAAGTCCATGCTGTGGACGCTGACCTATCGCTCGCCCGAGCGGACCCTGACCGACGTCGAGGTTGACGCCGCCCATGCTGGCGTGGTGGCGGCCCTGGCCAGTGAGCTTTCGGCCACCCTGCGTTGACGGCTTTACACCCTCACGGAATCTGCTTAAATAATCGCACCATGACGAAGGCCGACATCATCGAGAACGTGTACGAGAAGGTTGGCGGGTTCTCCAAGAAGGAGGCCGCCGAGATCGTCGAGACGGTCTTCGACACCCTCAAGGAGACGCTGGAGAAGGGTGAGAAGATCAAGATCTCGGGATTCGGGAACTTCGTCGTGCGCGACAAGAACGCACGCGTGGGCCGAAACCCCCAGACCGGCGAGGAGATCACCATCAGCGCGCGTCGCGTGCTGACCTTCAAGCCGAGCCAGGTGCTGAAGAACGTCCTCAACACCTGATGCCGTCCGCGCGCAGAAGTGCCCTGCGCAAGCTCTCGCCCGGGCAGCCCCTGCCTGACCGGCCCAGCTTCAAGATCGGCGAGGTCGCGACCCTGCTCGGGGTGGCCACCTCGCTGCTCCGTTTCTGGGAGACCGAGTTCAAGGTGGTCAAGCCCAGGAAGACGAAGTCGAAGCAGCGCAGCTACACCCCGGGCGACGTGACGCGGCTGCGCGAGATCCAGCACTTGCTCAAGGTCGAGGGCTACACCATCGCGGGGGCGCGCCGGCGACTGTCAGGCGCGCCCACGGTGAGCCCCGACCCCGCGGAGCTCGCGCGCCTGCGCGAGCGGCTGGCCGCGGCGCTGGCCGAGGTCGCGGCGCTGGAGAAACTGGTCGACGCCGACGCCGACGCCGAAGGAGCTTGACGCCGCGCGCAATCCGACTAAGGTACACCGCGTGTTTCGGGGTGTGGCGCAGCCTGGTTAGCGCACCTGACTGGGGGTCAGGGGGTCGCTGGTTCAAATCCAGTCACCCCGACAACGGCGCCGAGGGGAACCTTCTCTCGGCGCCATTTTCATTTGGAGTGAGCGAGCGATGGCAGAGCGGCCGCTGATCCTGGTGTGCAACGACGATGGCGTGCGGGCCCCGGGGATCGAGGCGCTGGCCGCCGCGATGGCCGACCTGGGCGATGTCGTCGTGGTCGCCCCTGATCGCGAGATGTCCGCGATGTCACACTCCATCAGCCTGCACCGGCCGCTGCGTGTCGAGGAGCTGCGGCGCAACTGGTACGCGGTCGACGGCACCCCGGTGGACTGCGCCTACCTGGGTCTGCTGCACCTCGCACCCCGCAAGCCCGCCCTGGTCGTCAGCGGGGTCAACGCCGGCTACAACCTGGGCACCGACGTCTTCTACTCGGGCACCGTGGCCGCCGCGGTCGAGGGCGCGCTGCGCAAGATCCCCGCCATCGCGGTCAGCCGTGAGCGCGGCTATGGCGACGACTATGGCCCCGCCGCCGGCCTGGCCCGCGCGCTGGGTGCCGCCGTGCTGCAGCACGGCCTGCCGCCCGGGATCCTGCTCAACGTCAACGTGCCGTCGGCCAAGGGCCCGGCCGGCTATCGCTGGACCTGCCTGGGCGAGCGCCTGTACCACGACAAGGTCGATGTCCGCTCCGACCCGCGCGGTCGCAAGTACTTCTGGATCGGCGGGCCCGAGGTCGGCTTCGGCGACGTGCCCGGCTCGGACTGTCTGGCGGTGCGCGACGGGGTCTGCTCGGTGACGCCGCTGGAGCTCGATTTCACGCACCAGCCGCTGCTGGCCGAGGTCCCGGGCTGGCGCCTCGACGGCTTCGAGCACGTGCGGTAGCTTGCCTCATGGTCGCGCTGTCGGAGGAGGAGCTCGGCGCGGCGCGCCACCGGATGGTGACCGAGCAGCTGGCGCCGCGCGGGATCAAGGACGCCCGCGTGCTGGCGGCCATGGAGCGGGTGCCGCGTCATCGCTTCCTACCCCCCGAGCAGTGGCCGGTCGCCTACGAGGACAAGCCCCAGCCCATCGGCCAGGGCCAGACCATCTCGCAGCCCTACATGGTCGCGCGCATGAGCGAGCTGTGCGCGCTCGGCGGCGGTGAGCGCGTGCTCGAGATCGGCGCCGGGTCGGGCTACCAGACCGCGGTGCTGGCCGAGCTGGTGGGCGGCGGCGAGGGCAAGGGCGAGGTCTGGGCGGTGGAGCGGCTGCCCGCGCTGGCCGAGCGCTGCGAGGCGCGCATGCGGGAGCTCGGCTATCGCAACGTCAAGGTGGCCGCGTTCGACGGCACCCTGGGCTGGCCCGAGGGCGCGCCCTGGGACGCCATCCTGTGCGCCGCGGGGGCGCCGCGGGTGCCCACGCTGCTGCTGGCCCAGCTCGCCGAGGGCGGGCGCCTCATCATCCCGGTCGGCGATCGCGAGGAGCAGCGCCTGGCCGTCATCACGCGCCACGGCGACGAGTTCGAGACGCGCTGGGACACCGCGTGTCGCTTCGTCGATCTGATCGGGCGCTACGCCTGGGACGGCGAAGAGCCGGTCCACAACTGAGCCGAGGAGCGAGCTGAGATGGCGATGGGAGAGCTTTCGATCGAGGGGCTGCGCGCGCTGGTGCGCGATGTGCCGGACTTTCCCAAGCCCGGCATCATGTTCAAGGACATCACCCCGCTGATCGGCAGCGCCGACGGCCTGGCCAGCTGCGTGGCCCGCCTGGCCGCGCTGACCCCGGCCGGGGTCGAGGCGGTGGTGGCCATCGAGTCGCGCGGCTTCCTGTTCGGCGCGCCGCTGGCGCTGCGCCTGGGGCTGCCGGTCATCCCGGTGCGCAAGCCGGGCAAGCTGCCGTATCACAAGCGCCGCGTCGAGTACGCCCTGGAGTACGGCACCGACGCCCTGGAGATGCACGCCGACGCGCTGGCCCAGCACAAGAAGGTCATCATCGTCGACGACGTGCTGGCCACCGGCGGCACCGCGGCGGCCACCGCGCGCCTGTGCCGCGACGCCGGCGGCGAGGTCGCCGCCTTCGCCTTCGTCATCGAGCTCGGCTTCCTGGGCGGCCGCCCGAAACTCGGCACCACCCCAGTGGTCTCCGTCCTGACCTACTGATAGTCTTTGCCACCAAGCTCCCGTAGCTCAGCCGGATAGAGCACCTGTTTCCTAAACAGGGGGTCACGTGTTCGAGTCACGTCGGGGGCACCAGCAGGA
>JADYYK010000076.1 GCA_020853705.1 Deltaproteobacteria bacterium
CGAGCGGGCGGCGGCGCGCGCGGCGGCCGCCAAGGCCGGCGCCGCGGCCGAGCAGCGCGGCGCCGCGCGGGCGGCGGCGCGCGCGGCGGCGACGCAGGCCGGCACCGCGGCCGCGCAGCGCGGCGCCGAGCTGGCCGCGGCGCGCGCGGCGGCCGACAAGGCGCAGGCCGAGCTGGCGGCGCTGCGCAGCGGCGCTGGCGAGGCCGCGGGTGCGCAGCAGCGGCTGGCGGACCAGCTGGGCGCCGAGCTGGCGGCGGCGCGCGCGGCGGCCGACCAGGCGACCGCGGCGCTGGCGGCGGCGCGCACGGCGGCCGACCAGGCCGGCGCCGAGCTGGCGGCGGCGCGGGCCGCGGCCGACCAGGCCGGCGCCGAGCTGGCGGAGGTCCGCGCGGCGGCCCAGCATGCCAGCGCCGAGGCCGCGCAGGCACGCGCGGCCGGCGAGCGCGCCGAGGCCGAGGCACAGCGGCTGGGCGCCGAGCTGGCGGCGGCGCGCAGCGGGGCCGGTGCGGCCGCGGGTGCCCAGCAGCAGGTGGCCGAGCTGGGCGAGGCGCTGGCGGCGGCGCGCGCCGAGCTGGCCCAGGCCGCCGCGGAGCGCGAGCGGCTGAGCGCCGAGCTGGCCACCGCCAAGGAGGACTCCAGCCTGGTCGACGAGGCGCTGCGCGCCCAGGACGCCGCGCAGGCCGAGGTCGACAAGGTGCGCGAGCGCCTGGCCAGCGTGCAGGCCGAGCTCGACGCCCGGGTGCCCGCGCTGGAGCAGAAGCTCGAAGGGCTCGGCCGCGAGGCCGACGAGCTGCGCGCCCAGGCCGACAAGGTCGACCAGGAGCGCGAGCGCCGTCGCGCCGTCGAGGACGAGCGCAGCGAGCTCGAGGCCAAGGTGCGCTCGCTGGAGGCCGCGCTGAGCAAGGCCGGCAACGGCGCCAGCGGCGGCGCTGGCGGCGGCGCGCCCGACCCGGCCATCAAGGAGTCGGTGCTCGCCCTCAGTGACGCGCTGGCGGAGCTGCGCATGGCGCTGCGCCAGGCCAGCGAGGAGTCGACCGGGGCCGACCCGGCGGCGGCCATCTCGGCGGTCGCCGATGCGCTCGGGAACGCCGACGAGCGGGTCGAGTTCGCGCGCTCGCAGGTCCGCGATCTGTCGAAGCTGGTCGGCGCCGACTGAGCCAAGAGCTTGTCAGTCTGTCAATGGTCTGGTGCCGGATGGGGCTCCTCGGCGAAACTTTCGCCGAAGAGCCCTGACGCGCCCTATCGCGGGAACGCGATGACGGTGACGGTGCTGACGACCTGCTCGCCCCAGGCGCGCTTGTAGTCGTAGGCGGCGCCGAGATCATAGCGCTGCACGGTCGGCCGGGTCTCGGCCAGGGCGCCGAGCTCGTTCCACTGGCACAGGTTGCCCAGGGACAGGCGCTCGAGCCCGGCGAGGTAGCCGAACTGCAGGCCGCGGTAGGTGTCACCCAGCACGCCGCCCAGGATGTAGGCGACGTCGCGCTCACCCAGCCGCGCGAAGGCCAGGCGCAGCGCCCCGCGCGCCGCCAGCCGCGGCACCATGACGCGGTAGAAGTCGATCATCTCGCTGGCCCCGAGGCCGACCCCCTCGCGCGCCTTCCAGGTCGCGGCGTCGACCGCGCACAGGCGCTGGTAGGCCGCGTCGGCCGCCGCCGCGTCGAGCCGCTCGGGCAGCCGCTCGATGCTGAGGCCCTCGCGCTCGCCGCGGCGCACCGCCCGCAGCAGCGCGCGCCGGAACCCGGCCCCGCGCCGGCTCAGCCAGCCGTCGACCCCGCCGGCCAGCGAGGCCACCATGCGCTCGGTCGGTGAGCCGCCCAGGCCGCAGCGATAGCGCGGCGTCAGCGCGCGGGCCCAGGCGTCCAGCCGCGCCGACCCCGGCGCGAAGCCGCACCCCAGCACTGGCACCGCGCCGAGCTCGCCCGCGCTGGCCGCCAGCTCGGCCGCCGCCTCCAGCGCCAGCGCGTCGGCCGGCTCGCCCAGCAGCGGACACGCCATGCCCCACATCGCCTCCAGGGGCTCCAGCCAGGTGCGCTCGTGATCGCGGCCGACCGCCAGCGCCAGATAGCCGCCGCCCTGCCCTCGCCGCACGAACGGCGCGCGCCCTGGGCGCAGCGCCAGCGCCGCCGGCACCACCCAGTCGCTCGACGAGCAGAAGTGATCGATGCCCGGACTGGCCAGCACGGCGCGGTCGAAGGCGCGGGCCTCGGCCTCGGACCCCAGCTGCTCGAAGGACAGCGCTTCCACGGGGCTCGAACGTACCACTGTCGTGCCAAGCCGCCGCGCGCCCCGGGTGACCAATCTCCACATGAAATACCGAGAAGAAAGCCACCACCTTGCCAGGGCCTGCCGCGCGGGGCGGCCGTGATACGCTGCCCACGGCGGTTTCTGTCGGAGGGGACAATGAGGCTCGGGACATTCGCGCGCACGACCATGGTCGCGCTGCTGGTCAGCGCCGTGCTGGCGGGCTGCGGCGGCGAGGACAGCGGGGTGGACGGCAAGCGGCGCTTGACGCTGGTGCTCGACGCGCAGGGGCTGCTGCGCGGCAAGCCGGGGCCCGTGCTGGTCGGCGCGCGCGCACGCTACGTGTGGAAGAACTCCGACTACGAGCGCACCTCGGTCATCGCGGCCTCCAGCATCCGGCTGGCGCTGGTCGACGCCAGCGGCGGTGAGACCGCGCTGACGCCCGGCAAGGGCGGCTGGAAGAGCGTCAACGGCGACAAGCGCGCCGACATCACGCTGCCCGAGGTGGTCGACGGCGACTACAAGCTGCGCCTGCGCGCCAAGACCGCGCTGGGCGAGGACAGCCTCGACCTGCCGCTGGCGCTGTATGCCCCGGCGCGCATCCACGTCATCACCGATCGCCCGCTGTACGAGCCGGGCAACCTGGTGCGCTTCCGCGCCGTGGCGCTGCGCGCGCGCGACCTCAGCCCGCTCGACAAGCGGCCCGGCGTCTGGGTCGTCACCGATCCGGCCGGCGAGGTGCTGCTCGAGGAGAAGGCGCCCGCGGGCGACTTCGGCGTGGTCGCGGGCAGCTTCCCGCTCGATCGCGAGGCCGCCACCGGGGCCTGGAAGGTGCGCTGGGCCTCGGGCGACACCAGCGACGAGGTCAGCTTCACCGTCGAGCCCTTCACGCTGCCACGCTTCAGCATCGAGGCCAGCGCCGACAAGCCGTTCTATCGCGCCGGCGACAAGCCGCTGCTCAAGGGCAAGGTCAGCTACAGCTCGGGCGCGCCGGTCGCCAACGCCGACGTCGAGCTGGAGTGGCACTCGAGCGGCGCCTGGCCGCCGCCCACCGGCTGGCTCGACAAGGTGCTGCCGCGCAAGGCCAGAAGCGGCCCCAGCGGGCGCTTCGAGCTGACGCTGCCCGCCATCCCCGGTGACCTGCAGGGTCAGGCCACGCTGAGCGCCAGCCTGAGCGCGGTCGACGCCGCCGGCGATCGCGTCGAGGGCGGCGCCAGCCTGCTGCTCAGCCAGGATGCCATCCAGGTGTCGACCGTGACCGAGCTCGGCGACGGCCTGGTCGACGGCTTCAACAACCGCATGTTCCTGCGCGTGTCGAACGCCGACGGCAGCAAGCTCGAGGGCGCGACCATCCACGTCAAGCGCGCCTGGTCGCCCAGCGACAAGGGGCTCGACGCCGAGCTAGACGAGGACGGCGTGGGGCGCGTGCAGCTGGATCCGGGGCCTCCGGTCAACGTGCTGGTGCCCGCGCTGCCGGTGCGCCTGGCGCCCAGGCCCGAGGTGGTGCGCCGCGGCGAGACCAGCGACCTGCTGTCCTCGGAGGGCGTCTCGCTGGCCGATCAGGTCGCGCTCGACGGCTGGGTGCCCAGCCTGCAGCCGTGCGCCAAGTGGACCGAGGACAGCGCCGAGGTCACGGTGGCGCTGCACATCGGCAGCGGCGGCAACGTGCTGGCCTCGGCCAGCGACTCCGGCGCGCTGGAGCGCTGCGTGCTCGACGCCATCAAGGGCCGGCGCGTGGCCGCCGGCGGCGACCGCCTGCTGTCGGTCGAGTTCCAGTTCGAGAACCCCGACCTGCCCCGCCTGGAGGCCGACATGGAGGCCGTGCTCGAGGGCCCCGAGGCGCTCGGCGAGGCGCTGGAGGAGGCCACCCGCGGCGCGCGTGACTGCCTGCCCGACGTCGAGCCGGCCGCGGCGCGGGTCAAGCCCGACGACGACGACTCCGACAGCAGCGACGCCGACTTCGGCTCGCTGCCGCGCGCCCTGGTGTGGCGCACGCGCGCGCACAGCAAGCTGGTCGAGATCGGCTGGGTCAAGGATCCCGAGGGCGGCCTGGCGCTGGCCTCGCAGCGCTGCGCGGAGGCGCGCCTCAAGGACTTCACCCTCGAGGAGGAGGCCGAGAGCGACGGCATGGGCCTGGTGCGCTTCACGGTCATCGCGCCCGAGCGCATCCGCGAGAGCACGCCCGAGGACACCGTGATGCTGGGCTACGAGCTGCGCGTCAGCGCCGAGGTGGCCGGCAAGGAGGTCGGCGCCACCACGCTGCGCATGACGCCCGGCGCGGTGCCGCCGCTGCGCCTGCGCGCCGAGCCGGTGCTGGCCAAGGTCGGCGACAAGCTCGAGGTCGAGCTGATCCGCGGCCCCGACTACACCGGCGACCTGCCCGAGAAGGTCTACCTGCGCCACCTCGAGGGCACCGTCGAGGCCAAGCTGGACGACAAGACGCGCAAGGCGACCTTCACCGTCGACGCCAAGATCGAGGGCTGGTGCGAGCTCAGCACCGCCGGCGTGCGCGCGCTGGTCTATGTGCGCCCCGCCGCCGACCTGGCGCTCGCGGTCAAGCCGGCCAAGGAGCGCTATGCGCCCGGCCAGACCGCCGAGCTCGAGCTCGAGACCAAGGTCTCGGGCCAGCCCGGGCAGGCCGCGGTCGGCCTGTTCGGCGTCGATCAGAGCCTGGGGCAGCTGGTCACGCTGCCCGGCGCCGACGACCTCGGGCGCGTGCGCCCGCAGGTCACCATGACCTCGAACGCCTTCGGCACCCTGGACGGGCAGGCCCTGGCGCTGGGGCGCATCCGCGGCGCCAACGCCGCGATGGCGACCATCCTGCGCGTGCAGTCGCTGCCCACCGCGGCCGAGCTCGACGCCGTGGTCTACGGCCGCGCCGAGACGCTGCACGACCCGGTGGCCGAGCTGACCGATCGCTTCTACGTGGTGCTCGGCGAGCTGCACGAGGAGGCGCGGCGCTGGGAGGCCAGCGCGCCCGCCAGCGAGAAGATGATGCCGGCGACCATGGTCAAGCTGTGGAACAAGGCGCTGGCCGCCGCCGAGGCCAAGGGCACCAAGGTGGTCGACTTCTACGGGCGTCGCCTGCGGCTGTCCAAGCTGCCGGGCGATCTGCTCGCGCTGACCGATCCGCGCATGGTCGTGATCGACGGCGCGCGCCGGCCCGAGGATGTCCAGAACTGGTCTCAGTATGTCGCGAGGGAGCGGCCATGAAGACGAACACGGGTGTGATGGTCCTGCTGGGTGCGCTCGGGCTGGTGTCGTGCAGCAAGGGGCGCGAGGAGAAGTCGGCGGCGTGGAAGCACGACACCCGCGCCAGCGGCGGCGACAACGCGCCGGCGATGGAGATGCCGATGGCGGATCCCGCGGCGGGGCCGGGGGGTGGAGGCACCGGCACCGGGTCGTATGGCGCCCTGGGCAAGGGCTCGGGCAGCGGCAGCGGGTTCGGCGTCGGCAGCGGTCGCGGCGCCTCGCGCCAGCGCTCCATGAGGCCTGACAAGTCCGAGGGCAAGATGGCCAAGAAGGACGCCAACCGCTCGGCCGACGAGCCCGAGGAGGAGTCCGACGAGTCCGGCGGCGAGGACAGCAGCGGCCCCGCGCCGAGCCGGTCCTGGTTCCCCGAGACCTTCCTGTTCGAGCCGCTGGTGGTCACCGACGCCCAGGGCAAGGCCACCGTGCGCATGCGGGTGCCCGATCGCCTGACCACCTGGCGCGTGCTGGCGCTGGCGCACGCCCGCAACGGCGCCCAGGCCGGCGCAGTGACCTCGTTCCTGGGCACCCTGCCGACCTATGTCGAGCCGGTGGTGCCGGCCTTCCTGATCGCGGGTGACGAGGTCCGCCTGCCGGTCCAGATCGTCAACACCACCGAGGCGGCCGCCTCGGGCGCGCTGCACGTGACCGCGCAGGGCGCCACCGTCTCGGGCGCCCCCGGCGGCACCCTGACGGTGCCGGCCTCGGGCAGCCGGGTCGAGTACCTGACCCTGAAGGCGCCGCAGCCGGGCACGGTGTCGCTCAACGTCGGCTTCGGCGGCACCGACGCCGTGCTGCGCAGCTTCGAGGTGCTGCCCGCGGGGCGGCCAGTCAGCGAGACCCGCACCGGCACCCTGGCGGCGCCGCGCACGCTGACGCTGGAGGGCCCGCCGGGCGCCAACCCGGCGACCGACCGGGTCAGCCTGCGCGTGTATCCGGGCGCGCTGGCGCTGCTGCGCGCCGAGCTCGGCGCCGTCATCGGTCGCGGCGGCGTGGCCGAGGACGCCTACGCGCTGCTGCTGGCGGGGCGCGCCGGCGAGCTCCTGCAGAGCCTGGGTGACAAGGCCGATCCCGACGCCCTGCGCACGCTGTCGATCCTGGCCGGGCAGCGCGTGATCCGGCATGCGCGCACCGCCGACCCCGCGGTGGCGACGCTGCTGGCCGAGGCCGCGCTGGCGCACCCCGAGAGCCCCGTGATGGTGCGCCTGGGCCAGCGCCTGGTGGCCACGCTGGCCTCGGGGCAGCGCCCCGACGGCAGCTTCGGTGGCGACACCGGGGGCGGCTGGACCGCGCAGCGCATGCTGGTGGCGACCGCCGACGGCGTGCGCGCGGTGGCCGCCGCGGCGGCCCTGCCGGCGGCGACCGCGCAGGAGCGCCAGCGCGCCAAGAACGTGCGCGTGCGCGCGAGCAGCGTGTTCGAGCGCTTCTTCGAGCAGATCCCCAAGGACGACGGCTACACCGCGGCGGCCATCCTGGCCTCGGGCGCCATCGACGGCCCGCTGGCCGACAAGCTCAGGCAGCAGGTGCTGGCCCACATCGTGGCCAGCGGCGACACCAAGGCGCTGTCGATCGGCGACAACGTGGTGCGCGCCGATGGCGCGCGGCCGAGCCACCTGGAGGCCACCGCGCTGGCGGTGCTGGCGCTGCAGGGCAACCCGGACGCGCCGATGGCCGACCTCGGCGCCACGCTGCTCGGCGGCTATGACGCCGGTTTCGGCTGGGGCGACGGGCGCACCAACCTGACCTGCATGCAGGCCGCGCTGCTGCTGTTCAAGGATCCCATGCCGCCGGGCACCACCATCACCCTGAAGAAGGATGGCCAGGTGGTGACCGAGGGTGTGCTCGACAAGGAGCGCCTGCGCGAGGTGCTGACGCTGGAGGCGCCCGCGGGGGGCGCGGCGGGCGCGCACCAGTGGGAGCTGACCGCGACGCCGGCGGTGCCCGGGCTGGGCTATGCGCTGACGCTGGAGAGCTGGGTGCCGTGGGAGAAGACCCCGGCCGAGCAGGGGCTGGAGATGTTCGTCGAGCTGGCGCCCGGCGCCAGCGTCGGCAAGCCCGTCGAGGTCACCCTGCGCGCCATCGCGCCGGCCAGCACGCCGACCGAGCTCAGGCTGATGCTGCCCGCCGGGGTCCAGATCGACTCGCCCAGCCTCGACAAGCTGGTCGAGGCGCAGACCATCACCAGCTACGCCGCCGCGGACGGCAAGCTGACGCTGCAGGTCCCCGGCCTCGACCCCGGGCGCACCTTCGCCGCCAAGCTGCGGCTCATCCCCACCCTGGCCGGCAAGCTGTCGAGCCCGGCGTCGACCATCGGGGTCAGCGGTCGCCCGGACCAGACCTTCTTCGTGCCGCCGACGCTCTGGACCATCAAGTAGCAGGCCAGGCGCTCACCTGCGCTGAGCCGGAGCGCGAGGCGGCTCAGCGCAGGCGAACTCTGGGGTCAGGGCCCGCGAATGAATATCTCGATCGCTCTCGCGACCGATCCATCCCGGGGAGCTTCGTCGCCGCTGCGCTCCGATGCTCACATACGGCCAGTATGCTGCGCTTCGGTGCTCGCGGCTCCTCGCTCGCCGGGCGCCTCGGCCACGATCATCGATCGACTTATCCATTC
>JADYYK010000077.1 GCA_020853705.1 Deltaproteobacteria bacterium
GAATGGATAAGTCGATCGATGATCGTGGCCGAGGCGCCCGGCGAGCGAGGAGCCGCGAGCACCGAAGCGCAGCATACTGGCCGTATGTGAGCATCGGAGCGCAGCGGCGACGAAGCTCCCCGGGATGCATCGGTCGCGAGTGCGATCGAGATAGTCATTCGTGGGCCCTGAGCTGCATCTGGGCTTTTCGGGTATGCTCCCCGACCGCTGGACCACGGAGGAAATCGACCATGACTGCCATCGCACCTGCCGCCGAGCCGCGCGTCGAGCTCAACGGCCCCGCTCCGGACTTCACCGCCAACACCACCCACGGCCCGGTCACGCTGTCGACCTACATGCCGGGCAAGTGGATCATCCTGTTCTCGCACCCGGCCGACTTCACCCCGGTGTGCACCACCGAGTTCATCGAGTTCGCCAGGCGCCACGACGAGCTCGACAAGAAGAACGTCGCGCTGATCGGCAACTCGATCGACAGCGTGTACAGCCACATCGCCTGGGTGCGCGACATCGAGAAGAAGTCGGGCCTCAGCATCAAGTTCCCGGTCATCGCCGACCTCGACCAGAAGGTCGCCCGCCTGTACGGCATGGTGCACAGCCCGAGCTCGGTCACCGCCACGGTGCGCTGCGTCTACTTCATCGATCCCAAGCGGGTCGTGCGCGCCATGATCTATTACCCGCTCAACGTGGGCCGCAACTTCGACGAGATCCTGCGCGTGGTCGACGCCCTGCAGACGGTGGACGCCAACGGCGTGGCTTGCCCGGCCAACTGGACCCCCGGCCAGGAGGTCATCGTGCCCGCCCCGCTGACCACCGCGGCCGCCGCCGAGCGCGTCAACAACAAGGAGCTCAACGTCACCGACTGGTACCTGTCGAAGAAGAAGCTGCCCCAGTAGTCAGTCGGTCGCCAGCAGCGCGTCCACGGCCGCGGGCGCAAGCTCGATGCCGTGGCGCGCCAGCGGCGCCACGATGTCCTCGCGCACCGCCTGCCGCGCCGCCGCCGCATAGCTCTCCGAGTCCATCCAGCCCAGCTGGTTCACGTGCGACAGCAGGAAGCCCTCGCTGGTGCGGCCATCCTTGACCTTGCTGCGCAGTCGCTTCCAGTAGCGCTGGAAGATCTCCAGCTCGCCCAGCGCGACCCCGGCCAGGCGCGCGCGCTCGGCGTCGTCCAGCGACTCCGCGCACCAGTCGAGGTACAGCCAGCCGAAACGCCCGTGCGGCGCCTCGTCACGCACGATCATCTCCAGCACGCCGCGCGTCAGCGGGTGCGCCGCCGACCTCATGCAGCCCGACAGCATGGGCACGCTGAAGGCCTCGCCGACGCAGCACACCCGCATCACCAGGTCGTTGGCGCGCTGCTGGGCGCTGGCCGCCCCGGGCGCGGGCGCCAGCCGCCGGGTCAGCGCCTCGAAGTCGACCTGGTACGGCGCGCCGCCGCCCAGCTCCATCGCCAGCCGCGCGGTCAGCTCGACGTGCAGGAGCTCGTCGGTCACGAAGTCGCTGGCCATGCCGATGAGGTCGATGGGCGCGCGCACCGCCAGCAGCGCCCCCAGCAGGTCGGAGAACGCCGCCGCGGTGCAGTACTCGTTGAACGCGGCCTCGGTCCACGAGATGCGCGCGCGCTCGACCAGCAGCGGCGGATAGTCGGCCGGGCGCAGCGTGCCCCAGGGCAGCTCCTCCACACCCGGGCGCAGCTTGCGGAAGTAGCGCTCGGGCGCGCCGCCGAACCACTCCAGATCGAAGGGCTGCTTCACCCGCCGTCACCGGCGTCGGTGCCGCCGTCGCTCGTGCCATCGGGCCTGGCGTCTGGCCTGGCGTCTGGCGCCGCGTCCGGTGGATCACAGTCCACCCCGCCATCATAGAAGCAGCCCTTGGGGTTGCTGAAGGTGATGTCGTCGTCCGCGCAGCCGGCCAGCACGGCGGTCAGCGCCAGCGCGCCCGAGGCCAGCAGCTTGCGGGTGCGCTTGCCCGGGCTCATCCGCCGTCACCTGCGTCGCCGCCGCTGTCGGGCCCGGCGTCGAGCGGGGGCGGACAGTAGATCCCGCCGTCGAAGAAGCAGCCCTTGGGGTTGGAGGCGATGATGACCTCGTCGCCGGTGGTGGCGTCCCGCGGCCCCTCGTCGTCGGCGCCGCCGAGGCAGCCGCCCAGCATCGTGGTCAGCACCAGGGCGCTGCCCACCAGCAGGCTGCGTGTCCGCTTCTTCTTGGTCTCCATCACGCGCGCCACTCCTTGCAATCAGCGGGCCCGCGCGCAAATAGCGGCAATCGCGCGGCCTGCCACGTCCTGCCGCGACATCCGCGGCAGGGGCGGCAGCGTCAGAGGTCAGAGGTCAGAGGTCAGAGGTCAGAGGTCAGCGACCGTGGAACTCGCGCACCTGCTTGAGGACGTAGTGGCCGTTGCCGAGGATCTTGAGCTCCATGTCGAGCGCACGCGGCTTGGTGTTGTCCAGCCACACCGAGCTGCACGAGCCGCCCGGGTAGTAGCTCGGCTTGGCCTGGCACCAGGCGATCTCGACCTTCTTGGCCAGCTCGACGATCTCGGCCATCTGGGTCTCGGTCAGCACCGTGGTGGTCATGACCGGCGCGGCCCCGGTCGGCTTGGCGTAGCGCGCGGTGGTGAAGCGCGGCGGGCGGTTGAAGTCCGAGAAGGCCACGATGTCGAACTCGGCGATGGTGCCCGGCAGCGGGTTGGTGACCAGGTTGTTGAGCTGCTGCACCGACAGCGTGTAGCCGTAGATCTCGCTGCCGACCACGCGGGTCACCAGCACGGCGTTGGCCGCGACGTCGTCCTCGATGTCGTACGACGGGTTGACCGCGATGCCCATGCCGGCGGTGAGGTGATCGAGGCGCGCGAAGGTGCGCTCCTCGACGGCGCGCTGGTTCCACAGGCTGGCGTAGACCGCCTTGATGGCGCACTGCACCGTCTTGGGCTTGATCTTCAGGTTGGTCAGCACGCCGTCGGTGTACTCGGGGTTCAGCACGCAGGAGAAGTCGGCGTTGTCGACCTTCTCCAGCTCGACCGAGAAGCTGTCGTAGAGGCCAGCGCCGTTGAAGTTCTCGATGTCCTCCGAGGTCGCGCTCGAGCGGAACTTGAACTTGGGCAGCCCGGGCATCAGCGTGGTCACGCGCGCGGTGATGTCGGCCACCGTCTGCGCCGGCAGCCGGCCCTTGTAGAACAGGTTCTGGATCTCGAGGATCAGCGCGGCGCGCTCGGCCGGCGACAGGTTGCCGGCGCGCTCGGCCACGATGAAGGCATCGACCTTGGCCTTGATGTTGGCGTTCTCGGGCGCGTTGATGAAGTCGCGGTACAGCTTGACCGGGATGCTGAACCCGAGCGGCGACAGGTTGTAGCCGTAGCGCGCACTCAGGGTGCCGGCCACGGCGGCGCGGCCCACCGCGGCGGGGTTGGCCAGCAGCGACAGCCCGGTGGCCTTGCCGCCCAGGCGATCGGCCCAGCCCAGGCAGCCGCTGGTCAGCGAGGTGCAGATCTCGTCGAAGCTGAGGTAGCGCGACTCGTCGACCACCGGCAGCGGGATCCACGGCGTCGCCAGCCGCGCGGCCAGCTTGGCCTGGACGATGGCGTCGGTGCTGGCCTCGATGACGAAGCCGTCGCTGCGCACCACCAGGTGCACCGGCTGGTCGGCGAACGCCATCAGCTGCGGGTGGGTCGGGCCGGCGTCACGCAGCACCATGTTGGGGGTGTCGCGCTCCTTGGACTTCAGGTTGATGTGCGAGTTGATGTCCTGGTAGGCCCTGGTGATGACGCCAGAGACCACCGACAGATCCAGCGGCAGCTGATCGAACACCGGGATGTCGGTCGGGCGCAGCAGGGTCAGGTCGGTCGGGAAGATGCGCAGATAGCCCCAGGCCTCGCCGGGGTTGAGGCCGACGTACTTGAGGTTGCCCAGGACCTGGTCGATGGTCATGAGCTCGAAGCCCAGCGCGGTGGCGCCGGCGCCGATGGTGGCGAAGGTCTGCTGCGGGCCGGTGGCGATGAAGGCCAGGCGCGCGCCCGGGATGGTGATCAGCGGCTTCAGCGTGGTCAGCGCGTCGAGCAGCGTGGCCTCGTTGATGACGTCGTCGGGGTAAAACTGCACCGCGTAGGTCGGGGTCGCGTTCTCGCCCAGGGTGTAGGTCTGGATGGTGCCGGCGAAGAAGCGCTTGCTCTGCGTGAAGTAGGTCGAGTTGTTGAAGGTCGCGACGCTGTCCGAGATGCCGTAGGTGCGCTGCGCGAAGTTGTAGTGGTACTTCACATAGTCGGGCGTGGTGGTACCGACCTTGAAGTTGGCGTTGACGAAGTGCGTGGTGCGCGCCGCCGGGGTGCGGTTGTCGATCAGGAACTTCAGCGAGCGCCCCGAGTTCGACAGCACGCCGCCGCCAGCCAGCGACAGCGCGTCGAAGGCGGCCGCGCTGGGCAGCGACTGCACCGAGATGATGGTGCTGTAGTCGGGCGGGCCCGAGGTCGCGGGCGCGGTCACGGTCAGGCTGGCGGTCGAGGCCGTGTAGCCGTACAGCAGCCAGTACAGCTTTTCGCCGACCACGGCGGTCAGGGTGCAGGTCTCGACCGCGGTGGCGCCCTCCGACTTGCAGTCGGCGGTGCTGGTGGTCGGGGCGCTGCCGCGGCGGATGTAGAGATCGACGTCGCCGGTGCCGGCCGAGCGGAACACGATGCTGCCGGCGGCGGGGACCGTGAAGACGCCGGTCTTGCTGGCGCCCTTCGCGATGGCGCCCGAGGGCACCAGCGTGGTGGTGACGGTGGTCGGCGGCGGGGTGGTGGTGCCGGTCGGGTGCGTGACCGTCAGGCTGGCGGTCGCCGCGCTGTAGCCATAGACCAGCCAGTACAGCTTGTCGTTGGCGGCCGCGGTCAGGGTGCAGGTCTCGACAGCGGTGCCCGACTCGCCCTTGCAGTCGCTGGTGGTGGTGGTCGGCGCGCTGCCGCGACGGATGTAGAGATCGACGTCGCCGGTGCCCGCGGTCTTGAAGACGATCGAGCCAGCGGCCGGCACGGTGAAGACGCCGGTCTTGGACTGGCCCTGGGTGAAGCCGCCCGAGGCCAGCAGCACCACAGTGGTGGTGCTGACCGGCGGCGGCGTGGTGGCCCCTGTGCTGGTGACGCTGAGGCTGACGGTCGAGGCGGCGTAGCCGTACACGCTGTACGAGAAGACCTCGCCGAGGCTGGCGCTCAGGGTGCAGCGCTCGACCGAGGTCGCGCCCTCCGACTTGCAGGTGTACGAGGTGGTGCTGGCGCCGGTGCCACGCTTGACGTAGAGGTCGGCGTCGCCGGTGCCCGCGGTGTCGAACTGTAGCGAGCCGGTCTCGGCGGCGGTGAAGGTGCCGGTCTTGCTGACGCCCCTGGCCAGCGACTGCGACGGGAACAGGGTGGTGGTGGTGGCCGCCAGCTGCTGCGAACCGACATCATCGCTGTCCAGGGCGGGCTCGCCGCTGCAGCCGAGGGCGAGGGTGGCGGACGCGAACGCGAGCACGAGCGGGAGACGACGACCGAACCGGGACGACATGTGCAGAGGCTCCTCGAAAAGGTGCTGCCTCTTAGCACGAGCAGATCCTGTGCATATGACAATCGACGCCGCGCGGCGAACTGCAGCCCTACTGTAAAGCGCAGCACTATCGAGGAGTTATCATTGTGATGCCGCTGACGACTTGGCCGCCTGCAGAGGCCGTCGCGAACGACATCCGGCGCGTGGCGTGTGCGATCCCGGCCGGGCCGTGCGCGCCCACCATGATGATGCCGACCTGCTGACCGGTGCGCGCCTCGACCTCGGCGACCGCCGCGCGCGCCGCGGCGCCGGCGTCAGCACCGTCCGCCAGCCGATCGACCGCGATGCGCGCCATGGTGCAACGGATGATGGCCTCGCCCGGCCCGGTGGCCGACGCTGCGCCGCGCCCCGCCTCGGCCCAGGTCCCGCATCCCGGCAGCGGCGTGTCACCCACGCGCCCCGGTCGCTTGCCGCTGACGCCGCCGGTCGACGTCGCCGCCGCGACCCGCCCGGCGTCATCGCGCGCCACCGCGCCCACCGTGCCCGGCACCGGTGGCAGCCCGCGCTTCTCCAGCTCGCGCTGCAGCCGCTCGCGCTGACGCTCGGTCTCGTGCCACGCACGCGGCACCGCCGCGAGCCCGCGCTCGGCCGCGAAGGCCCGCGCGCCCTCGCCGACCAGCAGCACGTGCTCGCCGTCCTCCAGCACCGCCCGCGCCAGATCGATCGGGTTTCTGACCCCGTACACTGCGCCGCAAGCGCCGACGCGCAGCCCGTCGGTCATCACCGCGGCGTCATGCTCGATCTGCCCGGCCCGGTTGAACACCGCGCCACGCCCGGCGTTGAAGCGCTCGTCGTCCTCCAGCACCCGCACCGCCGCGCACACCGCGTCCAGCGCGGTGCCGCCCGCCTCCAGCACCGCCTGCCCCGCCGCCACCGCCGCCTCGCACCCTGCCCGTGCGCCCATCTCCCTCTCGTCCTCGACCTCCCCCGCCCCACCATGCACCGCGATGGCCCAGGTCACCTCCGCATCCCCTTCCCCTTCCCCTTCCCCTTCCCCTTCCCCATCGCCTGTCGCCTGTCGCCTGTCGCCTGTCGCCTGTCGCCTGTTGTTCTTCCCCCCCGCGCCCCCTCGAGCAGCTTGGCCATGCGCGCATTCATCACGCGCTCCTCCTCGTCATCGCGATGGTCGTACCCCAGCAGGTGGCACAGCCCATGCGCGAACAGGTGCTCCAGCTCGTCGCCCAGCGCCACCCCGCGCTCGGCCGCCTGGCGCGCCGCCGTGGCCACCGAGATCACCACGTCTCCGAGCAGCCCAGCCTCGCGCGCCACCTGCGCCGCCGCCCCCTCGGTCATCGCGAACGCCAGCACATCGGTCGGCTTGTCCTTGTGACGCCACAGCCGGTTGAGGGCGTGGATCCCGGCGTCCCCGGTCAGCGTCAGCCCGACCTCGGCGCCCTTGCCCGCCTCCGCCACCATGTGCGCCGCGCGTCGCTTCACCCGCGCCGCCAGCGCCGGGGTCACCCTGCGCCGCGCCGCGGCCTCGATGGTCAGCACCAGCACGCGACTCTCCTACTGCGGGGGACGCGCCACGATGGTGAACACCTTGGCGTCCACGAAGATCCTGAACAGCTCGGGATCCAGCGCGCCGCGCGCGACCTCGCTGGCGATGATGTCGAGCGCCTTCTCGGTCGGCACCGCCTTCTTGTAGGGCCGATCGTGCGCGGTCAGGGCGTCGAAGATGTCGCTGATCGACATCATCTTGGACTGCACCGGGATCTCCTCGGCGTGCAGCCGGCGCGGATAGCCGGTGCCGTTCAGCTTCTCGTGGTGCGACCCCGCGATGAGCGGGATGTCCTTGAACATGCGGCCCCACGGGATGGCCTGCAGGAAGTTGTAGGTGTGCTCGACGTGTGACTCGATCTCGAGGCGCTCCTCGTTGGTCAGCGAGCCGCGCGGGATCGACAGCGCGGTGACCTCGGCCTCGCGCAGGTAGGGCAGCTGCTCGCCGCCCAGCGAGTGGTAGTTGCGCGCCGCGATCTCCTTGAGGCGCTCGAAGCCGCCCTGCTCCAGCACGGTGGGCTCGTTGGCCTTGAGCACGAAGGCGATGGCGTCGTCGATCTCCTTCATGCGCAGCGCGTGCTCGGCGGCCAGCGGCCCGAAGGCCAGCTCGGCCTCGGCGCGGCCGCGCTCCAGCACCAGATCGAAGCGGCGCTGGTACCACTCCGCCTCCAGCGCCTTGCGGATGTACTCGAAGCGCGCCAGCACCAGCTCGCGGTCGTGCTCGTACAGCTTCTTGGCCTTGACCAGCACGTTCTCGCGCACGCCGACCTTGCCGAAATCGTGCAGCAGGCCGGCATATTCGATCTGCTTGATCTGGTCGCGCGTGAAGCTGACGCCCCGGTAGACCCCGACGTCGACCTGCGTGGTCGCCTTGGCCAGCCCCACGGTCAGCTCGGCGACGCGCTGCGAGTGGCCGCTGGTGGTCGGATCACGCGACTCGATCGCGGTCACCGAGGCGTGCACGAAGCCCTCGAACAGGGTCTGGATCTCGTCGTAAAGCAGCGCGTTCTCCAGCGCCACGCCGGCCTGCGACGCCAGCGTGGTCACCAGGTCGCGCGAGCGGCCGTCGAACGGGATGACGGCGGTGAAGGCGTCCGGGGTGTCGAGGCGCAGCTCGGGCCGGCGCTTGCGGTTGATGAGCTGGACCACGCCGATGACCTCGTCGCGCGCGTCCATCATCGGCACCGTCAGCATCGAGCGGGTCTGGTAGCCGATCTTGCGGTCGAAGGTCCGGTCGTGCTTGAAGCCCCAGGGGTTCTGCCCTGGCGTCTCCAGCTGATACAGGTCCGGGATGTTGATGACCTCGCGAGAGATCACCGCGGCGCCGACGATCGAGCGCCCGTCGATGGCGACCTCGAACTCCTTGAAGGGCACCGTGACGCTGTCGTTCTGCGCCACCTTGAAGCGCAGCTTGCGCTGCTTGACGTCCTCCTGCTCGCCCTCGACGATGTACACCGACCCGGCGTCGGCCTGGGTCACGTAGCGCGCCTTCTCGAGGATCAGGCCGAGCAGCTTCTCGATGTTGCGCTCCGACGACAGCGCGCGCCCGATGGCGCCGATCTCGTCGAGCTCGAAGCGCGAGCGCGCGGCGGCCTGCTCGTCCTCGGCGGCGTCGAGCCGGAGCGCGGCGATGTCGCGGTAGTTGCGCAGCGTGACCTCGAGCCGGTCCCGCCCCAGCGGCAGCGCCACCAGCGACAGCGTGCCCTCGGCGCGCAGGTCGACCGCGCGGTGCTGCGCGAACTCCTCGTCAGTGCCCAGCAGCAGCAGCGCGGTGCGCGCCTTGCGCACGCGCACCAGGTAGGGCTCCAGCCTGGCACGGTCGGTCCACAGCGCGACCGACGCGAACACCAGCGTATCCAGGGCCACGTCGATCTCGATCCAGCCCTCGCCCTGCGAGCGGATTGGATACAGCGAGAAGCGTGGGTCGGTCTCCAGGGCCGCCCGCACGTCCTCGATCGATGTCAGCGCACCCATGACCACTCGCCCCGGCGCCAGAGGATACCACGGGGGGCGGAACTCAACCCTCGGGCTTGTCGGGCACGGTGGCGGGCACCGGCGGCGCCCCCGGCGCACGCACCGGGCCGGAGCCGACGCCTTCAGGGTTGCGCAGCGCCTTGGCCGCGGCGCGCTCGAGATCGCGCTTCTCGTAGGCCTTGATGACCTGCATGACCAGCGGGTGGCGCACCACGTCGATGTCGGTGAACTGACAGAACGCGATGCCCGAGATCCCGGTCAGGAGCTCGCGCGCCTCGTGCAGGCCGCTCTTCTGGCCCACCGGCAGGTCGATCTGGGTGACGTCGCCGGTGACCACGCTCTTGGACTCGTAGCCCTGGCGGGTCAGGAACATCTTCATCTGCTCGCTGGTGGTGTTCTGCGCCTCGTCGAGGATGACGAAGGAGTCGTTCAGCGTGCGGCCGCGCATGAAGGCCAGCGGCGCGACCTCGATGGTGCCCTGCTCGACCAGGCGCTGCGCCTTGTCGAAGTCCATCATGTCGTGCAGCGCGTCGTACAGCGGGCGCAGGTACGGATTCACCTTCTCGGCCATCGACCCGGGCAGGAAGCCCAGCTTCTCGCCGGCCTCGACCGCGGGGCGCGTCAGCACGATCCGCTTGACCTGCTTGTCCATCAGGGCGCGCACCGCCATCGCCATCGCCAGGTAGGTCTTGCCGGTGCCGGCGGGGCCGATGCCGAAGACCACGTCGTGGTTGCGGATGGCCTCGACATAGCGCTTCTGCGCCAGCCCCTTGGGCGTGATGGTGCGCTGCCGGCCGGCCACCAGCAGGGTGTCGGCGAAGATGGTGCTGAGCTCCAGCTCGGGGGCCTGGCGCAGGGTCGCGGCGGCGCGCGAGACGTCGACCGGCATCAGGTTGCGCCCCTTGCGGATGAGGGCGTAGAGCTGCGTCAGCAGGCTGCGCGTCAGCGCGACCACGGCATCGTCACCGATGATGGTCAGCTCGCCGCTCTTGGAGTGCAGCTCGACCCCGAGCTCGCGCTCGATGAGGCGCAGGTTCGAGTCGGCATGGCCGAACAGCGCCAGCACCGGGCCATTGTCGTCGAACGTCATCTTGTCGCGCATGCTGGGGCTCCCGAGGGGACGCAAACCTAGCAGACCTGTGGAAACGCGCCACCCGCCGTGTTAACCGGGGGCATGCCAACCAAGCAGACGCAGCGTGGCCGCGCCGTCGAGCGGCTGGTCGACGTGATGGATCGTCTGCTCGCGCCCGATGGCTGTCCCTGGGATCGCGAACAGACGCTGGAGACCCTGAAGCCGTTCCTGATCGAGGAGGCCTACGAGGTCCTCGAGGCCATCGACGACAGCCCGAGCGAGCACTGTGACGAGCTCGGCGACCTGCTGTTCCAGATCGTCTTCCAGTCGGCCCTGCGCGCGCGCACGGGCGCCTTCGGGATCGACGACGTGGCCCAGGCCATCGTCGACAAGCTGGTGCGCCGCCACCCGCATGTGTTCGGCGACCGCAGCGCCAAGGCCAAGGATTCAGCCGAGGTGCTGACCCAGTGGGCCGAGCTCAAGGCCCAGGAGCGCGCCGCCAAGGGCCTGCCTGCTCGCAGGCCGCGCACCCTGGATGGCATCACACGGAGTCTACCCGCGCTGATGCGTGCGCTGCAGGTGCAGGAGCGCGCCGCCCAGGTCGGCTTCGACTGGCCCGACGTCAGCGGACCGCGCGCCAAGGTCGACGAGGAGCTGGCCGAGCTGGACGCGGCCCCCGACCTCGCGCACGCCGAGGCCGAGCTCGGCGACCTCCTGTTCGCGGTGGTGAACCTGGCTCGCAAGCGCGGCCTCGACGCCGAGCAGGCGCTGCGCGGAGCCACCGCGCGCTTCCAGCGCCGCTTCGAGTGGATCGAGGACCGCCTGGGCGAGCGGGGCCGCACGCCGGCCACCAGCAACCTCGAGGAGATGGACGCGCTGTGGAACGCCGCCAAGCGCGCGCTGGCCGACTCGGTCAGCTGATTGCCTAAAGAATGGGCAATGTGTCACGGCGCGGCACTTTTCGCGCAACCGGTGCGGTTCTCACACTGTTAGAAACATCTTTTCCACAGCGCGTGTGAGTTTTACCATCGGGACATGGCGACCATCGAGAAGCTGGTGCTGTCGGCAGTCACCAACAAGAAGGATAGCGCGGGGACCAACGCGCACATCTATGTCGCGTTCAACGGTGGCCGGTTGATCTGGGTGCCGGCAGACGAAAAGAACTTCGACAAGGGGTGCAACGACCGCATCGAGTGGGACGTCACCCGCTTCGCCATCGACTATGACGGCGTGAACAAGGTCGAGATCTTCAACGACTCCAGCGGCGACGGACCGGGCTGGCTGGTCGACACCATCCAGCTCGACGCCGTGGTCGGTGGCCAGACCCGCCCGCTGACCCAGAACGCCAGCTTCGGCTGGCTCGACAAGACCGAGAAGGAAGGCGACCGCCGGCAGCTCCAGCTGCGCAAGTAGTCGCGCAGCCGGATCGGACAATCCCCGGCCGGCATGCCGACCGGGATTGACTTCCCCTCCCGCCCGTTGTACTTGATCCCGCCTTTCACACACACGCACGATATCTCAAAGTTTTCGGAGGCAGCAGGTGGCGAATATCAAGTCGGCGGAGAAGAAGAACCGCCAGCGCATCAAGCACCGCGCACGCAACGTCAAGCACACCACGCACATGCGCACCATCGTCAAGAAGGTGACCGCGGCGATCGACGGCAAGAGCGGCAAGGGCGCAGCCGAGGCCCTCAAGGCCGCGATCCCGGCGCTGGACCGCGCCGCCAAGCACGGCGTGCTGAAGCGCAAGACTGCTTCGCGCAAGATCTCCCGCCTGACCAAGGCGGTCGCCAAGCTCGCCGCCGCCGCCAAGTAGTCGCCTCTCCCTCTCCGGCGCCTGGATTGCAGCCACGGCCTCGGCCGTTGTGACTGCATGCAGGCGCACGTGCGATCCGACTTCGATGTCATCGCCTGGCTGAGCTCCAGCCCTCGCACGCCCAGCCGCCGAGCGTGAGCGCGCTTGGGGGTCGCTTCATCGCCATCCCGGTGCTCATCGCGGTCGGGCTGGCGTCACGCCGCGTCCTCGACGGCCTGCCCGCCAAGCTGGCCGGCGACGCCCTGTACACCGCCCTGCTCTTCGCCCTCATCCTCGCGCTGCGCCCGCGCGCGCGCACCAGCCGGGCCGCCGCGCTCGCGCTCGCCATCAGCTGCGCCGTCGAGCTGCTGCAGCTGACCGGCGTGCCGGCCGACCTGGCGGCGCGGCACCGGCTGTTCCGCCTCGCGCTCGGCACCACTTTTGGCGTCATCGATCTCCTCGGCTACATCATCGGCGCTACCCTGTGTGCACTCATGCACGCCTTGCTGCGCCCCCCGCGCCTGTTCTTCCTGCTGCGCCCGAGCGCCGCCACCATCCGCGCCCGCATCGCCGCGCCAGACACGCTGGTGTGCCCACCGGTCCTGCACCGCGACGCCCTGGCCTGTCCACCGGGTCACCTGCGCCTGTTCGCGGAGGCGACGGTCGCCGGCGGCTCGTTGGCACGCGTTCGCGAGACCATCCTGCACTTCCGCCACTACCCGCCCTGGACCACCGTCCATGACACCCGCGCGCCGGCCACGCCGGGCGCCCACTACGCCGTCGTGGTCGACCACCTCGGCGTGCACTCGCTCAACATGTTCGCGATCACCGACCTCGCCGATACCCCGACCCGGTTCGCCCTCACCCTGGGCACCCTGCACGCGCACGCCGAGGCTGGCGAGGAGCGCTTCGCGGTCGAGCAGCGCGACGGCGCCGTGCACCTCTCGATCACCTCGTACTCGCGCACCCGCCACCCGCTGGCGCGCCTGGGCAGCTTCTACGCGCGCCAGCTGCAGCGCCGCTTCCTGCGCGAGGCCCTGGCCAACCTCGAACGGTCGGCCGCCCCCGTTCGCTGACCGGCGCTCGTGCTCGTGCTCGTGCTCGTGCTCGTGCTCGTGCTCAGCGGCGCTCGACGCTCGTCCCCGCCGCCACCACGCGATCCAGCAGCCGCTCCAGCACCACGTCCTCGCCCAGCGCGCCCTTGACCGGCCCCTTCAGATCCCGGTCCGCCTGCGCCAACAGCCCGAGCACGCGCCCCAGGCCGGCCTCGGCGTACCTGCGCGCCTGCTCGCCGAGGGGCCGCGCGAAGAACGGTGACACCCCCAGCGCCGAAGCGATCTCGCCCTCGCTCGGGCGCGCGCCCAGCGCCTTGATGCGCGCCAGCTGCCGCGCGTGCCGCGCCAGCATCGCGACCATGCCGATGGCCGACTCGCGCGCCGCCAGCATCTTCCTGGCCGCCACCAGCGCGCGCACGCGCTGCCCGGCGTAGGTCGCGTCACACAGCTCGAACACGTTGCGCTCGCGCGAGTCGGCGATGACGTCATCGACATCGTCGACCGCGACCGCCTTGCCCGGGCCGGCATACAGCGCCAGCTGCTCGACCGCCGCCGCCAGCCGCCCGAGGTCGCGGCCGATGACCTGCGCCAGCCGCCCCGACACCCCGCTGCCCAGCTTGACGCCCTGGCGGCGCGCCTCGTCCTCGACCCAGCCCGGCAGGCGGCTCTCGTAGGGCGCCTCCAGCTTCTCGACCACCGCGCCCGCCTTCCTGGCCTGCGCGAAGAACTTCAGCCGGGTGTCGAACTTCTCGCCCACCAGCACCAGCACCGTCTCGGGCGCCGGCGCCGCCACATAGGCCACCAGCTTGTCCAGCTCGCCCGCCGCCAGCCCATGCGCGCCGCGCACCACCACCACGCGGCGCTTGCCCATCATCGGCATCGTCCGCGCCGCCTGCACCACCGACCCGCCATCCAGCCGGTCGGCGTCGAAGACGTCATAGTTGAAGGCGCGCTGTGCCGGCGGCACCAGGTCGCGCAGCGCGTGCACGATGCGATCGACCAGCAGGCGCTCACCCGACAGGATGTAGACCCCGGCCACGCGCCCGCGCGCGATCTCCGCCACGTCGAACTCGCTGCGCGCCACGGCGCCTTGTACCACGCCAGAGCGCGCCTGCTATAGTGCGTCCGCCCGTGAGCGCTGCCCTGCATGCCATCGTCGGCGACTTCGCCGTCATCGAGGGCCACGCGCGCGCCGACGCCGGCATCCTGTGCCGCGATGGCGCCATCGTCGCCGCCGGCACCCGCGCCGAGCTGGCCGCCGCGGCCGCAGGCGCCGGCGCCGAGGTCAGCTGGACCCACGCCGCCCACCGCGTCCTCACCCCGGGCACCGTCAACGCGCACAACCACTCGTTCCAGTCGCTGCTGCGGGGGATCGCCGACGATCGCCCCTTCCTGGAGTGGCGCGATCAGGCCCTGTATCGCTGGGCGCCGCGCCTGGGCGCGCACGGTGTCGAGGTCGGCGCGCTGCTCGCCTTCAGCGAGATGCTGCTGCACGGCGTGACCACGGTGTGCGACTTCTTCTACATCCAGGACGGCGGCAACGACAACGCGCGCGCGGTGCTGGCCGCCGGGCGCCGCCTGGGCATGCGCACCGTGCTGGGCCGCTGCTTCTATGACTGGGACGGCGCCCCCGCCGCCTTCCGCGAGACCCCCGCCGAGGCGCGCAGCCGCTTCCTCGAGCTGGTCCGCGAGGTCGCCGGCGATGCGCTGGCCTTCGTGCTGGCCGCGCCGCACTCGCTGCATGGCGCCTCGCCGCGCATGATCCGCACCGCCGCGGAGGCCGCCGACGAAGCGCAAACGCCCCTCCACATCCACCTCGCCGAGGAGCGCTACCAGGTCGACGACGCCCTGACCCGCTTCGGCGCCCGCCCGCTGCACGTGGTCGATCAGCTCGACGCCCTGGGCCCGCGCACCGTCGCCGTGCACGGCTGCTGGTTCGACCAGGGTGAACGTGCGCTGCTGGCCGAACGCGGCGCCGGACTGGCGTACAATCCGGGCTCCAACATGTTCCTGGGCGATGGCGTGACCGATGTGGTGGATCTCAGCGCGCGAGGCGTGCGCATCGGGCTGGGCACCGATGGCGGCTGCTCCAACAGCCGGGTCAGCGTGTTCGACGAGATGCGCTCGTGCGCGCTGCTGCAGAAGGTGCAGCGCCTCGACGGCGGCGCCATCAGCGCCGAGACCTGCTTCGCCATGGGCACCCGCGGCGGCGGCGAGCTCCTCGGGCTACCAGTCGGCCGCCTGGCCCCGGGCTATCGCGCCGACGTGGTCGGCCTCGACCTCGATGATCCCTCGCTGTGGCCCAGGTTCGACCTGGTCAAGAACATCGTCTATGCGCTGTCGGCGCGCGCCATCCGCGACGTCTGGGTCGAAGGTCGCCGCGTGGTCGAGGACGGTCGCCTCACCACGCTCGACCTCGGCGAAATCGGGGCCAGGGTGCGCGAGCTGACCTCGAGCTGGCGGAGCGCAGCGTGAGCAAGCGTCGCAGCGACGAGCCGGTCAAGCCGGCCACCACCACGCCCGCGGAGTCCGAGGCCGAGGTCGAGATCACCGCGCCCGCCCTGCCCTACTCGGTGCCGCTTCTGCACCAGCGCTGGCGCCACGGCGTGCAGGCCGCGCTGCTGGTGCCGCTGCCGATCTACCTGGTCTTCATCAACCTGCCCGACCCCGGGGCCGGTCCGTCGCGCCCGGCCGCGGTGCCTGGCTATGGCTTCTGGGTCCTGGTGCTGGCCTGCGCGCTGGGGCTCTTGTTCGGCGGCCGCGCGGTGTTCCGCCTGGTGCGCAGCTTCCTGCGCGCGCCCGGCACCATCGTGATCCGCGACAGCGAGCTCTTGCTGCCGCCCCACCTCGACGCCGCCGCCCCGGTCACCGTGCGCCCCGCCGAGCTGCGCCACAGCTACTACCTGCGCCGCGCGCTGCCCACCACCGCCAGCGGCCCGGTCCTGGTCATCGAGTCGAGCCAGGGCGTGTTCCAGTACCCGCGCGACTGGTTCGCCGACGAGGCCGACCAGCGCCGCGTGGCGCTCGCGGTCAAGCGCCTGCTGCCGGAGCAGCCATGACCGAGGCCGAGACCGGCAACGGCAGCCCCGCCACGCGCGAGCGGGTCGAGATCGTGACGCCCGAGCCGAGCTCGCTGCCCGGCCTGCGCGCGGCGTCGCCGGCGCTGCAGCGGGTCGCGCTGGATCTGCACGCGCGCGGGATCCTGGTGCTGCGCGCGGCGCGCGTGCGCGGACGCGCGGTCGGCCACATGTCGCTGTACTTGTCGGTGTCGTCGGCCATCGCGCCGCTGCTGGGGGCCAGCCCGGCCATCGGCGACTTCCTGGCCACCCGCGCCGTCTCGCTGGTGACCAACCTCGAGGTCGACCCGGCGCACCGCCGTCAGGGCATCGCCAGCGCCCTGGTGGCCGACGCCGCGCACACCGCGCGCTCGGCCGGCGCGCGCACGCTGGCGGCCCTGGTCGACCCGACCTCGCCGTCGACCGCGTTCTACCAGAGCCTGGGCTTCGACCGGCACACCGCGCTGGCCGAGTCGCTCTGGCTGCTCACGCTGTAGCTATCGCTATCTGGCCGCCCTGACCAGCAGCGCCACGGTCTCGACGTGGAACGTCTGCGGCATCATGTCGAGGGCCTGCGCGCGCTCCAGGCGCCACGCCCCCGCGGTCATGGCCGCGACGTCGCGCGCCAGCGTCATCGGATCACACGACACATAGACGACGCGCTGCAGCCCGGCCACGTCGGCCAGCGCGCGCGCGACCTCCAGCGCCCCGGCGCGCGGCGGATCCAGCACCAGCACATCGAAGTCCCCCGCCCGGGCCGCCGCGCTCTCGGCGCTCGCGGCCTCGAACTCGACCCTCGGGCTCGTGCTCGGGCTCGGGCTCGGGCTCGGGCTCGGGCTCGGGCTCGGGCTCGGGCTCGGGCTCGGGCTCGGGCTCGTGCTCGTGCTCGCCAGGCGCGCCCGCGCCCGCGCCACCGCCGCCTCCGACTGCTCCACCGCCACCAGCCGCGCCGCTCCCGCCGCGACCAGCGCCTCGCTCAGGTTGCCGGCCCCCGCGAACAGCTCCAGCACCCGCGCCCCCGCTGGCCGCGCCCACGCGGCCACGCGCGCTCGCAGCACCTCGTTCTGCGCCCCCTGCGCCTGCGCAAACTCGTCGGCCGCGCCCTCCGCGCCATCGCCCAGCCCGACCCCGGCCGCGCCCACCAGCGCATCGCGAAAGCGCAGCCCGGCCAGCGCCCCCGACGCCACCAGCGCCTCCGCCGCCGCCCGCGCGCCGCCCTCGCAGGGCACATCCAGCGCCGCGTGCACGCCGTCGCCCGCCAGCAGCTCCAGCGTGCACGACCGCGTCAGCGCCGGCACCAGCACCCGGCGCAGCTCGCCCAGCGCGCGCTCCAGCGCCGGCTCCAGCGCGGGGCAAGCCTGCACATCGACCACCTCGTGCGACTTGCGCGCCCGGAAGCCGACCACACCGCTGTGCGGCCGCACCGCCAGCCGCGCCCGCCGCCGGTAGCCATACGCCGCCGGCGCCGCGACCACCGGCTCCAGCACCGCGCCGCGCGCGACCTCGGCGCGCAGCGCGCGCGCCACCACCTCGGCCTTGGCCGCGAGCTGCGCCGCGTACGCCACGTGCTGCCACTGACAGCCGCCACAGCTGCCGAACAGCGCACATGGCGCCGTCACCCGCGCCGGCCCCGCCTGCAGCAGCTCCAGCACCTCACCGCGCGCGAAGCCCTTCTTCTCCTCGACCAGCTTGACCAGCGCACGATCGCCCGGCGCCAGCAGCGGCACGAACACCACCCGGCCATCGTCCCCGCGCGCCACCGCGTCGCCTCCGAAAGCCAGCGACTCCGCGCGCAGCTTGACCGGCTCGCGCAGCCCGCGCCCCTTGCGACTCCCCGGGCTGCGACAGGCCACCGTCAGCCCTTGGGCGTCGGCGTCGGTGGCGTCGGGCCCTTGTCCTTGGGCAGTGTCCCGGTGGGATACACCTTGCCGGGCTTGATCACCGGGCCCTCGCTCGGTGACGGCGACGGGGTCGGCTCGGGGCTGGCCTCGGGCGTCGGCTCCGGCGTCGGCTCCGGCGTCTCCTCCAGCGGCGCGCCCTCGACCACCAGCTCGGCGCCCGCCACCAGGTTGACGTTGGCGTACACCGTCCACGGCAGGGCGCCGCCCTTGGGTCCGTCCTCGCTGAACCGGCGCTCGATGACCACGACGTCCTTCTTGCGCGTGATCCTGTAGTCGATCCCCAGCCCGGCCCAGAAGCACTTCATGCCCGCCAGCTGGCCCTTGGTCTCGGGCTCGCGCGTGCACTGCCCGGCCTGGTTGTCGAGGTTGATGACGCGCTGAAGCTCAGCGCTGGTGAGCTCGAGCAGCACGCGCGCCTCGGGGTTCTCGGCGTCGGGCGCCGACACCGTCAGCGCCACCAGGTTCATGGTCACCGGCGACGGCAGCACGGTGGCATCGATGGTCCACGGCACCTGCTTCTCCTTCTTGCCGCCGCTGAAGCCCTTCTCGCTCGACACCACCTCTTCGTGGACGATGCGCTGCTTGCCGTCGTCCTCGCGCTTGAAGCGCAGGAGCTTGACGCCGCGCATGGCCTGCTTGACCGCCTTGTTCTCGTAGCGCTCGAAGAAGCGCACCTGCGACACGCCATGCTCGAGGCCGCTGCCGGCGTCCAGCCAGGTCTCGATGACCGGCCGCTCGGCCGCGATCCCCACCGGCCCGGTCAGCGTCGACGCGCGCCCGTCGCGCCAGGTCGCGAAGTCCATCTCGATGGGCTGCTTGCCCTTGCCGGCCGGCGCCACCGCGCGGAACGACATCTCGTCATACAGGTCCAGGAAGACATCGGCCTTGCCCTCGGCCTGCGCGCGCTTCCACACCTCCAGCACCGCCAGCACCTCGAGCTGTACGCTCTGCGCGGTGACCGCGGGGGGCGGCGGCGGCTCGGGCTTCTTGACCGGCCTGGGGCGCGGCCGCGGCGCCGGCTCCTCTTCCTCATCCCCCCCCGGAGCGGTCTTGACGGTCGCCTTGCCACCACCACAGCTGCCCAGCAGGAGCAGGGCGGCCAGCGTCCCCGCCATCCACGCGTGCGTCTTCATCGCGCGACCGTACCACACCCCCGCGCTACGGAAAGCGCTGCCCCGGCTGTCCGCGCTGCAGGCGAAAGTCGAAGCTGCCACCGACCTGCCCGGTGAAGGTGTCGAGACCGCGCCCGTCGTCCAGGGTGAACTGGAAGCTGCCGCCGACATAGTCGCCGTACTGGTCGCTGAGCGGACGGCTCCAGGTCAGGGTGCCGCGCGCGGTGCCCACCGACTCGCTGGCCGGGCACTCGAAGTAGAGCTCGAGCTGCGCGCGCACCAGCTTGTCGGGCCCGACCTCGATGGGCCCCAGCCCCATGGCCTTGACCTTCTCGACGTCGAGGATCTGGATGGTCAGCGCGTCGGTCAGATAGAACAGGTCGCTGCCGCGCTGCATGCGCAGGTTGAGGCGGTGCACCTTGCCGCCGATGACCTCGCCCATCAGCGCCGGGTCGGTCAGCCGGCTGCCATAGAAGGTGTCGACCACCAGCTCGGTCAGCGTGCGCGGGTCGCCGTCACAGTCGCTGATCACGACGTTGCCGGTGATGCTGGCCTCGCCATCGAACGACCGGCAGCCCTGGGCCGCCGCGGCGCTCGCCAGCAGCAGGATCAGGCTCACCCGGCGCATCCGCATGCATTGACACTAGCACGAAGCCAGCCGATAACCCCGGCATGGACAAGACGTTCGCCTCCGCCGAGGCCGCCCTGCACGACGTCGGTGACGGCGCCGTCATCATGAGCGGGGGCTTCGGCCTGTGTGGCAACCCCGAGAACCTGATCGCCGCGCTGCACCGCAAGAACGTGCGCGGTCTGACCATCATCTCCAACAACTGTGGCACCGACACCAAGGGCCTCGGCACGCTGCTCGCCAACGGCCAGGTCAAGAAGATGGTGTCGAGCTACGTCGGCGAGAACAAGACCTTCGAGCGCCTGTTCCTCGGCGGCCAGCTCGAGGTCGAGCTCAACCCGCAGGGCACCCTGGCCGAGCGCATCCGCGCCGGCGGCGCCGGCATCGCGGGCTTTTACACCCCGACCGGCTACGGCACCCAGGTCGCCGAGGGCAAGGAGACGCGCGAGTTCGACGGCAAGATGTACGTCCTCGAGCGCGGCCTGCGCGCCGACTTCACCATCGTGCGGGCCTGGAAGGGCGACCGCTGGGGCAACCTGCTGTTCCGCAAGACCGCGCGCAACTTCTCGCCGATGATGTGCGCCGCCGGCAAGGTCACCATCGCCGAGGTCGAGCAGCTGGTCGACGTCGGCGAGCTCAGCCCCGACCAGATCCACACCCCCGGGATCTACGTGCAGCGCGTCATCGTCGGCGCGGGCTACGAGAAGCCCATCGAGCGCCGCACCGTCCGCCCGCGCCCGCGCAGCGAAGGAGCCGTGTAATGTCCGCCCCCCTGACCCGCGAGCAGATCGCCATGCGCGCCGCGCAGGAGCTTCGCGACGGCTTCTACGTCAACCTGGGCATCGGCATGCCGACCCTGGTGTCGAACTATGTCCCCGCCGGCGTCGAGGTCATCCTGCAGTCCGAGAACGGCATGCTGGGCGTCGGCCCCTACCCGTTCGAGGGCGAGGAGGACCCCGACCTCATCAATGCCGGCAAGGAGACCGTGACCGAGATCCCGGGCACGGCCTACTTCTCGTCGGCCGAGTCGTTCGCCATGATCCGCGGCGGCCACATGGATCTGTGCATCCTCGGCGGCATGCAGGTCTCGGCCGCAGGCGATCTGGCCAACTGGGTCATCCCAGGCAAGATGGTCAAGGGCATGGGCGGCGCGATGGATCTGGTGGCCGGCTCGCGCCGCGTCATCGTGATGATGGAGCACACCGCCAAGGGTGGCGTGCCCAAGATCCTCGACACCTGCGAGCTGCCGGTCACCGGCCTGCGCTGTGTGCACCGCATCATCACCGACCTCGCCGTCATCGACGTCACCCCCGCCGGCCTGGTCCTGCGCGAGCGCGCCCCCGGGGTCAGCGTGGACGAAATCCGCAAGGCGACCCAGCCGAAGCTGATCGTCGAGTCGGCCAGCGGCGACGTGCCCGAGATGGTGCTGCCGGCATGCCAGTGAACGACGACAGCGCCGCCAAGCCCCCGAAAACCGCCAAGCCCAAGGCGGAGCAGCGCAAGCAGCGCTTCGCCACCGACGCCGGCCAGACCCTCGACGCGGTCTATGATGCCGCCACCCTGGCCAAGCTCGGCTTCGACGCCGAGCGAGACCTCGGCGCCCCCGGCCAGCCGCCCTTCACGCGCGGCGTGCAGAAGACCATGTACCGCGGGCGCTTCTGGACCATGCGCCAGTACGCCGGCTTCTCGACCGCGGCGGAGTCGAACCAGCGCTACAAGTTCCTGCTCGGCAAGGGCCAGACCGGCCTCTCGGTCGCCTTCGATCTGCCGACCCAGATGGGGCGCGACTCCGACCACGCGCTGGCCGCCGGCGAGGTCGGCCGCGTCGGCGTGGCCATCGACTCCATCGAGGACATGCGCGTCCTGCTCGACGGCCTGCCGCTCGATCAGATCACGACCTCGATGACCATCAACGCCACCGCGGCGACGCTGCTGGCGCTGTACGTCGCGGTCGCCGACGAGCGCGGCATCCCGCGCGACGCCCTCGGCGGGACCATCCAGAACGACGTCCTCAAGGAGTACATCGCGCGCGGCACCTACATCTATCCGCCGCGCCCCTCGATGCGGATCATCACGGACGTGTTCGCCTTCTGCACGGCGGACGTACCCAAGTGGAACACCAGCTCCATCAGCGGCTATCACATCCGC
>JADYYK010000078.1 GCA_020853705.1 Deltaproteobacteria bacterium
AGGTGCCGATGGCGAGCAGGTCGCCGCGGGCGTGGAAGGCGTCGACGCGGGCCTTGTGCGCGGCGTAGTGCAGCGGGGCGCGGGTCATCACGTCGGGGGCGGAGGTGTAGAGCACGACCGCCTTGGGGCCCTCGGTGGCCAGGTTGGAGAACTGGGCCAGGATGCCGATCCAGGCGTCGTCGCCGTCGAACGTGGTGTGCATCTTCTCGGCGTCGGCGCCGTAGGCCTCGAGCTGGCGGTGCTCCAGCTCGACGCGGGTCTTGCGTGGGCCCTCGGGCACGAAGCGCACCTCGACCTCGGTGTGCAGCGCGGGATCGAACTGCCACTGCGCGGTGATCTGCCAGCTCAGGACCAGGCGGGCCGACGGCTCCCAGACCAGCACGCGGCCGGTGTCGACCTCGCTGCCGTCCTCGCACTCGGCGTACCAGCGGCCGCCGACCTTGGGCTCGATGATGAGCTGCTTCATGGGCGTCTTGCCGATGTGGTGGCCGCGGGGCCACCACTTGTCGATGCCCGCGGTGAAGATGCGGAAGCAGCGCTCCTGGGTGGCGTTGACGACGAGGTGCTTGCGGATGGGGGCGACGGTCATGACTTCTTGTCCTCCTGCTTGGCGCTGGCGGTGGCGTCTGCGCGGTCGGCGGCGGCCTGCTCGGCCTCGGCGGCCTGGGCGAACGCAGCCAGCGCGCTGTCCCAGAAGCGGTCCAGATAGTGGCGCATGGCCTCCACGCCGCGCGGCTCCAGGCGGTAGATCCGGCTGGTCCCCACGGCGGTGTCGGCGACCAGGCCGGCGTCCTTGAGCACGCGCAGGTGCTGCGACACCGCGGGGCGCGAGACGTCGAACTGCGCCGCCAGCTTGCCCACGGTGCTCGGCCGGCGCGCCACGCGCTCGAAGATGGCGCGCCGGGTGGGGTCGCCGAGCGCCGCGAAGCCGAGGGTCGCCGTGGCCTTCATTTGTTGGTAAGTAATAAATTACCAATGCGGAGACGTCAAGCAGGACGATCCGCGCGGTACATTGCGTGATGGAGGGCTGACATGGCGTGGGTCAAGATCCCCAAGGAGCACCACCCCATCTTCATGGATGCGCTGCCGATGGCGCCCGATGTGGACGTGGTCAAGATGTTCGGCGGGCTGGCGGCGATGGTGGGCGGCAACATGGCGGGCGGGCTGTTCGCGCGCTCGGTGGTGGTGCGGCTGGACGACGCCGGGGTGCAGGAGGTGCTGGCGCTGGAGGGCAGCGGGCCGTTCGATCCGATGGGCAACGGGCGCTCGATGGCGGGCGCGGTGATGCTGCCCGAGTCGGTGATGGACGAGCCCGACGAGCTGCGCGGCTGGCTGGTGCGCGCGATCATGTTCGCGCGGTCGTTGCCGCCGAAGGTCAAGAAGAAGGCGAAGCCGGTCGCGAAGGCGAAGCCGGTCGCGAAGGCGAAGCCGGCAGCGAAGGCAAAGCCGGCAGCGAAGGCCAAGCCAGCAGCGAAGGCGAAGCCACCGGCCGCGAGGAAGACGTCGGCTAAAGCAGGCGGAAAAGCCGCACCGCGCCGACGCGCCCCTTGACCTCGGTCGTGGGCAGCTCCTCACCTGGGTAGCGCTGCTTGACCAGCTGGTACACCGGCTCGGTGACCAGGAAGGTCGACGCGAATTGCTTGTTGAGCTGCTCGACGCGCGCGGCCAGGTTCACCGTGTCGCCGATGATGGTGTACTCCTTCCGATCAGCCGAGCCGACGCTGCCAGTCACCGCTCGTCCGACGTGCAGCCCGAGGCCGACGCGGGTGGTCGGGATGCTGCCATCGCGGTTGAGCTCGTCGACCTTGCGCGCGATGGCGACACCGGCCTCGACGGCGTTCTCGGCGTTGCGCCCATCGTCCAGGGGCGCACCGAACACCGCCATGAATCCGTCACCGAGGAACTTGTTGATGATGCCGCCGTGGCGATTGACCTCGCCAATCAGCGGACCGAACAGCCGATTCAGGTAGCCCACCACTTCCTCGGGCGAGCGCCCCTCGGCATAGCTGGTGAAGCCGCGAATATCGAGGAACAGCACCGACACGGTGCGCATCTCGGTGCCCGGGGTGGCGCCCTCGGCGAGCAGCTTGTCGACCACGGCTGGCGACACATGCTGACCGAACAGGCTGGTCAGGCGGTTGCGCTCCTCGAGCAGCGCCAGCGAGGCCAGCACCCGCTTGCGGATCTGCCCGGCCACGAAGCCGGCGGCCAGCCCCGACAGCAGCATCATCAGGGCACGACCCACGCACGGCTCGAGGGCACCGAAGAAGCCAAGTTGCGTGGTGCTGCCCCACGGCGCTGCGTAGTGCACCGCCACGGCCAGGTACTGCACCGCGGCTGCGGCCCCGGTTGCGAGGCCGAGCGAGAAGCGCAGCCGTAGCGTCGACAGTCCGATGAACAGGAAGTAAATGAGGATCGCCGGGCTGTTCAGGGCGATGGCCGGCCCCGCCGTGCGCGCCAGCATGATGGTGACCACCGTCGGCAGCGAGACCTCGATCAGCGCGTTGCCGAAGCGCACGAACTCGGGCGGCCGAACCCCGCGCCGTAGCGCCACGCCGATGATCGAGAAGATCAGCCCTTCGTACAAGGCCATGCCGACCAGCACGATGAGGACGCCCTGCAGCGGCAGCTTGCCATTGGTCACCCGCACGACGGGGTTGTCGTGGGCCGGCACCAGCGTGGCGACACACAGCGAGATCAGCGCGACGACGGCACCAGTGATGGCCAGAAATCCGACCCGCAGCCGCTCGGACTTCAGCATCTCCAGCGCCAGCGCCTCTTCCGCTGGTGGCAGGTCCTTCATCCATCCGAACAGCTTCGCCATGTGACGCCGCCCCCCGGACCAGATGATAGTCGTCGGCACAGCGCAACCGCCACTGCTGGAGTACGCTGGAGTCGTGCCCAGGCCATTGACCGTCATCGCTGGCGTCGTCGTCGCAACCCTCCACCTCGCGGGCGCTGGCGGGGTCGCGCGCGCCGAGGACGTGCCCGCCCGGCCGGCCGCCGGACCGCCCGGCGTCTACTACCACATCGAGCGCATCAAGCCCGGCGCCAACCCCCACGAGCTCGGCACCGCCGACCTCACCACCGGGAAGTTCAAGCCGAAATACGGCGACCTCGACTGGGGCCTCGACACCGCGGTGCACCCCGGCAGCGGGCGCTTCGCGCTGACGCTGCGGGTGGCCGGGGACGCGCGCACGATCAGCCTCGACGGCAAGCAGCTCGACCTGACCCCGAACAAGCCGGTCATCATCGCGGTGGGCAGCTTCGACAAGGGCATCGACACCGTCATCCCCGGCGATCCCGCCTGTGTGCCGATCAAGTGCTTCGAGCAAGCCGCGTTCTTCTCGCTGGACGGCAGCAGCCTGTACACCCGCCAGCTGCACCAGAGCAGCACCAAGATCCGGCGCTACCCACTGGCCGCTCCGAACACGGCGGCCCTGGTGTTCGATCGCAGGAAGGTCGGCGCCGCCGAGCCCGCGCCGACGCCCGACCTGACGCGCTGGGCCTACGACGCGCGTGACGGCATCCATGTCGAGGTCATGCCTCCGCTGCCGGCGCCAGGCGCCCGGAAGCCGCCTGCGCTGCCGAAGCTGGGCAAGGCGCTGTTCGCGCCCAAGATACTCATCAGCGCCCCGGTCGCGCTGCTCGAGAACAGCGTGATGGTGTTGCGGCGCGAGCCCAAGGAGCAGAAGGAGTCCTACTTCGAGCTGTGGGACGTCACCACCAGGAAGTCGCGCATCGCCTACACCTTCAAGCAGGAGTTCGTGATGTGGCACGCCGGCTTCAAGACCAGCGCGTCCCAGCGCAGCATCTTGCTGGTGGCCGAGCGCAAGCTGCTGGCCATCTCGATCGTCGACGCCAGCGTGCGCACGCTGGCCGACGACGCCAACGCGCTGTTCGATGTCTCGGCCGACGGTCGCTTCGCGCTGATCGAGACCTCACGCGAGCGCACGCCCGACTCGCGCGAGGGCGGCCCCAAGAACCCGCTGTCGCTGACCATCATCGAGATCGCCACCGGCAAGCGCGTCGCCAGCCAGGCCATCCCGCTGGCGGGGGCCTCCTGGGTGCGCACCGAAGAGGCGCGCTTCCTGTAACCCGCACGAGCTCGTGCGCCGCCAGGCGGCCTTCGACACGGTCCTCGCGCATCGCTCCCGGTGATGGCTCGTAATGCTGTGTGGACGACGCCTGGAGGCGCCATGCGCGCACGTGGACTGGCTTATGGGCTAGGTCTGGTTGGCCTTGCCATCGGTTGTAGCAAGAAGCTCGAATCTCCTACCCCCTCGCTGACCTCGGTCACACCCAACCTGGTGTGCGGCGAGCAGCTGACTACACCGGTGTCGGTGTCGGGTGACAACCTGACCCCGCTGCCCACCGACACCCTGCAATCCAGGGCGGTGCTGGTGCTGCCCAGGGTGTCCTTGACCCAGACCTCGAACCTCGACGGCACCGCGGCGACCGGCACCCCGGTGGTGATCGCCGACGACCCCGCCGACGCGAGCAAGCAGCACGTGCACTGGATGTCCGAGCAGCAGCTGTCCTTCGACGTGACCCCGGGCGTGCTGGCCCCCGGCGTCTACGACGTCGAGGTCGCCAACGCCGACGAGCAGTCGGCCCGGCTGACCCACGCGCTGGCGGTGGTGCCGCCGCCGACCATCACCGCCGTCGTGCCGATGAGCATCTGCACCGCGCAGGCCGACTCGGTGGTCGAGATCCAGGGCACCGGCTTCCTGCAGGTCGGGACCGCGCTGCCCACGGTGGCCATCCGCAACACCTCCATGGATGTCTTCACCACGACCATGCCGGTGCCGTCGGGCTGCTCGCCCATCGCGGCGGAGCTGGGGGCCCAGATCCAGTCGTGCACCAAGCTGACCATCACCATCCCGATGGGGCAGGTGCAGCCGGGCAGTTACACGCTGCTGGTCACCAACCCGGCGCCGGCGGCGTGCGCGTCGACGCAGATCGTGCCCTTCGTGGTCAACCCGCCGCCGACCATCAGCGCCCTGGTGCCGGCGCGACTGTGCGCGGGAGGCGGGACCATCACGGTGCAGGGCACCGGCTTCCTGCAGGGGGCCACCACCACGATCACGAAGTCG